>JBHJGO010000033.1:0-17644 GCA_050331715.1 Microcoleaceae cyanobacterium
TTCACATGTCCGACATTTGAATTGGCGGCGATTTACCTTTAAATATACGACCTTGCCACTTATACTTAGGTCTCTCACTAAATGCCGATGATTTTGGTGCGGATGTCTACTTACATTTTGACACCTAGGACACACTGCTTCCTCTGTTATTGCTTCCACTTCTAGTATCAGTTGATCTCCTAGGTCTTTATAATCTTCTACTTCAATTCCTGGTAGATTAAGTAACTGAGTTAGGAGTGGTTGCATATCTGCCTTTTTGTATACACTGATACATTAGCATAGCACATCCGATAGAGCCCCTGAAAGTCTGTTGCAGACTCATACATCAAACTCTCCTGTTCCAGGCGATGAAATGTTGTGGAATTCAAGCTCAGCAGACCTTCTGGTGTGATTTCGGTGCTAATTCCTTCGTCTTTTAGGTAACGTTCTGCTAATTTCCAGGCAAAGGAATATCGGGTCTGGCAATCCGTAGCAAGTCCAATGGACAGAAGATTCCGGCGAATGATACCGTCTGGATCAACCACAAAATTACTAAAACCTTGTTGTTCAGATGAAATCTCAGGGGATGCAGCAACACCAGGTTGATTCGCATCACCATAGCGACAAATGCCGAAGAAGCGATCGCTCCCAGTCTGCAACTGATCGACCCCAAACCCCTGAGTCGCCAAAAATCATCGGTACTCCTAGGAGGACTGAGCGAAGCTCGGCAGGGTTTCAATCCTTTGCCCAATGTCGAATTAAAGGTCAAACAAGTCAGTGATCTGGGTGAGGCTGAAGTTTTGCTCAATCAAGCTTTTACAGAAGCCCAGGTTGGTACGGAAATTACCGGATTACCCTATACCGTTGTTCACATGGCAACCCATGGAAAATTCAGTTCTAATTTAGAAGATACATACATTCTCACCTGGGATGAAAAGATAAAAATTGAGGAACTACGTCTCTTGCTGAGTAGCAACGTCAAGCAGGAAAATCCAATTGAATTGCTAGTTTTGAGTGCGTGCACAACGGCGGGTGACAAACGGGCTGCACTGGGGTTGGCAGGTATGGCACTGCGTTCAGGCGCACGCAGCACAATTGCCAGTCTCTGGACAGTCGATGACAAGTCAACGGCTCTGCTGATGACCTATTTCTATCAGGAATTGGCTCAAACTCAAGCGACCAAGGCAGAAGCCATGCGTCGTGCCCAACAAAGGATTCTACAGGAGCAGGGATACAACCATCCCTATTTTTGGTCTGGATTTATTCTGGTGGGAAATTGGTTGTAGCAAGTTGTCAGGACTAAACTGCTGAAGTAGTATGGTTGAAACACGGATGTGTAACTTAAGGGGGAAGAATTGATGAACGGGTATCGGTTACTTTATCGGTTTAGGTTGTTTTGTCTAACTATTAGCTTGATTCTACTAAGTACAACTTTAGTTGGTAATCCCAATCCATTAACCTTGACGAGTAATCAACGCCCTAGCTTCTTTATCTATGTTCCCTACACAGCAGCAAGGTCTGATGATGGAGAATTCATCTTAAGAGATAAAAATGGAGAGAAAATCTGGCGTCGAGAATTTCAACTATTAGATCAATCTGGAATCGTTAGGATCACCTTTCCTCAAACTGAACAGCCTCTTGAAATCGACACAACCTATTATTGGTATTTTGAAGTAAGCTGATCTAGGGCTAGCTCAGTTGGGAGTGGCCCTACCTTTGCTAGAGGAAAGGTAAAACGGATATCCGATGAACAAATTCGTCAGGGACTTACATCTGTAAAAACTCCGTTAGAGCAACTTAATATCTACGCAGAAAATGGGTTTTGGTACGACACGATTTCTCTAGCATTTAATCAAATCCAGAACAGCTCTCAAGACACTCAGTTTACAAACATTTTGGCTGAATTACTGAGAAATTCGAATTCTGCTGGACTAGAAAAGGTTTCCCAGGTATCAATTGCAGGGGACATTGTGACTGACGCTCAAACACCGTAACTTCTACAAGGGAAATATACAGATACTTTTTTGAGATCCCCATAGAGGGTGTCTCAAATATCGCAAGATACTCCTGCACAAGAGATCGACCGTTCCTCTCTTTTTAAAATTTCCATCCGAAAACCTCTAGAACTACTGATGCATACTGACTGTTCCCATTAAGTCTTCAAATCAAGAACTAGCCGTAGCTCTGAATGGTGGGCCCAGTCCAAGGTAGAGTGGAGGAATCGTAAAGGAGGATGGTGTAAGTGACAGCAAGCAGAGCTGAGCAAAATTTTGGCCGATGTGAGCTAGGTGATAGTCGGTTGAATCGTAGAGCACTCAAGATTGGTACAGCCCTAGGTGAAAATTTTGGTCAAGGATTATCGACAACGTTTGAGACGGCAAGGGAGCTGAAGCGAGCGTATTCATTTTAATCGGCATTTCTCTGCCCACGGTTCTGAAACCATCTTCTTCATCTAACTCATCCAACTCCTAGATTTAGCTTGTAACCACAAAGAGAATAACTTTCGGTAGTGCACGAAACAGCCTAAGGATTAAGAGTCCATCATGAGTGATGCGAAATCCTGTAGGATGGATAGACAGTTGGTTCATGGCGGCTTCGATCTATCCTACTTCCTTGTGAAATTCTGATCACATCAAAATAGATCTCTGTGTTTTTTAGTATCGTTATTCCCACCTACAACCGTTTGCCGATCCTGGCGAAGTGCCTCCAGGCATTGGAGCACCAGACCCGTAATCCTTGGGTGACCGATTACGAAGTGATTGTAGTAGATGACGGTTCTACTGACGACACGATTCAGTGGTTAGAACAGCACCAGTCAGAACTCCTCCATGTGCGATATTTCTGTCAGCAACATCAAGGGCCAGCCGCAGCCAGGAATTTAGGGGTTGAACAGGCACAGGGAGAAATTATCGTCTTTATTGACAGTGATTTGGTTGTCACCGAAACTTTTCTGGAAAGTCATGGTCAAGCCCTGACCCAGGCCCAAACGCAACGGGGATCGGATCGCATCTTTACCTATGGCCGCGTGATCAATACCTGTAACTTTGACAATCCTACGGCGGAACCCTTTAAACTAACGGATTTCTCAGCCGCTTACTTTGCCACGGGAAATGTAGCGATCGCCCGTCACTGGTTGATGGAAGCCGGACTCTTCGATCCTCAGTTTCAGCAGTATGGTTGGGAAGATTTGGAGCTAGGGGTGAGACTAAAGCGGTTAGGACTAACGTTAATCAAGTGTCCGGAAGCTGTCGGCTATCACTGGCATCCTCCTTTTTCCTTGGAACAGTTGCCCCGATTAATTGACCGGGAAAAGCAGCGAGGCCGGATGGGGGTTGTGTTTTATCGGAAGCATCCTATCTGGGAAGTGCGAATGATGATTCAGATGACAATCTGGCATCGAATTCTCTGGGGGATGCTTTCACTGGGCGGTGGGTTAAATGAACGAACAATGGCAGGTTTTTTACAACGGTTGATTGACGCTGGAAAGCCTCAATTAGCACTAGAAATTGCCCGAATTTTTCTCAATTGGTATAACGTTCAAGCCACCTATGCGGCCTATGCAGAACGGTGAGGAAGTCTATGTTTGCCAACCCTTGACGACTCTTTCAGCAACAGAATTGAAGGACTGGCCGATTTCCTGCTTCAGTCGCCAGCGACTCAGTGCCTTTTCGTAGGCTTCGCCCTCGGTTTGATAGGTTCTCCAGGCTCCCAGACTTAGGAACAATCCCCATACCAAAAGAATTGATAGTGCGAATCCGAACCCACCCGTGGTGACTAAGTTCAGTAGCAGAAGAAATGTCCCGACAATGCCATACTTAACCAAATCTTGCTGGAGCTTTTGGCGACGATAGGTATTGAACATTTGCCGTTCTTCGGCCCTTTGTTTTCGGATGCTCCATTCCTGTTCAGCCGCTGTCAAATCTTGAGTAGAAATACCTAATTCCGTTGCGATTTCCATCAATTGTAGGCGGCTCAGCTCGCCCTCCTCCTCCCGCTTGGCAAAGGCAATTTGTAAGATTTCCTGAGCATCCTGTTGAATATAGGACTGAGTTAAGGGTGCATCTGGAGTTTCCATATCAAGTTTCCAATCCGAGGTTCATGATCTGCTTTGTCTGCCTCTATCTTAATACTCCAACACCCTGACCGGGAGCCATTTGAAGCCAAAAAATTCATTAGATAACAGGATGAGAATTGAATCAGACGGATTACCGAACGTAGGATGCCCCATTAATATCAATTGTGGTTCCAGTGGCGTGGGGAGCCAGGCCAGAGGCGAGGAAGGTAACTGTGTTTGCCACATCTTCAGGAGCTGCTAACTCTCCCATGGGGCTTTCCTGGGCGATCACAGCTTCCCGTCCTGGGGAAAGCATTGACTCAATGCGTTCGGTTCTGACGAAGCCCGGAGCGATAGCATAGGCCAGGATTCGATCTTTGCCAAATCCTCTGGCAATGCTGCGGGTGAGAGAGATTACCCCACCTTTGGAGGCGGCATAGTGCATCATGTCCGGTTGATCGCCTCGAAAGGCGGCCCGACTGGAAATATTGATAATAATCCCACCCCCCCGTCGCTGAAAATGATCAATGGCAGCGCGACAGAGATCGGCCACGGCGATCAGATTCACCTGGAGGGTTACTTGCCAGCTCTGATGCCAGGTTTCCCACGCTGCTTCAGGACTCACAGTTGAAACCAATCCTGCATTATTCACAATCACGTCAATTCTGCCGCGCCATTCCAGGGCTTGACTCCAGAGTTGATTTGGCCCGGTTATTTCGCCTAAGTCGGCTTGAATCAAGCAACAGGACTCCTGAACCAATTCATTGAGAATTCTTGCTGCCTGTTCCTGACTCTTGCCATAGTGAAGAATGACATCGGCTCCCGCTTGATGCAATGTTTTGACCGTTGCAGCGCCAATTCCCTGACTGCCCCCCGTTACCAAAATTACCTTTTCCGCTAAATTAATCATTTGAGCGTCTCTACCTCCCTGAGAAATTGATCAACACTTTGGTTCCACTGTTCCTTTGCAACCGTAACCAGGAGATTATGACCAACATCGGGAAAGATTATCAGTTCCTTATTCCCCTTTAAGTTCTGATAGATTTGCTCGATCTCTTCTACCGTTGTCCATTTGTCCAGTTCGCCCTGTAGCAACAAAGTAGGACATTTCACCTGACGGGCATAACTCACGGGATTATGGGCAAATCCATTGAAGCCGTGCTGAACGCCACCCCAAAAGACCATCAGTTCAGCCATGGGAAAGGTAGGAAGGTTCACCACCCGCAATCGACTGCGAACCGCATTCAGCAAGCGGGCATAGGGAAGTTCGAGAATAATGGCATCAGGATTAATCTCCTCGCGGGCCACTGCTCGAAGAATGGCAACACTGCCCATCGACACTCCGTAGAGAATCAAAGGCGGCCGAAGATTTGATGCTTGAACCTCACTTAAAGTCAGAGCTACATCCTTAGCTTCGCGTATACCTAGAGTTGTGGTATCGCCGCTCGATCCCCCTACCCCCCGAAAATCGACGAGGACAGCATCATACCCCAGATTGTGAAATGCCTGGGCAGGCGCTAGAAGTTGTTTGGCCTTGCTGCCTGCGTTTCCTGGAAAAAGCAGCACGGTTCCCCATGATGCAGCAGTTTGAGCTGGAATCAGCCACGTTTCCAACCATTCGGTTTGATTGATGGGAATTCGTTGAGTCACGTAACTCAGGCCGACATCTGATGGTAGCTTGGAGCTATTTGGTCTGGGTAACCCTAAGCCCCATTGTCCTGAAGTAACAAAGTGGGTCAGGATGTAGGCACTACCATAGGCCAGAACATTCAAAACAACGAAAATCACCAACATTAGCCGTAGCAAGCGCTTTTTAAGCGTTCTTCGTCTGAGGTTTCTAGCAGTTTGTCTTGAATTCATTTACTCTCCGAATCGATATCCCTTGCCATAAATTGTATGAATCAATGCCGTTTCCCCCGGCTGTTCAATCTTACGTCTCAGCAGCCGGACTTGAGCCGCCAGCACATTACTGCTGGGTTTTTGGTCTCCTGGCCAGAGAAATTCTTGAATTTGCTGATGGGTGAGGAGCTGTCGAGAATTCTGCATCAAATAGGCCAGCAGTTGAGTTTCCTTTTCCGATAGGTTAATGGCTCGTTTCCCACGATAGGCTTGCTGGGTTGGAATCTCTAGCTCCAGATCCGCGACCTGCAATCGGTTGTGTTGGGATGTGGTTGGGACGTTGGTGGAACTCCGAGATGCAGGAGCAACTGAATCGACAGCAGTTGAACCGGAAGCTGCGGCAACCTGGGGGCCAGGGGCTGATGTCGGTAGCCGTCTTAACAATGCCCTGACTCGCGCCAGTAACTCTCGCAATTCAAAGGGTTTAACCAAATAGTCATCAGCTCCAGCATCTAACCCCTCCACCCGGTCATTCAGGGTGTCCTTTGCGGTAAGAAACAAAATCGGAGTTTGGTGCGACTGGGCTGGAGAGGCCGGAGAACGGAGTTCCTGGCAGATCTCAATGCCTGACTTCTGGGGCAGCATCCAGTCTAGAATCAGTAGGTCGTAGTCTGTTTGCATCGCTAAATCCAGACCCGTTGATCCATTATCCGCAACATCAACGGTGTATCCTTCTCGCCTCAATACACGGCCCAAAGGCTCAGTCAACTCCACTTCGTCATCAACCAAGAGAATTCGCATGGCAGAACAATATTCGCTAGTGACGCAGGAGATGCTCCACCTCCTGATCAGCAGCCTGTAACCAATTCTGCATTGCGGGCAGGGATAGAATAGCCTTCATGTATTGCTGTTCCACCTCACCTAACTTGACATCGTAGGTCACGAACCGCGAAACAACCGGAGCGAAC
The DNA here is from genome assembly GCA_050331715.1 of Microcoleaceae cyanobacterium. Taxonomy (GTDB): domain Bacteria; phylum Cyanobacteriota; class Cyanobacteriia; order Cyanobacteriales; family Microcoleaceae; genus JBHJGO01. The sequence goes on from JBHJGO010000033.1 coordinate 6,841, forward strand.
ATTGCATCCGCAATCGAGAATTCTCCGAATAGCATTTCTCCCACTTGACCAAATTTTTCCCGACAGGTTCGCCAGATCTGACTAATCCGATCAATATCGGTTCTCACCTCCGGTTTCATCCCTTCTCCAGGGTAGCGACCTCGGCAGTCCATCGGCATCTGAAGCCGAAGATTGGGAAAACCAGCGTGCATTTCATGGCTGACGGCTCGCGCAATGGCTCGCGCAATTCGATTCTGGGGCCACAGCTGGGGGGCAAAGCTTTCCGCCACGTATTCACAAATGGCCAAAGATTCCCAGACGGTCAAATCATCGTGTAGCAATACGGGAACTCGACCTGTCGGGGAATATTGCCTGAGTTTTTGGTGGGTGTCGGGGGTGTCAAAGGGAATGCGAATCTCATCGAACTCCAGTCCCACCTGCTTCATTGCTAACCAAGGGCGAAGTGACCAGGAAGAATAATTCTTGTTGCCGATAACCAGGGTGATTTGGGTCATGATCTGGTAAGTTTGAGTAGCACGTCGGCCAGTTATCAGTATGATTACAATTGCACTGCCCAAAGGCGCTCTTTTAGACGATAGCATTGAGCTATTTCACTCAATTGGACTGGATTTTAGCGCATTTTTGGACAAGAATAACCGCCAATTACAAATCGAAGACCCAACCCACACTGCCCAGGCATTATTGGTACGGGCCCAGGATGTGCCGGTGTATGTCGAGTACGGTCAAGCCCAGCTTGGAATTGCGGGATATGACGTGTTGCGGGAGAAAAAGTCCCAGGTGGCGGCACTGGTGGATTTAGAATTTGGCAAATGTCGAATGTCCGTTGCCGTGAAAAAAACGAGTCCCTACAAAAGCCCCGTTGATCTGCCGCTCCACAGTCGAGTAGCCTCGAAGTTCGTCCATTGCGCCAGCGAGTATTTTGAGAGCCTGGACTTGCCTGTAGAATTAATTCCCCTCTACGGTTCGGTGGAATTGGGGCCCATTACAGGAATGTCTGAAGCAATTGTTGATTTGGTTTCTACGGGTCGAACGCTACAACAAAATGGCCTAGTTGAAATTGCCGTTTTGTTTGAAAGTACGGCTCAACTAGTCGCCCATCCCCTAAGTTATCGAATTAATACAGATGGCTTGAAAGATATCGTTGAGCAGATTGGATTAAAGATTGCCAGTGCTTCAAGAAACAGCTCAGGCAGTCTCCCTGCCTGAGTTCTGGCTTGATTTAACTGAAACTGAATGCCGATTTTATTTTCGAGAATTTATTCAGCAAATTGAGCTGATTCGACAGCAAGATCACTGACATTTGAAGCTTCAGTTGTATAGCCCGACAGGATTGGGTTCGAGGGATATCCCTGCTGCGCAGGGGATACACACCTATCAGGCGTCCCAATATGACACTCGTTCTGAAGGGATTACGAGGTAAGGCTAACGAGGAGTTTAGAAATTGCCGAGAAGAAATCTAGATGAAATCACTGGAGCTGATTGGGCTGATGATGTTGGGGTTATTTACGACAAAGGCAACGGCTTCGCCGAAGATACCATTTCCATTTAAATCGAATGCGGCTTCAAAGATCCCGAAGCCATTCACGCCGCCGACATTAGTTAGAGAGCCAACGGTGACGTCAACTCCCAGCACCGGCGGAATTGCTACACCCACGATATCAATCCGGTCAGCACCCACCGCTGGATTGTTGGAGAAGTCTGTGATTCGATCGGCAAAGGCTAGATCAAAGGTCGCAACTTCGTTATTGGGATTAATGGAGAAGGTGTCAGCACCGGAACCTCCTGTTAGCGTATCAATGCCGGCATCACCCCGAACAAAGTCATTGCCCAGGTCACCGAAAACGGCATCTCTACCGTCTCCACCTGCAACAAAGTCATCTCCTTGACCGCCAAATACAGAGTCATCACCAAGTCCACCATCTAGAAAACCATCATTGCCCAGGTTGCCGAAGAGTTGATCATTCTCGTCGCCCCCTTGGAGAACATCTGATCCCTGACCTCCAAACAGGGTATCTTCATCCGCTGCCCCCGTGATGACATCGTCGCCAGTATTTCCATTGACAACCAATGAGGTATTGTCTGGAAAAACAACGAGATCCGGTGCAAGGATATCGTTGTCACCGAGTAACAGGATTTCCAGTGTTCCCCCCGCTTCAGTTGGACTGATTTGAGTTGTTCCTGTGGTGTCAAACAGTGGAGCCGGTAATGTGATGTTGTCAGCATCATCGGTTCCCAAAGCTCCCTGACGACTGGGATCAAATCCTCCCTGAAAACCACCTTGTACTAGAACATTAGCCATTTTACAAACTCCTATTTCAATTCATTGAGCTGTGTAAAAGATATATAGGAGGGAGGAGTGAAGATTATGCGAACTATTCGGATTTTCACTCAGGATAAAATGATCTTCCTAGAGCAACAAATGGCTCTGTTGCCATCTTTTAAAAAGGCTTGAATGTTTATTATTCTTCAATTTGCCAAAGTTCGTTCGCTTGGTTTTCGTCCAGGATTCGTCTGGGTAGAAGAATTAAAACTAATTTTCCATAGAGCTGAATTTGGGTCGCTTGGTCAAACCATTGAACTTCTAATTGATTGGTATTTTTCACCAGGAAATAGCTGTCCGCATCCCACTGGCGCTGCGCCCGATCAATGACGAGTAAAACCTGTCGTGATCGTTGGTCTGCGGTTATTGGAGCAGAATTTGGCAAATTCTCTGGCCGGGCCAGAATCGCCACAGGATCCTCCGCATTGAGCACCACCTGCCACCCCGGCAGTCCAACCCAAGCTCCAGCACCAGAAAACTTCACTATCCGAAACGGTTCAACTTCTTCAAGTAGGGGAACAGCTTGCAAGTCTTCCAATGTTAGGGGCAGCTCCCCCACAACCGGGACAATTCTGGGTAAATTCTCATCAGACTCCAGACGGTAGATCGGTAAACGAGGAGCTGGACGCTGAGGTACAACTGTAAAATCGATCAGGAGTTGCTGGAGCTGCTGTCTGGCCGTTTCGGAATGGGCAAACTTGAGACCTTTGCCAATCAAGCGCGATCGCTCCTGTAAGTCTCGCTGCTGTTGGGCCAAGCGCCAGGATTGATAGGCGATAGCATCACCAGGATGATTGGTAAATCCTTCTGGTATGTGAGAAGTACTGGGTGATTCCTTAATTGCTTTGGCCAGTTCTCTGGCCTCATCCATGTCTAGATTTTGAGCTAAAACCAGTTCCGTGGCGGCGATTCGTTGAGTTTGGTTGAGAATTCGTAGCTCATAGAGAATGTCACTACCTTTGCGGCGAAAATGGGCCTGAATTGCTTCCGGTGCTTCCCCTTTGACCAGAGATGTGTAAACCTGGGCTGCCACGATCACTTGATTCTGATGAATCGGCTCGAATCCTGTTTCTTCAAAGATTTTTTGGGAGCCGTATCCTAGTTTTTGCAGTGTGGCACAGGCTTGCCCCCAGTCCACCCAGGTTTGTTCTTTGCGTCGCAAGAGCTGAAGTAGAGCATCCGGGTCAGTGCCGGAAGAATCTGAAAGGGAAATATTTGGCTGCTCCACTGGATCAGCGGAAGGATTGGAGTCATCCGATGGTGTGCTCATAGGGTAGAAGTCGAGTCCAAGCTAGAAGTACACAGCTAGAATTACACATTGACACCCTCTCCCTCCAACCTAGCGGTATCGAGTGAGACTCCAGAAACTCACGATTCTGGCTTCCTGCTTCACTCGGTCTTGACTAGACAACTTGGCTCGATCAAGATGTCCGCGTCAGATCCCGTCAACAGGCAATTTTTTAGAGTCCACCCAGTGCCCCTAGGCAGACAGTTATGACGCATCGAAATGCTTTGTATTCTGTTTCACAACGTTTGCCGCCCCCTTTTTAAGGGTATTTCTTTTTGGTCGGACAAGTGTCTGGGCAGACCCCAATCTGGCTCACTTTACGCAATTTAGCAATTTGGCCAACTCTAACTTAATATACCACCCAAGGGTGGCAGCCCTATTCTCATTATGGCCAATCACTGCGGCTCAATGAAAGAGGCGTCGCCCCCTTCACCCTCATTTCACAAATTATTTGTGGAAGGAAGCCAACCACAATCAATACAGCAATTTGCAATTGCGTTTGGTACGGATTTGGAAGTTGTCCCATACCCCACCAGCGTGAAGAACGCTGTAAGCTGCTTCCGGAAGTACTGAGTGAGAAAGTGGATAGAATTGGGATACACAGAGTTGGTAGAGGGGAGCTGCGATGGCGCTTGATGTCGGGAAATTCTTCAGAGCTTGTAGCCCAAACAAGCTAGATATGGAGAAACTAGAGGACAAGCAATACTACATTGATTTCTCCTCGGTTCGGGGTAGCCATGTGATGCGAGAGTTGCAACGAACCATCAACTTTCTCAGCGATCAATCTACCTGTCAGCTCTTCACAGGCCATATTGGATGTGGTAAGTCAACTGAACTATCCTGCTTAAAACAGGAATTAATCGCCCAGGGGTTTCATGTCGTCTACTTTGAATCCTCCCAGGATCTAGACATGGCCGATGTTGATATTAGCGATATCCTGCTTGCGATCGCCCGACAGATCAGCCTTAGTTTAGAACGAGCTAAAATCCGCCTTTATCCCAATCGATTCCAGCAACTTCTCCAGGATGCTATCAATATACTAAATGCTGATATCACAGGCGGGGGTGTCAACATTCCAGGGAGTGTCAGCGTTAATTCAAATCTGGAATCCGGGGAATTTTCACTTTCCTTTGGCATCGGACAAATTACGGCAAAAGCTAAAAATAGCCGCGATATTCGCACTCTGCTGCGGCAGCATTTAGAACCCAGGGTTAATACCATTATCGAGGCGATCAACCAGGAAATTATTGCTCCGGCTCAGCAACAGCTCAAACAGCAACGGAAAGTTGGTCTGGTTGTGATCATTGATAACCTGGATCGAATTGATAACACGCTCAAACTACCACCTCGCACCCAACCGGAATATTTGTTCGTGGATCGGGGAGAGCAGTTGAACAAGTTAAACTGCCATGTGATCTACACCATTCCACTCGTCCTGTCATTTTCCAATGACAAGGAATATCTAGTGAATCGCTTTGGATCTGATCCGAAGTTGTTGCCGATGGTGCGGGTGCAGGAACGCAATGGCGCTCCCTGTCCTCAAGGAATTCAACTCCTGAGTCAGATGTTGCTAGTGCGGGCATTTCCCCAAGTTCCGCCCGAAAAGCGTTGGAGTTTGATCCCAGAAATTTTTGAAACACCCCAAACTTTAGAACGACTGTGTCAGGTGAGTGGGGGCCATGTCCGAAACCTCCTGGTTCTGATGTCCAACTGTTTGCAACGGGAAGATCCGCCATTTTCAGAGGGATTAGTGGAACGGGTGATTAGTGAGCGCCGCAATGAATTGAGTAAGGCGATTACGACCGATGAATGGGATCTTCTGAGACAGGTAGCACGTCATAAAGTTGTACGGGGAGAAACCGAGTATCAAACGCTCTTGCGGAGCTTATTTGTATTTGAGTATCGTGATGACCATCAGGGGAGCTGGTTTGACATTAATCCAATCCTAAGGGATGCCCAGGAGCTAAAGGATGTCTAATCCTCAAATTCTGCAAAATCAACAGTCGCTTCAACAATTAATCCGAATTCTAACCCTGTCCCAGGCCGAATTCTCACTGATTTTGGCCCACTGTAGCTATGAAACCGCCAGAAATCAAATTGTTCAGGAACTGCATCACCAAAGTTCGGTTCCGATTCAAGAGCTTGATCTCCATCCCTCGACCCAAACCCTGGACACGACAATTTCACGGGCTACTCAGCCTGATCCGCCTGCGGCATTGATGGTATTTGGTTTGGAAACGGTTACTGAGCTGGATCGATTTTTGGAGGCCATTCAGCTCACTGGAGAAGAACTCTATTGTTTCCCATTCCCCCTTGTTCTGTGGGTCACCGACAGTGTATTACAAAAAATTATTCGATTGGCTCCAAATCTCTACAGCCGAGCCACCAGTGTTTCCTTTTCTATTTCTACGGGAGAGTTGGTACGGTTGATTCAAACGACCGTTGACCGAATTTTTTCCCAGGTTTTAACATCTAATGAAAATGTTTTTTTAGATAACGTGACCCTCGGCCTAGCTCAGGATTCTCCTCAATATGCTGAACTACAAACGGCTTACCATGAGCTGAATAGACGCGGTCACAAACTGAGTTTAAAGCTATCGGCGGGTTTGGAATTTGTCCTGGGACGCATTGCTAACAATACTCAAATCACTGCACGAAAACACTACGAAAAAAGTTTACAACTGTGGCAGCGATTAGGGAATCGAGAGCGCCAGGGACATTTACTATTTTATCTGGGGTTGTGGTGGCTGAACTATGCGGTGCAGCACTTCGCCGAAGGTCAGTCAGCCAGCCAGATTGCGGAAAATTATCTCTACCGTTCATTACAATCTTTTCAAGTCACAGGACAATTGGGCTGTGTTGCTAAGTTTATCAACTTTCTCTGTGAAGCCCTGCATCGACTAGAAGATTGGCCAGCCTTGGAGACGCAGGCTAAACGTGCCCTGGAGCTGTACCAAACCTACCCGAATTTGTTCCGTCAAGCTCGGACTTACGGATTCCTGGCCGAGGTAGAACTGGCTCGTAATTCCCCCAGTAAGGCCCATATTCTTGCCTCAAAGGCCCTATCTGATCTGGCCTTGGCCCAGAGTCAGGCAACTGAAACTCAACCCCTTGATTTATCTGAGCAAACCCAAGTGTTGCTGGACTGGGAACTGTCTTTTAACCAGGGATGGTATTTGTTTTCCCTCGGAAAGGCTCAGATTTTGCTCAAGCAATTCAGTTATGCAGTCGAAACCCTGGAGTCAGCTCATACAAAGGCTCAACCGTCCTACGATCCCCTGCTGTATATCGGTGTGCTCAAGTTTCTCAGCCAGGCCTATTATCAGCAAAAGGACTATTTAAAAGCCTTTGAAATCAAACGAGAATGGCAGGCGGTAGAGGGACAATTTGGTCTCAGGGCCTTCGTGGGGGCCAATCGATTGCGACCGCGTCGGCAGGTCACCACTCCAGTGGTTGCTGAACCATCAAAATTTGGCACAGTAGCTCAGGAAATTCGAGCTTCCCGTCGCCAACAGGATTTGGATTGTCTGATCACCAGAATGAAACGGAACGATCATCGATTGTTAATTGTTCATGGTCAATCGGGTGTGGGGAAAAGCTCCATTTTGCAAGCGGGTTTGATTCCCTCCCTATGGGAGCAGGTGATTGATGCCCGGAGTGTTTTGCCTGTGATGCAGCGTGTCTATCAGCCGAACTGGGCTCAGGAATTGGGAAATTGGCTCCAGAGAGGATTGACCAAAATTCAGGCCGACACCCATCATGCGCCCTTTGATTCCAGCGAAAAAATTCTGCAACAGTTACAACGTAACTCTGAGGGAAATTTATTAACGGTTCTGATTTTCGATCAGTTTGAGGAGCTATTTTTCACCTGTCAAAAAATAGAAGAACGGCGGCCATTTTATGGATTTTTGAAAGCATGCCTGAATATTCCCTATGTGAAAGTTGTACTGGCATTGCGGGAAGACTATCTCCACTTTTTACTGGAATGTAATAACCGATTGGTTGATTTCGATATTGTTTCCAATAACATTTTGGATCAAAAAATTCTCTACCATTTAGGCAACTTTGAACCGGATGAAACCGAGTCTTTGATTCGGAACCTGACCAAGAGTAAAGCCTTTCGTTTGGAGGAGGATTTGATCGAGCGGCTGGTTGAGGATTTATCTGAGGAATTGGGTCAAGTCCGACCGATTGAACTCCAGATTGTCGGAGCCAAACTTCAGAATGAAAGCATTACCACCCTGAAACAATACGAGCAATTGTCAACCCCACCTAAGTCAACTCTGGTGAATAGTTATCTGGACGATGTGGTACACAATTGCGGCCCAGAAAATCAGCGAATGGCTGAATTGATTCTCTACCTGCTGACGGATGTGAATGAGCTTCGACCCCCAAAAACCCAATCGGAAATCAGTCGAGAACTTAGAGTGCTGGCTGATTATCCAGAACAAGAGCTGGAAAAAATAGACTTTATTTTAGAAATTTTTGTTAAGTCTAGATTAGTCACCCGCTTGAAGCAATTTCCGGTTTACCACTATCAGTTGATTCACGACTATTTAGTATCTGTAATTCGACAGCGGCAGGGTCAGAAGATTCTGGAGGATCTGAGCCATGCCCAAAAACGACAGGATAGACTACAGCAACTGCTATTTCGAGGGTCAACGGTGGTGGCGATCGCCATGCTAGCCCTAGCTGGCTTCGCCTGGGTTCAAAAAACCAATGCCATCCGGCAGGAAAATCAAGCCATCCTCTCTAAATTAAATGCTAGACACCAACTGTTACGACTGATCGACAAAAATCAACTCGATTCCCTGGTCACCATTCTCAGGGCAGGCAGGCAGCTACAGTCCCAGACCCGTCAATCCCAATTAAGCATTGCCCCTGATAGAACCGATAGACCCAATAGAAATGATACTGAACAGGAAACCATCAGCCATCTCTGGCGTTCCGTTTACTTCACCTCGGAGCGAAATCGTTTGGAGGAACATCGTGCCAGTGTCACCAGCGTTGATGTCAGTGCGGATGGTCAACTGATTGCCTCTGCTAGCTCTGATCAAACAGTGAAACTGTGGCGACCCGACGGAGCACCCTACGAGAGTTTGGCAGGCTATGTGGTCGAACTGATACACCCGGATGAAGTTTGGTCAGTCAGTTTCAGTCCGGAACCAGAGCCAAACCAACAGCAAATCGCTACGGCCAGCAAGGATAAAAAAGTTCGACTATGGAATCTGGATGGAGAAATTATTTGGATTTCCCCTGACCATGGAGATGCGGTTCGGTGGGTCAGCTTTAGTCCTGATGGGCAGATGATCGCTTCCGCCAGCGAGGACAGATTAGTTCGACTGTGGAATCGGGAAGATGGTCAATTAATTAAAGTTTTGAGTGGACATACGGATATTGTTCTGAGTGTGACTTTTAGCCCGGACGGCCAGCAACTCGCCTCCGCCAGCAAAGATGGAACGATACGCCTGTGGACTTTGGACAACCTGGAGGCAGCAACCACCAAGCCGCTTCCGGTTACGGTACTCAAAGGGCATCAAAATAAAGTGAATAGTGTGATTTTCAGCCCCGACAGTCAAACCATTGCTTCCGCGAGTGAGGATTACACAGTCAAGCTCTGGAATCGAAACGGCCAATCATCCCGAACGATCAAGGTCAGTGAATCGCCTGTGAATAGTGTGGTCTTTCTCGCTGAATCCTTTCCTGCCAAGTCTAGAGATCCGATCAACCCCGATGCGTCAGCCGCGCAGCCCGATGAAGCCTCCTATCGTCTAGCAACCGCCAGTAGCGATGGGCAACTCCGAATTTGGACAGAGGATGGAGGGTTGATCTCCACACTACCGGGCCACAGTGGGGCCGCCAATCGAGTGACCAGCTTTTTGGATCGTCCTCTGCTTGTTTCTGCGGGTACGGATCGCAGTGTACGGCTGTGGAATTTATCCACGACCCCACCCACGATTTTGCAACCTGACGCTAAGGTGCTAGGTCAGGGAGCAACTTTCAGCCCTGATGGAGAATTGATTGCTGCGGCCAGTGATCAGAATACAATTGGACTTTGGCGGCTAAAGCAGGGAACAACCGATCAGATCCTGAAAGGCCATGAGGATCGGGTGACCAGCATTGACTTTAGTCCATCCGGTGAAGTGATTGCCTCTGGCAGCGCTGATCAAACTGTCAAGTTGTGGAACCGTCAGGGCAAACTGCTGAGAACGTTAATAGGGAACCGAGATCAGGTGCGACAGGTTCAGTTTAGTCCCCAAATCCCCAGGAAGCCAGAGGAACAGCTCATCGCTTCTGCCGGAGGGGATGGGACGATTCGGTTCTGGACAGTGGGTGGCAAAGCCCTATTCACCATCACTCGTCCCCAAGACCCGGTGGTTGATCTGGGTTTCAGTCCGAGTGGTGAACGCTTTGTTTCGGCCAGTAATTCCCTAAGTGGCGAAAATAAACTCTCTCTCTGGCGACAGGACGGTTCACTGATTACAGAACAAGTGGAAAACGAACGGTTTTCTGCCCTTCGTTTTAGTCCAGTTAATGAAAACCTAATTGCAGCGGCAATGGCGGATCATACGATTCGACTGTGGCGCATCGAGGGAGATAAACTAGTTTCTATTGCAGTTCCTAGCTCTGTTCAGGGACATAGAAAAACCGTCTATCAAATCAGTTTCAGTCCTAATGGTCAATTGATCGCTTCGGCTAGTGCTGACGGTACGGTGAAACTCTGGGATAAAACTGGTAAATTTCTCGTCACTTTGCAGGAAGGTTCGGAACTGATCGAATGGGTCGGATTCAATTCCAAGGGTCAACTGACTGCAATTGATAATACAAATCAAGTCAGAACTTGGGATACAAAAACCTATCAGATCAACCGCATTAATGACCTGGATTTTCTACTCAATACTGCCTGTTTTCAGGTCAGCAGCTATCTGAAAAACAATCCTAAAGTCGATCCGGTCGATCAGCAACTTTGTCAACAGTCGGAGTAAGCAATGCCGAGATCTTCTGTAACAACAACTGATTTTGTGCATCAGTCCCGACAGTGATTCGTAATTTATCAGGACTTACGCATTGACAAAATACGAAGAATGTAGGTCAGGGAATATTGAGCAAAAGGGACTCCTGCATAATGAATTGACGAGCCACCTCCAGGTACAATTCGCGCTGGGGTTGATACCAGTTAGCGATTTGCTGTCGCC
>JBHJGO010000034.1:0-16848 GCA_050331715.1 Microcoleaceae cyanobacterium
TATAGCGGATTTCACAAATATCAGGAGCAGTAACAGCAATGAGTAAACCAATTTTCGATATCGGTTTTAGAAGCTTGTGCGAAAGCTATTTCAATAGCATCACTTAAAGCTTGATAACTGCGGGCTCCCAAAGTTTTAAGAACAGCCTTGACCTTTGACCAAAAATTCTCAATCGGTGAAAAGTCCGGTGAGTCAGGTGGAAGATAGACCAATCGTGCCCCTGCTCCCTCAATCAGTCGTCGAATCTCATCACCTTTGTGAATCGAACAGTTGTCCATGACAACACAAGCCCCTGGCCAGAGATTCGGCACTAGACGATTGGCAACAAAGGCTTCAAAGCTCAATCCATTGAATCCGCCCAACACAACAGCAGAGCCCACCACCCCGGACAAACTCAACCCCGCCACCAGCGAAACATTCTTGCCACGCTTGGGTTGCTTAGCGTAGGCCCGCTGCCCCTTGATAGCCCAGGCAAATAAGCGCATCAATCCCAAGTTCACTCCCGACTCATCAATGAAAACTAAATCTTGCGCTCGCACGTCTCTAACCTCATCCCAGTAATCCCGACGTAAACCTTGCACTCGTTCACTTTCTTTCTCGTCAGGATGAAGAGATTTTTTTTTACGGGTGAGATTGAGTTGCTTGAGTACCCGACACATCGTGGGTTCACTCACCCTGACACCCACCTGCTCATCCAGAGCCTGACACAGCTCACCTAAAGTCCTATCGGGTTGCTCGTTCACCAGGACTTCTACAACCTGGAAATGCTCTGGCTTCAGCGTTTTTGGGCGACCCGGTCGAGCCTTTGGGGCCAGTTGCCCCGTTTCACGATATTGCTTGAGAAGTTTGGTGACGAAACTCGGAGCAACCCGAAATCGTTGAGCGAGTTGGCGCTGTGAGATGGTTCATTTTCGTAGGTTTCAATCACTTTTTGACGGAAGTCAAGGGAGTAGGATTTCATTGCTCTACCGTTGTTTTTTTAATTACTAAATGTACTTCATAATTCTGAAATCCGCTATAGACATAATGCAATGGTGAGTAGCAATGCTGCTCACTGTTTTTTTGGGTATTTGAGGAATCGGAATCCCCTTTGCTCCTTTCTTGAGCCTGCTATAGCCCTCCAGGATTGGGTGTGAGGGCGTATCCCCTGCGCAGCAAGGGATACACACCTATCAGATGTCCCAACATGAAGACGTAAGGCCATACTATTGAACAGCGTCTGTCGAAATGCTTCCCAAGACAACTGGAGGAGTCTGCAATTTTCTATCAGCATCCAAAGCCTGAAGGGGTAGTCCAGTTTGAGTTGAAATCCAGGTCACTGCAAGCTGAAGATTTGTTTCTGGCGCGGCGGGCAAAGTAACTTGATGGACATCTCTTAACAGAGTATCAGCCCGAACAAGCTCTAGAGGAACGTAGCCCTGAACCAGGGAGGATTGGGATTGATCCAGGATTTTTCCGTCAGTAGTTTGCACAGCAAGAAAAATTTTTAAATCTGGATCGGGTTCGGTCAGAAATTGCCAATAGAAGGTTACTGTTTTCTGGCTGTTTTGTAAATTCTCAGAAGAGTTAATATCATAACCCAAGAGTTGAATCTGATTGCCAAAGGTAAAATTTACTGGATTTTGAATTTGTCCAATTTCTTCCGGCAAGACCCGTACTCCTGGATAAACTTCCACATAGTTTGCTCCCCGTAAATTCACAACATACAGCGGTTCCTGAGCGGTAATATAATCCAAGGTTTCTGAGTTCGGCAATTGTCGTTGCAGTTGATTGAGGTAGAGTACTAATCGATGGGACTGCGTCCAGTTCAACTTGTCAGGATAGGGAGAACTAAATTTTTTTAGGTCTAAAACTTCTCCGTTGAAGTAAGCTCCAAATACCAAAGGATACCAACTGGCTACTGCTAACTGATCTTTGTAGGGTGACTGATTGAACCAGCTTGCCGCAGATTCTAGCCCTTCGCCCTGACCTACCATGAAAATATTTTGAGCTGATTTTATTCCACCCAGAAGGGGATTGTAGTAACTGATTAAGTAAGGAAGATAAGCAATCATCAAACAAAATTGTACAACCACAATGGCCGTTAACCCAAAGAGGTTGACTTTAGCAGTATTCGGCTTGAGAAAATTAAACAGACTCTGCCATCCAACCGCCGACAGGATTGCTAGTCCTGGAATCACAAAAGTAATATATCGGTCAATTTTATTGCTGAAACCAGATAGACTGACCAAAAAGCAACCAATCACTAAAATAATGAATAATAAATTCGATACCCGTAATTTAAAAAGGCTTAATCCAGAAGAATTTACCGTAGAAAAACCAGGACAAGATTTGTGACTCGACAGGTCAAAAATCCTTAAAAATAGATAAATTAATCCCAGGATACAGCCGACTTGGAGAATTGGAGAGAGCCGATAGAGCAATACAAACGGATAAAACATGATTCCAGGAGAATCGGTCAGTTCTCCCCGAAAGAATAATGCACCTCGATTCACTTCTCCAAATAACCCATTTGCCATTTTCCCCACTACCCAAGCAGGACTAACCCACATTGTAGGCCAGAGTAGGAAGAAGCTGAGTAGAACAATTCCTCCCCACAGGGTTAAATCCTGGATTCGTTGTTTCCAACCTCTCGCAGGAAAAGCCTTCCAGAGATGGGACTCGATCAAGAAAATCCCGATAAAAATTCCTGGCCAAAGCAATAGAGAAGTAACCTTTGCAGAGATTGACAGGCCCATCAAAATTCCCGATGAAATTAAAGGCCAGCGTCTACAGCGTTTCCAACGCTGGTGGAGTATAGGAGATTGGGGTACAGTGCGCCCCAATCTTCCAAATCCATACCTCGCCAGACCTGGAAGAGCCATAGAATGTTCAAAGGGCTCTTGTAAGTAGAAAAGAAATAAAAATACAGCGAGAATTCCCAGGTGCGTTTGTAGGGCATCCGTTGTGATAAACCGTTGATAGGCCAGAAAAAATGGTGAAAATCCAAGTAAAGCAGTCGCCAATAAAGCGGTCAAATCTCCAAATAATCGCCGACCCAATTGATAAAAGATGACTACACCCGCCGAAGTTAACACTGCTTGAATCAACCGAGGTGCAACATGGAATTCAACGGGACAGATTGGCGGTTCAAAAATCTCAATGAAACAGGGATGTGTCCAGGGATTTTCAACTAAATTTGGTAGGATTTGATGGAGTGCGATGGTTAACCCATGACCGATACCAATTACCCAAAGATTAATCACACCCGGATGATGACGTTGATAGGTTCCCATCAAATTTCCTTCGGTAAGATGCTGAATAAAATCCATCCCCCGATTCAACCATAGGGTCTCGTCAGTATTTAGAGGAACAGTAATGTCCCAAACCCTCAGCCCGAAGGAAATCAAAAAAATCAAGATGGCAACCGTCAACTGATTCACAGTAGTTTTCTCAAATTCTCGCAGAATGCTAGTTTATCGCCTTTCCAGGCTTGATCCGGTAGGGATTTGAGAGGTTGGGGCGTATTGGCCCTGATATCCACATTCCACTAGCATTGGAAATGCAGTAGCAAGGTATTAACTGAACCTGCTCCGCCCCAGGTGCAGCCCGTTGAGTAGATAAATTGCCCTATTCAGAAAAATTTGATGTCAAACTACCGCAGGGTGACAGACTCGAACATACAATAAAAGTAAGTGGCTTTCGTCCAAGCCAGTCGATCCTCTGGAGATTTGTAGATTTTTATACATCAGCGATTATGTCGAAGTCGAAGTCGAAAGCGAAGGAAAAAAGTACTAAGAAAGCGAAGCAAGATTCTGCTCAACTTCAGAATATGAGCGGTTCTGAGGTTCGATCCAAATTTCTCGACTTCTATGCTGAACGGGGTCACAAGGTTTTACCGAGTGCCTCTCTGATTCCAGAAGATCCAACGGTGTTGCTAACGATTGCTGGGATGCTCCCCTTCAAACCCATTTTCCTGGGTCAGCGACCTGCTGAATCCCCTCGGGCGACGACCTCACAAAATTGCATTCGCACCAACGATATTGAAAACGTGGGACGAACCGCTCGCCACCACACATTCTTTGAAATGCTGGGCAACTTCAGCTTTGGGGATTATTTCAAGGAACAGGCGATCGCCTGGGGATGGGAGTTGTCTACGGAAGTGTTTGGACTACCGCCAGAATGCTTAGTCGTGAGTGTATTCAGAGATGACGATGAAGCCTTTGCCCTCTGGCGAGATAAAATCGGCATTCCAGCCCATCGAATCCAGCGCCTGGGGGAGGAGGACAACTTCTGGAAGTCCGGCCCCACCGGCCCCTGCGGCCCCTGCTCCGAGATTTACTACGATTTTCACCCGGAACTGGGCGACGAGAATATCGATTTAGAAGATGACAGCCGCTTCATTGAGTTCTACAACCTGGTCTTCATGCAATACAACCGGGATGCCGAGGGAAATCTTACGCCATTGGAGAAGCAAAATATTGATACAGGCATGGGCTTGGAACGAATGGCCCAAATTCTGCAACAGGTTCCGAATAACTACGAAACGGATCTAATTTTCCCCATTATCAAAGCAGCAGCAGATATCGCCGAAATTGACTACCACAAGAGCGACGACAAAACCCAGATTTCTCTCAAGGTGATTGGCGATCATGTTCGGGCCGTGGTTCATCTGATTGCCGATGGGGTGACTGCTTCCAACATGGGTCGAGGCTACATCCTGCGGCGACTCATCCGACGGGTTGTGCGTCATGGGCGGTTGATTGGCATTGAAGGAGAGTTCACCACAAAAGTTGCTGCAACTGCCATTCAACTCTCAGAATCAGCGTTTCCCAATGTGAGAGAACGGGCTGAGGTGATTCAGGCAGAATTGCAACGGGAGGAGCTGAGATTCCTGGAAACCCTGGAACGGGGCGAGAAGTTACTGACGGAGATTATTGAAAAGCAGGGAAGTGTAATCTCTGGTGCAGATGCGTTTGTTTTGTATGACACCTATGGGTTTCCGCTGGAGCTGACTCAGGAAATTGCGGAGGAGAATGGGTTAACGGTTGATGTTGAGGAATTTGAGGCAGAGATGGAGGCCCAGCGTCAACGTTCTAAGGATGCCCATGAAACCATTGATTTGATGGGCCAGGGGAATTTGTTAGAACTGATGACCCACATTAACCCCACGGCATTTTTGGGTTATACCGAGCCAATGTCTGAAGCCAAGGTGGAAGCCCTGATTGTTGAAGGAAATTCTGCTGAATCCGCTGAGGCGGGCGCAGCAGTGCAAATTGTTCTCGATAAAACGCCTTTTTATGCAGAATCTGGGGGACAAATTGGCGATCGCGGCTACCTGAGCTACGACGATACTGTGATTCGGATCGAAGACGTTCAGAAGGAATCCGATGTTTTCCTCCACCTCGGCAAGGTAGAGCGGGGAACGGTTACAAAAAACATGACCGTTGTCGCTCAGATTGATCGTGCCTGTCGTCGTCGTGCCCAGGCTAACCATACTGCTACCCACCTGTTGCAGGCAGCTTTGAGATCTCTGGTGGATGATTCCATTTCCCAGGCTGGTTCGCTGGTAGATTTTGATCGATTACGGTTTGATTTCAACTGTTCTCGCGCTCTAACTCCTGAAGAAATCCAGCAGGTGGAAGAACAAGTTAACACCTGGATTTCAGAAGCCCATCCCGCTACCGTTGCTGAAATGCCCATCGAGGAGGCCAAGGCGAAGGGCGCGATAGCTATGTTCGGTGAAAAATATGCCGACGTGGTGCGAGTGGTTGACTATCCGGGTGTTTCCATGGAACTCTGCGGCGGAACCCACGTTGACAATACGGCTGAAATTGGTGTCTTTAAAGTCATCTCGGAAACGGGAATTTCGTCCGGAGTGCGTCGAATTGAAGCAGTCGCAGGACAGGCAATTCTGGATTATCTAAATGTCCGGGATAACGTGGTGAAAGAATTGAGTGCCCAATTCAAAGCGAAGCCGGAAGAGCTACCGGAGCGAATTAACAATTTGCAGAATGAGTTGAGAGCGACTCAGAAACAGTTGGAATCGGCCAAGGCAGAATTAGCTGTTGCCCAATCGGATCAGTTACTTGAAACGGCAGAAACTATGGGTGAATTCAAGATTCTGGTGGCTGAACTCCCCGGAGCCGACGCCGAATCCCTGAAAACAGCAGCAGAGCGGTTGCAGTCCAAGCTAGGAGAAAGTGCCGTAGTGCTGGGGTCTGCGCCGGAGGCGGAGAAGGTGAGTCTAGTTGCGGCTTTTAGCCCCAAAGTTCACAAGGAGAAAAAGCTCCAGGCCGGAAAGTTCATTGGTGGCATCGCTAAAATTTGCGGCGGTGGCGGCGGTGGCCGACCCAATTTGGCTCAGGCGGGTGGACGGGATGCGAGTAAGTTACAGGAGGCGTTGGAGACTGCGAAGGTTCAGTTAGTTGAGGAGTTGAAATAATCAATCTATTTATAGGAATAGCAGTTGATTGAGACTTTTAACTCTAATCGTGTCAGGGGAATAGAGTGCAGTAAATGTTGTCGTTTGAGACCACAAAGGTGTAGAGCGTGGTCTAGGAAGACAACAAAACATCAGAATGACTAAAAAAGCTGCTTATGATGCAATAATCAAGCTATGATACCCCCCGAAATTACCAGTTCCAGGCAAGTTATCAGAAGAATCATTGCTAACCTCTTCTATCTAATTCATACTGCCTTTACTGCAGTTTTCTATCTTCTCTCTCTTCTCCTCACCATTCCCCTTGCTCTTCCCCTGCGATTTTTGGGACTTGATATCGGCATCTGCATCAGAGTGATTGATGGCGACACTTTCAAAGTTTGGGTTCCCCTGCGACCTGCTATTAACCGAATCCGCCTCTCCAAGATCAACGCCTACGAAATCAAAACCTTCCGAGGTAAACTCACCAAATTCATTGTCCAAATCCTTCTGCTCCCCCGTCTGATCATTATTGCCCCCGAAAGAACCCGAAAGGGAACTTTGAAAAAAGGACGCTACGGTAGGCAACTCGCCAAGATTTACTGCATCGTCGGCAGCCTTGGCGATTTTCTCCTGTTCGTCAGATTAGCTAAAAGCTACAGAACTAGAAATTATAGGAAGTAAGCACACAACTACCGATGTCGCTCCAAAGCCAACTGAACCAATCGATCCACCAACTCTGGAAAGGCTATCCCGCTAGCGGCCCATAACTGAGGATACATACTGGTAGCTGTGAACCCCGGTAGAGTATTGATCTCATTCACCAGCACTGCCCCCGTCTGCTCCACATAGAAAAAATCAACTCGTCCTAAACCTGCTCCATCAACGGCCTGAAACGCTTCGACGGCTCGTTGTTGAACCAGAGCAGTAATCGCCGGATCAACTGCTGCCGGGATCGTCAGCTCAGCTCGACCCTCGGTGTATTTGGTTTCATAGTCGTAGAAGTCACTGCTGTAGGTGATCTCTCCCACCACAGAAGCTCTAGGGTTGTCATTGCCCAGAACCGCACATTCCAACTCCCGCATCACCACTCCTGCCTCGACAATAATGCGGCGATCATAGCTGGCAGCATTATCCAACGCCGCTTCTAGTTCCTGGCGCGATCGCACTTTGGAGATTCCCACAGAGGAGCCCAGATTGGCAGGTTTGACAAAGCAGGGATAATCCAGCACCGCTTCCAGTTCATCACAGAGTTTCGGAAAAACGCAGGGATCTGACCAAACCTGAGAACGAGTCACGGCCCGATAGTTGACCTGGGGCAAGCCAGCCTGGGCAAAGGCCATTTTCATCGCCAGTTTGTCCATGCCCATAGCGGAACCTAGCACCCCAGTTCCAACGAAGGGCTTCTGCATCAGAGTCAGCAGCCCTTGGATCGTACCGTCTTCTCCGTTAGGGCCATGTAGAATTGGGAACCAGACATCGATGTCTGATACGCCTTCGAGGGATTGACCAGGGCCGAAGGCTGCGGTGAGCTCCAAGGTTGAAAGGCTATTGTCTTGAGTTTGTCCTTCAGTGAGAGTCAGGGCTGCTCCAGAGGCAAGAACCTGTTGAGCCGTTTCACCCAACTGCCAGCGGCCATCTTTTTGAATGTAAACTGGCCATACCTCGTACTTGCTGGGATTTGGTTCTGTTGTCAATGCTTTGGCGATCGCCTGTGCTGAGCGAATCGATACCTCATGCTCTCCGGAGCGTCCACCGAATAAAAGCCCTACTCTAATCATGCTTTTCTTGTCTTTGGATAGTCTGCTGTAACGTTATCGAACTAATATACCGCCTTGTGCTGTCGCTGTTGCTTTTTTCAAAATTGGGATCAGGCTCAAAAGGGTCTGTTGCATTCCGGGTGCGCCATACCATTCATTTCTAGCTCAGCATGATTGGGAGATTGAGTTAATACAATCTGACCATCGGGGGTTGTGACCCAACCCTGAGCTTGTTGAATTTCTGGGACGTCATGGCGAGGGCGGATGACAACGGGTTGGTCATTGGTCTTTGGTTCTTGGCCACTTGTGGGAGAGGGTTTGGTGTGTTCCTGCTGACCACTGATTGCTGGCTGCTGATTGCTGGAACCCTCCCATTCCACTAACCCTTGTAAAATCGCTGTTGGTGCTGTGGGGTTTGGCGGGAGGCCGCCCCGTCCAGTAACAGCAAAGGAACCGCCCTGGGCTGCTTCACCTGCTTTCGGTAAGCAGGGATTCTGGGCAACGGTTGACTCTGCATCAATCACGGCAGTGGTTAGCTCTACGGTGCCTTGAGTAGGGTCAATGGTAGTGTCAACATTGACGATACCATCCAGACCGAAGGCGGAGGTAGCCGTAATGGAATTGGGATTATTTAATAACACTTCTTCGGCAGTGATCTGAACATTTCCCCCCTGGCTTTGAACTGCGTTGGCACTGATCTGACTATCGCGGGAAATCAAGAACTGGGTGTCAATGTTAATATTCCCTCCTGTGGCCTCTCCCGTCGAATTAGTTGTGATTTGGCTGTTATTTAGATTAATCGTGGGGACACTTAAAGTAATATTTCCCTGATCGCCACTGGTGGTTTCTGCGCTCAGGGTTCCCTGGTTGAGCTGAAGGGTGTCGGCATCAATTTCTAGAGAACCTGCTCCCCCTCCGCCTGAGCTACTGGCAGTGATCTGCGCATTGTCTCGAATATTCACAGTATTACTTTGGATGGAAACACTACCACCATCCCCTGTACCTAGACTGCTGGCAGTGATCTGTGCATTGTCTTGAACATTCACGGTATTGCTCTGGATGGAAATACTACCACCGGCTCCGCTTGCACTGCCAAGGGTGCCGTTTGGAGTGGATAGATCACCAACAGAGGCAACAATGCCACTGGGAAGGTTGTTTGCTGATTGTCCAATAAGTTCGATATTGTCAGCTCGGAGAGTTAGGTTGCCGCTATCCCCAGTACCAGACGTTCCAGCTCGAATTTGCCCACCATCCTGAAGGACTAGATTCTGAGTACTAATCTCCATATCGCCCCCCTGACCCCCATCATCGAAGATAACAGAAGTGAAAAAGCTGGTAGGCAAAAGACTATTCTCAAAGGCTCCTCGAATCTCAATTTCAGGACTTTGAATGAACAGATTACCACTGTTGCCCCCGCCAAACGTTCCAGCCCCAATTTGTGCCCCGTCTGCTAGAGCAATTCGTCCAGCCCCAATCGTTAAATCTCCACCCTGACCCGTCGCGGCAGGCAGAACCGTGGTGAGAATGCCACTCGTCGATTGGTTGTCTAATGTGTCCATGAGTGTTTCTACTTGTGGAACGTCACTTCGAATAGTTTGCGAACCTGTCGCTTCAATCTCATCTGCTCGGACATCAATCCGGCCCCCATCGCCAGAGTTGAACACACTCGCCTGAATTAAAGCTCCCTCCTGTAAACTGAGGCGTTGAGCGTCGATGACAACACTTCCACCATCTCCCGTTGCAAAGGATTGGGTCACAACACCACTGGGAACTTCTCCAATAGAAAACCCATCAGCCTGAAAAGCAGAATCTCCAACTCCTCTAGCGGTGATCGAATCCGCTTGAATTTCGATTTCTCCACCCCTGCCGGAACCAAAGGTAGATGCTGCTATTTGCCCCCCCTCTAAAAGTTGGATAGTTTCAGCCGCAATGAATAAATTTCCAGCTCGTCCTGTCCCAGAAGTATTGACAGCAGCAGTCGAGCTATTTTGAATCGTCAGATTTCTAGTTCTCAAAATCAGATCCCCGGCTGAGCCGCTGCTTTCGGCGCTGGCCGTTAAAATTGCCCGCTCATCAAGCAAGAGATTTGCTGCGAGAATGGTTAAAGTTCCTGCACTACCGGAACCCGTTGTACTGACGGTCAGTAATGCACCATTTCCAACAGTTAGATTATCAGCAACAATTGTCAAGTTCCCGGCTGGACTACTACTAGCAGTGCTAGCAGCAGTTACAGCTCCCTCTTGCAGCGTCAGATCCCTGGTTTGAATGAAAATATCCCCCGCTACGCCCGTTCCAATCGCACCAGGAACTAATGAGGATAAATCCTCAACCTCTGCAATGATGCCACTTCGCACAAGGAGTGTAGAACCTTGAAAAACTCCCTCCATGTCAATCACATCTGCAACAATTCTCAGATCGCCACTATCACCTAGGCCAGAAGTTCCCGCCCGGATCTGAGCCCCATCCCGCAAAACTAGACGCTCAGTGTTCAGGGCCAGATCTCCACCTCTGCCGACTCCTCCACCTAAGAATACAGAGGTCAATAAGCCACTTGCTGGGAAACCCGATAAAGAAACCCCTCGCGCTTCAAGTAGATCGGTATTCACGAGTAGATTGCCGCTATTCCCCAAACCAAAGGTTCCTGTGCCAATCACACCACCGTTTTCCAAAAAAATGCTGCGGCTGTTGATTGCTACATTTCCACCCTGACCTGAAGCCTCCGGTGAGAGAACTGTGGTGAGAATACTACTAGGAATGGCAATCTGCTCCAAAAGAAAAGCTAAAGCAGGAATATCACTTTCACTCTGAGAAGATGTCCCTTCAATTTCAATCTCATCCGCATTGACGGTGATATTTCCCCCATTCCCTGAACCTAAAATACTAGAGTTAATCACTCCGCCTTCTTGCAGAACTAATCTTGGCGTATCAATCGCAATATCTCCTGCATCCTCAGTTGCAAGGGATTGAACGAGGATTCCACTTGAAGAGGTACTACTGGCTCCAATCAGCTCAATTGATCGACTGGCATTAATTCTGACATTGCCCCCCTGTCCTAAACCTTGGGTAGAGGCTTCAATTCGGCCTCCTTCGGTAACGGTGAGCTGCTGAGTCTGAATGTCAATTCTTCCTGCATCCCCTGTCGCGCCTGGAGCCACCCCATTCATAATATCACCGCCCTGAACTTGAATCTCGCTAGCATTAATTCGAACATTGCCCCCATTGCCACTGCCGAAGGTTGCTGCACTGACCGCTGCTCCATTTTGCAGACTAATGGAGTTGCTGTGGATTGTAATGTCGCCACCTCTGCCACTACCAATTGCACCATCAACGATATTCGTAAAGTCTTCAACCTCTGCGATGATGCCACTCGCAAAACCTTCTACTCCACTGCTTGCCACAATCTCACCTGCTCGGACATCAATATTTCCGCTGTCACCTGTTCCAGACGTTCCGGATCGCACTTGTCCACCATCAGCCAGTATCAGACGTGGAGTCGTAACGCTTAGGTCACCGCCCTGACCTGCTGCAAGGGGTAGCACAGACGTGAATAGACTGCTTGGCGGCAGTCCTGCCAGAGAGATTCCGCTAGCCTCAATATAGTCATCGGCGTTGACGGTCAAGGAACCACTATCCCCTAAGCCAACTGTTCCTGTGCCGATAACTGCTCCATCTTCCAGGGTCAAGCGCTGGGTATTGACCGTTAGAGATCCAGCTGAACCTGTTGCTCCAGGCTCCACAAGAGCTAAAGCACCGCTAGGAAATCGTCCTCCCAGAAATTGAAGAACGATGGATTGTTGAGGATCTGAGGTTTGACCTAAGCCAGATCCAATCGCCTGGATTTCAGTTGCATTGACGATTAAGTCTCCGCCCTGCCCTGAACCGAAAACATTTGCTCCCAACTGTCCCCCGTCCCGTAAGGTAAGGCTCTCGGTATCCAGCGTCAGGTTTCCCCCATTTCCGGTACTGCCAAACCCGACATCATTAAAGACACCGCTAATCTGAGAACCATCGGGAGAAAGACCTAGCACGTTCATATTTCCAGCATTAATTTCAATGTTGCCCCCCTGACCTGCACCGAAGGTTCCTGCTCGCACTTGCCCACCATTTTTCAGGGTTAATTGATCCGTTGTGAGCAGAATATTGCCACCATCGCCAGAACCAATCGCACCGGATGATAAATCGCTCAAATCTTCCACCTCAGCTAGAATGGCACTGACAAACCGACCATTGGCAGAAATCCCATCAATATTAATCTCATTGGCTTGAACCATTACATCGCCGCTATCGCCGATTCCAGAGGTTCCTGCTCGCAACTGCCCCCCCTGTTGAAGATTCAAGCTCTGGGTGTTAACAGTCAATTGTCCACCCTGGCCTGTTGCGCCTGACAGCACCGACGTCAAAATACTGGTGGGGAAAAAACCATCGGTAGATGTACCAACCACATTGATCTCATCTGCCTGCACATTCAGTTGACCGCTGTTTCCCGGGGCATTAATGGTTCCGGCTGCCACAAGGCTGCCATTTTGTAACGTTAGGCGAGGCGTATTCACCGTTAAGTCTCCACCATCCCCGATTCCACCCGCAAAAACAGTGGTCAATAACCCTGAGGGAAATTGACCACTGAACAGCGCCAGGGTCTGATTCACTTGAGGAAACAGACTTTCTCCAACCCCCGCCCCACTGGCATCAATGGACTCAAAAGCATTGACGGTAATATTTCCACCCTCGGCATTGCCAAAAACCGCCGAACCAATTTGTGCTCCGTCCCGTAGCGTTAGGGTTCGAGTATTAACAGTCACGTCTCCCGCTTGCCCCGTTGCTCCAGGATACAGGTCGGTTCGAAAGCCGCTTGAATTGTCCTGTAGTACTCCAACTGCATAAATCTCATCCGCTTGAACCGTAAGCTGACCAGCTATCCCCTGCCCAGAATTCACAGACTCAATTTGTGCACCATTACTCAGAAACAAACGTTGGGCATTAACTGCTAAGTCTCCCGCCTGACCCGTCGCTCCCAATTCAACACTGGTGGAGAGTCCCCCTGCAAATAAAGGACTGACGAGAGCCCCTGTCATTTCCACCTGTTCTGCATTCACTTCTAGATCACTGCCCTGCCCTGAACCGGAAACACGAGTCACAACGGCTGAGCCATCGGCCATCACTAAACAATCTGCAATAACGCTTAAATATCCTCCTGTTTCATCCCCAAACGTATCTGCCAGAATCGTGGAGCCCTCTGCCAGGGTAACTTGCCGTCCCATAACTTGTAGATTGCCCGATCCAGGGCCACTCAGATTCACCAAAGCACCATTGCGAAGCTGAACATCTGAGGGATTGGCGACCTGAGAAAAGTCAAGCACATAGCCTGTTTCACCTAGATTCAACCCGACAACACTAGGATTCGATACCCCTCCCAGTTCAACCCGTCCCTGGGGTGCAGTCAGAACTCCACCGTCCAGAACAACCGTCTGACCCACCAATCCCAGAGTTTGACCCGGTGCAACTTGCAACCCAGTCCCATTGGCAATCGATTGATTCGTAATTTCCACTTGGTCGCCCCGTGGCAAGAGCTGATTGAAGAAAAGAGCGGAAGGATTCACCGTCAGGAGAGGGTTATCAATCGGTTGCAGCGTACTAAAAAACCCGCTTTCTCCCAACTGAATCTCGCTGGCCGTTGTTGCCAGGAACGAACCCCGGATATCCAAACTCGCATTCGGGCCAAATAGAATTCCATTGGGGTTCAGCAAAAATAAATTCGCATTTCCCAAAACCCCCAACTGTCCCAGAACATTACTGGGATTTCTACCCGTTACTCGACTGAGAATATTTCTAATTCCACCGGGATTAGCAAAGTAAACGCTGGCGTTTTCTCGAACGTTAAATTCCTGGAAACTGTGGAATAGGTTCGAGCCTCGAATGGCCCCACCTTCAATCTGTTCACGCCCTGGAGCCGTCGAGCGCACCGTCGAACTTTCTTGCCCTAGAGTTTGATCCGGGACAATCTGTGCCTGTCCGGAGGATTGAGTCAGTAGCCCAAATAGGGGCAGTAGGATAATACAAAGGAGAATGAGCCGCACTTGAACCACGAACCTTAAACTGTATTTGAACACCAAGGTTAGCGCAGACACATAGAAAATGCCTAGCGATTAGTGCACATCCTGTAACAGATGCACACGTTTCACAACTTCTAGGTTCCTTGAAGGCGGAACCCTCCCCCTTATATCACTATCATCATTTTAGTTGTTGGAAGGAGATTGTGGCTGACAGAAGTTGGGATTGTAGAGTTGACGCTGTAGCCCGGATCGAGTTGGATCATAGCTAACCAGAATCACCTCTCCTTTGTCGTTGCGAATCCAACCCCTTGCAGGAGTAATATCGGCACTAGTTTTTTCTGCCAAGTCGTCTGAGACTTGTGGTTGGTCAATAACTGCTGCTTGATTGTTCCCTGGTCTGATTTCAATTGGTTCGGTCTGCGTCAGATCAACGCTCTGGGGATCGCGGGGATTGGGCGGCAGCCCCCCCCGGCCAATGTCGTAGAATTCGCTGTCTTGACCGAGTCTACAGGGGTCTTGGGAGATCAGATCATTGGGGTCAATCACGTCAGGGGATAGATCGATTAGTCCGGAGCTTGGATCGATTTCGACATTGAGTTCGACGATGCCGCTGAGGGCAGGGTTGGTTTGGGAAATGGCAGTGATGCTGCTAACGGAGAGTTGAGTTGGCCTGAAGTTGGTCAAGTCACCGTCGAAGATATCTTCCAATTGCTCCCGCTCAAATACTTCAAAGCCAAATTCACCAATAGCTTCAATTTCAACTTGACCTCCAGAACCCTCAAAGGCATTGGCAGAAATGTGGCTGCGATCAAATCCGACCAAAAGATCAGTATTCATCGTGATATTTCCTCCATCACCCGGTTGGCGTGCTTGCCCTGCACTGGTAGTTACCTGCGCATCATTTTGCATAATGAGTAAGCCTGCATCTATTCCGATGTCACCCCCGTTACCTGATTCTGTATCTGTTTGAATGAAGGAGGTATTATCAATTCGAATATTGTCAGCATCAACCCGAATATTTCCAGCTTGATTGCTCTGCTCTGAAGCATTGTTGAGTGAAACTCGATTAACTGCAGAAATTAGTGCTACGTCTGTTAGAGATAGAGTGTTTGCATCAACGCCAATACTTCCTCCATCTCCTTCTGCTCCAGCAAAAGATGAACTATCTATGATGCTTCTGTTTGCTATTGACACATTATCACTATCAACATCAATCACACCTGCATCACCAACTCCAAAAGTACTTGTAAGTAATTCTGATTCGTTAGTGATAGATAAGTTTTCACTCTCGACAGAAATGCTACCTCCTCTTCCTTGCCCGCTTGATGTAACTGTGCTCAGAGCCGATCCTCCAGCATCGAGAGCAGTATTATTACCAGTTCGAATCACAATTTCGCCGGCATTGCCTGCTCCCAAGGTACTTGTAATTATTTCTGATTTATCACCAACGATAGATAGATTGTTCGCTTCAACGCTAATACTTCCACCTATGCCAATCGCATTCAGTCAAACAGCACTGTCGGCATTTCCACCACTTTCAAAAATAATCCCTTCTTGAGCTTGAAGAATAATCCGACCCGCATTTCCCTCACCAATAGTACTGGTAGATAGACCAGCTCTATTACTGATGTATATATTTTCTGCCGAGATGCTAACATCTCCACCTTGCCTAACATCTATACCTGGAAAGCTATTTTCAACAATAGTAAAAGCTCGACTCGAAAATATGGTCTCGTCATCAGACATCTCGAACCCATCGAAGAAGACATTCCCACTAGCGTTGACAGAAACATTTCCCGCGTTACCTACGCCAGATGTCTGTGCCTGAAGCTGAGCAGTATTCATCACAGCAAGATTACCTGTAGTGATATCAATATTGCCTCCCTCACCAACTCCGGGAAGGTTAGTAAACCGATCTATGCCCACATTAGTAAATACCGAACCAGCAGTATCAAGGGTTATATTGCTTCTGCCATTGAGAGTAACATTACCTGCATTACACTGACCAAAAGTGCTAGCGTCTACTTGAGCACGATTGGATACAAATATGTTGTCTCCACTGATCTGGACACCACCACCATCTCCTGTAGCAGTCCCTGCAACAAAGCTTGCAGTTGTGCTGGGACGTGTATTATTTCCAGCTAAACTCTCGTCTATTCCATCTATAAAAACACTATTGCGGGCGTCGACAATCACACTACCTGCATTTCCACCTCCAAAGGTTTCTGCCCGGAGTTGACCTCCATTTGTTAAAGCGAGCTCCCCAGTATTGATCAAAACATTTCCTCTCTCTCCTATGGCAAGTAAGTCAACGGAAGTAAAGTCAACGGAAGTAAAAGCAGAACTACTATTGTTCTAATTGCTACATTGGAGAAGAGATCAAGAAATGTCCCATCAAAATAAACACCTTCACGAGCATTGACAGTAATGCTACCAGCAGAGCCAACACCTTGAGTCTGAGCCTGTAGTTGACCTCCTCTACCAACAAAAAGATTCCCAGTGTTGATAGAAATATTGCCTCCAGTACCTTCGGCAGCAAAAACTTGGCCACCTATCTCCGCTAAGCCAACTTGAGTAAGAACCAAGCTATTATCAATAGAAATATTATTCTGAGCATTAATGTTTACAGAGCCTGCAT
>JBHJGO010000035.1:0-10782 GCA_050331715.1 Microcoleaceae cyanobacterium
GTCATCTCCTCCCAGGTCGTCATCACCACCAAGATCCATATCCAGGTCATCATCACCGCCCAGGTCGTCATCTCCTCCTATATCCATATCCAGATCGTCATCACCGCCTAGGTCATCATCAGCCCCTAGATCCATGTCCAAATCGTCATCAACATCTAGATCCATGTCCAGATCATCGGTTACGACAGGTTCCTCAATCACAGGAGGATTCGCAACAACGGTTGCAGGCGGAGCGGCAACGGCTGGTGTTGCAGCTCTAGCAGGAGCGACAGTAGCAGCAGCGGCCTGGATAGGAGCTGAAGTCCCATCAATTCCTAGGGCCAGGTCAGGGTCAAAGTTGAGTCCCAGAACTTCCACTAATTTCTCTGGATCAGGGTTCAATTGGGAGAAGGGCAGCATTAACTGAGCTGCTTCAGGTTCCAGTGCGTTCACCGTACCCAAGATTAGGGCAGAGGTCGGTCTTCGGCCTCCATCGGGAGTCTTAACTGCATTAAGCTCCATTTGCATTACTAGCCAGTCCCGATTGGCTTTGTAGTAATTCAACCACTTGTCTTTGATCGAAACAGTAAAGTCTTTGAAAAATGCCATAACCTCGTATACCTCATCCTGAGCAGCTAGACATATTAAACCATCATCAGGTCTAGCTCATCTTCAGTATTTTTGCCAGGGGTTTCGGGACTGAGATAGAAATCTGATAACAAAGTAAACAATTCTCGGTCAAGTGCCTCGTTCGGCACCACCCCTTCTGGTGTAGCGAGAATCTGATCAGCAATGTTTAGATAGTAGTCACAGACATAGTTTAAGGAAGGATCAGTCTCTGCCATCTCAAACAGAGTCTTGCCCTTAACGCGGGAAACACGAATATCCTCAATTAATGGCAGAACTTCCAACACAGGCATTGGCACAGATTCAATATACTTATCGATTAAATCTCGCTTGGAGGTTCGATTGCCAATTAGACCTGCTAATCGTAGAGGATGAGTTCGAGCCTTTTCACGGACTGAGGCTGCAATACGATTTGCAGCGAATAGCGCATCAAATCCGTTATCAGTCACAATCATGCAATAGTTGGAATAGTTCAACGGTGCCGCAAATCCACCGCAAACCACGTCTCCCAAAACATCGAACAAAATCACATCATATTCATCGAAGGCATTCAGTTCCTTCAGCAGCTTTACGGTTTCTCCCACAACATAACCACCGCATCCGGCTCCGGCTGGCGGCCCACCAGCTTCAACACAGTGAACCCCACCGTAGCCTTCGTAGATCACATCCTCTGGCCAGATGTCTTCGTAGTGATAGTCTTTTTCCTGCAATGTATCGATAATGGTTGGGATTAAAAAGCCCGTTAGGGTGAAGGTGCTATCGTGCTTTGGATCGCAGCCAATTTGTAGTACCTTTTTACCCCGCTTGGCGAGAGCAACGGAAATGTTGCAGCTTGTGGTGGATTTACCAATCCCACCTTTGCCATAAACCGAAAGCTTCATATGGTTTCTCCTGTCTCTGATGATTTGCATTATGGGCTGTGGATCCTGGAAAGGGAAGGGGGTGTTGAAATGAGTCGGTATGCTAAACGGCTCAAGGCAGCTTATTGGGGTTCTGAGAATTCGTCACAGCTATTGAAGCCATTTCAATCAAAATTCATCAATTTTCAGTATTTTTAGGGTCGTCTTTTTATAAAAAGAGTTACAAAAGACAATTTAGGTTAAATGATTATGAAATCTCGGTTTTGGGAGCTGATCGGCTCTCAACTCGTCTTTAGGTCTGTCCTAGTTGCTGCTCTAGTTTCTTGCTCAAATGTGGGATAGGTTGCCGATTTCCCTTTTAAGAGCTGTTCGTCAGGAAAAGTCACTAGTGTGTTAATTTTCATCAAATTTGCCCATGAACCCCAAAAATTTCCTCAAATAAAATCTTGACCAATCGGTTTAGGTTTTGCTATTCTAAAAATGTAGTCACCTAATCAACCAACCAATCATGACCCGTGGCCCTGACAAACAATTTGATACGGAAATTGCCCTGGAAAAGGCGATGGAAGTCTTTTGGGCTCAGGGTTACGAAGCGGCTAGCCTATCGGAGTTGCTAAAAAACATGGGTATCGGCAAGAAAAGCTTGTACGACACCTTTGGCAACAAGGAAGCTCTCTTCCTAAAGGCCCTAGACTACTACGCTCAGACTACCCTGCGAGACCTGCGTCAGCGCCTTCTGGCTGGCGATTCTCCCCTAACCAATCTCAAGCAACAGTTGCTAGATTGGCAGGAAATGCACAGTCAACCTGGGAGCTGTGGCTGTATGCTCGGTACAAATATTGCCGACTTCAACACAGACAACGAGAATATTGCCAAGTTAATGCGGGGATATCTACGTCAAATAGAAGATATTTTCTGTGCGACTCTCACCCGGGCTCAAAGTGCTGGAGAGATTAGTTCAGAAATTAACCCGCGAAATTTGGCCCAATTGCTCGTTTGTACAACCCAGGGGATGGCTCTGTTGGGTCGAGTTGTAGAGGATCGAACCTTTCTGGAAGGAGCGGTACAGGCTAGCCTGACACTGTTGACAGGTGACTAGGTTTTTCGGGCATATTTTTTTGGTACAACTTTGACCAATTGGTTCAAGTTTTTGAATTTGATTTGAATAGTAATCAACTGGAGGAATTCCCATGACACGCTTAGCCAACAAAACTGCTGTTATCACTGGTGGTTCCACTGGAATTGGCTTTGAAACCGCAAAACAATTCATTGCTCAAGGCGCACGGGTAATTATTACTGGACAAAACGCAGCTCGATTAACGGCGGCGGCGGAAACTTTGGGAGAAAATGCGATTCCAGTCAAAGCAGACGTGCGATCGCTCTCAGACTTAGATTATCTGGCCACTGAGGTTGAAACTCACTTTGGCAAGCTTGACATTCTATTTGCCAATGCTGGGATTGGATACTTCACGCCTCTAGAACAGGTGGATGAGGCCCTGTACGATAACCAGTTTGATATTAATGTCAAGGGTGTTTTCTTTACTGTTCAAAAACTGGTTGGGTTGCTGAATGAAGGGGCCAGTGTGATTCTGAATGCTTCAGCGGTGAATGAAAAGGGTATGGCGATGGGTAGTGTTTACTTTGCAACAAAAGCAGCGGTGCGCTCCTTTGCTAGGGCTCTAGCAGCCGAACTTGGCCCACGCACCATTCGGGTCAATTCCCTCAGTCCTGGAATTGTCCGCACAAACTTTGACAGTAAGCTT
Organism: Microcoleaceae cyanobacterium; assembly: GCA_050331715.1. Classification (GTDB taxonomy): domain Bacteria; phylum Cyanobacteriota; class Cyanobacteriia; order Cyanobacteriales; family Microcoleaceae; genus JBHJGO01. Next base: position 3,230 of record JBHJGO010000035.1, read on the forward strand.
GATCTACCCGATGGAGCCTTCGAGGGATTTATTGAAACTGTTGTTAAAGCTGCACCCTTAGGCCGCGAAGGAACAACAGATGATATTGCTAAAGCGGCTGTTTTCCTCGCTAGCGACGAATCCTCCTACATGACAGCGACTGATCTACTGGTGGATGGCGGCTTCATGAATGTCTAGATAACTTTTGAATGCTCAACTTCCGGCAAGCAGGCCCCAGGTCTGCTTGTTTTCTGTTAGTTTTCGGGGCTGTTAGTTTTTGGGAATGTATGACACTATTTATAAGTTCTTAGCAGAAGATGATCATCCTGACCTTTTAAGTTTTATGATTCTTAATTCCAGGGAATTGGTGAGTCTGGTTTCTAGGGTTTTTCCAGATGGGCTATTTTTCACAGCAACTACAGAACCATTAGTGGCTCTGACAATTGACGATGTTGGCGATCCGTCTACCGAAATTATTCTGGACGCTATTACCCAGCAGAATCAAATTCAATCAGATTCGGTTCGAGCAACCTTCTTCATCACAACTGATTTTCTCCGAGGGAGTTATTCGATTCTGCAAAAAATTCTGGATCAGGGCCATGAACTGGGGAACCACGGAGTTTACGACCGAGCCCATGCTGACCTCAACCCCGAAGAATTTGAGCAAGAGTTCCAGCAAGCCCATCAAGAGCTAGTACAAAACACTACGGCAACCCTGAAATGGTTCAGACCTGCTCGCGGACGCTACAATAAAGCGATGCTAGAATCTGTGCGGCGGATAGGAGGCTATTATCCACAGGTGGCGCTTGCTTCGATGTTACCGCTGGATACCTACGAATTTTCCTACGATCCTCAGTTCACCGCCCGTTACGTTTCTCGATTTATCTTTCCTGGATCGATCCTAGTCTTTCACGGAGGCTCTGAAATTCGAGCCCGAAATACAGCGGTTGCACTCCAACAAACCCTCGCCTATCTCCAGGCAAATCGCTACAGAGTAGTCACATTAACAGATTTATTTCAGGTTGGCACGGACTGCAGATCGCTTATGATGACCTAAGCTGTAACTTTTATCAAAACTTCATGCGCGCTTTACTGATTTATCCGATCTTTCCTAAGAGTTTTTGGTCATTTGAGAAAGCTCTGGCGCTCTCTGGTCGGAAGGCCCTATTACCTCCTCTAGGATTGATCACAGTAGCCGCGATTTTACCGCAAACTTGGGAATTCAGGCTGGTGGATCGCAATGTGGGGGAGGTGTCAGAGGCTGATTGGGACTGGGCTGAAGTTGTGATTCTGTCCGCCATGCTGGTGCAGAAAGAAGACTTTTTGGCTCAAATTCAAGAGGCTAAACGACGGGGTAAACAGGTTGCAGTCGGTGGCCCCTACCCCACTGCTTTACCCCACGAAGCCGAAGCCTCCGGTGCAGATTTTCTAGTCCTGGATGAGGGAGAGATTACCCTGCCACTGTTCGTTGAAGCCATAGAACGGGGTGAAACCCAGGGCATTTTCCGGGCTGATGGAGAAAAGCCCAACGTTGAGGAGACACCGATTCCTCGCTTCGATCTGCTAGATAAGACGGCCTACGACATGATGGCGCTGCAATTTTCTCGTGGCTGTCCTTTCCAATGTGAGTTTTGCGATATTATTGTCCTCTATGGTCGTAAGCCTCGAACCAAAACGCCTCAACAGTTGATTGCTGAGCTAGATCGATTGCTAGAACTTGGATTTGATCAGGGAATCTTTCTGGTGGATGACAATTTCATTGGCAACAAACGTAATGTTAAGTTGCTCCTACCTGAGATCAAAGCCTGGATGCAGCGCAACAATTATCCCTACCGTTTCCTGACTGAAGCCTCAGTAGATTTGGCTCAGGATTCGCAACTGATGGATATGATGGTCGAGGCTAATTTCTTTGCTGTTTTCCTCGGAATTGAAACCCCAGATGAATCTAGCTTAGAGTTGACCCGAAAGTTTCAAAATACCCGCGATCCCCTGAGTGAATCGGTGAACAAAATCACTCGCAAAGGGCTACGGGTGATGTCAGGGTTTATTGTTGGATTTGATGGTGAGCAGCCAGGAGCAGGCGATCGCATCGTTCAATTTGTTGAGAAAACAGCAATCCCTGTTGCCATGTTCAGTATGTTGCAAGCTTTGCCAAATACTGCTTTGTGGCATCGTCTGGAGAAAGAAGGAAGACTACTGAGTAACCAGGCGGGCAATATTAACCAGACCACCCTGATGAACTTTATTCCGACTCGTCCAATGGAGGAAATTGCCCGAGAATATGTGAATGGATTCTGGCAGCTCTATGACCCACAGCAATTCTTGGATCGGATTCATCGTTACTATCTGATGATTGGCAGTGAAAGTCCGACCAAAAACGTTAAAAAGTCAAGTGAGTCTGCGAAGAAAGTCCTAGATTGGACAACGTTTAAAGCCCTATCCCTGCTGCTCTGGAAGCAGGGAATTCTGCGAAAAACACGCTGGACGTTCTGGCCCTACCTGTTTGATATCATCCGGGAGAATCCCAAGTATTGGGTAGATTACGTCAAGATGTGTGGTCACCTGGAGCATTTCTATGACTATCGCCAGGTGGTACGGCACAATATTGAAGCTCAATTGGCTGATTTCTTAGAACAGCAACTCGAAACTCAATCCAATCAAATTAATACCGCTAGTCCCAAAGAAGAGGAGTCAGTTGAGGTTGGAAAATCAGTTGCTTAGTAGGTCTTAACTGAAGGCGAAACATTCAACAAGCTTTGCCTTGAGCACAAGAACTCAGATTCAGACAAATGAATGACTGTCTGTAGCAGTTCTAAATCAATCACGGAAAAAGTAAAGGGGTTTGGGGGCATAGTCCCCAAACCCCTATCTCACAAATCATTTGTGATTGCTATACGTATCGGGGAGTCATTCATTCTGAAGTCTTTAATGCATCCTGCTGAAGTTGGAGGAGTTGCTGAATTCCTGTTTCTGCCAAATTCATGATTTCAGTTAATTGCCTGCGGCTAAAGCTACCGGCCTCGGCTGTTCCCTGCAATTCAATAATCCCAAGCTGATCATTCATCACCACATTGAAATCCGTATCAGCAGCCACATCTTCTTCATAGTTCAAATCTAGATAGGCAGTTTCTTCCAGCAAGCCAATGGATACGGCTGCCACCCCATGAACAATTGGAGAACGTTCAATGTCTCCTCGCTCTAACATTTGATTAAAGGCATTGGCCAAGGCCACAAACCCCCCTGTAATAGAGGCGGTTCGGGTTCCAGCATCGGCTTGAATCACATCAGCATCGACAGTAATCGTCACCTCTCCCAGGGCTTTGAGATCAACGGCGGCACGTAAACTGCGACCAATGAGCCGCTGAATTTCCTGCGTTCGACCGGACAGCTTCATGAACTCTCTAGATTGCCGTTGTTGCGTTGCCCCCGGTAGCATGCGATACTCCGCAGTTAACCAGCCTAGCCCACTGTCCACCAGAAATCGAGGGACTCCGGGCTGAATTGAGACATTGCAGAGAACCTTGGTCTCGCCGAAGTGAGTTAGGACAGAAGCTGCTGCGTAGCGAGTATAGTCGCGCTCAAACCAAACCGGGCGCAGTTGATCCGGTTGTCTGCCGTCAGGACGTTGCCAAGCCATAGAATTCGTTGAGTAATTTCAATTAATTTCAGTTTTAGATTGCAGTTTAGAGTATCAACTCAAGCGAGGTTAGTTGTTTTTGATACTCCTCAGCAAGGATAAAATTCACATTAGGCCAATCTACCATACTCTTGCCATTCCATCACTAACCATCGGGAAATTGCCAACATCGAATTCTCTCGATATCCTTGCTTCCACAGTGAGAGCAAATTGATTTCTCACCTGAATCAACCCACTCATAGCCACAGCTTTGGCAATGGGAGAGAATGTTATTTTGATCGGCAATCTGAACTTTAGCTTGCCAGGCTTTAACGAGTGATTGAGGAGAGTTAGGATCTTGATGCATTGTAAATAAAGCAAAAAATTGAATTACCTGTTGCCAGTATTCTATTAAAACTTTCTGTCAGACCTTCTCTGCTCTATAGCAGTCCCAAATCAATCATAAAAAAAAGGAAAGGGATTTGGGGACTATGTCCCTAAGAAGGGAGCACCGCCCCCTTCACCCCTACTTCACAAATCATTTGTGATTGCTGTAGTAGTTTGTCAGACTCAAACTTGCGGGTAGTGTTAGTGGACTGTCTGAATTGCTGCCTACAGAAAAATGGCGGCATATACACAACCCACATTGACAGACTGCTAGGAAGAAGCATTTAAAATTGAAGTTGGATGCAGCAAAAAATCTGACGCCCTTTGGACAATAGCTTCAGACAAGGAGATTTGTTGTAAGCTGACCAATCCATCCTGAATAAATAAATCCCGAACTATTGCCTTGTCCCCCGCATTAAAATCTGTTTCGTAATAGACTTGCTTGATCCCGGCTGAGATAATCAGTTTTAAACAGGACAAACAGGGTTCTAAGGTGACATAGATGCTAGCTCCACCGCAGGAAATTCCGTGTTTAGCAGCCTGGGCGATCGCATTTGCCTCAGCATGAACAGCCCGAGAGGGTAAACCTACACTGGCATCACAACTGGGGAGTCCCGGATAACAATATCCCTGGGTGGTGCAGTGGACTGATCCGGAGGGTGAACCGTTATACCCCGTCGCCAGCACCTGACGGTCTTTCACAATCACCGCTCCGACGGGAAAGGCTAGGCAGGTGGAGCGGGTTGCAGCCAGCTTGGCCATCATCAGAAAGTACTCATCCCAGGTGGGTCTGGGAGCAGGCTCATAGGTTGAGATCAAGTCATCCATCATTACCATATTAGTTACGATTCCCAGTTAGACCGACTTCACTAGAACCCATCCCTGTCGAACCAAATCCCCCCACTCCACGGGTTGTTCCAGTAAGTGCTTCGACTTCTTCAATGTCAACCCGCAGCACTGACGCAATTACGAGTTGAGCAATTTTCATGCCCTTTTTGACCTGGAATTCCTGTTTGCCATGATTGATCAGAATCACCCCGATTTCTCCCCGATAGCCCGCATCAATTGTGCCAGGAGTGTTGAGGACAGTAATTTGATGTTTGAGGGCTAGTCCACTGCGGGGCCGAACCTGGGCTTCCGTGGCTGCGGGCAGTTCAATCGCAATTCCAGTAGGAACCAATTGGCTTTCACCGGGCTGAATCGTCAGGTCTGCGACTGAAAACAAATCTAGCCCTGCGTCCCCTGCATGGGCATATTGGGGTAAAATTGCGTCCGGATTAGATTTGAGAACTTTTAATTGCATTCGGGATTCCAGCTTTTGTATTCAACTCAACAATCTGACCTGAGCCGTTCGTTCAATTGCCCACCAGCTCAAGCAAAACTAACCAGACAATATTTTACTGTTCATTAAGAATAATCGTAGATTGTTTTATGATTAATTTATGATGCGGTTTGACCGCTCAAACTCTGGCGTAGATCGTTACAATTAGTAGCCTGGGAAATTTATTTCGATGACCGTCATTCTATTAAGTAACGATGTCTCAAACAACCGTATCTCAAGTGACTACAAATTCAATGGAAATGGCTCAAACAAAGGCTTGGTCTGACCCGCTTCAAGACGGGAAAAGCAGAATTGAGTTGATCAACTCAATGGGCAGTGATTTAGATGTCGTTAATGATGCCAGGGCCATTTTTGAAAAGGTTTCTCAGGAACTCACTGACAAAGATATTAAGTTGATTAAATATCTGATTAAACATGAGCATACCAGCCCGTTTCGGGGGGTTGTGTTTAAATTCAAAATCAAGGCCCCTTTATTCGTCTGCCGTCAATGGTGGAAACACGTAATTGCCAGCAATCATAACGATGAGCAACTCGGCTGGAATGAAAAGAGTTTTCGCTACGTTTCAATTGATGATAGCGACGATTTCTATGTCCCCCAAACATTCCGGCAGCAAGCCAAGAGCAATAAACAGGCCACCGAAGGCGCAATCGACGTAGCAGCCCATCAAAAAGCGCTGGAAATCTACACCCGCCAGTGCCACGAAAGCTATGCAGCCTATCGACAGCTTCTAGAGCTGGGGGTGGGTCGGGAACAGGCGCGGGGTGTACTTGTACCGTCCGTCTATACATCCTGGGTGTGGACAGTGTCCCTGCAAGCCCTACTCCACTTCATTCGACTGCGCCTGGGTTCAGGAGCTCAAAATGAAATCGTGGCCTATGCTGAAGAAATTCTGCATTTGATCAACCCAATCGTGCCTCAGTGTATCGAGGCGTGGCAGGAAGTGAATCACGAAGGCTGACCTACGGTGAACTTGGCGCCAATTTTTCCAGAGAATATTGCGCTGCTTGGGCCACTTGACGATTGCTGTCTTTAGCCAAGTAATTCAGAGCGGCAATACTTTTTTCACTGGGAAGATTGCCCAGGGCATTGGCCAGGCTCTGACGCACTAGCCAGTCTGATGCTTGAGCAAAATTCAAAATCTGATCCAGGGCCGTCAAATCTCCAATCTCTCCCAGGGCCGCAATCGCCCCCTGCTGAATCACGATTTCTTCACTCTCCAGGGCTTGAATCAGGACATCATGGGCCCGCGAATCCCGAAGATTTCCCAGGGAAACCGCCGCACTAAACCGCACTAGCCAATCTGTATCTTCGTAAAATGCCCGAACGAGCGGTTCAAAGGCCCGACCGTCCTCCAAATACCCTAAAGCCCCGGCTGCGTCGGCTCGAATGCCATAGTCCGGGTCACTCTGCAATAAATTCAGCAGAATTGGATAGGATTCCTCCGTCGGTTTTAGGCCCAAGGCGAAGATCGCCATAGACCGAATTGGCCCATTTTGATCGTAGAGAACTTTCTTAATCAGGGGAACCGCATCTGTGGGCGAAACATCTCTCAGGGCAACCAGGGCCAACATCCGATCACGGGAGTTTTTGCTATCAAGCTGAGCGGAAATTTCTTCTAAATTGGGTTCTAGGTTGGGAATATTATTCATGGAAGACTCAGTCATTTACCTTGAAGGTCGTTGTTGTTTATTAAAGTTTGGATTGAATTCCTGTACAGCAGGTCGCTACTGGCCCATTGTGCGGTTTGCAATCTCTAATCGATTATAGAGATGAAATGAAAATCAATCTGGGCGGGAATCCGATAGACATGGGAGTAGATTGACCCGCTGGCTGATTGAATTTCAGTGTGCTAGAAATTAGGATGAACCCTTTGTATCGCCACATTCTCTATTCGCTTTGAAACAAGCAATTGATCGGAATCCTCCAATTGTGACACCAGAGACTTCTCTCTTAGAGGTGCTGAGTTTGATGTGTCAAGCTACACAGGACGTCTCATCAACAGCGCTTGTCTCCTCCTCAGAATCAGCTAATCACGACACTGAATTGCCATCGAACGGGTCAGTTCCACAGAAAAGTCGAATCAGTTACGTTTTAGTCGTGACCTCCGAGCACGAATCTCAAGTCAGTGTGACTCAATCTTACGAATCTAAATTTGATGAATCCAAGGCCCTGACTGAAATTCCAACTGCTCTAGAGTCTGTGTCTAGCGATTCGTGTTTAGCTACAGC
>JBHJGO010000036.1:0-37006 GCA_050331715.1 Microcoleaceae cyanobacterium
GAATGTGTCTCATGTGATAGTCAAAGTTATCATCTCCCCTATAGAAATCGTTGAGGCTGAGAGAGCGTCGAAAGGTTCCGGAGTTGGACTTGCGATCCCGCTGCACAATCTCAGTCATTAGATGCTTCATCAGGTTGCGTCCCACCAAACCCGAACCATTGGCTAAACCGTTCGGATGCTTTTCATTGACCGATTGCAATAATAGCGCCGCAGAGTTGATTGCTCCGCAGGCCAGTACGACCAAGTCGCAGAGGAACAGATGGGGCTTGCCCTCGATCTCCACCTGAACGCCTTTGATTTGCTGCCCGGAGGAGTTGGTATGCAGGCTGACCACCTTAGCCGAGGTTACTAAGGTAACATTGGGCAACTTCAACACAGGCTCAATGCCGAATACCTCAGAGTCTCCAGTTGGATCATCATCCTGCCGCGTCAGAGTCAACGGTAGTGGAGTCGGATGTAAATTTTGCTTGGCGATGGCCCCGGTTAGTTCCTGAATGCAAGGCTCATGATCAATTGCAGGATAGGGATAATCCTGGCTATGGGTTGGCTCAGTCGGATCGTCCGCAGCATTTCCGTGAACCATGTAAAGTTGCTCGGCTTCAGAATAGTAGAGTTCAAAATCACTGTATTTCAAGCACCACTCTGGTGAAATCCCCTCCTGATGCTGCACTGCTTCAAAGTCCCGCTGCCGCATTCGTTGCAATACTGCCCCGTAGATCTTGGTATTGCCCCCCACAGCATAGTTCATCTGGGGTGAAAAGGGTTCTCCCATGCTGTCATACCACTGTTCTGGTGCATGGTAGCGTTCCCGTTTGAACACATCGACATTGGTGCGATTCTGCTCCTCTAGGGGCATAGAGTCCCCTCGTTCCAATATCAAAATCTTCTTCCCTGTAGGGGCAAGTTTGTGAACGATAGTTCCACCACCTGCGCCAGTCCCAATCACAATGATGTCGTAGTGTTGATCGTCAATAATCATAGAAGTTCGCTTGAATTTAGAAGTTTTACCGAGGGGTGATTCGAGAGAATGCACTACGCTTTGGTATACACCCTACAGCTTAAATCGATTATGGTTCCTGCTCAAGGCAGATAAGAGGGTTGCCTGGATTTTGCTGACATAAAAGTATTGTAAAGATTTTATATTTGATTTCAGTTCAAGACAGAACAGTTTCAGTCAGAGGTCAAGCCACGATACCTTACGTGTTCTAAGTTAGAAATCTTCTTAGATAAAGCTTTTGTAAAGCCTAGAATCTTTTTCCTGATCCAACTTCTATTTTTTGTAGATAAGAGTAAAAGAGGGGTTCGTGTGGGTGTTTTTCGATCCCTTAGAATAAATTTTTTCGAGGAGAGTTAAACGGATCGAAAGCTTTTAAAAAGTCGATTTTCAACTGCAAATCGCGTCAGCTCTGTATTGCTTGAGCATCTATTCCCTGCTGCTTAAATTTACTGCCTTTTTATATGAGATCCTCATTTTGTGTGACTTGCATTTACACAATCGTTGGAGCTGTTTTTGCGAATCTAAATCTGCTTCAATCGGCTGAGGCAATTGTACTCAATCAATCTAGTACAGTTGTCTCATCGGTTCCTTCTGTCAACCCTGTGGCTGCTAACGCACCAACTTCAGAAACACTCGTTTTGGATTTTGAAGGGATTGATAGTTTGAAAAATTATGGTGGCTTGAATTGGCAAGACTTCGGTTTGATTGATAGAGAGAATCAGCCTGATAACTCTGGCCTGAGTAACGGCATTCGAGGTGGTCAGGCCGCTCTGCGTCCCATTGGTAGTAATGTGAATCCAATTGTCAATAGTAATGATGGAGCCTTTACCTTTAATGGTACCTACTTGACCGCTGCCTGGAGCAATGGATTGCAAATTGAAATTCAGGGATTTTTTGAAGGTCAACTCATTCCTGAATTCTCAACGACTATCACCACGAATATCGAAACTCAGACCTTTGCAGAGTTGAACTGGGAGGGTGTGGATGAGTTACGATTTAATTCCTTCGGTGGTGTTGATATCGAAGCACCTCGATTCAATCGTAAAGCCTTTGTCGTTGATGACTTTACTATTACTCGTACTCGCTCTCCACAGCCTGTACCTGAACCCCTAACTGCTGTGGGATCAGTTTTAGCGCTGGGAATCGGTATGATGACGCTGCGATCGCGCAGCCAAAAAAGTGCTGACCAAGACAATGACTCAAATCTGTAAATCACCTCCATTTTGGTTATTTATTATCGGATCAGGGTTGATTGCGATTCATCTCACATTGGTCTGGAAAACGAATGCTGTTAATCTTTTGGGTGCGGGATTGCTGTACTGGGCTGCCATTGCCTTCAGGATTTGGCAGCGACGGCGCCAACTTCAGTGGCAGAGTGATGCTCTGGCCAGTTTACTGGGATTAATTTCAATTGCAATCTTGTTGTTGAAAAGTGCTTCCGTTTTGGTGGGGGCTAAATTCCTTGCGCTGATGCCCCTCGCCCTGATCTTGAGCTGGGCCTTACTAGCATCCGGTTGTCGAGGATTCGGGCAATATTGGGCGGAGTTGCTTGCCCTATCAATTCTCGGCTTTCCCCAACTGTTGGAGTCCTGGTTAATTGACATTTCTCCCCAAACGGCTCAAGCCACAGCGTTGTTACTCTGGTATGGCGGGTTTGATGTCACCTTGAGAGATCAGGTGTTTGTGGAGCTACCCCGAGGCAGTGTGGAAGTATACCTGGGATGTTCTGGCATTGAGGGGATTCTGCATTTGTTAGGGATTGCATTTCTGTATTTGCTGATCTTTCCCACCCCCAGAACGCACAAGATTATTTTGCCAATTGCAGCCGTTGTGATCGCATTTGTCACGAATACATTTCGGGTAGCAATCATGACAGTATTAGTTGCTCAAAATCGGCAGGATGCCTTTGCCTATTGGCATCACGGTGAAGGGTCATTATTATTCTCAATCCTAGCAGTGCTGATCTTGAAGGGATGCTGCGATGTCTTGCAGAATCACAGCGCTCAATCAAAGCCATCCCGGAATTGGGTGAAGAACTGAGCATGAATCCGATGAGACAGCAGCGACTCCTGATCCTAGCAGGCTTGGGCATGAGCATCTGGTTGGTGCTAGGACAAATCTGGATGACACCGCTGCCAGAACAAATGGGATCAACGCCTCTGCCCAACTTTCCCTCAGATATTCCTTTGGTTGGAGGCCAATCTGAACCTTTCAGTGACCCGTCAACAAGTTTACTGAATCTGGGGAGCGAAACGCTTCCGAAAGCCGATCAACTTTACCGATATCGTTACAACGGTCTACCGTTAGAAATCGAGATGCGTTATCTGGAAAATAACCACCTCGAAAAATATTTACAAGCCGCAATTCCCGATGCCAATCTCGATCTACGCCATCAGCCTGAAACAGGGCATTATGCTCTATTGATCTACCAACAACGAACCTTCCTTCATAGTTGTATTCCGCTTTGGGGTGGCAAGAGTACGGTGACCTGGCGACAGTACCGTCGAGAGCAGGATTCCTCTGGGATTCAATGGCGTCGTGTTATTCCCTGGTTAAGGGGGCAAATGCCACTACGAAGTCGAGGTTGCGTGTGGGCGCAGTTGTCGATTCCAATTGATCCAAATGCACCGGGGCAATCCGAGGAATTGCTCGAAACCATCTGGCCCGATTGGTATCGATGGTGGGCAGATTACCTACTGTGGCTTTAGAAACGCTGGGCAGGAACGAACCGCTACCTCAAAGACCTATCCCTGACGCGATTGAAAATCGCTCTATCAACGAATTAAATTATTTCTTTACAAACCTGATGCAACCGTTCGAAACAATTCAAAGATTTAATCTAACCTTGCAGCGCTCTGTTAACCTGTTGCGCTGGGTAGGATATGGTTTTCTGATCCTGTCTTTATTTGATTTGATTGCAATTCTCTCGCCTCTGAATTTGATGAATCCGGTTTGGGAATTTCAAACCATGGGACAACTAGTTGAACGGGTTGCAGTTTCCCTACTGGGATTTTGTTTGGTCTTCTTTGGGGAAGATCAAGATCGTAGAGGGTGGGAATTCCCCCTGCTGCGGTTTCTATCCTGGGTGACGTTGTTGGCTGCGATTATTTACCTGTTGCTAATTCCCGTTGGGGTTTCCAGCACGATGCGACTCAATCAGCAAAATCAACAGCAGATCGATCAGCAAACTGAACGTCTACAAACTCAGTTTCAAACCCTGAAACAACAGCTTGAAACAATAGATCGCCCAGAAGAATTGGAGGCATTGATTCGACGGATCAATGGTCAGGCTCCAGAGATTCAAGGTAATGAGCAGTTCAATGCAGCAATGCAACAACTTGAACGCTTTGCTGCCAGCGGAGAAGAACAGATTGATGCTCGTTCAGAGGCGGCGCGGGTGCAACAGCGCCAGGATTTGCTGAAGCGATCGCTCAAGTGGAATTTGGGAGCATTGGTGATCGCCACCCTATTCATCGGTTTGTTCAAGGGAAGCATCTGGGCCAGATAGTAATCAGGACGGCAATGCCTTCGCCGAAAGCCCTTCAGAGTAAGGTCGTCAGTGCGATTGAACCAGATATTATTGGGGTATCTGACCGAGATTGAGTCTAGCTCCATATTGACGCCAGGCATCCGCAGCCGTCACGCTCACTGTCACTTCACGCTTCACCTCGATTTCCGCCTGTTGTCTCTAGCAACTCCATCGCCGCCTCCAACGTATCCGCCTCTGCTACGGGTTTATCCTGTCGCCAGCGGAGAATTCGGGGAAATCGTACCGAGATCCCCGACTTATGTCGTCCCGATTTTGCAATTCCTTCAAAGGCAATTTCAAATACCTGAATCGGCTCCACCGACCGCACCGGGCCAAACCGTTCCAGGGTATGCTGACGAATCCAGCGATCCAATGTCTCAATTTCTTTGTTATCCAAACCTGAATACGCCTTTGCAAACGGCACTAAATTCTCCCCCTGCCACAGTGCAAACGTATAATCCGTAAACAAATTCGCCCGCTTTCCCGTTCCCGCCTGGGCGTAGAGCAACACCGCATCCAACGACATCGGATCAACCTTGTATTTCCACCAATAGCCCCGCTTCCGACCGACCAAATAGGGACTATCAACTGCCTTCACCACCAATCCTTCCGCACCCTTTTGACGGGATTGATTGCGGAGATCTTCCAGATCCTCCCAAGTATTAAACCTCAGACTCTCCGACAAACCAATTCGTTCTGAATCCAGCGATGTAATCAATTCAGTTAGCAACTGACGACGCCCCTCCCAGGTTTTCTCCCGAATATCCTGCCCTGAATGTTCCAGCAGATCATAGGCAATAAATCGCACCGGATAATCAGCCATCACTTTGTTTGTGACTCGTTTGCGTCCCAAACGTTTTTGCAGGGCATTGAAATCTAGCGGATGGTGATCCTGCCAGCAGAGAATTTCCCCATCCAAAACCAAACCATCCGGCAGGGTTAGAAAAAATTCCTCTAGTTCTGGAAACTGTGGCCCAATGGCATCCTCCCCCCGCGACCAGATAAATACCTCTCCTGCCCGCCGAATCACCTGCGCTCGAATCCCATCCCATTTCCACTCAGCCTGCCAACTGGAGAAATCTTCTGAAGTCTGAAACTTGGCTTCTTCAATCGGAGACGCCAGGAAAAAGGGATAGGGTCGGCTAGGGGAATCATCTTCAGTCTTCGGGTCAATTAGCTGCTGAAAAAATTTCGGTGTGGGTTGAAAGTCCCCCATCAGACGATGGGCTAGAACCGCTTCTGGCAGGTCATATTGTCTGGCCAATGCCCGAATTACCAACTTTTCCGATACCCCAACTCGAAAGGCTCCGGTTAAAACTTTGTTCAGGACAAAAACTTCGGTTTCCGATAAATTCGCCCACCAAGCGGTGATTAAGTCTTTGAGTTGCGATTCTGATTCGATCTGTTTTACCTGGGGAATAATTTGTTCCATCCAGTAATGTAGAGAAGTGGATTCTGGATGAATTGCAGGTGTACTCGCCTCAGAATTAATTGTCGAATGTCTAGTCTCTGCCTTCAGCAAAAGTGCAATAGTTTCAGCAGAGTCTCCGACCTGAGCATGGCACTCTTCAAAGAGCCATTCTGGTAAATCAGTCACCTGAACAAAAACCTGGCGTAGTGTTTTGGCAGTTACCAATCGTCGTCGAGTCTTTCCTAGAAAAAGATGAATTGCCCAGGCGACATTTTCAGGAGATTCGTTAGCAAAGTAGCGTTGCAGAGCGGCAACCTTAGCATTGGTTGAAGTAGTCGCATCAATTTCTTGAAAGAGTTGGGTGAAATGTTGCATGGGTGAGGTGTTGTCTTCTGCCCCGACAAAACTACTGTGTAACAGCTTAACGAGCCACGTTCTGGTGTCAAGGTAGGCTAGAATAATCACCATTGTGGGAAGGACAGTTCTTTTCCCTTCTTAGTTCTAAGCAATGCTGGCCAAACGAATTCTTCCTTGTCTCGATGTGAAAGCGGGTCGCGTGGTTAAGGGGATCAATTTTGTCGATTTGAAAGACGCGGGTGATCCGGTAGAGCTGGCTTCTGCCTATAACCAGGCGGGTGCGGATGAGCTGGTTTTTCTAGACATTACAGCGACCCACGAAGATCGCAGCATTATCTTTGATGTGGTGTATCGCACAGCGGAACAGGTTTTTATTCCCTTGACGGTTGGGGGCGGAATTCAAGACTTAGAGACCATCAAAAAGTTATTGAGGGCTGGTGCTGATAAGGTCAGTATTAACTCTGCGGCTGTGCGGCGACCTGAGTTTGTCAGTCAGGCCAGTGAGCGCTTTGGAGCGCAGTGCATTGTGGTAGCCATTGATGCCCGCCGACGTTCTGATCCTGATTCTTCGGGTTGGGACGTTTACGTGCGGGGCGGACGGGAAAATACAGGCAAGGATGCCGTGGCCTGGGCAATGGAAGTGGCGAAACGGGTGGCGGGTGAACTGCTGATAACCAGTATGGATGCGGATGGAACCCAGGCAGGCTATGATTTGGAACTAACTCAAGCAATTGCCGATGCTGTGGAGATTCCTGTGATTGCTTCGGGAGGCGCTGGGAACTGTCACCATATTTACCAAGCCCTGACTCAGGGAAGAGCAGAGGCTGCATTGCTGGCTTCTTTGCTGCACTATGGTCAGTTGAGTGTTGCCGAGATTAAGACTTACCTGGCCCAGCATCAAATTCCAGTGCGTCAAGGGTAGGTATCGGTTGCAGAGAAGGTGACCTGATCCCTCAAATTTCTTGCAATCTCAGCCTCCACAGGCTTTGATCTTAGAAGGCAGGCATATTTCTTCACGCAGTCGCTGCAAGTTACCCTGGAGCAAAGTCTGAATAGAAGATTAAAGAAATGAAAGTTTACAAAACTCCTGCTAGTATGGAGTTAATGTTACGAAAAGTAACTCATGTTGATTCCGGTTCTCATTATTGATATTGCACTGGTGACTTGGTCGCTGCGCCTGATGCAGCGGGCAGCTTACTATCGAGAATTCTCGTTTATGTTGGCAGGGATTCTGGTTGCCACGGCAGCGGCGGCAACGATGTTGGTTTATTTTTTGATGGGCTCCTGCGTTGACCATTTCGCGCAACATTCCCAAGCCTATTACTCTGCGGTCAACTTTTAAGCCAGGGCTTTTAATGTAGTGTAGTTAGGTCAGAGACAAGCAAGTTAGAGGGCTTTGGTGTGACGCTTAAGGTTGGATTACTCGGATTGGGCACTGTCGGCACAGGAACTGCAAAAATTTTACTGAGTCCCGACGGAAGGCAACCTTTACTCAAGGATTTGGCATTGCATCGCATTGGAGTTCGTACTCTGGCCAAGGCACGTCAGGTTGCTCTGCCTACCCACCTTCTAACGGACGATCTGGACAGTATTGTTCGTGATCCAGAAGTTGATATTGTTGTTGAGCTGATCGGGGGACTCGAACCCGCTCGGTCTTTGATCCTGAAGGCAATTGAATCTGGTAAGCATGTTGTTACGGCCAACAAAGCCGTCATCTCTCGCTACAGTGACGAAATCTTTACCGCTGCATCCCAACACAATGTTTATGTCATGTTGGAGGCAGCAGTTGGCGGTGGGATTCCCGTGATTCAGCCCCTCAAGCAATCTTTGGGGGGCAATCGATTGCATCAGGTGATGGGAATTGTAAATGGCACAACGAATTACATCCTTACCCGGATGCAGACAGAAGGGGCTGGTTTTTCTGAGGTTCTGGCCGATGCCCAGGCACTCGGTTATGCTGAAGCCGATCCAACGGCTGATGTGGACGGGTGGGACGCTGCTGATAAAATTGCGATTTTGGCCTGTCTTGCGTTTAATGGTCGCGTCAAGCGCGAGGACATCCCCTGTGAAGGGATTCGTCACATTACGGCGACGGATATTGCCTATGCGGATCAACTGGGATTTGTGATTAAGCTGCTGGCCATTGCTCAACACGACCCATCAGCAAAAAGTTCCAGAACGTTATCGGTAAGAGTTCACCCTACCCTGGTACCCAAAACCCATCCTCTCGCTAACGTGAATCAGGTTTACAATGCCATCTTGATTGAAGGGGAACCGATTGGACAGGTGATGTTTTTTGGACCTGGAGCAGGGGAAGGGCCAACGGCTAGTGCGGTTGTTTCTGATATTCTCAATGTTGCTGCAATTCTTAAGACCCAGGTTCAGAATGACGCTAAAGTGGCCAAAAACCATCCTTTGCTCAGTTGCTTGCATCAGGACTATTTGAATTTAAGAGCTTTGGAAGAAATACAGACTCGCTTCTATGGTCGGTTTGTGACGAAAGATCAACCTGGAGTCATCGGGAAACTTGGAACCTGTTTTGGCGATCATGATGTCAGCCTGGAATCCATTGTCCAGATCGACTCCCATGGCAGTCGGGCGGAGATTGTAGTGGTTACCCATGATGT
The DNA here is from genome assembly GCA_050331715.1 of Microcoleaceae cyanobacterium. Lineage (GTDB taxonomy): Bacteria > Cyanobacteriota > Cyanobacteriia > Cyanobacteriales > Microcoleaceae > JBHJGO01. The sequence goes on from JBHJGO010000036.1 coordinate 8,922, forward strand.
CCGAGAGGGTAACTTCCGTCAGGCGTTAGACAAAATTCAGCACTTTGATGTGATTGAAGAGATTCCCAGTGTGATTCGGGTACTGTAGCTTCCACATCGGTTTTCACATCTGCGGGTATCACTGGGTATCACTCATCTATTCCCGCAACTTGAATGGGTTGATGAAGCGCCGCTGAATGTTGAGCTGCTACTGCCACTTGCAAAGTGTAGAAACTATCCGCCGCAGTGACATATAACGCTTGCCCAGTACATAGATGTTCCAGAACAGCCTCCGTATCTCGCTGAAAAAGACCTCGCCGCGCTTCAACTGACAGAACTCGAGATGTTTCCCCGGTTAAAAGCTCGCCTTGCTCCGGAGTAAACTTTAGCGTTCCCTGTTCGCCATACAGCGAAACCCAGTTCTCTGATTGCCAAAACACCTCCCCCTAGCCATAGATAATCTCCATCGTTGGGCCCATTTCAAACTGAAGGTGAGCCTGGCACAGACAAGCTTGGTAGCGATCAGTGTTCAGAGATGTGGAATTCTCGCCCCCAGTGTTCCAGAATCGACTATGACAATTGACAGTTTCCACCTGACCAAACAGGTCAATCCAGCGATGCAGACGAGACAAGGCTCCCACCAAAGGGAATCCAAACAGCGAGTGTTGGTACGTCCACTTTTGTGGGGCTGGATGTTTAGCGCTAAGGGTCGAATACTGTCCGTGGAATACCGGGCCAATTTCTGGTAGGACTCGTTTAATGGCTTGATGCAATCCTCCCAGAAGTTCAATATGCTCCACATGCAGTAGTCGCCCCTGTTGCTGGGCCAACTGGATCAGAGACTTAGCTTCAGCAATCTCCAGGGCCAGCGGATATTCAACGATGACGTGCTTCTGGGCCGAGAGAGCCGCTTGAACAATTGCAGCATGGTCACAATTAACTGTAGCAACGACAACCAAATCTAAATCATCTCGATTGACTAACTGTTCCCAGGAATTCGATGGAGAGATGTCAAACTCCTGACACTGGGCCTCCGTTCGTTCACTGTTCCTACCAACCAGAGTTATCAGTTGCGATCGCGGATCCGTCTGAAACACCTTTGCTCTCGTCCTTGCTACGTACCCTGTACCGACAATTCCAACCCGAAGTGGCGTGACCATAATCTCTCCAATCCTACAGAGCAGTACAAATCTAGAGGTAACTTCCTATCTCAGAACCCTCCTAAGTATAAGTAACCGGAATATAATTGGAAAAAATTATAAAAAAAATCATTCAAATTCTTTACTTAGAAGGGTTGATGTTCGTGGCTTTTCCCGTAACATCTAAAGAGTGAAGGAAATCTAAAGCGCAAACCCAGTACAGTTAAGTATCTTGTGTTGTGCATTTCTTTAGATAACGATTCTGTCAAACCAACGAAGAGGAACACTACATGGCTAGCTATAAAATCACACTAAAGACTCCCGATGGAGAAAACCAGATTGATTGTGCAGACGATACCTATATTCTGGATGCCGCTGAGGAAGCAGGTCTAGATCTGCCTTATTCCTGCCGTGCGGGGGCTTGCTCCACCTGCGCTGGAAAGATGATCTCTGGAACCGTTGATCAGTCTGACCAGAACTTCCTAGATGATGAGCAGATCGAAGCTGGATTTGTTCTCACCTGTGTGGCCTACCCAACCTCTGACTGCACCATCGAAACTCACAAAGAGGATGATATTGCTTGATCACTTTTGGCGTCAGCTTCTTGCTGGGGGCTTTAGCGAACAACCTTATCAATCCATGGAGCGTAACACTAGATGGCTTACAAGATCACTCTGAAAACCCCTGACGGAGAGCGTCAGATTGAGTGTGCAGACGATACGCATATCCTAGAAGCAGCCAATGATGCAGGATTGGATCTGCCCTACTCCTGCAATGCAGGGGCCTGCTCTACGTGTGCTGGCAAGCTGCTCTCTGGCAGTGTTGACCAGTCTGAGCAATCTTTCTTAGACGATGAGCAGATCGAAGCTGGATTTGTTTTAACCTGCGTAGCTTATCCAACTGCTGATTGTGTCATTGAGACCCATCAGGAAGAGGCGCTCTACTAGTCATTAGTACTGAGAACTGCCGGAAATCGTTCTGACAAATCGAGCGGAGTGTGATGTGGGGGCGAGAGACGCTTTTAACCCCAGGGTTGATGTCTCTCGCCCCTACTGGTTGAAAGAAAGCTATAACCAGAGTGAACAGTCCTTCCTGGATTCTGACTTTACTAATGGCAAATAACGATATTATCCCTTACAATGATAATTTAGTGCTGATTTTTTTCTGGGAAGAGGAAGTTCAATGTCTCGATACAGAGGCCCTCGGCTGAGGGTTGTTCGTAGACTAGGGGATTTGCCTGGTCTAACGCGGAAAGTCGCAAGACGTTCCTATCCACCTGGACAGCATGGTCAAGCGCGTCGCAAGCGTTCTGAGTATGCTATCCGTCTTGAAGAGAAGCAAAAGTTACGATTTAACTACGGTCTATCTGAGCGTCAACTCCTGCGCTACGTCAAGAAAGCACGTCGAGCTACAGGTTCATCCGGTCAGGTATTGCTACAACTCTTGGAAATGCGCCTGGACAATACGATCTTTCGTCTGGGCATGGCTCCAACGATTCCGGCTGCGCGCCAGTTGGTGAACCATGGCCACGTTACCGTCAATGATCAAGTAGTCAGCATTGCCAGTTATAACTGTAAGCCTGGTGACGTCATTGGTGTCCGGAATCGCGAGAAGTCACGGGAAATGGTGAAAACCAACCTGCAATATCCAGGTCTGGCTAACTTGCCGAGCCACCTTGAATTCGACAAAGAAAAGCTGATTGGCAAGGTCAACGGTGTGATTGAACGCGAATGGGTCGCTCTTCAGATTAATGAGCTGCTCGTGGTCGAGTATTATTCACGTCAAGCCTAGGAATTCTTGCGGGTGGGATATCCCCTCCTACAGAGTCCTGGGTTTGAATTTTGAATACGCTAACCGCCGATCTGGGACATTGTTCGGGTGTAAGAACCATCTAGTGTCCCACTTTCGCGTTCCTTAAAGTTAATTTCTGGTTTTAGGCGCAACAGTTGCTCAACATGCCCTCGTAATACCTGGGTCGAAACGCCAGACCGTAGGGCACTTTTCAAATCAATTTGTCCCGTTTCATTGAGCAAACAGGGACGGAGCCAGCCATCGGCTGACAAACGCATTCGGTTGCAGCGATCGCAGAAGCATTCTGACATCTGACTGATAAATCCCAGCGTCCCCTTGGCATCAGGAATCTGGAAAATGTCAGCCGGGCCATTGCCTCGTACCTGGGATTCCTCTAGGCCCCATCGCTCTCGAATTTGTTGCCTGAGATTTTCCGAGGCAATCCAGCCCTGGTGATCAAACAATTCACCGTTGCCTATCGGCATAAATTCAATAAATCGTACATGCCAGTGGCGATCCAGAGTTAGCGCCGCCAGGTCGAGAATCTCATGGTCATTCACCCCTGGAATCACCACGACATTAAGCTTAAGGGGATCAAAACCGACCCGATAAGCAGCCTGAATTCCGTTCCAAACCTGCTGCCAGCGATCGCGCCCTCGATTGCCAACGATCTGGTTGAAAATCTCCGGATCAAGCGAATCCAGGCTGATATTAATCCGTCTTAATCCCGCATCATAGAGATCCTGGGCCATGTTTTCCAGCAGAAAGGCATTGGTGCTCAGGGAGAGATCTTGCGTCTGCGGCAATGCCACAATAGATTGCACCAGATCCACAACACCTGGCCTCAACAGAGGTTCCCCACCGGTCAACCGAAATTTGGTGAATCCAAGTGGAATAAACACCTCTTGCAGCAGGGTGAGGAGTTCATCAAAACTCAGCAGTTGTTGTTGTAGAACATAGTCCAGCTCCATTCCCTCTGGCATACAGTACTGACAGCGAAAGTTGCATCGATCAATTAAGCTAATTCGTAAATAGTCAACTGTATTCATTCAGCGTCTGGATTCTGCCTAATGGTGTGAGTACATCTGACCATTATGCCGAAGTTTCTAGGAAACATCTTAAGAAGCTGCCCCAGAGTTATGAATTTGCTCCAGTTGTATGAACCAATCAATGTTCTCAAGCCCGTCGATACCAATCTCTGGATCGTCGATGGGCCAATTGTCCGGATGTCCATGTACGGCACAAAGATGCCATTCTCTACTCGGATGACCCTGGTTAGGCTAAGTAACGGTGAACTTTGGTGTCATTCCCCCATAGAACTCACGGAAGACCTCAAAGCTCAGGTAGATACCCTGGGCCCTGTACGCTATTTAATTTCACCGAATAAAATTCACTACGCCCACATCAATACTTGGAGCAATGCCTATCCAGATGCGGTAACCTGGGCTTCACCAGGAGTGAGGGAGCGAGCTGCTCAACAGAATATTCCAGTCAATTTCCAACAGGATTTGGCAAGTCAACCGCCAGATAAATGGTCAATGGACATCGATCAATTAATCTTCCGAGGCAGTCGGTTCATGGATGAAGTCGTTTTCTTCCATCGTCCAAGTGCAACGCTAATTGTGGCCGACCTGATTGAAAATTTTGATCTAAACAAGGTCAGTCAACCGTTTCATGGATTACTGAAGTTGGCTGGAGTAGCCTATCCCGACGGTCAAACACCACTTGATTTACGGCTAACCTTCTGGGGACGCAAGGCAGAAGCTCGCCAGAGTTTTGCACAAATGCTGCAGTGGAAACCGGAAAAAATCATCCTGGCCCATGGTCACTGGTATGCTCAGAACGGAACGGCTGAATTGCAAAGGGCTTTTCGCTGGTTGTCTTGAATGACTCAGGATCAGCACGTTTATTGACACCGTTCCGCTGTGATCAAGCAGGTGGCTCTAGAAGTTACTCAGCCAGCAAGGGGGATGGACTGAAGAGGGATGCTAACAAGTCCGGCTGCAAATGGGCGCTCCAATCGTGCATCTGACGGAGAACACGGGCAAAAATGTAGACCAATTCGATGCTGTGGTGAAGATGCGTTGTCCGTAGAATATGGCTGCTGGTCGTGCGATCGCCCTGATGATGGTCAAACATATTCAAGAACTGGCTAGTCATACTGATCGAGCGATTGAAGACATTGTCCGCAAAACCCCAACGTGTAATCCCCCAAAACTTAGCTAGGTGATTCACTTCATCTTGAAGCGGTTGGGCCAGGGCTTGTTGCAAAGCTCCGGTAGAGTGGGCCATCAACCAAAGATACATTGAAACCGCACTCCATTCGGTGGTGATTCGACGAATGGCATGTCTGTAAAGAGCCTCTGCCGGTTTCAACTCTGCAGGCAGCGCCCGAATCGAATTGACCTTCGGTTCCAGTTTTTGACCCACGAGCTGTTGATAGATTCGACAAAAAATTGGAGCGTGTTGCCGTTCCTCCTTTTCCCAAACGCCAATTTCCAATAAGTTTCCCCGCTCATCATAGGAGCCACTGATAAAGCGGGCCATCTTAGGATAGATTTCCTGCAAATAATCACGACTAATCTTGGCATAGGCTCGGATTGGCGCTTCAATTTCTGCTGAGGCCGCAATCAGGTGAATAAATAGCGCCGGCTCAATTCCCACAATTTGGTCAGTCGTAATCGCTTTCCAATCAACCCGTTCCCAGGTGCGGGGATGGGGAGTGATAAATTGCTGTGGCAAGTCCACCAGTCGCTCGGTCAAGACATTTGGGGAAAGATAACGGTCAACCAGATAGTTGAGTCGCTGCCGAGTGCGAAAATAACTCGGATTTGGATGGCAATAGCCTGCAAGGTCTAGGGAGTGAGGACAGGGAACCGGGAACAATGGTTTCATGGAAAACACCTCTTGAAATAGGACAGAACATGAAGCTGCTATTTGAATCGGTCAGCTTTGGTCAACATTGTGCTGAAAGTTCTTATGAATCCTCAACGAGAGGTTAGCAGTTTTCAGATACCTCGCCAGGCCAATCGAAGTAGGACGAAGTTGGGTGAAGAGAGTTGCAGAATTGCTATAACAGATATAGCAGAGGTATGGGCAAGTCCCTAGGCTAAGTGGCATGCTTGGCCCCCTTGTTCAGCCAAACATGCTATAAGGTTAGTAAAATCATAGATACCGTTTTAATAAGGCAGAGTTGTGCCAAATCCAATCAATCGAACTCATCAGAACCTGATCGTATCGCTACTAATCGCCCTGGGTTACGGAAGTTTTCCTCAAGCGGCTTGGGGACAAGCATTGTTGCCATACATTCCCCAACTAGACTCTGAACGACTGGAGCAAAATGGTATTGACTTGTTACTCCAGGCTGAACAGTGGGCTCAAACGCGACTGTATGAGGTCGCGATACGTCAAGCCGAGCCGGCCATCCAACTTGCCCCAAATGAATACCGAGCATGGGCTTTGCTCGGTACACTTTATTTGCAGTTTGAGCGACTTGATGAAGGCATTGAAGCCCTGGAGCAGGCGCAGTCTCTAGAAGCACAAGATCCTCGGATTAACTTCGCTCTGGGAAATGCCTATTTCAGACAAAAACAGTATCAAGCCGCCATTGACCAAATCGAAGCAGGATTAGAGATTGACTCCGAATATCCGGGTGCTTTCTTCGATCTGGGTAACGCCTATTTCATGCTGCAAAACTTTGACATAGCTATCGCCCAGTACGAGAAGGCATTTGTCCAAGAAGCCGATCTCTGGCCTGCTATTAATAATATTGGTCTTGTTCGCTACGAGATGGGGATCGTTGACGCCGCCATTGAGCGGTGGCAAGAAGCGCTTGAGATCGACGAAAAAGCGGCTGAACCATTGCTAGCTCTTGCTGTTGCCTTCTACACCCAGGGAGAAACTGAAAAGGGTCTGGAGATGGGAGAAATGGCGCTGGAAATTGATAATCGTTATTCCGATGAAGCTTTTCTCAAGAATAATCTCTGGGGCGATCGCCTGATTCAGGACACCAAAAGGTTCTTGGCAAACCCTCGAATGCAAGAAACCATTGCTCGCCTGACCGATGCTTTACCCCAGACACCCTGACTAGGAGGCTGAGTTTCGAGAGTTACAGGTGCTTTGATATGCTCTGCATTCAAGAAGTATGAGTAACTTTAACCGTTCTCAGCACGTCTATACTTCTCCTGATTTTGATAAAATTGTGAGAGAGGTTATAAGCTTTTTAAATTCAACTCCTGTCTATCAATTGCCAATTTCAGAGCAGTTTTATGGCACAGGAGTTTATGTAATCTATTGCATGGCCATATCTGGTATTTACTCCAAGTTTTCTACACTCAATAGAGGTCTACTTCGTTTTCCAATTTACGTTGGCAAAGCTGTTCCAAAGGGGTGGAGACAAGCTAGACAAGCAACGTTTGGCCCAGTCCGGGGTCGTGAGTTGAGTAATCGATTGCGAGAACATGTTCGTAGTATCCAACTTGGCGAAGGGTTGGATCTTTCAGATTACTTCTGTCGATTTGTAATTCTTGAAGGGAAAGAAAGTGACCTGATTGGCACAGTAGAAGCCACCTTGATCCGCCAGTATCAACCACTTTGGAATACTTTGATTGACGGCTTTGGTAACCATGACCCAGGCAAAGGTCGCTATGAACAAGCTAAATCTAACTGGGATGTTTGTCATCCAGGGCGTGCCTGGGCAGAAAAATGTCAAGGTATTCCAACTGATAAAAATGCTCTCTACAAAAATATTGCGGAATTTTTAGACAACTTAGATGCAACAGAAGAAATCTAAAATTTCTTGTTTAGAGTTATTTGCTGGCGCGGGCGGCTTGGCTACAGGAGTTAGGCTTTCTGGAATTCAACATATAGCCTTTATCGAATGGAACAAATACGCCTGTCAAACCCTATCCCATAACTATAGCGATACACCGATACACCCTATCGATGTCCGTGAATTTGACTTCAGTCAGTTGGGTTACGTAGATATGATTGCAGGAGGCTGTCCTTGTCAACCATTTTCGACTGGAGGAAAACATCAAGGTGATAGAGATAGGCGAGATATGTTTCCCTATGCATGTAAAGCAATAACAATGTGTGCGCCGAAAATTTTTCTATTGGAAAATGTTAAAGGCCTGCTGAGAAAATCATTTGCTAGCTATTTTGAATATATTATTTTGCGATTGACTTATCCTAATATTTCTATAAACTTTTCGGAAACCTGGGAAGACCATCTAAGAAAACTTGAGAAAATTCATACGTCGAATAAATATAATGATATTAAATACAATGTCATTTTTCGATTAGTTAATGCTGCAGATTATGGTATCCCTCAATGCCGTGAACGTGTATTTATTATTGGTATACGAGAAGATCTCAACATTGAATGGTCATTTCCTGAAAAAACGCATTCTTTGGATGCTTTACTCTGGTCTCAGTTTGTTAACTGTGATTATTGGACAGGACATGGATTAAAGCCCTCAGATACTCGATACTTGGATTCGAGAACTAGGCAGAGGGTTGAACAAATGCAAAATCAACTCACTCTATTTCCCCCATCTCTGAAGCCTTGGAGAACGGTTAGAGACCAAATCGGGGCTCTCCCTATGCCTGATGTTTATGGAAGCTTTGATTCTGAACATGTTTTGAGAACTGGTGCGAGAACCTATCCAGGTCACACTGGCAGTCATATTGATCTGCCCTCGAAAGCACTAAAAGCAGGAGATCATGGTGTTCCTGGAGGAGAAAACATGATTCGTTATCACGACGGTCGCGTTCGCTACTACACAACCTATGAGGCTAAACTCATCCAAACTTTCCCCCAGGACTACAGAATCTTGGGCTCGTGGACAGAGTCTATGAAACAAATAGGCAATGCGGTTCCTGTCGACTTAGGGCACTGTATCGCTGATTCTCTGGTCAAGGTTGTCTGAATTGCGTGACGTTAATCATCCTAATTCTGTAGTTCCTTGACGGCCTGAGTCAAACGCTTGAGATAGGGTTTGACCAATTCTCGGTTTTGCCGATCTAGTTCAATCACTTGAAGTTGAAGGTGTTCAACTTGAGTTTGTAGTTCGGATGAGGGGTGAAGATCAGTACCAATTTCTGCAGGACTCTGGGCGGGAATCATCTCGTAGGCACGAATTTCTGTTGATGTCGGTGGCGTTAGCTCAGGAGGTGTACCTGCTGACTGACCCTTCAGATGCTGTACGGCTTCCTCCAGCAATTTAAACTTCACCATGATCACATCCCAATCCTGCTGGCGCAAAGTCTCCTGCTGCAACTGTCCAGTGGCCCGTTGAAGTTCGGTCATCACCTCCATCACTGAATCCAGCTCGTTAGCTTCTGAGGAGCGAGCCTGTAACTGTTGTTGAAAAGATTGCCCTTGATCGTGGAGTGATTCCACCATTGTCTGAATATCGCTAATCGTTGAGTCTGAACTCCGCTGACTCTGCGCAATGCTATGGGCTAGTCGTTGCCGATTAACCACATTCAAGAACAACGCTCCAGCCATAAAAGGAGAAACCCAATATACAAATTGTTTGGACACGACAGTGGTAATCGAACCAGCCACTGAACCAATCACAGCGGCGTACTCGATCAACTTCAAAGCATCAAGGCGAGTGTAGGAGGCATCTTTTGGCATAACCCTGGGACAGTGATGATCAACAGAACTTTATGGTCATCCTATCACCTCTTCAAAAACTGAATTAACTGCTGCAATTTCGACCAGGCTGCACCACTGCTGAGAATTGTTTGAGCCTGTTCCAGGCCCTGTTGGTGATCACCGAGGGGCACAACATTCGCAACCTGCAAGGCCAGAGAGGCATTTAACGCGACAACATTTTGTTGAGCTAGGGTTCCTTTCCCCTGGAGAACAGCAGTCATAATTGCAACGTTCTCTGCCAATTCCCCCCCCTTCAAAGCCGCAAGCGGTGCGGATTCTAAGCCTAAAGTTTGAGGTTCTAGAACTGCTGAATGCACCCCACCCTGGGACAGAATCGCTAAATCCGTGGCATCACCCAATCCGGCCTCGTCAAACTTTTCACGTCCAAGTAGTACAATCGCCACCTGCTTGCCCAGAATTCCGAGGGCCTGAGCAATCTTGATCAAAAGTTCCGACGTGTAGACTCCCATCACCTGACCGGAGGGAGACAGCGGATTAACCAGTGGCCCCAAAAGATTGAAGACGGTTCGTACTTTAAGCGTTTTCCGAAACGGTACAACTGCTTTCATGGCTGGATGCCACCCTGGGGCAAACAGAAAGGTAATCCCTATTTCCGGCAATGCGGCAACAATCTTTTCTGGTGGGGCAGATAGGTTCACTCCCAGTCCTTCCAACACATCGGCTGAACCCACCTTACTAGAGGCCGAACGATTACCATGTTTGGCCACTGGAACTCCCGCAGCAGCGGCAACAAATGCAACTGCCGTTGAAATATTGAAGGTTGAGGCTCCATCTCCCCCTGTACCGCAGGTATCAATAATTCGATAATCTGAACTGACTGGGGGCGGATCGGAGTTCACCGATTGGGATTGTAGCACTGTGGCCATGCCAGCCAGTTCCTCCGTTGAAACCCCCTTGGCCTGAATTGCCGCTAGAATTGCCCCTGATAATACTGGAGGAATAGATTCACTCAACCATCCCTCCATCAAGGTCGAAGCCTGGCTGAGGGAAAGGGATTGACGATCCAGCAGTTGTTGAAGCAGGGCGGGCCAGATAGTGTCAGGATGGTTCATAGGAGGGATAACCTGAGAAATTTATTTTTTGGGTAGAATGAGGATCATTGTCTGATCTGATCAATCCAGAGGGCAACCCCAAATGGTACACGCACCCTCACAATCCCTGACGCTGCCAGAGTTTTTGAAATTGCCAGAAACAAAACCCGCCAATGAGTATGTCGATGGTGCAGGTATTCAGAAACCGATGCCCCAGGGAAAACATAGTGTGATTCAGGGAGAACTGGTGGCGGCCATTAATACTGTGGTCAAGTCTAAACGAATTGATCGCGCTTTTCCTGAACTGCGTTGTACTTTTGGCGATCGCTCCATCGTTCCTGATATTGCTGTTTTCGTCTGGAATCGAATTCCCCGTGATACAACTGGACAGGTTGCCAATACATTCTCCCTTGCTCCAGATTGGACAATTGAAATCCTGTCACTTGCTCAAAGTCAGACAAGAGTGACAAAAAATATTCTCTATTGTCTAGGGCATGGAACCCAGATGGGTTGGTTAATCGATCCAGAAGAACAAACTGTATTTGCCTACTATCCTCAATCAGAAATTTCTATCTTTGACCGACCCAGTGAGACTCTTCCCATGCCGTCTTTTGCCAATGAGTTCAAGCTAACGGTTGATGTATTATTTGCCTGGTTACTGGAGTGAATCGTGATTCGGTGATGCATATTGTTGTGATTGGTGGGGGTGCGGCGGGATTTTTTGGGGCGATCAGTTGTGCCGCGACCTATCCTCAAACTCAAGTTACCCTGCTTGAAATGGGACGGAAACCCCTGGCAAAGGTGAAAATTTCTGGCGGTGGACGTTGCAATGTGACCCATGCCTGCTTCGACCCCAGTCAGTTCGTTCAGCACTATCCCCGGGGAGCCAGAGAACTGCGGGGAGCTTTCAGCCGATTTCAGGCACAGAATACAGTGGATTGGTTTACTCAGCGGGGGGTGAAGTTGAAAACCGAAGCGGATGGCCGAATATTTCCCACCACAGATGACTCCGCCACAATTGTTGACTGTTTAGTGCAAGCTGCAACTCAAGCCGGGGTTCAGATCCGAACGGGAGCGGCCGTAACCCAGGTTCAACGGTTAGAACACTCAGACAAGCATTTCCATGTCAAGTTTAAAACAGATGAAGTTCTCCAGGCAGACCGGGTTCTGCTGGCGACAGGTAGCCATCGCACCGGGCACACCTGGGCCGCTGCGCTAGGCCATAGGATTAACCCCCCTGTGCCTTCCCTATTCACTTTCAAGATTTCCGATCCCCGAATACAAGATTTAGCCGGGATTTCCGTCACTTCTGCCAAAGTTAAATTGCCGCAGGCGTAACTGGTGCAATCCTGATCGGTGTTAATTTCCCACTGGGGATTGAGCGGGCCGGGGGTTCTTAAACTCTCAGCCTGGGGAGCCAGAGCCCTGCACGACACCCATTACCAAGCCCCATTGGTGATTAACTGGTTACCCCAGTACAATCCAGAGAAACTTCGAGCTGAGTTGACGGCGGTCAAGGCCCAACTGCCGCAACGGTTGGTTTTATCCAGTTGCCCGGTGTTGTTGCCGAATCGTCTGTGGAAGCAAATCGTTCAGAATATTGGCATTGATCAACAGAAGCGCTGGGCAGAATTATCCAAAAAACACCTGAATCAACTGGTTCAAGAACTGACTCAAGGCGAATATCAAATTCAAGGAAAAGGGGCTTTTAAAGAAGAATTTGTCACCTGTGGGGGAGTGAGCCTCAAACAGGTTAATTTTAAAACGATGGAAAGCCGCCTCTGTCCAGGGTTATACTTTGCGGGAGAAATTCTAGACATCGATGGGATTACTGGAGGATTCAACTTACAAAGTGCCTGGACAACCGGGTGGTTAGCCGGTCAAGCCATGGGTCAGGACTAGAGATTGATAAATCGATCTTCAATGAGTTTTACGCCTCGAATCGATTGCCGTAGCCAGTCCAACCGAATTTGTTGTTGTTCTTCTAAATTCAGTGGCCAATCCGTTGTTTGCTGTCTCAGCCGTTGTGTTACGTCATACAGACACAAGGCAACGCTAACGGAGATATTGAAGCTTTCACTGAAGCCAAACATCGGAATTCGAGCTAATATATCCGCCTCAGACCGAGCGACATCAGAAATTCCGTTTAATTCTGTGCCAAAAATCAAGGCGATTTTTTGCTTAACAGAGATTTGATCCAGGGTAATCTCTCTTTCATGGGGCGTGGTTGCGACGATTCGATAGCCCAAAGATTTCAAGCGATGGATGCAGGTTTGGGTATTATTACTCTTCTTTTGGTTGTAGCGATAGAGGGTTAACCAACGATCCGAACCGACACTAACATCAGGATTGAGATTGAATTGATTACGATTTTCAATGATGTGAACATCTTGTATTCCAAAGCTGTCACAGCTTCTCAGGCAAGCACTGGCATTATGGGGCTGATAAATATCTTCTAAAATGACTGTGATTTTCCGCGTGCGTTTCTGAAGAATATCATTGATTTTTTGATTGCGTAGCTCCGTTACAAACTGACTGAGATAGTCAATTAATTCCTCCTGGGTTTTGGGTTTATCCATGCTAATGGAGATCGTTCTATTTGGTATCTTACGGGTATTCTCTATGTCTACTCAGTAGGTCTACTCAGTAGGTCTACTCAATGTGTCTGTAGCAGTCCTAAATCAATCGCGAAAAAAGTAAAGGGGTTGGGGTACATAGTCTCCAAGAAGGGAACATCGCCCCCTTCACCCCATATTTCACAAATCATTTGGGATTGCTATATTCGGTAATAGCAGAATTAGCTTTCATGGCAAAATATTTGGAATTTCTTAATCATTTGCCACCGTATCAGGGGTAAATAGCGCTCTTTTTTTGCTATATTACAGGATAATTATTAGATCTCCAACAAAGCCAATTTAATGGTACTAAGTGCTCTTCTGGGTTCAGGAAGAATTTAGAAAGAGTTTAAGTTTAGGGAAGTTGGCTATCTGAGTTAGTTCTCTCAATCTGGTAACTCTCAATCTAGTAACTCTCAATCTGGTAACTATGGCTACCAATTCTCTGGTCAAGCAATATTTAGCCTACTGGTTTCAACTCGGTAAGCGGATCATAGTTCACAATGGTAGTCAGACCATGCAGCCACAAACCGTGATTGAGGGAAATCGCTACAGTGACGAGTTTGAGGATTGTTGGCGATATCTATCGTCCCCTGAGAGTAGAGAGGTCTATCTGGAAGGAACTTCTCAGACCATTCAAGAGTTGCTCTCCTCATCTTGGGAAATTGAGGCTTGTGCTCGCTGTTCTATTCCAGTCCCGGTGGATGTTCGAGGGTTGTCCATACCGTCATGTCCCTGCGCAGATTTACCAAGTTGGCCAAATCTAGATTTGCCTCTACCGCGTCTGCCAGTAGAAACTCAAGACTACCTACGAAACCTTTGCCATCGGCTGTCTTCACTTCAGGAAGGAGATTAGCTGCAATCGATTAGCTGCATTGGCGAAAGGCTTTATCTTTTTTTAATCAAAATCAGAGACTTGATTAACAAACTGTTACAATCTAGGGGTAAAGATTGTTCCTCCTTCCTTTAGGTATCAGTTATGAGTGCCAGAACCGTTTCCACGCTGTCTTCAAAGCAAGATGAATCTTCTAACGGTCGAGTTCCCTCTGACGTGATTGATGTGCAGTACGACGTACAAGGTAGTCAGATAGGAGATGATGAGGCTGAGGCGGTTGTTGATTCAAACGAGATCCGAGAGGGAGTCGATATTGCGCTAAAGTATGATCCAGAGGTGATCGCAGCTTACTATCGTCCACGTTTTTTCCTGGTATTGAGTCGCTCCGTTAGTGTTGTCTGGCAGTTTGTCAGCTTTGCACTGCGAGTTTGGTTGGATCGGAAGACCGGTCAAAAGGAAAAGAATGAGCTTAAGCAAGCCATCCAACTGCGAGAAATTTTGACTGGATTGGGGCCAGCTTTCATTAAAGTGGGTCAGGCACTTTCCACACGACCTGACTTGGTTTCAGCGGTTTACCTGGAAGAACTGACAAAGCTACAAGATCAGCTGCCCCCTTTCCCAAATGAGCTGGCTTTTCAGTTTATTGAGGAAGAACTGGGCAACCGTCCGGAAAAAATTTATGCAGAACTCTCGCCTAACCCTATTGCTGCAGCATCACTGGGTCAAGTTTACAAAGGCAAGCTCAAAACTGGGGAGGCTGTTGCAGTTAAGGTACAGCGTCCGGGATTATCGCAGCGAATTGCCTTGGATATCTACATTCTTCGTCGCTTAGCAATCTGGCCTAATAGGAATCTTAGTTTTGTTCGGAGTGACTTGGTCGCCATCATGGATGAGTTCGGAGAGCGCATCTTCGAAGAGATGGACTATACCCATGAGGGCCGCAACGCAGAGCGGTTTAAACAGCTCTACAGTTATCTACCTGACATTCGTGTACCCAAAATTTACTGGAAGTATACGGGCCGACGGGTATTGACGATGGAATGGGTGACAGGAACAAAGCTAACTAATCTCGAGAAGATTGCGGAACAGGGCATTGATGCCCGCTACTTAATCGAAGTTGGAGTGCAGTGTTCCCTGCGTCAGTTGCTAGAACACGGTTTCTTCCACGCCGATCCGCATCCAGGGAATTTACTGGCGAGTCCTGATGGCAAGCTAGTCTATCTGGATTTCGGCATGATGAGTGAGGTGAAGCCCCCCCAACGTTATGGTTTGCTAGAGGCAGTTGTGCATTTGGTGAATCGAGACTTTGAGGGTTTAGCCAATGATTATGTCAAGCTGGACTTTCTGACCCCTGACACGGATCTGACCCCAATTATCCCGGCCTTGAGCAAGGTGTTCAACGATGCTCTGGGGGCCAGCGTTGCAGAACTGAATTTCAAGAGCATTACCGATCAGCTCTCAGCGTTGATGTATGAGTATCCCTTCCAAGTTCCAGCCTACTATGCTCTAATTATCCGCTCTCTGGTAACTTTGGAGGGAATTGCGATTAATGTCGATCCAGACTTCAAGGTTCTGAGTAAGGCTTATCCTTATGTTGCTAAACGATTGCTAACTGACCCTTCACCCCGTCTGCGAACCTCTTTGAAGGAGTTGCTGTTCAAAGAGGGAGAATTTCGTTGGAATCGTCTGGAGAACTTACTCAAGAATGCCAGCACAACTGAGGATTATGATGTTGAATTGATTCTGGATCAAGCTCTAGACTTCTTGGTGTCAGAACGAGGTGAGTTTATTCGAGAAAAGTTGGCTCAAGAGGTGGTGAAGAACGTTGACTTCGCCTCTCGCAACCTGATTGCCCAAGCCCAGTTGAAATTCGCTGAATGGATTGGCGTCAAGGTTGAGGATTCTGCACTATCGACAACCACTGCCCAGGATCAAAAGAACCTAGAACATATCCAGCGAATTGTAGGCATTTTGCGAGAAAACAGCGATTTTGATCCCTTCATCCTGGTTCAGAAATTACCCAGTATTTTGGCAAAGCAAGAGGTTCGAGTCCTGGGCCAGCAAGTTGCGGGTGAGTTGGTGCAGCGAACAGTTGCTCGTTTCATTCGGGAAGTGTTGCTAGAGGACAGTAGTCCGAATGGTCAGGTTAATGGTCGGGTAAAATCTTTGCCACAATCGGCACTCAGAAGCTAATTATGGCTTGACTGTGAGTGATACGGCGGGTTGGTAGTAGGTATTTTTAGCCCTCTAAACCTGAACAACTCTCCGGACAAAATCAGAACCAAAAGCGTCATATATCCAACTAAGGAAGCCCAGAGTAGATGATTGTTTTGGAGAATATAGCCTGCGATCGCAGACGGCAAAAAGCCAGCGAAGGATGAAATCAAAGCCGCATTTCGCAAAATATTTGTCTGCTTCACTCCCACGAAAAAGCCTTCTAACATAAAGGCAATGGATGTGACTGTTAGAAGCGGTAACAGCCAGATTGTGTAGTGAATTAACTCCTGACTCACCTCTGCGTGATTCGTGAGTAATCCAAATACGGTCTTCGGCAGGAGCACAGTGGTCAATGCAAAGCCCAAGGCAAAGATCAAACTTTTGGAAAAGTCCGCAATCATCACAGACTGAATCTGTTGGTATTCTCCCTGCCCCTTGAAATTACCCACCAATGTCTGCGTTGTCAACCCGAAGCCATTAACAGTAAATTGACTCAGCAGTGCCACCTGTAACATCAAACCATTTTCCGCTAGAGTCTCGGTTCCCAACATTGCACTGAGATTCGTAAAAATTGCATAAACAGAAATCAGCACAATGAACCGAATCAGAATATTGGTCTTGAACATTAATGATGACCGAATTGCCCGCCAATCTAGCAGGTTCTTGCGTACCTGATTCAAAAGGGGCCATTGTATCGTACCCCCAATAATGGTCAAGTTGATTAACAGGGCCAGGTATTGACTAATTGCTGTTGCCCAACCTGACCCAACACTCCCCCAACCCCAACGGCTGATCATCAGGTAATCCAGGAGAACATTGGAGCCATTTCCCACCGCAGACACCAGCAACACAATGCCCGTCTTTTCCTGACCTAGAAACCATCCAAATAGTACGAAATTCAGTAGCACTGCCGGAGCACCCCAAATTCGGGCATTAAAATAATCAACACCAATTGACTCAACTGTGGGTGAACCACTCAGCAAAGCAAAGCCTAATTTTTGGATTGGGTATTGTAGCAGCAGAATTAGGACTGCAATTCCCAGAGCAATTAATCCACTCCGTAATCCAGCAAGTAGAACTCCCTGCTGATCATCCCGACCAACTGCCTGAGCGGTAATGGCATTCGCGCTATTTCGTAAAAATTTCAGAACCCGATAGAGATAGTCAAACAGAATGCTACCTAAAATGACGCCTGCCAGATAACGGATGTCGGTCAAATGTCCCAGGAACGCAACATCACATAATCCTGCTAGCGGCACCATCATATTGGAGAGGGCACTGCTGAGCGCTAATCGATAGAACCGTGGAAGAAAATCTAGACCCTGATTTCGTAGTGAAATTAACATGCTGTCTATCATGGGTTATCCTGAGACCAGGATAAGGATTGTTAAGGAACTATTTTACAACTTGTTAAGAAGATTGAGGGCTTGTCAGGAATTGCTGCTGGATCTAACCTGACTTCTACCCATACTTACAAAACTTACAGCGTTTCCAACGCTGGTGGAGTACAGGAGGTTGGGGCGCGGTGTGCCCCAACCTCCTAAATCTATACCTCACTAGATCTGGAAAGGCTATCCAGCCAGGAGTCCAAATGATACAATGCTGATCGACTCAATGTTTCACACTGTGCCAGACGAAACCGGAACCCAGTTTAAGCCGCCAGATCTTTCAGAGGGCAATTCTAATCTGAATCCAGATTCGAGGCTCTATGACCTACCCCTCTATTATTTCGAGGCGTCCGACGATGTTCCGGGGTGGACACTCGCTAAAGTTTTTAACCAGTATCCTTTGCTACCGGGAGCGCTAGTTATTAAGACTCCTAGGGGCAAGGAAGCCATAGAGTTACTGGGCTTGATTTCCCGCCACCGATTCCTAGAGTTCCTGATCCGTCCTCAAGCTTTAGAGTTAGCCGCTCAGCACCCAGTTCATGTGCTGTACAGCCATATCCATGTTCCTATCCTTACATTGTCATCTGACACCCCTGTTCTAGTCGCCGCTCAGCAGGCATTATTGCGCTCCTTCGAGCTGATGATGGAGCCGATTCTGGTCAAGATTTCAACTGAGTCAGGCACAGAGCGTCAGAAACCTCAAGAAGTAGCGTCTGCTGCGAATCGCCTGGAAACCTATCGAATTCTTAGTATTCAGGAATTGTTCCTGGCCTACTGGCAAATTCGCGGCATCGAAACTCAAGTTCACTACGAACGATTACAGCTCCAGATGATCAAAAGTCAGCGGATGGCTGGGTTGGGTCGCTTAGTTGATGGTGTCGCCCACGAAATTTTAGATCCCGTGAGTTTCATTTGGGGGAATTTATCGTACCTGAATGACTATCATCAAAATATCATGCGGCTTGTGAAAGCCTATGAAGCTTGTATTGATAAGGAGCCGAAAACCGTTAAGCAGCTCAAGGACGAGATCGAGTTTGAATTTATTGAAGAAGATATGCCGCAAATTCTACTCAGCATCAGGAGTGGTGCAGAACGGCTTAAACAACTGGCCTCTAGCTTACAAACCTTCTGTCATATTGATGAAGTTCATCCTAAGCCGATTGATCTCCATGGCTGCCTTGATAGTATTTTACTGCTGCTCAAAAGTCAGATTTCCAATGACGTTGAGATTATTAAAGACTATGGAAATCTACCCCCTATTTCCTGCTACCTCAGTCAGCTCAATCAAGCACTAACCAATATTTTAACCACGTTGATCAATTCTCTCTTGAATGGTGCATTCTATCGAGATTGGTCACAGGAAGGAAGCATAAATCGCTTTGCCCGTCTAGACCCCTCTCCCTTGCAAATTCACATCACGACTCGGGTCTGTACTCTGGAGACCTCAGAGTTGGCTTCCCCAAGTTCTCAGCCCTTTCGCGCGAATCGATGGATTTCTATCATGATGGCAGATAATGGCCCTGGTCTTTCCCCTGAAGAGAAGCAGAAAATTTTAGATTCTTTTTCGACTCAGAAACGCATTGAACAGGAGACCAGCCTTAGTATCAGTTATTACATTGTGACAGCAAAACACGGAGGACAATTCTATCTCCGCTCTGAATTGGGCAAAGGTACCGAATTTGAAGTGTTACTGCCGCTAGTCTGATTTCAAAGTGCGAAATGTAGGTTGAAGATCTGCTGGAGTATTACAGTTATGCAGCATTTGGGCAGTGTTTGGATTGACCACCAGAGGTTCTGCTGCAATTTGGTCTAGCCAGTTTTGAAACGACCGCCCCCCTTGTTCGATAAATTCCTGGAGGTTGGTTGCCAAACAATGTCGATAGAACCCACACAATGGTTCCCAGTTGTCATTTTGGTAAGGCACTCGCGCAAAGGTAGAATTGGCAGATAGAGTAAGTTGTTCGATCCAATCCTGAAGAATTGTTGGATTCAGCAACGGCAGGTCACAGGCCAACAACAAAACCCATTCAGTCTGAATTTGAGTCAATCCTTGGCATAGCGCTACTAATGGCCCCTGATGGGGCGCAGATTCTCTCAGGACTTGAGCAGCTTCAGGCAAAATTTCTACATAACGTTCTGGCCAGGGAGTGAGGAGATAAACCGATGAACAACAGGTTGAGGCTACCTCATACACCCGCCTCAGCATCGGCTGACCTTGAAACTCTACCAAAGCCTTGTCCTGACCCATACGAGAACTTCGTCCTCCGGCCAGGATGAGCGCAGAAACCAAATTGTTCATCACCATCGATAGGATTAGTGTACTAGTGCCTGTTTCCCCTGACGCGCTGCGATTTCCTGCGTCAGAATCTCAAAGGCTTTAGCATACTGTGGATCTGCTGATGTGCCAATTTTTGTTCGATCTTTTCGTAGTTCTTCCCGCTGTTCATCACTCAATTCCAGTTCAAAATCTGGTTGAATGCCCTCATTGTTGATGTCTCGACCATCTGGGGTAAAGTACTTTGCGATTGTTACTGCCAAGCCTGATCCCTCTCCCACAGGCCGAACAGACTGCACTAGACCCTTGCCAAAGGTTTTGGTTCCTACTAGCGTTGCCCGATCATTGTCCTGAAGCGCACCGGACAAAATTTCACTGGCACTAGCCGAACCCCCATCAACTAAAACCACTAACGGCTTATCTGTCAGCGCACGATTGCTGGCCCGCTGTCGGTCTGTCTCTCCCTGCCGATCAACGGTTGAAACGATATCTCCCTGATCGAGCCACATTTTGGCTATCTCGGTACTGGCATAGAGTAAGCCTCCCGGATTGGAGCGCAGGTCTAAAATATAGCCTGATACATCCTGAGCTTCTAAGTCCTCAATAGCCTCCTCCATCTCAGTTGTGGCATTCGCACTGAAGGTACTAAGACGAATGTAACCCA
The DNA here is from genome assembly GCA_050331715.1 of Microcoleaceae cyanobacterium. Classification (GTDB taxonomy): domain Bacteria; phylum Cyanobacteriota; class Cyanobacteriia; order Cyanobacteriales; family Microcoleaceae; genus JBHJGO01. Next base: position 29,541 of record JBHJGO010000036.1, read on the forward strand.
CATCTCCAATCGGGCTGTTCTGCTTAGAGGCTTTCACTGGATGGACTTCAATCTTGGCCCGCTGAATTGGAAAGTCTAGCTCCTCCTCTCCCCGCTGAATTGTCAACATTACCTCGCTGCCAACCGGCCCTCGAATCAAATTGACCGCATCATTGATGTCCATACCCTTTGTGCTTTCGCCATCAATTTTGACGATGATATCCTGGGCCAGAATTCCTGCCTCGAAAGCAGGTGAATCTTCGATGGGGGAAATGACGATTAATTTCTTGCTTTCCTCGTCCTGGGTCAATTGAATCCCTACCCCAGTCAGCTCACCTGAAGTATCGATTTGCATATTTTTGTATTCTTCAGGATCCATGAAGCGGGTGTAGGGATCATCGAGCTGAGCCAACATATCCCGGATGGCTTTGTAAGCTTCCTGATCATTGGTGTAGCTGCGATCCAAATAGTCACTGCGAACAGATTGCCAGTCAACCTGATTAAAGGTCGCATCAACATAGCTTTTGTCGATAATCTGCCAGACTTCGTCAACGAGTTCCTTCGGATCTTCACTTATGGTTGCTTGTCTGGACAAATGCAGCCCTGCACCAATTAGCGCGACTGCTGTCAACATTACCGCTGTCGCACTTACGACCAGCCCACTTCTTGAAATCGCCATGTACCTTTCGGGAGGAGGTGAACACATCAACTACGCTCAATGTAGCACAGGCATAAAGGGGTCAGCAGACTCTACACATATCTTGAAATGAACGATTAGTTTCCTAAGTCAACGAAAAATTGGGCAATATTGCCGCCCAATTTTTCCCATTGAAGTTACTACTCCGGATCGACCCAACGACCGTCGTCCTTAATGAGTTGGATCAATTGTGCAACGCCCTGATCTTCTGGAACTTTCTTGATCTCAGTTCGGCCTCGATACAGAGAGATATAGCCTGCCTGTTTCCCAACATAACCATAGTCTGCATCTGCCATCTCACCGGGGCCATTCACAATGCAGCCCATTACAGCAATATCCAAACCAGTTAAGTGGTTTGTAGCTTCTCGTACCTCATGGAGAACGTCTTCCAGGTTAAATAATGTTCGACCACAGGACGGACAGGCCACGTATTCCACCATGGTTTTCCGCAATCCCAAAGCCTGGAGAATGCTGTAACAGACTGGGATTTCCTTCTCAGGCGCTTCTGTCAAAGAAACGCGAATCGTATCACCAATGCCTTCCGCCAGCAGGGTGGCAATGCCTGCAGTAGACTTAATTCGGCCATATTCTCCATCTCCGGCCTCTGTTACCCCCAGATGTAAGGGATAATCCATGCCCATCATGTCCATCCGCTTCGCCATCAATCGATAGGCTGCCAACATGACCGGAACCCGTGATGCTTTGAGGGAGATAACAATATTGTGATAGTCCAGGGATTCACAGATGCGGATGAATTCCAGGGCGGATTCTACCATGCCCTCTGGTGTGTCACCGTAGGTGAACAACATTCGCTCCGCCAGAGATCCATGATTGACCCCAATCCGCAAAGCTTTGTCCTGATCTCTGAGAGAAACAATCAGGGGCTTAAGGGTGTCCCGAATTTTTTCTCCAATATCTTGAAATTCAGCATAAGTATATTCGGTGCGATCGCTCTGGGGCTTCTCAAAGACATACAGACCTGGATTCACTCGCACTTTGTCAACATGCTGAGCCACCTCCAGGGCAATCTTCATGCCATTATGATGAACGTCAGCCACCAGGGGAACCGATTGGTAGGTCGCTTCTAACTTTTGCTAAATCTTTTCAACCGCCTTCGCATGACCGACACTGGGAACCGTGACTCGGACGATTTCGCAACCGATTTCGTGCAGGCGACGAATTGCGGCCACAGAACCCTCCACATCCATGGTGTCCTCATTAATCATGGACTGAACCACAACGGGATGATTGCCTCCAATAAAAATATTTCCAACTCTTACAGGCCGGGTCTTGCGACGATGAATGACAGTATCAACTAGAGCTTCACTGGGAACAGGCTGGGTTGGATTCGGTAAAGTCTGCATAGTTCAGGACGTGATTCGCCTTACGAATTGAGTAGTCAGGATTCAGAGATTATTGATCTAGGGACTAGATATTGGTCTAGTGACTAGATTGCCACAACTAGAACGTTTTGGCGTGGGAATTGCCCAGATTTTGTTTGAGGCAATTTGTTGAAATTGTAACTTAGATTACAGTGAGGGCAGGGAATCGGATGAAATTGTTAAAATATTAAGTAATGTGATCAGCGCCACGGGCAGGGTTTTAGGTTGGGCATCCTGACACTGGAACTTGACTGGAACTTGAAAGTTATGCTCGATTTCAATTGCCTACCAGAGACAAGCCTACTGATGACAAGCCCATTAATGACAAGTTCTTACTAAACCAGGAGAAACGGATTTATACCATGATGCCAAGTGATTCTCTCCCAAACCACCAGGTTGCACCCGCTACAGACCAGATGGACTCTAAGTCTCCAGACAAACCTGAAGAAGCCTGCGGTGTCTTCGGAGTTTATGCCCCTAATGAAGACGTTGCCCGGCTGACCTACTTCGGTTTGTATGCGCTACAACATCGGGGTCAAGAGTCCGCTGGAATTGCGACCTTTGACGGAGAGAAAATCCAATTTCATAAGGATATGGGACTGGTCTCCCATGTCTTCAGTGAGGCGGTTCTCAATCAACTCCGTGGCAGGATTGCCGTTGGGCATAATCGCTACTCAACCACGGGTTCGAGCCGAGTTTGTAATGCTCAACCCGCGATCGCAGAAACCCGCTTGGGTTCGGTGGCCGTTGCCCATAATGGCAACCTGGTTAATGTCGCTGAGATGCGGCAGGAGTTGGCAAAGCAAGACTACAACTTTATTACGAGCACTGATACTGAATTGATCACGCTGGCCATCGCAGCAGAGGTGGAATCCGGCAAAGATTGGCTCGACGCCTGCGTCAGTGCATTTAATTGGTGCGAGGGAGCCTACAGTTTGGTGATTGGCACACCTCAAGGGTTGATGGGTGTCCGGGATCCCCATGGTATTCGTCCCCTGGTAATTGGAACTCTAGAAACAGACGACCCTACCAAGAAACTCTACGTTCTGTCCTCTGAAACCTGTGGCCTGGACATCATCGGCGCGGATTACTTGCGAGATGTGGAACCGGGAGAACTGGTTTGGATTACCGAGGAGGGTTTGTCCTCATTCCATTGGAGTCAGAAACCAACCCGGAAGCTCTGTGTATTTGAGATGATTTACTTTGCTCGACCCGATAGTGTAGTTCAGGGAGAAACCCTCTACAGTTATCGGTTGCGAATTGGTCAAGTTCTTGCAGAAGAATCAGGAATAGACGCAGATATGGTAATTGGTGTTCCAGATTCTGGGATCCCCGCCGCCATTGGTTTCTCTCAGGGGTCTGGAATTCCCTATGCTGAAGGTTTGATCAAGAACCGTTATGTGGGACGTACCTTCATTCAGCCGACTCAGGGAATGCGAGAACTTGGAATTCGCATCAAGCTAAATCCCTTGAAAGATGTGCTGGAAGGCAAGCGGGTGATTATGGTGGATGATTCTATTGTGCGGGGAACCACAAGCCGCAAGATAGTGAAAGCACTGCGAGATGCGGGTGCAACAGAGGTTCACATGCGAATTTCGTCTCCGCCTGTGACTCATCCCTGTTTCTATGGCATTGATACCGATAACCAGGATCAGTTGATTGCGGCGACCAAGTCAATTGAGGAGATTAGTCAACATTTGGGGGTAGATTCTCTGGCTTACCTGAGTTGGCAGGGAATGCTCAGGGCGACCCAGGATAATCCAGAACATTTCTGTTCTGCATGCTTTACTGGAGACTATCCCATTGAAGTACCGGAGACTGTGAAGCGGTCGAAGCTAATGCTGGAATCCACGACTCAGAGTGTGTAGCTTGAGCCGGTGAATGTTGGGTAGGGAGGATGCCTTATCCAAGCGTCATGTTCGCTTCAAGCGCTGACCTGTATCAACACTAAACCAGTGCATTCTGGCCCGTGGGATGAACAGGTTGAGGTCTGCCTCTAAATTCTGATCAAAGGGAAGCATTGCTCGTAAGGTTTGATCAGACCCCCGAATCTGTACACTGATTAATTTTTCCTTGCCAAAGTCCTCAACCAGGAAAACTTTTCCCTGAATTTGCAGCCTGGCATACACTGCCATAGCGTATATATCCTCTGGTCGAATTCCCAGAACCACTTTCTCTGGCAGGGGTTGAACCATGGGCAGCACTGCTTTGTAGTCACCGAGTAGCGCATAATTTCCCTTGCAATCCAGATTCAGCAGATTCATTTGAGGACTGCCCGCAAATCCAGCCACAAACTGGTTAGCCGGAGTTGTATAAATTTCATGGGGTGGAGCCAGTTGTTGCAAATAGCCATCGTACAGCACTGCGATTTTCGTTGACAGGGTCATGGCTTCCGTTTGATCGTGGGTAACGTAGACCACGGGTTTCTGCTGTTCTTCAAACAGTTGCTTTAAATCTGCTCGTACCTGTTCCCTCAGCAAAGCATCCAGATTACTCAAAGGTTCATCTAGAAGAAACACATCGGGCTTCCGGACTAACGAACGGGCCAGGGCTACCCGCTGACGTTGACCTCCAGAGAGTTGCCCTGGCGTTCGATGTAGTAAATGTTCAATTCCCAGACGACGGGCCACATCACTGACTCGGCCCCGAATTTCCGCCGCTGACAATTTTCGCAGTTTCAAAGCGGCTGAAATATTCTCCACTACGGTCATGTGGGGATAGAGGGCATAACTCTGGAACACCATGGCAATATTGCGCTTACCGGGAGGCAGGGAAGTCACATCGCGATCGCCAATCAACACTCTCCCCTCCGTTGGTTGCTCAAGCCCCGCAATCAGACGCAGTAACGTTGACTTACCGCACCCAGAGGGGCCGAGCAAAGTTAAAAATTCCCCTTCCTGCACTTCGAGGCTGATATTTTTAACCGGGACAATATTGTGGGCAAATTGCTTGCGCAGTGCTTGTGCTTGGAGTTGTGCCATGGTGAGTTACCCCTCCCGAAAAGATTCAATACAAAACATGAGCCAAACCATCACCCTAACCCTTAACCGCACCTGCCGTAATCCCTTGCACAATCCGCTGCTGGAATAGCAGCACCAACAACACGATTGGTAACGTTCCAGCAATTGTCGCCGCAGCAATTGGCCCGTAGGGAATTTCATAAATCGACGTTCCGCCAATTTGAGCTACCGCCACCGGAATCGTATACATTGCTTCACGGGTGATAAAGGTCAAGGCAAAGATAAACTCATTCCAGGCAAAAACAAAGGTAAGAATTCCAGTTGTGACCAGGGCTGGAACCGTCATCGGCAACACAATATTTAGCAACATTGAAATCGTATTGTAGCCATCGATTTTAGCAGAATCCTCCAAGTCCTTTGGTAATTGTTGAAAAAAACTTCTCAGTACCAAAATCGTCAGGGGTAAATTAATTGCAGTATAGGGCACAATCAACGCAATGTAATTATTCCCTAGTCCCGCCGCTTTAACAATTTCTAGTAGGCCCAGAAACAATAGTACGTAAGGAAATAGACTGACAATTAAAATAAAGCCTAAAATAATCCTTTCTCCTGGAAGTTTTAACCGTGCCAAAGCATAGGCTGCTGGAGCACCGATTGCCAAACAAAGTGTTGTCGAAATAAAAGATACAATCGCACTATTCAAAATATAACGTAGGAATTCTCCGCCCAGGGTTTTGTAATGTTCCCAGGTGAGTTGATCTAGTGTGGGTAGATAAATACTGGGAATCGCTTGAATTGCCTCATTCGTTTTAAACGAAGTTAGCAATTGCCACATGACAGGGGCAAGGCAAAATAGCACAGTAAAGATAATGCCTGACCAGAGAAAAACATTTCTAAGGTTCAGACCAGAATTTTTAGAGGGTTTAAATGGGATGGGTTTTGATTCCATAGAGTATTCTATAATTTGATATTCTGTAATTTGATATTCTATAGCTTGATGCGGCTCCTAGAGAGCAAAATCATCGCAATAATTACGGCAGCAATTAACAGTAAAAAAGTCACAACGACTAAGGCTGCGCCATAGCCAAAATCCAGGTAACGCCGAACCGTTGCATAGATATAAATTGAAACGGTTTCTGTCGCTCCGGCTGGGCCACCTCCCGTCATTACCTGTACCAAATCAAACACACCAAACGCCTGAGCAAATCGAAATAGCAGCGCAATAATAATTTGTGGCGTAAGCAAGGGCAGGGTAATCCGGAAAAAGCTCTGAACAGGAGTGGCTCCATCAATCGCGTAGGCTTCATACAGATCCTGAGAAATCGACTGCAATCCTGCCAGTAAGAGAATGGCAATAAAGGGGGTCGTTTTCCAGACCTCTGCCACGATTAACGCAAACATAGAACGAGTTGGATCGCCCAACCAGGTCATGCCCGTTTCAATCAGGCCCAACCGTTGCAGTAAATCATTGACAATGCCATATTGACCGTTGAAAATCCAGGCCCAGGCCAATCCCATAATCGCCGTGGGCAAGGCCCAGGGAATTAGTGCAGCCGTTCGGACAAAGCCCCGACCTCGAAAGGCTTGATTCAGCACCAGGGCAATCATCATGCCCAGAATCAGTTCCAGCGTGATTGAAATTACTGTGAAAACGGAGGTGTTCCACAAACTTTGCCAGAACCGACTATCCCCCAGCAGACGAGAATAGTTGTCCATGCCTGAGAATAAGGGTTGCAGCTTGGTTCCAAGATTCTCAGTAAACAAACTCAACCAAAACGCCCGTCCAATCGGATAGACAAAAACCAGGGACAGAACCAATAGAGCCGGAATTAATAATAGCCATCCTGTTCGTCGATCCCGCTGTTCAATGGTGAGAGGTTGGTTGTTGTGCTGCATAACGTTGCTCATTCCCTATCGCTCCCAGGTTCTCTGTCGAGATTGCCCCCCCAACAAAACACGAGTTTCCTCTGCCGCAGCCTCCATGGCGGCTTCAGGAGATTTAGCCCCGGTGAGGGCAGCACTAAGATACCGTTGTAGAATATCAGATGCCTGGGCATACTGGGCAATCGGCGGGCGCAGTACTGATTTCTCCGTCACCCTCAATAGTTCTGGATAGTGGGGATATTGACTAACTAACTTTGCGTCAGTAAACAGCGATCGCCGCGCGGGGACGTAGCCTGTTTCCAGAAAATAGTCCCGTTGAATATTGGTTTGGTTAAAATACTGAATCACCTTCCAGGCTGCGTCTTTGTGCTTGGAACTGGCAGAAATCCCAAATCCCCACCCCCCCAAGCAAGCACCACTTTCCAACCCCATCCGATGCACCATGGGTTTGATTTTGAATTTGCCCGCAATTTTCGATTGCTTCGCCAGGGGAAAAACGTAGAGCCTATTTCTCAAAAATTCAACATTCCAGCTCTGAAACAATAGACGGGTTTCTTCCTCCAC
>JBHJGO010000037.1:0-65014 GCA_050331715.1 Microcoleaceae cyanobacterium
CTTTTTGGGCAATCTTTTCCAGACTTATTTGAGTCGATTCTCAGTACATTTACTGAGCTGCCTATGCCAAGACAGTCATATAAACCATGTCAGCCCAAACCTTTACACAGTCAACCTTTTTCGCCTTAAGTTGATACCCGACGGATTGCCGGATCTAGTTGTAAAACAACAAAAGTAGAGCAGTAAAAAGGGACATCAATTGATGTCCCCAAAATTTTTGACTAAGAGTTGAAAGTTAGAAATTGAATGCCTACAAGCTAGTTACTCAGCGCCTTGAGGTAGCAACTCTCGCTTCTGACCGGGAGAAACGGTAACCTGACCCTCTTCGCTAACATCAACAACGGCAGTATCTCCATCCTTAATCCGACCGGAAAGGATTTCCTCTGCCAGTGTGTCCTCCAGCAATCGCATAATGGCCCGACGGAGTGGTCTTGCACCGTAGCTGGGATTGAACCCTTCTTCGATCAAGCGCTCCTTGAACTTGTCGGTAATATCGAGCTGGATACCTTTCTCGGTCAAGCGACTGAAGACTTCGTTCAGCATGATGACTGCGATTTCCTTCACCTCGTCCTTCGTCAACTGGCGGAAGACAATGATTTCATCCAGACGGTTGAGGAATTCAGGTCGGAAGTAGTTTTTCAGCTCTTCGTTAACCAGGTTACGGATGCGGTTGTATTGTGCGTCGGTGGCATTCTCCTCGAACTCGAAGCCGAGGCCGCCGCCGCCTTTCTCGATCACCTTAGAACCGATATTGGAGGTCATGATGATCAAGGTATTCTTGAAGTCAACCGTGCGACCCTTGGCATCGGTCAGACGACCATCCTCCAGGATTTGCAGCAGCATGTTGAATACATCGGGGTGTGCCTTCTCGATTTCATCAAATAGCACAACGGTATAGGGCCGACGACGGACAGCTTCTGTTAATTGGCCGCCTTCGTTGTAGCCGACATATCCTGGGGGAGAACCTATCTGCTTAGAAACCGTATGGCGCTCCATGAATTCGGACATATCCAGCCGAATCATCGCTTCCTCAGAACCGAAGAAGTAGGTGGCCAATGCCTTGGTTAACTCAGTCTTACCGACCCCGGTTGGGCCAGAGAAGATGAAGCTAGCAATCGGTCGGTTGGGATTTTTCAAACCAACCCGTGCCCGTCGAATTGCCCGTGAAACCGCCTTAACGGCCTCATCCTGACCAATCAATCGTTGGTGCAGGGTATCCTCCATGTGTAATAGCTTCTCGGATTCGGATTCCGTCAGCTTATTGACTGGAACGCCTGTCCAACTGGAGACAATGTGGGCAATGTCCTCTTCAGACACCACGGGAGAATCATCCTGGGATGTACTATCCTCATTCTTTTTGCTCTGAGCGATGGCGCGGATTTCAGACTTGATCTCCATCTCGCGATCGCGCAACTCTCCCGCCCGATCAAAGTCCTGGGAACGCACCGCTTCGTCCTTTTCTTTAAGAACTTGGCGTAGCTCCTTATCCAGTTCCTTGGCAGCCGGAGGCAATTGAGAATTGATCAATCGGACGCGTGATCCCGCCTCGTCAATCAGGTCAATCGCCTTATCTGGGAGATAACGGTCAGAAATGTAACGATCTGAGAGCTTAGCCGCAGCCTCTAGAGCCTCGTCAGAAATCTTAAGCTTGTGGTGTTGCTCGTAGCGCTCCCGTAGACCAAACAGGATTTCTACGGTCTCATCAACGGACGGCTCACCGACCATTACCGGCTGAAATCGGCGTTCCAGGGCCGCATCCCGTTCAATGTGCTTGCGGTACTCATCCAGAGTTGTTGCACCAATACACTGCAATTCACCCCGTGCCAGAGCTGGCTTGAGGATGTTTGCCGCATCAATGGCTCCTTCTGCTGCACCCGCACCAATCAGGGTGTGAACCTCATCAATCACAAGAATGACGTTTCCGGCAGAACGGATTTCGTCCATGATTTTCTTCAGACGTTCCTCAAATTCTCCCCGATACTTGGTTCCAGCAACGAGCAGACCAATATCCAGGGTGACGACCCGCTTTTCTTCCAAAATGTCTGGAATGTCATTCTGGGCAATGCGCTGGGCCAGGCCTTCTGCGATCGCAGTTTTACCGACACCGGGCTCTCCAATCAGAACAGGGTTGTTCTTGGTTCGACGACCCAGGATCTGAATCACTCGTTCAATTTCCTGCTGTCGTCCAACAACTGGATCTAGCTTGCCCTCCGCCGCCATCTGAGTCAGGTTAGAGCCAAACTCGTCCAGGGTGGGGGTCTTAGTGCGGCTATTGCCACCCCCTGCGGTCACTTCGGCAGTCTCACCCAGCATCCGAATCACCTGAGTGCGAACCTTAGACAGGTCAACTCCCAAATTCTCCAGAACCCTGGCCGCAACACCCTCCCCTTCTCGAATCAGACCAAGAAGCAGGTGCTCTGTACCGATGTAATTGTGACCCAGTTGACGAGCTTCCTCCAGGGAAAGCTCTAAAACTCTCTTTGCCCGAGGGGTGAAGGGAATTTCAACTGCAACGAATCCTGAACCACGACCAATGATTTTCTCGACCTCAATCCGGGCATCTTTGAGATTGACGCCCATGGATTTGAGTACCTTGGCGGCGACTCCGGTTCCTTCACCGATCAGACCTAGGAGAATCTGTTCAGTGCCGACAAAGTTATGACCCAGGCGACGTGCTTCCTCCTGAGCCAGCATAATGACTTTAATTGCTTTTTCTGTGAAGCGTTCAAACATAGCTAATTCCGATCACCTGTTGCATACCCGTATGCTAATTCTAGCGTGAGATTTAAAACTCCTGAATCGTTAAGAAAATGTAAGAAAATTAACCTAACTTGTTGGAGTATGGTTCATGGGCAAAGATGTCACTAAGTAATTTCAACTACGAAAACTAGCTGAAGGTTACTTCATAACTCAATGCCAACCGCCATAGAGAGTATTCCCACCTTGCGATGAAAACAATCGCTGTAGTCTAGGATAAAGATCCCATTCTATTCTGTATAACGGTTATCTCATCTGAACTCAAATCATTGCGCTTAGATCCCAAAACACTCCTCACCTGACCCTGAAATCTTGGCTCAATCAAATCTTGATCTGAGATTAAAGGTAGATTTTAGCATAGTTCCTAGGGGATGCGGTGAGATTGGTTTTGCCAGGGATCAGCAAGAGTAGGGGGTTTCTCTACGGGAATGGAGATAGATGGAATTAACTTCTGGTATGAAGCCCTGTACTTGAGTTTCAACTCGCTGAACTCATCTAGGGTCAAAACAATCAGTTTGGGCGCTTTCAAATCCGAATTAACTTTCCCCAAATCGATATCAGAATCTTTTTCGCTTCTAGTTCGTAAAATGTTTTCTATGGACAGAATTTAAATGCAGATAACCTATCAAAGACTCGGTTTACTGATTCTATCGGGTTGGTTTACCTGGAGTGTTACAAGTTGTTCAGATTCCAATTCACAGTCGATTAAATCCCAATTAAATTCGACTTCATCCACGCCGACCCACCAACAATCATCACAACAAACCTCCAGATCTCTGGTGTCACAACGTTCTTCGACCGAGGTTGTTCAATCTCTTCCCCTCCAATCCATGCTCGAACCCCAGGAGCAATCTCCCGAAGAAGCTGCATTTCAGGCTAGAAGCCTGGCCATTCGACAAAAACTGGGGAATTTGGACTTGGCAGAGGCCGATGCCTGGTGGCGAAGAATTCAACTGGGCGACCCCCATAAATATTTATTACCGATTATTCTGGCCCGCTTGAGTCTGGAATACAACCTTTCTGGACAACGCCCTGAATCGATTACTGAACTCAACGAGTCTGAATTACTGGATCGACGGGCTGAAACCTGGGATACTCTGCTGAAATTAGCTCAGGATAAAACCGACTTGTACCACTTCCGTAGTCCGTTGGATGTCCGAATCTTCTTTTTGTTTCGAGATGTTCTGCCTGAACCAATTGAAGCCAGTTATCGCCAACAGCTACAACTGCCAAAGGTATTGGAATGGACAGAAGGAGGGACGGAAAACCACATGTTCATGCAGCGGGCATCGGGTTTAGCCCTGATGAATGGTAGTGGATTTCCCGTGGGTGATCCGGCCAGCGCAGCCACAAATGAGGCGTGGATTCGCTCAGAGCTGAATAAGTTCCTCACGATTGGTCAGGGGGAATTCCATTCGTCGGTCTACTACGGCTACAGCATCAGTGGCTTGTTGAATCTATATGATTTTGCCAAGAATCCTGAGTTGAAAAAATTCGCCCAAGCCCTGCTTGATTGGTTTGCTATTAACATGGCCCTGAGACTCAGTTGGGGAACCGCAGGCGGTGCAGAAAGCCGAGGATTTGACCGCAATACCTGGGACAGTGGCCTCGCCGCAGTGGCCTGGCAGTGGTGGGGTACAGGAAAAACCACTGAAGAATTGAAATTCGCTGAAACTATGGATGCTAAACACGCCCGCCTCGCCCTGCCTGCCACTTTGAGTTCCTACCGCCCCCCAACTGGATTACAAAAATTAGCCCTGAAACAGGTTCCGCTGCCCTTCGAGGCTCGTATGAGTCATCCGGCCTACTACAGTTATGATGCTGATAATCAACTCCGGGAAACGTTCTACAGTACAGCAGATTACAGTTTGGGAACGCTCCTGGAACCTAGCCGCAGTTACCAGGTTCAAGGCACAATTCGAGCGCAGTACGCCACCTATAAATTAGTCGTTCGAGATTTAGAGGGACTGAATAACTCAGTGGTGAGCTTGGGGGGAACTTACCATACCCCCTTGGCAACGGGGCGCAGCCCGACAGATCAATTGGTTCAGAAACGCAGCGCAGTCATTTTTCAATCTCGGCTGAATCAACAAGATCGAGTAGCCGAAGTTCCTGCTCGTTCCAGTTTGGTTTTACCGCAGGGTTACGGCGAACCCCAACGTCACCAGGAATGGTACATCTGGAAAATCAACAATATCTGGCTCTGTGCCAGAGTTTGGGCAGATCAAGTGACATGGGCAGAAATACCCAATCAAAAACAACCTGTACCGACCCGCAAGGATTTGAAGTTTGAAGGATTGACGGCTCAAGGAGAGAAAATGGCCTGGATTACAGATGTTGCTCAGGTTTCCGACTATCCCAGTTTGAAAGACTTGACCCAAGCGCTTGACACAACTCTATCATTGGATGACCAATGGCCTAATCAGGGTAAGTTAACCTATCGCAGTTTACTGGGGGATACGATATCGCTCACCTACAACCCAGACGGTGCAGTGGGCCAAGCAACGGTCAATGGCAACGTTGAAGATTTGGAAGTTAAAGATTTAGAAGTTAAAGATTTAGAACTTGAAGACTCAAAAAACTGGCCCGTGATTGAAAGTCCCTACGTCCGATCAGAACTAAATCGAGGCGTTCTAGAGATCAACCTACCTGAACAACAATGGCGATTGCAGGGGAATTTAACGGGGCCGAGTTGGGCAGAATGACTTGATGTTGTTTCATGAATAAGGAATCTTCACAGTCTGAACTGCTTGTGCGAGTCGATAGATCTCAACGGTCTGACCCACCCGGTTAATCAGCCAACCCAATCTGACTTGATTATCCATGTATTCCTGCATCTTCTCCTGGGCATCTCTCAGAGAATCATTAGGAGACATCAACTCGATCACGAAATCGGGGGCAATGGGGGCAAATCTTCCCTGTTGTTCAGGCGTTAAAGCATTCCATCGGTCAATCTGAATCCAGGAAACATCAGGGGATCGGGTTGCACCGTTGGGGAACTCAAATCCACTGGAAGAATCGAATGCTGCTCCAAGCTGGGTTTGCTCATTCCAGAGCCAAACCCAGGCAGCCAAGCTCAGATTAAATTTGCCTGTTTCACTGCCAGTTGGGGGATTCACAATCAACTCTCCACGGGCTGTCCGTTCGAGTCTCAGGTCTGGATTGGATTTGCAGATTTCACAAAATATCTCAGGGGTGACATAAAGCTTGGGAACTGACGGAGTTTGTATTGTCCGCATTGTTTTCTTCACCTCTTGAATTAGCTCTTTGCTTAATGATAAGCCTGCCAAAATCGAAGTTGCGGCAGCAACATTACTCTGTTGACTTTGATCTAATCCGCGAATTTTTCGTTCGATTTGGTGGCAATTCTCAGGAAAGATTCAGGCCGATTTGCTAACTCATAGGGTAGAACTGCGCTGAATTTAGCAACCGATGAAAACACTGACCCGACTGACTCTAGGCAGCCTCACTATTATTCCACTCCTATTCCTTTCTGCCATCGTTCACGCTGGCGGATGGGACAACTTCAAGCTGAGATATTTTCACCTGACTCAACACTTACATGACCAGAACCAAGAGATTCGGGACATTAGCCAACGCAATATCAACCCCGCAGAAAACAGCCGCATCGATTTGAAAGAATTGCTGAACGGTGGCCCGCCCAAAGATTGTATTCCCAGTATTGATCGACCCCAATTTGATACCGCAGCCACGACACCCTTTGGGCCAGACGAGACTGTAGTTGGCATTGTTGTCAACGGTGAAGCCAAAGCCTATCCCTACGGCATTATGAACTGGCATGAGATTGTCAATGACCGCCTGGGAGGGATGAATCTGACGATTTCCTACTGTCCTCTCTGCGATACGATTGTGGCCTTTGATCGAGGCAATACAACCTACGGGGTTTCTGGCAAACTTTACCAAAGCTGTTTAGTAATGTACGACCGGGCGGACGATACGCTCTATGCTCAGCCCTGGTCGCTAGGCGTCGTTGGCCCCCAGGTGAATCGCTCTCTGGATCGAATTCCAGCCGTGAAAACCACCCTAGGGGCATGGTTGAAGCAACATCCGGATAGCCAGATTCTCTCGACCAACACGGGGTACAACCGCGACTACCAACGTTATCCCTATGGAACCTATTCCCAGGACAGCCGAATTATTTTCCCGGTTCGCAATCAGCAACAACGCAGCTTGGAACCGAAGGCCATTGTTACCTATATCTGGGAAACTGACGGAGAAACTCCCCACAACCATTTCTCTGGCAGCAGTCTAGAGTTTAGTCATGCAGAAATGCAGAGTGTGGGCGAGAAAACTGTAAACTTCAATGGAAGGACGATTCGAGTCTTTTGGGATGAAGATCTGCAAACTGTTCGGATTGAGGAGCAAGATGGCACGCCAGTTCCCAGTTCAACAGCATTTGCCTTTGTTTATCCCGCTTTTATGGGTGAATAATGGGGAAGTGTTCTGGAGCAGAACCCAGTAGAATTAAGCTAATGGGTGAGTAGAATTAAAGGTTGATAAGTCAATGACCGCACGAATTTTACTCGTTGAGGACGAAGCAGCTCTCGCTCAATTTCTTCAGCAGGAACTAACCTACGAGGGATACGAGGTTACCGTTGAGCATGACGGCATGAATGGCTTGGTCGCTGCACGAGACATGAATCCCGATCTGATCATTCTGGACTGGATGCTGCCCCGGTTATCGGGGATTGAGATTTGTAAGCGATTGCGATCTGGCCATAGTAACGTGCCAATTATCTTGCTAACGGCGAAGGTCGAGGTGGGCGTTCGCGTCTCTGGACTGGATTCAGGAGCTGACGATTACATCGTTAAACCCTTTAGTTTAGAGGAATTCCTGGCCCGCATCCGGGCTCACATTCGTCGTCAGCAGGAACCCAACCCCGACTTTCTCGAATTTGAAGATTTGAGTTTGAATCGACGTACCCGCGAGGTGAAGCGATCTGGGCGGGCGATAGAATTGACAGCGAAGGAATTCGATCTGTTGGAATATCTCATGGCCCATCCGCGCCAGGTACTCACCCGCGATCAAATCCTGGAGAAGGTCTGGGGTTATGACTTTATGGGAGATTCCAATATTATCGAGGTCTACATTCGCTACCTGCGGCTCAAACTGGAGGCCGAAAGCGAAACACGGTTGATTCAAACCGTTCGCAGTGTTGGTTACGTTCTCAGGGATTAAACGCTAAACTTTCAATTCAAACCCAGGCAAAACGCCCTCTCCGCTCAATGCACAGGGAATGTTCACAACTTGAGTATCTTCTATGAATACTACGATCCTGTCCACGATTCTTGCTGCATTTTTGCCTGTATTAGGGGCAAGCATCCCATCTGCTTCATCCCAGACTAACCCTCCGTTACCGACGCCTTACTCCGATAATGCACTCGTCAGTCAGAACTTCCCCCCATTTCAGGCTCAAGCTCTTTCGGAGGAGGATACATCTGAGGACTCGGATACTTCAGTTATAGATTTAGATTCAGATTCAGATTCAGTTCAAGTCCCGGTTCGGCAAGAAGTATGGCAGGCATTCCATGCAACCCTGATCTTTCTGGGTCTGCTGCTCACCCTGCTGCTTATTTTGCCAACAGCAACAGCCATTTCAGCTTGGTTGATGTTGAAAAAGCTGACTGAGCAAGCTGCACGGGCAGAGCAAGAGATTGATAGCCTCAGTACCGATGTGTTATCTCAACTAGATGTTCGTTTGCAGGAAGCAAAAACTGTGCTGGCCGAACTTTCTGAGTTGGCTAAGGTTCAGCCTCAGAAGATCACTGAAGTTACTGCTGCATCTGATACAGCCGCACAATCGCCGCATCAAGACTTGACGAAGGCTAATGGTCACCCAGCCGCAACATCGCCAAGTGCCGAAGTCGCACCCTCCCCTCAATTAGCTCATGATTATGCCCGACAGGCAGAAAAGGCTTTTATGAATGGGGATCTAGAAACTGCGATCCAGAGTTACGACCAATCTCTTAAGCTCGATCCTGGCGTAGCAGAGATTTGGAATAATCGTGGCGTCGTCTTGATGCGATTGCAGCGATACCATGAGGCAATTGTTTCCTATGAGCAGGCGATTCATCGGCGCTCCAATTACCCTGACGCCTGGAATAATCGTGGCGTTGTTCTGAGCAAGCTCCAGCACTATGAAGCCGCCGTCGTCTCCTACGATCAGGCAATTCAATTACGAAGTGACTACCTGGATGCCTGGAATAATCGAGGGTTTGCCCTGACTCGCCTGCAACGCTACGAAGATGCCCTCACCTCCTATCAAAAGGCAATTCAGCTTGATCCAAAACTGTACTTGCTCTGGTACAACCAGGCTCGATGTTACACCCTGAAGGGGCAGGCTGATGCAGCAATTGAAAGCCTAACGACAGCCATTCAGCTCAATCCTCAGATGAGTCGTGGCCTAGCGGTGAAAGAGAATGACTTTGAAACGCTAGAGGCAGATCCGAGGTTCCAACATTTAATCTATGGGGTCAATACTTCCGGAACTGATACCTCTGTCCAGGCATCTGCGTCAGAGAATTCTCCAGAACTGGCAAGTAATGGGAAAGTCAACCAGGAAACGACCCACCAAGAAGATTCTAACTAGGAGAAAATCCAGCGATATGAATCGGCCTAAACTTTTACCTTCCAGCTCATCAACATCCCAAATTCATCAGGAATTCACTGGGGATTTCTCACCAAATACTCAACTCCTGGCAACCCAATCTTTAACCACTCAAACTGTCCAGCAAGGTCTGCTATGGGTTAATCCGTTATTGCAAACCTGGATATTAACGTCGGTTATTGGTTCAGTTGCCGCCGTGAGCTGCGTCATTGTCATCTACTGGCGGGTTAGACGCCTAGTTCAGGGTCAACAACAAAGAATCGAACATCTGAGACACAAAACCTTGTCTACCCTTAATTCAGCCACGCTAGACGCTCAAACGGTTTGCGAACAGCTTCGGTCTGAAACCCTCAAATTGAAACTTCAACAGGAGAAATCAGCTCCTCACTCTGTCCACCCTGTAGGTGATGCAGAATAATATCAATGGTTTCCTGGCAAACCCAGCCTCGCGCTACGGCGATTTCTCCAAATTTCATGCCTGACGGTAATTGCTGGTGTTGCATCGCCAGAATCGAGCTAATCTGCCAATCCTTTAACAATCCAGCCTGCTTCAGATACTGACCAATCGGCAGCTTAGAGCAATAACCGATTTGCGGCAATCTCTCCACGAAAAAGTCAATGGTCTGCTGAGGGAGCCAGCCCTGATCCGCGATAATTTTACCCAATCGTTGAGGAAACTCTTGAGCCTGTTGAATCGATAGGGCCGTCGCCAGTTCATCCGCTGAGAGCAGACCTGCCTTCTTCAGGATATAACCCATTGGTGGAGTTACCGCTGAGGGAACCCGATGTAAACTTGACTGACTTGAATCCTGTACTTCTCTTCCAGATAGACGCTTCCACATCAATTCTATCAGTGACAGAGGAACGGAAATAGGCCAGATCATACTAACCGCAATCAGAATACCCCAAGACGTCCGATCCGTCATCGGTGTGGTAGGGTCATTTCTAAATAGCCGAAACCAAGCACTAAAAGCAATAGCGGCACCCAGCAGATAGACTAAAACCAGCTTCATATGAGCAACAATAGTCACAACCATCCTCTCTACATCAGTTCTCCAAACAATCCGGATGCCCTGAATTAGAAAACGAGTATTAATGCTGATACATTCTAGAGCGCTCTTCTTAGGTACATAAAACCTGAGTCTTAAAACTTATGCAATCGCCCGGCAAGCGGTAGCGCAGTAGCAAGCAACTAACCCATTACCACAAGCTCAACCCGGCTAATCATAACCACAGTTACCCTAAACCCAGAACCCTAGCCGATCTGCCCCTCATCAAACAGAAAAGATGCACTACATGAAGCGGCGAGTGCATGAACAGTCTACCAATAATAGCAACCTTGCTCACGTTAGATCCGTAAGCAAACTCTGCACATAACACCTTCACGCCCCATCAGCATTTATCAATCATGCTATGTGAATTTTACACGAAGACTACGGTTTTTAAAACACTCCAGTTAATTTTTGCCAGTTGGTTTCTACCAGTTAATTTTGTACACTGCCTGACTTATCTATCCGAAAGTGCTACTAATAGGGGCCTTGCACCAAATCTCACCGGATCGGTGCAGGGCAGAGCCACCTCCGACTGAACCTGGTCAATGGCAGCCTGAGCCTGTTGATCCGACAAGCCCTGAGTATTCAAGCTAATTCCTACCACTCTAGCAGGCTGTAATGCCCCAGCAGCTTCTGCAACCGAATCATAGAGCTTAATGACCTGGGTCAATGGAGGAATCGGTACATAGGGATGGTTACGCACATGGGTTTGGCCAGCTCGATGGGCCAGAATCAGGTGGGTGGGCTGGGAACCTCGGAGAAGAGGAAGCGTTGCCGTTGAACCTGGATGGAGTAGTGATCCCTGCCCTTCAACCACCAGCAGGTCACAATCCTGACCGCACCGCATCACCATCCGCTCGACAGCACCCGCAGCAAAATCAACCCGTACAGCATCTAGGGGGATACCCTCTGCTCCTAACATTAATCCCCCTTGACCTGTCGCCAGAAGCTTTGAGCGAATTCCCTGAGATTGGGCAACCCGAACCAATTCCAAACTGGTGGACATTTTACCAATGGCCATATCTGTGCCGACGGTGAGTACCCGTTGACAGGACAATGATCGAGCCGCTGCGTTGGCGATGGTCAAACCTGGCGGTTCCTGACGAATATCCCAAATCCACTGATCTGACTTCAAGACTTCAGCGATTGAACGGTTGTAGCGCTGTTCAATGACCGGGATCAGGTGGGTATGGAGACCATTGACGATAGATAATCCCTGCGTTACAGCTTGATCCAAATCAGCCCACCACAAATCCGGCAAAGCTCCTCCCGATGGCGCAATTCCAATCATCAAAATGTCAGGCTGGTACTGGAGAGACTCGGTCACTGACGCCACAATCGGCACCTGGCGATCAATTCCTGTCAACTCCCCTAAAGATTGACCTGCGTAAACTCGATCAACTACCGCCACAATCTCAGATTGACTGTAGCGCAGCAAAGACAGCCCCGTTTTGCCCCTGGCTTCTTGTAGGCCATCGTGCAGCAAAATGGCTAATCGACCATTACGAATTTTGGCAGAGGAATACTCGGAATTCATGGGAAAAGTTTGAGAAGACCGCAGGGAATGTTAGGTTGAGATATCGTAATGAGTTAACCAAGAACGAATGACAGTAAACCGTCCAGGCTCAAAGTCCATTGATGTATTTGGTGTCGGTAATGCGCTTCTCGATATCTTAGCGCTAGTTGGAGATGAATTTATCCAAACCCATGACCTGAACCGGGGGGCGATGACTCTGGTCGATGTGGAGCAACAGGGGAAACTCTTACAAGAACTTGAGAATAAGTCCCTAGAACTTCACTGTGGGGGGTCTGCGGCCAATACGATGATTGCGATCGCCCAGAGCGGTGGCAGCGGCTACTACACGGGGAAAGTGGCCGAGGATACCAACGGTGAATTCTACAAACAGGACATGATCGCCGCAGGGATTGGATTTGAGATTGAACCCAATCGTGCGGTTGGTGGTGCAACTGGAACTTGTCTGGTGCTGACAACCCCTGATGCCCAGCGGACAATGTGCACCACTTTAGGAGTGTCTACCGATCTGGCACCGGGCGATATTAATCTAGATCACCTGAAGCAGTGCCAATACAGCTACATTGAGGGCTATCTCTGGGATGCAGCAGAGCCTCGCAAGGCCAGTATCGAAACCATGGAACTGTCTAAAAAACACGGCATTAAAGTTGCTTTCACCTTCTCGGATGGATTTCTGCTGGATCGATTCACCGATGACTTTCGCCAGGTCGTGACGGACTACTGCGACGTGGTATTTTGTAATGCGGACGAATTGCGCCACTTCTGTCAGACGGAATCTTTGGAAGATGGCATCGAGCAACTCAGTAAAATAGCAAAAATGGCCTTTGTCACGAATAGCGAAAAGGGTTGTTTTGTGATTGATAATCAGCAGGTTTCCCATGTTCCTGGATTTCCCGTCAAGCCCCTGGATACGGTCGGTGCTGGAGATGCATTTGCTGGTGGGGTGTTGTACGGACTAACCCATGACCTGACGCCTCAGCAAGCTGCCCGTTGGGGAAACTACCTGGGTGCTCAGGTGGTACAAATTCACGGCCCTCGTCTGGAAAAAGCGCCCCTGGATCAGTTTCAAGCGGTTATTCAGTAGACCAGTAAAATCGATGGTTGGTTTCGCCAACTATCAACCTATCAAGAGAGCAATTCCATGGACTATCGAGCCGCAGGGGTAGACATCGCCGCAGGTCATGAGTTTGTCAATCGGATTCGGAACTCCGTACAAAAAACCTTTCGACCCGAAGTTCTGGGCGGTTTGGGTGGATTCGGCGGCTGTTTTGAGCTGCCCGCTGGCTATCAAAAACCGGTTCTCGTGGCGGGAACCGATGGGGTAGGAACCAAGCTAAAGCTGGCAAATCTGCTTAATCGTCACGATACCGTTGGGATTGATTTGGTGGCCATGTGTGTGAATGATGTCCTAACCTCTGGCGCTGAACCTCTATTTTTCCTGGATTATCTGGCGACAGGTAAGCTCGACCCAGAACAGTTAACCCAGGTGGTAGAAGGAATTGCGACGGGTTGTCAACAGGCCGGCTGTGCCCTCATCGGCGGCGAAACGGCTGAGATGCCAGGATTCTATCAGGCGGGGGAATATGACCTCGCAGGGTTTTGTGTCGGGATTGTGGAAAAGAGTCTGAGGCTGGATGGGTCACAGCTTCAGATTGGAGATGTGGCGATTGGATTGGCTAGTAGTGGGCTACATAGCAACGGCTTCAGTTTGGTTCGCAAAATTGTCAGCGATCAGGTGATAAGTTGGCAAGAGCCATTTTCCGATACTGACTCTCGCTCTTTGGCTGAAGTCTGCCTTACCCCAACTCGCATCTATGTCAAACCTGTTCTAGAGGCGATCAAAAATGGGCTGGATATTCACGGCATGGCCCACATTACAGGCGGTGGACTGCCCGAAAATTTGCCGCGCTGCCTGGGAACTGGGCAAGCCATTCGATTAATTGCCGACAGTTGGCCAATTCCTCCCATCTTCAACTGGTTGTCGCAAACCGGGTCAGTTTCTCCTGAATCCATGTTGGAAACCTTCAATATGGGCATCGGTTTTGTTGTGTTTGTTTCACCACAACAGACCCAAAAGGCTATCCAATGGTTTACGAACCAGGCCATCCCTTCCTATCAAATTGGTGAAATCATTATCGGTGCGGGTGAATTGCAGCTTTAACCCCACCATCCTAATCCCACCATCCTAATCCCAATATCTTAATCCCACCATTCTAATTCCACGACCATGGCACTTCTACAGGTTCACCAACTCGAAACTCAGTTCTCCACTGAACGGGGAATTGTAAAGGCCGTGAATCGGGTTTCCTACCAGGTGAATTCAGGGGAAACCGTTGGTATCGTGGGAGAATCGGGTTCTGGAAAAAGTATCAGCGTCCTATCCATCCTGCGATTAATTGCTTCTCCACCCGGTCAGATTACGAGCGGGCAGGTTTGGTTTGAGGGGCGGGATCTGCTGCAACTACCGACTGCCGAACTGCGGAGAATTCGCGGGCATCAAATTTCCATGATTTTCCAAGATCCAATGACGGCTCTCAATCCGGTTTTAACCATTGAGCAGCAATTAACGGAAGCGATGCGGTTCCACCTGAAGTTGACAGCAATTCAGGCAAAAAAACGAGCGGTGGAATTACTGGAGCAGGTGGGAATTCCCGACGCAGGCCGACGAATTCGCAACTATCCCCATCAGTTTTCTGGCGGCATGCGGCAACGGGTGATGATTGCCATGGGTCTGGCCTGCCATCCCCAATTACTGATCGCAGATGAGCCAACTACTGCTCTGGATGTTACGGTTCAAGCTCAGGTGGTTGAGTTAGTTAAACAATTACGCCAGCAGATGGGCATGGCAGTTCTGTGGATTGCCCATGATCTTGCACTGCTAGCCGGGTTAGCAGATCGAATTCTGGTGATGTACGCCGGACAAATTGTGGAACAGGCATCGGTTGACCATCTGTATGAGCAGCCGCGTCATCCCTACACCATGGGGTTACTGGCCTGTCTGCCTCGACTGGATCAAAATCTGATGGATCGCGATCTAACTGAACGTCTCCCGGTGATTGAAGGGATTCCTCCTGATCTGATCGATTACCCTAAAGGATGCCCCTTCGCACCCCGTTGTCCATTTGCGATTGATCAATGCTGGACAGAAGATCCCCCTCTAGAATTCGTTGAACCTGATGCTGGTCACCAAGTCGCTTGCTGGGTTAAACCTGAGATATAGCTGAAAACTGAACGCTACCCACAAGTTTAAATTTGACAGACCATGGTCAACTACTTGATGAGTTCTTGTGTTAATCTCCTCTAATGCACTTAATCTCTTGCCCAAGTCTGGCATGACGTTCTACCATGACCAATCCAACTGTTTACTTTGATATGTCGGCTGCTGGAGAATCCCTAGGCCGCATCACCTTTGAACTCTTTGCCGATGTTGTGCCAGATACCGCTGAGAACTTCCGCCAGCTCTGCACCGGAGAAAAAGGCTTTGGCTACAAAGGTAGTACATTCCACCGGGTGATTCCTGACTTCATGTGTCAGGGAGGAGATTTCACCAACCACAATGGAACCGGGGGCAAGTCCATCTATGGCGATCGCTTTCCCGACGAAAATTTCACCCTCAAACACACTGGGCCTGGCCTGTTATCAATGGCAAATGCTGGCCCGGGTACTAATGGTTCCCAATTTTTCATCACCACCGCTAAAACGCCCTGGCTTGACGGCAAACACGTCGTTTTCGGTCAGGTAACGGATGGCATGGATGTCGTTCGCAAGATTGAAGCAACTGAAACAGATCGGAACGACCGACCCCAAAAGAAGATTGTGATTGATGACTGTGGTCAACTGTAAACTGAGCTGATACTGTTCAATCGTATACAACCACCAAAACACAAAAAATCATGCCTAGTCAATTTCTTACCAAGCTTCAAGGTCAGTTGTTTGCTCAGATCTGTGCGATTGGTACGGGGATTAGTATTCTGGGTTTTGCCTCTTCTGCCCTTGCCATAGACTCTGTGACAGTTCGCTACAACGATAACAGCGCTACAATTACATTTGCTGAAATTCAGGACTTCGTCAATGGAGCTAATGTTGAAGCATTGACTTCACTACTCGAAGATCGCGATCGCGCTCAAGATGTAGCCAGTGAAACCGCTGATACGCTGCGTCGTGCATTAACCAAGAAGATTTCTGTCACACCGAGCCTCCGTCAAAGAGTAGAAAATCTACTCTCCAGTCCACGGGGGGAAGCCTTTCTGGGGGAGGTGAATAACCTGGTCGGAAGTGCAGAGACTGAAGTGCAGCAAGATCTAGGGGTGATTCGGACAACCCTTGTCGAATCCCTTGAAGATAACTCTGTTTCTTTACTTGAAATCATTGAACGTTATCCGGAAGATAATATTGTGATCAATGCCACTGGCTTGACTGATATTGTTGACGATGTGGTAACGTTTGTTGAATTTATTGAGCCAAAATTAGAAGCGGTGCAAGAGGTGCTGCAAGACTTCATTTGTGACTGTGAACCTGCAACTTCTGCCTCCAGTACAGCTCAGTAGTCAAGCTCCTAGCCTTGTCCGGCTAATAGCGATTGACTGAAAGCTGGTTTTAAAGGCTAGGGAAGGCATCGAATCTGATATCCATGCCCCAGTCGGCAGTCCAAGGCAAGTTTTAATCGTTGATTCTCAAACTCTTGCCCAGTTTCAGCTTTAGCCAGGCGACCTAAAGGAGAATCTTTTCGTTGATAGTTTCGTTGTTTTCTCAAGAAAATTGCTGGTATTTTCGTTCCAAAAAATCGATTAAGCCCAAATTCGTTTTAATGTCAGAGTAAACCCCGGCAAAATCCCTTCTCCTGACAAACTCATAGGATGTTCTAGAACTTCAACTGCTTGACCTGAACGATGAATTTCTACGCGCTTGTTTTTCGGGTCAATCAGCCAGCCCAACTGAGTGCCATTCTCCATATATTCCTGCATCTTAGCCCGTAGTACCGTCAGCGAATCTGTTTTGGATCGCAATTCCACCACAAAGTCTGGGCACAAGGGAATAAATCCTTCCCGCTGTTCCTGAGTTAGGGCTTTCCAGCGTTCCTTTTGCAGCCAGGATGCATCTGGGGAACGATTGGCCCCATTGGGTAACTCGAACCCAGTTGACGAGTCAAAGGCCTCACCCAGCGTATCATTCGCTTCAAACCAATTGTTCAATTGACCACTGATGCTTAGATTTCGCTTACCAGATTCTCCGCCTGTGGGCGGGTTCACAATCAATTCTCCCGTTGCAGTCCGTTCGAGTTTCAGGTCACGATTCACAGCAGCTAGGGTAGCAAACTGTTCTGGTGTCACCTGGAGAGACAGTTCACGGGGCAGTTGAAGGAGCAAAAGTGTTTGAGCTTGAGGAGGAGCTTGCACCATCGGAATTCACCCTACATTGCTGTGTCGCATCTTTATTCTAGACTTACAGCATTTTCAATGCTGGTGGAGGACAGGAGGTAGGGGCGCACTCTCGAATCCATACCTCACCATACCTGGAAAGGCTATATGATGTTTTCTCAGTCCGCTTAAACTTAATGGTGTAATTGCTCCGTGACAAGCGATACTATTGTTGAAAATCTAATTTATACAGGTAATTTGCTATGACTGCCGCAACCGAGACGAGTCGAGAGACCATGGAAGCCGATATGAATGATGGCTTGATTAGCTACTCTGAGGAGATTGAGACTGTCATTGCAGGATTGGCCCAAGATCAAAAAGTTATCGTTGGTCAGAAGAATGATAGCTATCTGTGGAAATTTCAGTACGGTAGCGTTCAGGTTTTTGTTCAACTGAGCGGGGCTACCGATGATGACAGCTTGACCGTTTGGTCACCTGTTCTGAAGCTCCCGGCTAAAAATGAAGCCCAACTGATGCAGAAATTATTGGAAATGAACTGGCTCGCCACCTTCGAGTCCCACTTCGCCATCAATAGCAACGAAGTCGTTGTCATCTCAACTCGGACTTTGATGGATATCTCCCCCGCTGAAATCTCCCGCATTATCACAGTTGTGGCATCAATTGCGGATGATAACGATGATGATCTCATTGCAGAATTTGGCCAATAGTGGCAAGTCAAAGCTTTTAGACTGTGATTGCCAGGATTGCCAGTGCTTGCTAGAAATCAATGGAGGTTGATTCCTCTGTTCCAGGCCAATGGTCTGATGCAGATGGCAATTGATGAGTGGCTCCTGAATCAGAATCGTTTGGGTCAGTCCCCGCCCGTTTTGAGGTTCTACACCTGGGAGCCGCCAGCTATTTCTCTGGGATATCATCAGCGTCAATGGCCGGAATTCTGGCAAAATCTGACCTGGCGGGGTCAGCCTGTGCAACTGTTGAGAAGGCCCACGGGGGGCAGAGCTGTTTTACATCAAGGCGACTTAACCTATGCAGTGGTAACAGCAGCGCTACCGGGTCGCCGACTTGAAACCTATCGAGCAATTTGTGAGTTCTTGATTCATGGTTGGCAAGTTCTGGGACTGAACTTGAGCTATGGCTCAGCGGGCCGAGATTACGCCAATAGGGTAAATTGTTTCGGTCTGGCGACTGGGGCCGATTTAATCCTGGATAATGGTTACAAGTTAATTGGCAGTGCCCAACTCCGGAGGGATCAAGCAGTTCTACAACATGGATCGATGCGGCTCGAACCTGATGCTGAGCTGTATCGTCAGGTCTTCCAGACAGAATTTTCTCCAGATCCCCATGGCATTCTGGCTCAGATCAAATTACCCAGTCATCCAGAGCTGGAAGGAATTGCAGCAATTATTCAGGCGTTGACAGATGCGGCTTGTGAGTGTTTTCAGGCGAAGTTGACAGTTCAACCGCTTTCGCTGGCAGAGCTGGAACAGGTGAGGCTATATTGTGAAAAATTTGAAATCAACTAAGCCGACGAATAAATTCCAGGGGTAAACCATCGGTGTCTGCAATGAACAAAACCTCAAACACTTTATCACCAATCATTTGCTGCGTCGGCTCTAGCAGGACTTTAAGCGGTTTGACCAACTCCGGTTGATCCACTGTTGCTTGCTGAAATTTTTGAGTCAGCGCCTGTAACCATTGGGGCAAGCTGTCTGTAACTTCAGTTAGATCAAAGGAAAGGTGATAATAACCAACATAGTGTTCATCATTAAACGCATCTGGGGCAGGGTTTGGTTCTGGAATCTGGATTAGCTCAACCCGTCCATTCAACCCCTCCATCCAACAGGCCAGGGTGTAACCCGTAGTGAAGCGATCGCATACCTGAAAGCCCAACTGCTCGTAAAAGGCAATGGCTCGATGGATATTTGCGGTGCGGATGGAAGCATGGTGCATAATCAATGATCTTAAGGTTTTCTCCAAAATATGGCACAATCATAAGCTATGTCTATTCATCGCTTGGTCACAGTGGGTGAGGAAAGAGCACTTTGAGGTCATTTAAGGGGATTGTCCGTCGGCAGCACCTTCTGGACAGCCAATGGTCAACCAAACTGAATCTTTTAACGACCCTGGTTCGTCGGGATCTCGAAGCGCGATACAAAGGCTCGATTCTGGGAAATCTCTGGCCGCTGCTGAACCAGTTGTCCCAGTTGCTGATCTACACCTACGTTTTCTCCATTGTTCTCCAGGTGAAGCTGAATATTGACGGAATGCCAGAGGACAGCCGGATTGCTTTTGGGCTGTGGCTATTCGCGGGATTGATTCCCTGGTTAGCCTTTACCAACGGACTGGTTCAGGCTTCTGTTTCAGTGGTGAGTCAGACCAATCTGGTCAAGAAGGTTGTATTTCCCCTGGGGTTACTCCCCTTGGTTCCAATTTGTTCGGCCTTTATTGAGAGTTTCCTGGGATTACTAGCGTTGGTGGGATTGATTCTAATCTCGACGCAGACCTTGCCGGAAAACCTATGGTTGATGCCTGTGGTCTGGCTGCCCCAACTGTTGCTGACGGCAGGCTTAGGATACCTAACGGCGGGGCTAACGGTCTTTTTGCGGGATATCCCCCAAAGCCTGGGCGTGATTCTCAATCTGTGGTTCTATGCAACGCCGATTGTTTACCCGATTAGCAAAATTCCTGAAGCCTGGCAGATCTGGATTTTTTGGCTCAATCCCATGACAGCGATTGCTGAAACCTATCGGGATATCGTGCTCACGGGCCAGATTCATCACTGGGGAGAATGGGCAATGGCAACCATTGCCTCTATAGTGATATTTAATATTGGGTTGTGGATATATCGACGACTGCGACCTGCCTTTGCGGATGTTTTGTAGCCCATGACCGAGATTGCGATTACTGTCAGCAATATTTCTAAGTGCTTCAAACAATATCGTCATCCGGCTGATCGGCTGAAAGAAGCCCTGTGGCCCCGACGGCAATGGGCTGAGGATTTTTGGGCATTAAAAGGGATTGACCTGACAATTTTTCGGGGGCAAACACTGGGTATTGTCGGGCGGAATGGCTCAGGAAAAAGCACCCTGCTGCAAGTCATTGCCGGAACATTGACGCCAACCACCGGGCACGTTGAAGCCCAAGGGCGAATCTCGGCCCTGTTGGAACTGGGGAGCGGGTTCAATCCTGAATTCACCGGACGACAGAATATTTTTTTCAACGGTCGATTGTTGGGTCTAACGCAACCAGAGATTGAGGCGAAGTATGACAGCATTGTTGCCTTTGCTGATATTGGAGAGTTTATTCATCAGCCGGTTAAAACCTACTCCAGTGGGATGTATGTGCGGTTAGGGTTTGCGGTGGCAACCAGTGTTGAGCCCGATATTTTGATCATTGACGAAGACCTTTCGGTGGGGGATGAAGCCTTTCAACGCAAATGTTTCAGCCGACTACATGAAATTCAAGATC
Organism: Microcoleaceae cyanobacterium; assembly: GCA_050331715.1. Classification (GTDB taxonomy): domain Bacteria; phylum Cyanobacteriota; class Cyanobacteriia; order Cyanobacteriales; family Microcoleaceae; genus JBHJGO01. The sequence continues at coordinate 20,819 of JBHJGO010000037.1, forward strand.
AGGGCGGAACGATTTTATTCGTCTCCCATGCAGCGACCTCTGTGACTCAACTGTGCGATTCGGCAATTTTAATGGATCGGGGAGAAATGTTGCTGGAGGACACCCCCAAAAAGATCAATTCCTAGTACCAAAAAATGATCTACGCCGAGGCGGAGGACGCAGAGCGGTTGCGAACCGAACTGCGCCAGATGAAGTCATCCTTTAATCCTCAAAAGGTGTTGCAGAGTATTTCGTCTCGTCAGCAACAGGCGGAGACCACCGATCAGTTCCAGACTCCTAGAAATAATATCTACCATGACCATTATGATCCAGGGCTGGATGCGGATTCCCCGGTACGATATCCATCACGGGGAGCAACGATTTCCGATCCCCATCTCCTGACCCTGAATGGGCAGCGGGTGAATCACGTGATTGCTCGCAAAAACTATGTCTATACCTATACGGTCGAGTTTTCCAAACCTGCATCCCATGTGCGGTTTGGGATGCTGATCAAGACGGTGAGTGGCTTTGAACTGGCAGGAGCGTCGCTACAGGCCAAGTCTCAGAATATGAAACAGATTGAGGCCGGTACAAGATTACAGATCGAGTTTAAATTTCAATGTTTGCTGGCTCCGGATGTTTATTTTCTCAATGCTGGGGTTTCCGGTATTGTAGATGGAGAGTTTACCTATCTGGATCGCTGTATTGACGTGGCGGTGTTTCGAGTTCAACCCTGTGAAACGTCTTGCAGTACTGCTGTGGTGGACTTACTCGTAGAACCTCAATTAACGATCACGTCTAGTTCTATGATTTTGCCTTAGAAGAAGATTGAAATATTGAAGCAGAGATTAATAAACTACATGAACATCCCGCTGAATTGCTTTGTTGCCGATAACCCAGTTGTTGAGAACTTGGTCAAAAATTTAGCCAAATCGCCGGAGCACTTCAAATCGGCGATCGCCGCAAAGGATGAGATGTTTTTGTATCCCTTGGATGAGTTAGTTGACAAGAGCAGCGATCATACATTGGTGAATTATTTCACCCTGGGAAAGGCAATTTTTGAGACACTGGAAACAATTGTTGATTGGCATTTTGGTGGGTTTGCTCAGGTGGACTCCTTTCTGGATTTTGCCTGTGGTTATGGGCGATTGACCCGGTTTCTGATCGAAGCCCTGGCACCTGAAAAAGTCTGGGCCTCTGATATCTATGCGGGAGCGGTTGAGTTTCAGCAGCAATACTTCGGGGTTCATGGGTTTCACTCGGCATCGCAGACAGAGTCCTACAACCTCGACCGTCAATTTGACTGTATTCTTGCCTGTTCATTCTTCAGTCATATGCCGGAGCGCACCTTTACCCCCTGGATGAAAGTGTTGTGCGACCGATTAACGTCAAGGGGGATTCTAATTTTCAGTGTGTTAGGAGAAGAGATCCTACCTGAACACGTTCAAATGTCTCCGACTGGAATTTTGTTTAGTTCAGCCACCAGTGAGAGTGAATCCTTAGATAAGCAGGAGTACGGCACGACCTTTGTGACAGAAGCCTTTGTGCGACGGGTTTTGGCAGAGATTAACCCTGATCTGTCGATTCATCGATTGCCCCGTGGGATGTGCCATTACCAGGATTTCTATATTGTTTCTCCAGGGCAATTCAATCCAGTCGAATCCCTCAAGTTTCAGCATCACCCAGAGGGTTACCTGGATGATTGCAACATTACCCCCACTGGAGAAATTCAGCTCCGGGGTTTGGCGGTGGATTTTAATCCCGGTGGTTCGATTCAAATGGTTCAAGTTTGGTCAGGCGATCGGTTAATCACAGAAATACAAACTTCTCAGCCCCGCCCAGACTTATTGGAACATTTCCAGCAGCCAAATTTACCGTTGAACACAGGTTGGGTCGGTTCCATTGCGCCAGAACAGTTATCTCCACAGGCAATGATCCTGTTGAAAGCAGTGAACCGGGCCGGATTAGCGTCAATTTTTGAAGTATTTCCGGTAAAGCAACTGATGTCCCGTCGCCAGACCTTGCTGGAACTCTCACGAACAGAAGCTCAACTCCAGGAAACGGAAACGGATCTGGTTGTCACGCGGGGAAAATTGGAACAAACTCAAATGACCCTAGAGCAATCTCAGGCCAAGCTCTCCGCAACAGAAAAAACGTTGGGAGATTGTCAAACCCATCTGAATTCGACGGAAATGGCTCTAGAACAGGCTAGAAATCGGATTATAGCCATGGAAAGCAGTAAGTTTTGGAAATTGAGGACGAAATGGTTTAAACTGAAGCGTGCTATGGGATTGCCCGATCAGGAGCCTGAAGATCGAAGGTAGGCAGAGGTTGGGTTGATGATAGGGGACTCAGCAACTTCTGGAGATATCGGTTTTGGAGTCGGTTCTAGAAATGTTGCAGTCTTGCCAGCTCGACGCAAACCTACAGCGCTTGTTTTTTGGGCAGTCTTGAATGAAGGTTGTCAGTCGAGGAACGCTTGTGAGGAGAAAGAATGGGCATTAGCATCATGGAGCAGGCCGGAAGTTCTGCAATCATCATTACTGGAATGCATCGTTCTGGAACGTCCTTGACGGCATCTCTGCTGCAACGCCTCGGCGTCAACATTGGGGAACATTTAATTGAATCTGACGCAGGCAATATTCGGGGCCACTTTGAAAATGCCGACTTCGTTCAGTATCATCAATCTGTTCTACAAGCGAATGGTTTTGATCGGTTGGGATGTGTCGTGCAACCCCGGCCCGTTCAATTAACTGATGATCAGATTAAAGCAGCCCAAAATTTAATTCTCCGCAATCAAACTCAGGTTCTTTGGGGTTGGAAAGATCCACGTACCACTTTGTTTCTAGAGCTTTGGCGGCAACTGATTCCAATTTCCTACTACGTTTTTGTCTACCGTTCTCCCTGGGAAGTGGTGGATTCCTTTTATCGTCGAGCAACGGATGCAGAAATTCTTGAACATCCGGAAGTCGCCATTGAAATGTGGCTGCACTACAACCGAGAAATCCTCAATTTTTATCAGCAAAATTTTCCTCAATGTGTGTTGGTGAATGTGCGAACAGTGGGGGAAACGCCGCAGGAATTTATAAATGAACTGAATCGTCGGTTTAATTTGAATCTTCCGCCAGCGCCAACGGACAATTTCGAACCCGATTTACTTGAAGATGAGGTGCTGGAAACGCCTCGTCCTCAGTTGATCAAACAGTGTTTTCCAGAAGCAATCGATCTCTACTTGCAACTTGAAGCAACCGCAGCGGATTTAGCGGGGGGATTGTTGCCCGCTGAAGCTCGTATTCTGAACCATTCCCCGTCGCTGCTATGGATGTTTCGGGACTGGTCAGAGGTGCGGCGATTGGAAAAGGATGTCAAAACCTGGCAAGACCAGTTTCAACTGTCGGTTGATCGCTTGGTGGAAGCTGAAACGGAGTTGGGGCGCACCCAGTTTCGCTATGAGAGCTTGGAGGTAAAACAGGAGGAATCGGCAGCTAAACTTTTAAATTTAGAAACGGAACTGGGGGAAACTCAGCTCCAGCTAGCCGGCAAAGAAACGCAGCTTGAAGCAGCAGCGCAGAAGCTTTCAACCCTGGAAGCAGAATTGGGGACAGCTCAACTCCAACGGGACGGAACCCAAAATAACTTTCAAGCGGCCCTGACGAAGATCACAGCCCTGGAAGAAGAACTGGGCAAAAGCCAGCGACAATTGGAAGATACCGAAGTTTATCGTCAAGAAGCTGAGGTGAGGGTTGCTCAGGCCGATACGCAACTGGGTCAGGCTGAACTTCGCATTCTAGAGTTAGAAGAACAACTAGAAGCCTCACAGGTTGCCCAACAGCAGGCAGAGGCTAGGGCTCAAATGTTGGAGTTACCCCTCCAACAAGCTCAGGAAGAGATTCAGGCCATCAAGTCTTCTAAAATCTGGCGACTGCGCGATCGCTGGCATGACACCAAGCAATCGCTACGCCGGACGGTTAGAGCCCGCTACATCCATCATTTGGATACCCCAACCACCTGGGAATTCGTTGGCAATGGAGAGACCTACACCCAGATTGAGGGCTGGTGTCTATATACTGGAGAGCGCACGCATACTCAGGTTCGAGCCTGTCTGGGTTCAGAAGTGACGACCGGGGTCTACGGTATTGAACGGCTGGATGTGGGTCAGCTTTATGGCTGGATTCCAGGGTCGAGTCAAGCTGGGTTTCGGGTTCAGGTTCAGCTTCCGGCAGGAGATCATCAACTGCATCTAGAACTGCAAGATAACCAAGGACGCTGGCATCGCTTTGCGTCCTATCCTGTGAAAGTTTCCTCGTTGAGAGCTGCATTTGATGCACCCGTGAATTGGCGGCATCGTCAGGGGGAGATTTTGTTTGCAGGTTGGTGTTGTCATCTCACAGCCCAAATCAGCCAACTAACCCTTGAATGTCGCAACGGTGCTGCGAATCGTTCCGTCAACTGTGCTTACGGATTGCGCCGTTCTGATGTGGGAGAGGTCTTGCCGGATTGGACTGGCAGTTCCAACAGTGGGTTTGAAGCCTTGCTGGAATTAGAGGCGGGTCGTTGGCAGGTTTCTCTAGCAGCTCAACTGGAAACCGGCGAAACGGTCACCTACCGAGCAACAGAACAATTAGTTGTGAGTCGTGAGGGAGCGCTTACCCAGGGAACCGCAAAGCTGCGCCAGTTGTCCGATTTCACAGGAGCAATTCGGAAGCGAGCCGCAGAACGGAAACAACGATTGGGTCGTCTAGTTCCAACCCCGGCGGAAATTCCAGCGGTATTGCGACAGATGTGGCAGATGTATCGCCAGACCCAGTCCCCAGTAGATCAGGCTCAGTTGCCAGAAGGATTTGAATTGCTGAAGCCGATTGAACCCTACGATGCTTGGCTAGCGGTGAATCAATGGACAAATCGGAGCCAAGCTTTTCTGCAAAAACGGTTAGCAGCCTGGGACACCACCCGATTACCGAAAATTTCTGTGGTGATGCCCGTTTACAATCCACCAATTGAATTTCTGGAACAGGCAATCATTAGTGTGACCCAGCAAATTTATACCAACTGGGAACTCTGTATTGCTGACGACTGTAGCACTGACCCCGCAGTGGGTGAGACTTTGAATCGATGGGCAGAGCAGGATCAGCGAATTCAAGTCCTGTTTCGATCTGAAAATGGCAACATCAGCCGCGCGAGTAATACTGCGGCGAAACAAGCGACTGGAGACTTTCTACTTTTCTTGGATAACGATGATGAATTAACGCCAAATGCCCTGGCAGAAGTGGCTTTACACTTGGCGGCCAATCCTGGAACTGACGTGCTCTACTCCGATGACGACAAGATTGATCCCATCGGGAAGCGATTTGCACCACAGTTTAAGCCCAAGTGGTCACCGGAATTGCTCTTGTCCTACATGTACATGGGTCACGTTTTGGTGGTGCGGCGACAACTTTTCCAACAGGTGAGCGGATTTCGAGCGGGATACGAGGGGGCGCAGGATTATGATCTGGCTCTGAGAATCACAGAGGAGGCCCGTCAGATTGGCCATATTCCACTGGTGTTGTATCACTGGCGGACAGCCCCCGGCTCAACGGCAATTTCTGGGGCTGCGAAACCGGCTAGTTTTCAGGCTGGATGTAATGCGGTTCAGGATGCTTTGGATCGACGGCAGACGCAGGGAACAGCAGCACAACCGGCTTGGGCTGTAGAACAAAGCCTGGGAATTTTTGCCCATCAATTTCCCCATACAGGGCCATCGGTAACGATCATCATCCCGACCAGAAATCAGCTCAAGTTGCTCACAGCCTGCGTGGAATCCCTGAAGAAAACCACCTATGAGAATTATCAAATTCTTATCATTGATAATGACAGTGATGATCGAGCAACGTTAGAGTATCTAGCAGAGATTTCTAGGGATTTTACAGAGAATTCTACAGAAGACTCAGCAGAAAATTCTCAATCAGGTTCATCTGAAAATTCCCAAGCTAGCGTTCAAAATGTTCCTACCGTCAAAGTTCTGAACATCAAGAGTCAGGGCAAATTTAACTTCGCTGCGATTAACAATCAAGCTGCGCAGCAGACTGACACAGATTACCTGCTGTTCTTGAATAACGATACTGAAGTTCTGGAAGAAAACTGGCTGAGTCAGATGATGGGCTACGCCCAGCTTGATCGGGTTGGCGCGGTGGGAGCCCGATTAATTTTCCCCGATAATCACATTCAGCATGCTGGAATTCTGCATGGCTTACATCACGGTCTAGCGGGTCATGCCTTTAAGCTGAGTCGGAAGGATTACTTTGGTTATTTAGCTTACTCTAAAGTTGCCAGAAATTACTCTGCGGTCACCGCAGCCTGCTTGCTCACGCCTCGAAAATTGTTTCTGGAACTAGGCGGTTTTGATGCTGAGAACTTTGCAGTGGCCTACAACGATGCGGACTATGGCTATCGGCTACATTTGCAAGGCTATCGTTCGGTGTACTGTGCTGATGCTGAATTGCTCCACCGAGAAGGCACTTCCCGTGGCTTCAAGGATGACCCGGCAGAAGTGGCCCGCTTCCGCCGCAAGTATGCCGATAAAGTTGACCCCTACTACAGCCCCCATTTGTCCCTGGCCAATGAATGGTTCCAAATCCAGCCCCGACGCTTAACATTATCGGATCGGGTCTCCAAGCAAACGGTGAAGATCAAGCCGAAGGTTCTGATGTGTAGTAATGCCCTGGAATACACGGGCGCACCCTTGCATCAATACGAAATTGCCCTGCAATTAGCAGCCCAGGGAGAAATTGAACCTGTGATTTTCTGCACCGATGATGGGCCGCTACGCCAAGCCTACGAACAGGCAGGAATTCCGGTCATCGTCCGGGAACACCCATTGATTAATCTCTATCAGCGGCAACAGTATGAAACAGCGCTGGAGCAGTATGTTAGTCTTTTGAACCTGAAGCAATACGATGTGGTCTATGCCAATACCCTGGAGAATTTCTTCATGGTGGATTGTGCCCATCGGTGTCAGGTTCCAGTGATTTGGAATGTGCATGAGAGCGAAGCGTGGCAGAGTTATTTCAATCGGTTCGGCTCAGAAATTGCCGCCTGTGCGTTGGAATGTTTCCGTTATCCCTACCGAATAATTTTCGTGGCTGACGCGACCCGAAATTTGTATCAACCCCTGAATAGCCACCACAATTTCATCACGATTCATAACGGTTTAGATATTAATCGCTTCCATTTAACTGGGAATCTATGGACACGTTCAACGGCTCGATCATCGCTGAATTTGCAGGAGTCAGAGGTCGTCATTCTGCTGCTAGGAACGGTCTGTGAGCGCAAGGGACAGCATGACTAGGTACGGGCATTGCATTTGATTCCCCCTGAGTTGCAGAAAAATATTCGCTGTTTGATTGTGGGCGACAGACCCAGCCTTTATAGTACTGAACTGCACAAATTAGTCGATAATTTGCCATCAAATCTCCGAGAAAAGGTGAATATTGTTCCAGAAACGCCAGAAGCTCCCAAATATTACCAAGCGGCAGATATCTTCATTTGTACTTCCCGAATCGAGAGTTATCCACGGGTAATTCTAGAAGCCATGGCCTACGAATTGCCGATGATTACCACCCCAGTATTCGGCATCGTGGAGCAGGTCAGACCTAACGTGAATGGATTGTTCTACACTCCTGATAAACCAGAAGAGTTGGCGCAGTGTTTGGTGCAGTTATTAAATAGTCCAGAAAAACGCCGAAGATTTGCTCGGAACGCCAAATTTGTTCTGGAATCTCTGAACACTTTTGAAGAAATGGTACAGGACTACGATCAAATTTTTCAGGAAGCCTACTTTATTAACCCCAATCCTGTGGTTGATGAGTTGGTGCTAGAACGACTGCCAATGCCACCCAGCCCAACAGTTGAGCCAGAAACTCAATCTAAAGTTGTTCAATCTGAAGATTCTGCTCAACTAGAGTCGGAAAATGGTGTCAAGTCAGAACAAACTTCAAAACAGTCCCAGGCTCAGATTTATTGGGAAAAAAATCCGACGATAGCGACTGAGAGTGAGTGGCTAGCAAATCCTATCATTATGGATACCCTGAATCAGCGAATGTCAGGCAGTGAATCGACTCAATACTGGCTAAATTGGCTGGTTGAAAAATACTTTGCTGGAAAAACCTTTGACCAGTTGATTTCCCTCGGATGCGGGATTGGTAACCATGAAATCGTCATGGCCAAGTCTGGATTTGCTCGACAGATTGATGCCTTTGACTTTTCCCAGGCTTCAATTGATATTGCTCAGGCCAATGCTGAAGAGCTAGGGTTAAAGATCAATTTTTATCAGGATGACTTTAATCAGTTTGAGTTGACCAGCGGCAAGAAATATGATGTTGCTTTTTGTTCTGGTTCATTGCACCACGTTAAGGAGTTGGAACGGTTTCTAGAGATCGTTCATCGGTCTTTAAATCCCGACGGTTACTTTATCATCAATGAATACGTAGGCGCTAACTACTGCATTTATGATAAAAAACATGTAGAGCTGATTGAGCGGTTGTATCAATGTTTCGATCCGAGTCTAACTTCTAGGAAGCACAAGCAATTTGTTAACCCCACAATTCATCAGGTTTATGCGACAGACCCGTCAGAGGCCGTTCGCTCAGAATTGATTTTGCCCTTCATTGAATACTTCTTCGAGATTGAACTCTATCGACCCGTTGGAGGTGGAATTCTACACCCTCTCTACCCCCTATTGAATCACCGTAAATTCTTGCCCGGTTCACCGGAAGGAGAAACAATTGTTCGATTGCTGTTAGAGTTTGAAGAGATACTAATGGAAATTCCCGGCGGTCGAGCCTCAGATTTTTGCCTATGTATTATGCGGCCTAAGAAGTTTTAACCCTTTTCAGGAACTAATAGAACAACCCAACACCGAGAATTTCTACCAGTGTTGGGTTTCACAATTTCGAGCTAACTTATAAGACTATTCCCACTCGATAGTTCCAGGCGGCTTTGAAGTGATATCGTAGACGACTCGATTCACTCCGTCTACTTCATTCACGATTCGATTGGAAATCAATTCCAACAGATCATAGGGAACCCGCGACCAATCCGCTGTCATGCCATCCTCGCTAGAAACAAATCTCAGCACGATTGGATAGGCATAGGTGCTCTGATCGCCCATCACGCCGACGCTGCGAACCGGAAGTAATACCGCAAAGGCTTGCCAAAGCTCAGAGTAAATTCCCCAGTTGCTAATTTCCTCCCGGACAATGTAGTCTGCGTTGCGCAAGATCTTCAGGCGTTCAGGGGTGACTTCTCCTAGAATCCGAATCGCCAGACCAGGGCCAGGGAAAGGATGCCGTCCAATAATTTCCTGCGGCAACCCGATGGAACGTCCAACCTTCCGCACCTCGTCCTTGAATAGTTTTCTCAGCGGTTCAATCAGTTTAAATCGCAAGTCTTTGTGTAACCCTCCGACATTGTGATGGCTCTTGATTTTGACTGCAACTCGCTCTCCCGTTTGGGGATCAACGTTAGTATCTGCGGACTCGATTACATCGGGATACAAAGTACCCTGGGCTAGATAATCGAAGGGGCCGAGTCGAGCAGACTCTTCCTCAAACACCCGAATAAATTCATGGCCAATCAATTTCCGCTTCTGTTCGGGGTCAGTCACCCCATCTAGCTTAGCCAGGAATCGATCACGAGCATTGACATACTCAACCGGGATATGAAACCGCTTCTCAAATAGCTTAACCAGGTTCTCCGGTTCCCGTTTTCGCATAAATCCCTGGTCAATAAACACACAGGTGAGATTGTCACCAATGGCCCGATGCATCAAAAATGCTAGCGTTGAGGAATCCACGCCACCGGATAGGGCCAGTAGCACCCGTTTATCGCCAACCTTAGCCCGAATCTCTCGAATGGATTCTTCTACAAAAGCATCTGTTGTCCAAGTGGGTTCGCAGTTGCAAATGTTGTAGACGAAATTGCGAATCAGGGCCATGCCCCCGGTTGAATGCACGACCTCAGGGTGGAACTGAACGCCATAGAGCTGACGCTCGTGATTTGCAACAACCGCACAAGGTGTGTTGTCAGTGTGGGCCAAGACCTCAAATCCATCGGGTAGGTTGGTACAGGAGTCAGCATGACTCATCCACATGGTTGAGCCATTCTCTACATTATTCAACAAGTCCATAGGACTATCGATTTGCAGAGCCGCCTTCCCATATTCGGCTCTCTCAGCCCGTTCAACGCAGCCGCCGAGCTGTTGTACCATCAGTTGCATGCCATAGCAAACCCCTAGAACAGGGATTCCAAGCTGCCAAATTTCAGTGCTACATTGGGGAGCCCTTTGGTCATAGACTGAGTTGGGGCCTCCGGATAGGATAATGCCCTTGGGATTCAGGGCAACTAATTGTTCATAACTAGTACGGTAGGAAATCACTTCTGAGTAGACTTCGGTTTCTCGAATTCGTCGAGCAATCAATTCAGAATATTGAGATCCAAAGTCAAGAATCGCAATCATGGGGCGATTCACTTCTCCTGTGATTGAGGAGATTTGAGGAACTTGAGCTAGTGTGTCAGTTTGAGAAGACATATTTGCTTAGCAATCGTCAAGTTGGTAGATGAATTAAACCTTCGTCCGGTCTGAACCTCAAGCCGGACACGGGAGCGTTGATCTGAGTGGTGAAAACTACAGATTCCCCATCAAAAGTTCGATCAATAAGGAACCTCGTTCTATGCGTGTTCGGAACCTGAGTTACCGAACTTACGACCTGAATTCTCGTACTTAGAAAAGATTATTTAGCCTAGAATAGCAAACTTTCGACAGGAGTGCTGTAGCATTCTCACTACAAATGATTATCTGTCGATCTCGATTAAACAAGATTGATCCCACAGTGACAGAGCGCTGCGTTTGATTCCAAATATAGGTGGTTGAACGTTGGTCAATTGCACTGGCGATCGCACCATACACTGGCGTTATCCAGTCTTGGTTTAATTGGTACAGGTATTGTAAAGCAGCTTCCGTAGTGGGGCAACTAAAAACAGCTTGCAAATCCGTGGTTGACATTCCCAGGTTGGCGCAATGAGCGGTAAGTATTTCTAACCGTCCATCGGCTAAGTGATGATGGGTATGAAAAATTCCACCTGCAAGTTTGATTAATTTACCATGGTAGCCCAGGAGAAGAATTGCCTGGCTCCCAGCTAGTCCCGCTGTCACTAACATCGGCCCAATCCAGTTTGCGGTTTTCAATGTTTGTGCGGTAGAAATCCCTAATTTTTGGGCAAGATCCTAACCATTTTCACCAATACAAAAGACGAGGCAATCAAACTCTTGGGCCTTGGTTTCCAGGTCTGCTTGATAATTTTGCAACTGTTCTGGCGCGCTTAAAGGCTGTGCAATTCCACTGGTTCCTAACAGCTATAATCCCTCTACAATTCCAAACGCCGCATTGGATGTGCGCTGAGCTAGTTTGCGACCTTGGGGCAAAATGATAGTAATTTCAACCCTGTCCTCTGGGGTCAATAGGGGCTGAATATTTGCCTGAAACAGTTGTTGAGCATACTGATAAATTGCAGCCTGTCCAGTTTCCTGGTTGTATCCCAAACCTTCGCCCCCAAGAAGAATAATTTGGGAGGACTGATTGGTTAAAAAACGCTCGGAGTTACCCTCGCTTGAAATCAGGTTTGAGACCTGCGGGCCTTGTTCCCTTGGCATCAGATGTACTCTGGCCCAAATCGGTGTATGGCGGGTTAAATCAAGATTATCCCCTGGGTCAGAGCGGGTAATTGCCAGGGCAACCTCAGATTGAAGTTGGGCAACTTGTTCTATTGGAATCTCGACGTTTTTTTCCGGTCGAACTAGATTAATTGTGACGGAGTCAATTGACGGGTTTCGGGTCAATGTTTGTTGAGTTGATGGGCCTATCTGAGCCCTGTTCTGAAGATATTGCAGGGCGGCAACTGCTGCTGCACAGGCAAAAACAGGGAGCGTATAACCAGCGCGGGGAGAAGAAGATGACATACTTAACAATATTAGATCTGAGTTGCCCGAATCTGAAGTATATTCTGAGGTATCTTTCTGAATAAAAAGTTGATCTTTTTACTCTGTGGGATTTTTTAGATCTTTAACCTCTTATTAATAGTCGTGGAGGCTCTACCGTGCCAGATTCAATCAAGGATAAAATTAACGACAATTTACAGAAAGCCAAGGCTGAAGGGCAGGTTCAACTGGATCGAATTCAAGAAATTGTTCGAGACGCCGTCTCTCAGGCCGTTACAGAATTCAAGGCCAGCCCCTTTGAGGTGCGTCCAGTTGTACGTGACACCGTTGCAGCTATTTCAGAAAATTTCAGCGAAAAGAGCGAAGAATTCAAGGCTCAAGTGACCGCTTCAGTCAAAGGCGTAGTGGAGGGTATCAGCTCTGCAAAGCGTCAGGCCATCACCGAAACCCGCTCTGAAATCAAGCGTTTAGAAGATGAGGCAGAGGTACAGGAGCAAGCCCTCCAGGAAGAAGTGGATGCAGTGCTTGAGGATGTTGCCGAAACCGGCGAAGAAAAGTCGGAGCAATTTAAAGCGGCGGTTGAGTCTGCTGTGAATGCTCTGCGGGAAAGCGAAGAGGTGGCCCTCTTGCAAAAGCGCTACGCTCAGCTCAAAGCTCAACTGGCGATTACACGGGCTGACTTGGCAACTCGATATGGTGATCAATACGATCAGGTTAAAACCTATGTTGAGGAAGCCAAAACCTGGTATGAACAAACGAAGGAAAAATCTAAGGATTTAGCTGAAACAACCCTAGATCAAAAACAGCAAGTTTTTGAAACAAAACTGGGAGAAGTGGGAACGGCGATCTCCAAAAAAGAAGCCCGGATCAAACAGCGCTTAAAGGAGCTGTGGAATTCTTTGTCAGATACATTAGATTCTTCAGACGAAAAAAATCAGCCTTAGTTCCAGTTGATATTTGAATGTTGGACAACTCTACTGTTCAGCATTCAAGCTAGTACTTAAATCAACAATTAAATCAACAAATCATCCGGATGACCAAAGCGTAAAACCGAACAACCTTGGAGTAAATTTACTTGCAAGGTTCTGTATGGGTTTTAGTTCACTTTTAACGATTGGTCTAGGAATTCTGCTCACCTCTGGCTCACTTTTAGAAGCACTTCAACCAAAGTCTCAAGTTGTTCAGAGTAGAAACTATCAACGATTCAATTGTTATGGTCGGCAGGTTTTAAGGGCTAGTATTTGCCCCGGTGACGGTATTGCATCGGAGGAGCAACGGCTCTACAATCTACTCAATCAGTATCGCGCTCAGTATGGTTTGCCGCCGGTTCCCCTCTCTCCATCCTTAAGCATTGTTGCTAATCGCCACGTTCTGGATATTGATCAAAATATTGGACGCTTAACCCATAGTTGGAGCAATTGTCGTTACAATGCGGCGGATCAATCTACCTATCCCTGTATCTGGAAAGCACCTCAACGTTTGGGAACCGCCTACCGGGGCAATGGATACGAAAATGCTTACAGTATTTCTACCCGAGCAACGGCTGTCTCTGCATTGCGAGCCTGGAAACGCAGTCAGTCCCATAATGCAGTGATGCTCAACAAAGGAGTCTGGAAAAGCCGCAACTGGCAAGCAGTAGGTGTAGGAATTCACGGCAAATACGCTGTGCTCTGGTTTGGTGAAGAAGCAGATCCGGTTCGGTAACCAAGGCATAAAGTATTAGCTGATATCCTTTGATGACTTTCCCTTGACGCCGTCTAACCTTTGCCAAGGACAGTACACTGGGTACTAACAGTTCACAATGGTAGTTATGGCTCACAGTTCTGCTTCGCCGTTCTTACTGGATCCTGCTGAGTTTGAAGAAGAAGAGTCCGGCCTGGAATACTTCTACGATCAGCCTGGAACATTGCCAGGAACTCTGGATCTTGATCCCGATGCTCCCTATCCTAAGCTGATCCTGATTCATTACTCCAGAGACTCTGCCAAACGGATTGAATTGAACTTTCCTGAGGATTGTTTACCCTATCTAGAGGATCCTAATTCAGTTTGCTGGCTGGATGTTCAGGGCCTGGGAAATCCAGACACCTGGCAGCGCATGACCCGGGTATTTCAATTTCACCCGATTTCCCTAGAAGATGTGGTTAATATTCCCCAACGTCCTAAAATCATCAGTTATGACAATCCAGAATACGTGGTGATTGTGGCCCAAATGGTCATGCAGACCCCAAATGAAGAAATGCATCGAGAACAGGTGAGTCTAATTATGGGGACAAATTACGTGATTACGGTGCAAGAAGAACCCCGCTATGACTGCATTCAGCCTGTACGCGATCGCATTCGCCTCAACCACGGCATCATTCGTAAGCATGGAGCCGATTATCTAACCTACGCTATTCTAGATGCGATTATTGACGGTTATTTTCCGGCCCTGGAAGCCTACAGTGAACACTTAGAAGAACTGGAGGATGAAATCCTATTCAAGCCAAAACCAGGAACCCTAGAGAGAATCTACGATACCAAACGAGAAATTCTTTCCCTACGTCGAACTGTTTGGTCTCAACGCGAAGCCCTCTACAACCAGGTACGGGATAAAAACCGTTTAGTGAGTAAAAAGGCGCGGGTCTATCTACATGATTGCTACGATCACACTGTGAATCTAGTCGATATGTTGGAAGCCTATCGAGAATTATCATCAGACTTGATCAATATCTATCTCTCTTCCATGGGCAATCGCATGAATGAGATTATGAAAGTGCTAACGATTGTCTCGGTTATTTTTATTCCTTTGACCTTCATTGCTGGGTTGTATGGGATGAACTTCGACCCAGATACTTCTCCGTTTAATATGCCTGAATTAGATTGGTACTGGGGTTATCCCGTGTGTTTGCTGGCAATGGGAGCCACTGCCGTCAGCTTATTACTCCATTTCCGGCAGCGGGGATGGTTTGAAGATTTTTCTGGGGTGAAGGCTGCCCAACCCCCGGATCAAAGATAAATGATTGAAACCTTACCCAAGGTGCAATAGATGTGGTATCTGTGTAAAGTGTTTGCTGGCTGAATTCGCGATGTCATCTGTTCCCCAAACTATGCCCAAAACCAAATCTCGTGCCTGGTTACCCCTGGGAGTTGCTGCTCTATTAGTGAGTGGGGGAATTGGCGCTTATTATGCTTTTGTCTCCCGCAAAACCGCTGAAGGACTACCGATTGGCTCCAATGTTCTGCCGCAGGATGTTACAGTTGCCCTCTCTCTCTCAACGGAACCGAGGCAGTGGGAGCAGTTGAAGCAGTACGGTACGTCAGACTCCAAGGCAGCTCTGCAAAAGTTCCTCGAAGACTGGCGCGATCGCTTCTTGACGGAAAAAGGCTACGACTATGAGAAAGACATTCAGCCCTGGGTTGCAGATAAGGCGATGGTCGCCTGGTTACCCCACCAGGCTTTGACCTCTGATCAAGCTCCACAACCAGGCACACCGCTGCCATCTACTAATCAGTCGGCCTTGATCGCTGTCCTACCCATTGCCGATCCAGCCACCGCCCAGGAAATTTTGACTCAACCCCGATTACTGACAGAGGGAGATGTGGTTGAGCGAACCTATCGCGGCGTCAAGATTATCGAAGCGCAAAATGCAGAGCAAAATTACTCGAATGCAGCTCTAGGTAGAGACTTCCTGATCGTGACGAATGATGCCAGCGCCATTGATCGGGTAATCGACACCTATCGCGGTGAACCGTCCTTAGCAAAGACGCCAGGTTATGCCAGTGCAATTCAGAAAATTGAAGCACCCCGCAGTTTTGCCCAGGCTTACTTGAATGTCGCTACAGCAGCAAGTCTGGCTGCGTTTACCTCCAGTCAGGCAGTTCCTCCCAACAGCCTGGAAGAACTTCAACAAACTCAGGGCTTTGCTTCGAACGTTTTTCTTGAATCGGATGGCCTGCGGTTCAAGGGGATTTCCTGGCTCAAGCCCAACAGTCAAAAAACCTTCAAAGTAGAGAATCGAGCGAAAGAAATACTGCGGCGCATTCCAGATGGAGCCATGATGGTAGTGACAGGTGGCAATCTCGAACAGCTTTGGCAAGATTACGCCGACGGGGCGCAGGCGAATCCCATTGCTCCGTTTAACCCTGAGGCCCTATCCAAGAGTGTCAAACAGTTTACCGACCAGGATTTACAGGCAGATTTTCTAGACTGGATGAATGGTGAATTTGCGCTGTCTTTGATTCCGGTCACCCCAGATAAGCAGACACCCCAGAAGTTTTCGGCTGGATTCGCCCTGATGACTCAGGTGAGCGATCGCAAAGCGGCTGAAGCCTCTTTGAAAAAACTAGATGAAACCATGCAGGCGCAGAATTTCAAAGTTGGGGAAGCCAAGATCCAGGGAGAATCAGTGATTAAATGGACGTCACCCTATGGGGCATTCAGTGTGATGCGAGGCTGGCTTGATAATAACGTTCTGTATGTCACTCTCGGAGCGTCTATTGCCTATCAATTTTTGCCGACACCAGAAACAGCAATTTCAACAGACCCCTTGTTCAAACAAACTGTCCCGGCTGAGCCGAATCCCAATAATGGGAGTTTCTTCCTGAATGTCGACCAGGTCTTTGATCAACAGAATTTATCCCTGCCGAAGCTCCCTCCGCAGCAGCAGGTTTGGATTGATGCGATTCAGTCGATTGGGGTCACTGCAGCCGTAAGTAATGAGCGGATGACTCGGTACGATGCCTTTGCTAAAGTGAAAAACTCTAACCCTCAACCTGAAACCCTAGAGGATGAAGAAAATTGATTTTTCAATCCACTGACAAAATCTGAACCAATCCCTGACAAAACCTGACTAAAACCGTATATCTTCTGGCGGGAGTTGAGGGGATAGTGGGAGTAAGGGTATTACCCCCCTGCATAACTCCTGATATGCCTCCTAATTACAGAACACAGGTGTAGGGCAATACCCCCTAGTGCATATACCCCCCAGGGAGGTGTTTGACACCACGCCGCAGCAGCAACAATAGATTGGATATCATTTTTCTACCGACTCGAACCCAAAGCCATGACCCGAATTCTCAACAAACCGAAAAGCCGACTCTACTCTAAAACGAGTCATAGCGCTCAGCAGGACAGGAGTAGGTATCCTTCCGATCTCGTACATCGCAGAAATTACTTGACCCGGGCGCTGGAAAATAGCAAACTCTGCGATCCCCTGGATGATGAAAGGACTCAGCAGATAAGCTTTGACTGGTGGCTACAGTGCCGCAGTCTTTAGGGGTTTGTCAATCTAAATCCGTAGACATTGACGGCATTTGCAATATACGGCAGTTTGCTCTACCCAGCATTCCCCAAGTCATTCGACTTACTCAAATCTGGCTTGGGCTTGAAGGGAGTAACGCCGCCTGAATTTCCGCTGATTCCTCCCAGCTCTTCCTGATTAGTCATCAGGTCGCTCAAAGCTTCATTCAGCTTGCTTGGATCCATAAAGACAACCTTAGCGTAGTCGCTTTCGCTCAGTAGCATATTCTCCTCAACGTACTGCTGAGCAATCAAAAATTTCATGAATTCAGGCTGGTTAGAACCTACACCGAGGGCCTCAGATAGAACACGAATTGTCTCCGCCTTACCTCGGGCAATGTTAACGTCAGCTTGCTGACGGCTCTAAGCGGCTTTCTCGTTCT
This sequence comes from Microcoleaceae cyanobacterium, assembly GCA_050331715.1. GTDB lineage: Bacteria > Cyanobacteriota > Cyanobacteriia > Cyanobacteriales > Microcoleaceae > JBHJGO01. The sequence goes on from JBHJGO010000037.1 coordinate 38,433, forward strand.
CCAAAGCCCGCATAATCGATTCAGGCGGGGTGATATCTTGCAACCGAACCTGGGTGATCTTCACCCCCCAATTTGCAGTTGACTCATCCAAAGCTTTCAGCAAGGTCTGGTTTAAGGCTGTAATCGAAGAAAACAGCTCTGACAGAGTCAGTGTACCGATCTCTGCTCGAATCGATGTCATGACCAGGTTAGAGATGGACTCATCGATTTTGTCCACGTTATAGTAAGAACTCTTTAGATCCTCTACCTTCCAGTAGACGACGGGATCGACCCTGAGCGGCACGTTATCCTTCGTGATTACATCCTGGGGGGGGATATCAATGAATCGCTCTCGACTGATATCAAAGTAATAAACAATTTTTTCAACGACGGGCAGAATAAACTTTAGACCGGGCTTCAGCGTTCGGTCGTACTGACCTAGTCGTTCCACAATTGCCTCATCGCTTCCTCCAATAATCCGAACGGAGGAATTTGCTAGGTAACCAATCAGCAGGGTGGCAAAAATGCCCAGGACATACTGTACCATTTGCTCTTTGGACTAATGTAAAGATTCGCATGAATTGACTTTAATAGTAGCACTGTTTCTTGCAGACTGTTTAGAGCAGTAATTTATAAGACAGTCACCCCACTGAAGTTGTCTTAACATTCTGATGGAGTTTCTTGACTAACGGGGAAGTGAGCTTTGAAACGTTACTCTAATCTTTTCTTCGACTAATGCAGGGATCACTTCAACGCATTCTGACCGGATCTATCTTCTTCGCTATCACCCTGATCATTGCGGTCATTGGTTATAGCCTGTTTGGATGGACATTGCTCGACGCGATTTATATGGTTGTGATCACTATTTTTGGGGTGGGATACGGTGAGGTTCAGCCCCTTAATCCGGCAGAGAAAGTATTTACAATCTTCGTGATTGTGGCGGGAACCTCATCTGCTGTCTACATTGTGGGAGGGTTTGTTCAGATGGTCACAGAAGGGGAAATCAAACAGGCGCTGGAAAAACGGCGTCGAATTAAGGGGATTGAAAGTTTGCAACAACATGTGATTATTTGCGGATTTGGTCATGTGGGCCAGATTCTTACCCAACAACTGACAGAGGCTCGACATCCCTTCGTTTTGATTGAAAGTAATGAGGAACGAGCTGAAACTGCCGAATCGATTGGCTACATGGTTTGTCAGGGAACCGCAACCGATGAAGCGATTTTAAAATCGGCTGGGATTGAACGGGCCAGGTTCCTCACTACCGTGGTCGCTGATGATGCGACAAATGTGTTTATTACTCTGACAGCCAAGGGACTGAATCCGAACCTAACAATCTTGGCGCGGGGAGAGTTACCGTCAACGGAGAAAAAATTACTACTAGCGGGAGCCGATCACGTGGTACTGCCTGCGAATATTAGTGCTTTGCGGATGAGCAGTTTGATTACCCATCCAACCGCAACGGAATTTCTCGAACAGGAGGAGAGCCGTCGAAATCTTGATCAAGCGCTGGATCAAGTTGATCTACAACTGGATGAATTGGCGGTTCCCATTGATTCAGCCTTAATCGGACAACAAATTGGTGACTTGGATATTCGGGGACAGCGGGCATTTCTAGTGATTGCTTTGCGGCGACAGGACGGAGCTCTAATCAACCATCCGGAGCCGCAGGTGAAATTGCAGGGGGCAGATACATTGATCGTTTTAGGGCATCAGGGGGATATTCCGCAGTTAGCCCAACAATATCGTCTGAAACAGGAAATCCGCTATCGTGGAGCTAAGTTGTAGTGTGTCAAGATGACTTCTGATCCTGAACTTCAAGCCACCCTGGAACATCATTTGAAAGAACTGGTGCGCGATCGCAGTCCATATTTAGCCTCTGCGGGACACTTCTATGCCAGGGAGTACATTCATCAATCCCTAAAACAGTGGGGAACCGTCGAGCGGGATGAATTTCAGGTTAGAGGGCAAGTTTATCAGAATCTCGTGTTGCGTTTGCCCGGTTGGTTGGATTCGGCTGCGCCAGTTGTGATTGGAGCACATTACGACACTGTTCCAGGCAGTCCGGGGGCCGATGACAATGCCAGCGGAGTAGCAGTGCTATTGGAATTAGCTAGAGCCTTTGCTCAGCACCCTTTGAAACGTCCGGTGCATTTGATCGGCTTCGATCTGGAAGAATATGGTTTGTTGGGCAGCGACCATTACGCAGAGAAACTAAAACAGCAATACCAGGAAATCCGACTGATGTTGTCGCTGGAAATGTTGGGCTATGCGACGACTGAACCCAATTCCCAACATTACCCAGCGGGGCTGAAATATCTCTATCCACATCGCGGAAATTTTCTGGCACTGGTTGGGAATTTGCCAACCTTGTTAGATTTGCTCCGTCTGAGTCGGCGGATGCGAAGTACGGGTCTACCCTGCGAATGGCTACCTGTGGTGAATCGAGGGATAATGGTTCCCGATGTGCGTCGCAGTGACCATGCTCCCTTCTGGGATCGGGATTATCCGGCCGTTCTGGTCACCGATACGGCAAATTTGAGAAATCCCCACTACCACACTGCCGAGGATACCCTGGAAAATCTGAACCTGGATTTTCTCACGCAGGTTTGTCGAGGATTGATTGTGGGCTTGAGTGGATTTTAGCCACGACATAGTTTATGTTGATCTTCAGTAAATTTTTTTGTGAGTCATGAACGGATCTATGAGCTTGTACGGTCTTTTCAAGTTCATCGTTGGGTTTATTCTGGCCCTGTTGATTTTAGCGGGTGCAAGTGTAGCAGCGGCCCTTTACTTTGCGGCTCGCTTGACAGAGCTGCCGGAGCGTCCTACGTTTCCCAATGACAATCCTGTCACCGCTGAAGCCAGCCCCGCCCCGAAACCCACCCCGACTGCAACTCCTACCCCAGAACCCAAAGCTCTTCCCGATAATAGTTACCGAGCTGTTGTCGTGCAGCCGATTGGATTGATCCTGCGAGATGAGCCGAGTTATGAAGCGGATCGCATCGGTGGCATTGCCTACGAAGAAACCGTTATTGTGCTGTCCAAGAGTGAAGATGGCGTCTGGGAGCGAGTTCAGGTTGAGGAAGACAGCGATCGCACTGGATGGGTGAAGGGGGGCAACACAGAAGTCATCTCTGACTAACCTTTCTGAGCAACCCTAGAGATCGGGTTGAAAGATCGCCTGTTCAATCGGGAAGATTCGGCCATTAGTTGCTTCAATTGAAATGGACTTATCGATCTTCACGCCATTTACAACGATGATGTCGGGGTTGTCGGGATCAGCCTCAAGCTTGATGATCCCATTGCCCAGAGTTATGGCCTCACCTTGCTCAAAGGTCTCGGTGCTGATTTCACCCTTCACCAGATGTTTCTGCAGGAACTGCACCAGTTGGGCGCGGTTATCTGACTGGAGCAGTTGTGGATAAACCTTGTCGGTCTCAAACACCTGATCCGTCGGCGCAAAGACAATCCACCAGGTTTGAGAGTCCTTCAGCGGATCGATTAAGTCTGCCAGACCCAGTACAGCAGCCAGGGTACGAAGTTGGCGAGAGTCTTCTAGCTTGGTGGCCAAATCCTCACCATTAGACCGTTCGGGTGTCCCCCGAATTGTTGTGGGCTGTAGGAACGGGTTTTCAAAGGCATCTTCTTGAGTTAGCGTCGGTGAATTGGGAGAACTATCCGGATCAGGTACGAGTTCACCCTCTGAAGCTTCACTGCCTCGAACGTCACGATTGGGCAGTTCCACACCAGTAGAATTCGATTCCGAACTAGCCCCAGAACGAACGGGATTGATATCTTGCTCCAGGGTCTCTGGCTCAGGGTCAATAGCTTCTGAAATTTCTGAATCTGTTTGAGGTCGCTCATCCCTTGACCCCGATGGGCGAGGTTCTCCGTGAACAGAAGACAACTGAATTACTGGATTAAGCCAAAGTGCAATTCCACAAAAGCTGAAAAATGCGATTTTTTTCAGGAAATTCTCAGGTTTATTAAACATTATTTATAAACTCCATTCAGACCAAAAAATTTAGATGTGTTAGAAGAGGGATAGGTGAAAGGGGGGAGCACATGAACAGAAAAAAAACTCGCCGTCTAATTCTTGCATTTATTGTTGCAACCTTAGTTTATCTGAATAACAACTTTGCAGGAATTAATGCTCCTATGCCGGGAAAACCATTTCAGCGACTTGTCGCCCAGGCCCAAACTTCTCCCACTTCCGAGCAGACTTTAGAAGACAAGATCCAGGAACTCTTCAATCAAGGTAAGCAGCAACTCTCCCAGGGAGACTCTCAATCTGCTCTAGAAAAGTTGAATCAAGCGCTAGCACTCTCGCAGCAAATTGGCAGACGAGATTATGAAGCCACCATTCTTAATGAAATCGCCGTCGCCTACTACAATCTTGGTCAATACGACGCCGCACTCCAAACCTATGAGCAGTCATTAGTGATCTACAGGCAGGAAGGAAACACTTCCGGACAAGGGGTGGTCTTGACTAATATGGGTGCGGTTTACCAGCATCAGGGACTTTATCAAGAAGCAATTGATTCCCACGAGGAAGCACTCGCAATTTTTCAGGATCTACACGATTATCAGCGCCAGGGAGAGATCCTGAATAATATTGGCGCGGTTTATCACAATCTGGGTCGATACAATCTTGCCCTAGAACTGTACGAGCAATCCCTGGAACTACATCGGAGTCGAGAAGACTATCGCTGGCAAGGAGCAACGCTAAATAATATTGGGCTATTGCAGGAACGTCTGAGTCAGTATGAAGCAGCTCTAAAGTCCTATGAGCAGGCCCTGGTATTAGCCGAACTAGAGAATGATCCGATCCGAGGACGCATTCTGAACAACATTGGTTCGATTCATGGCAAGCTGGGAGCTTACAAACAAGCTCTAGATACCCTAGACCAAGCCTTGGAGCTACGGCGAAGCATCCAGGATCGTCCTGGAGAAGTTACCACCCTGGCTCGCATAGGTGATGTCTATCAACTTCAGGAACAGTATGAAACGGCCCTGGATTACTATCGCCAGGCACTCGCGATCACTCGCTCTACCTCTGCTCCCCCCCAGGAGGGCCAACTCTTGAGTGATCTTGGCGTGACCTTGTTTCGATCTGGGGCTGTGGCGGAGGCCACGACCACCTTAGAGGCGGCAATTCAGATTTGGGAATCGCTGCGTCCAGGACTAGAAGATGACCATAAAGTCTCTTTAGCCGACCAGCAGGCGGAAACCTATCAATGGCTGCAACAGGTCTTGATCAATCAAGGAGAGTTTGAGAGAGCATTAGAAATCTCAGAACGGGGACGAGCTAGAGCTTTCGCAGATTTGATTGCTGATAGCTTAAGTCAGGCTGAGCCATACGAGACTCCCGATCCCCTGACTTTTAAACAAATTCAGCAGATTGCCCAGCGCCAACAGGCTACTTTGGTAGAGTACTCCGTTTTGCCGGACTGGTTATACATCTGGGTCGTTCAGCCCGATGGAACCCTGGAGTTTCGTCAACAGAATATTTCGGATATCAGTTGTGAGCTTCTGGGTAAAACTGACAAAACCCGCATTGCGGAAACATTTGGTCGCTCCTATCGAACTTCCCTGCCTGAATCGACTCCATTTCCGCTCGGACGCTCCTTCTTGAACAAGCTGCTCTTAAATCGAACCGCCTCAGAACAGCGACAAATCACTAATGATTTATCGGGCAACCGTTTTAGAGGGTCTGTTACTGCTCAGAAGCGAAAATATGAGGTTCTATCTCAAAAGTATGATCTACTGATTAAACCGATTGAGGATTTACTGCCGACTGACCCAGAAAAACGGATTATTTTCATCCCCCAGGGTCGTCTTTTTCTAACCCCCTTTGTGGCGCTTCAGGATCAACAGGGCCATTACTTCATTGAGAGCCATACCGTACTGATTACACCGTCAATTCAAGTTTTGGACTTGACCCAACAACATCAAGCCCGTCTAGAAAACCAGGCAGTGAACCAGATGGTCGTTGTGGGCAATCCTAAAATGCCCAGTATTTCCTCAGATTTGCAAGAAGCCCCGGCTCCTCTAATTGCCCTACCGGAAGCCGAACGGGAAGCCCAGGCCATCGCCCAGATGCTCAAAACCCAGGCCATTATTGGTGAGAAAGCGACAGAAGAATTGGTTGTCCAAAATATGCCCCAGGCACGGGTAATCCATCTGGCAACCCATGGTCTATTGCATGAGTTGAGGCATCTTGGACTTAGAATTCCAGGTGCATTAGCCCTGACTCCCACGGAGCAGAACGATGGCTTGCTGACGGCAGAAGAAATCCTGACTCTAAAGCTCAATGCTGAATTGGTTGTTCTGAGCGCCTGTAATACGGGGCGAGGAGCGATCACCGGAGATGGTGTGATTGGACTTTCCCGTTCTTTCATCTCAGCGGGAGTTCCCAGCGTCGTCGTTTCCCTCTGGTTGGTTCCAGATGCTTCAACTTCAGAGCTGATGAAGACCTTCTATCGCCAGATGCAACAGGGATCAGACAAAGCTACAGCACTAAGACAGGCCATGTTGAGCAACATGGAAAAATATCATCACCTGGAAGACTGGGCTGGATTTATGCTGATTGGCCAGTCTAGCTAACTAGATGTTTCTGCTGAGTTGTTCCTGTTCAATCGCTTCAAATAACGCTTGAAAATTTCGTTCTCCAAATCCCTGAGCCTGAACCCACCGTCCTGCTCTCAAGCTAGATCGCCGTTCAATCAGTTCAAAGAAAAATGTTGGGACATCAAAAATGGGTTGGGTAAAAATTTGTAGCAAAACGGCCTCCGGTGTCTCTGGCTGCCAATCGACTAGAATTTTACCCGCCTGAATGGCTGGCCAATCAGACTGGAGATAGGGATTCGCTACCGCTGCATGGGCCTGGTAGTAGGTGGTGGGGACACATAGAAAAGGCAGATGATTAGCCCGTAGTTGCTGAACGGTTTTGATAATGTCAGTCGTTTGTAGGGCAATATGCTGAATTCCGGCCCCTTGATTCAAGTCCAGGAATTCTTGAATTTGAGATGGAGTTCGAGGCCGAGTTAGAGGTTGAACGCAAGCTTGGCCAATATCCGGTTGATTAATCGGAAACTGCACGGAGCCTTGAGGGTGCGTCAAAACCTGACTTTGCAATCCTGAGCGGCAGGTCTGGATATTGAAACATTGTTCCGGTTGAAATCCGAAGACGGATTGATACCACTCCAGGGCTGGTCGCAGATGTCCTGTAGCAACGTTGAGGACAACGTGATCAATTGCAAAAATTCCCCCCGAACACGCAGCGGGCATAACTAACTCAGGTACTTGGGGAAACAACAAGGGTTCTGGGTTTTCTGGAATCGGCTTTGTCCGCTCAACCAAAGTGTGTCTAATTCCTCCCCAACCCATGATTCTGGCCCACTTCAGGGAATCGTCTGTAATTCTTTGATTTTGAACAGGACGCTGAACTTTTGCCCCTGCGGTAGTAGCCCGTTGCAGCACATTTTCCAGGTTCTGGACTCGAAACGCGACGTCTGCAACACCGGGAGGATGGAGGCGCAAGTATTCGTCGACGGGGCCTCCATGACCCAATGGTGAAGACAGCAGCAACCATATCTGTCCCTGATTGACGATTTCCGTGTGGGTCTGCTGCGCCTTGAAGCTAAAAACAGCCTGGAATCCCAATCGCTGCACAAACCAGTCCCGCGACGCCTGGGCATCTTGAACGTAGAAATGAATATGATCAAATTCCATCGTCAATCTACTATAGCGATTTTCAATCGTGTGAAATATGGATTTGGGAGATTAGGACGCACTGCGCCACAACCTTCCAGACTCCACTCAACTCTGACTTGTGACCTGAGCCTATCAAAATCATAGCGATTTCGGAGAAATTAACCGAGCAGATACACATTCCAGCCTGTTTCGGTTTTTTCTAGATTTAACTGACTACACCAATCAATAAAATTGGTAAGCTTACCGCCGAGGCGAAACTGTTTAATGATCGGGATCAGGGCAACACCGTATTTTTTATTAAAATGGCTGCCGAGAATCGACAGCGGGATTTGGGGAGTCTCCAGATTTTTAGTCAGCTCTTGCATCAACTCCACCAAAATTCTCTCCAGTTCGCTAGGAGAATTGATCGGTTCAATCGGAGCATGGGAGATACAATTCAAGCTGGAACTAGCAGTTTGAGCGGAGCCTGACGATACGCCAACACTGCGCCGGGATTGCAGACTGAAGGTCGCGATGTAGGTGGGTGACTTGGCGGAGGGTTGATGCAGAACGAAGTAGCAGGAATTCCTGATAAAAAAGTCCCGTGCCTGTGCTCCTGAGAAATGGGTTGCAATGGCCTGGTTCAGGGTGAGACCATAGGTTTCCTTGTACAGCATTGACAATCGAGAGAACTTAATCCATTGACTTTTAGTCCGTCGTTGTTCCATCTGGATCAGCTTTTGAGTTTGGGTCACCAGGGTCTCAACGGATGGCACTTCTACTTCCGGCACAATCAAGAATTGCTCCGTTTTCCCTGTTTTACTGTTGAAAACGATGATTTGATCCTGCCGTTTTCTCACCTGATATACGGTTAAACCGTAGGACTGCAAGCGATTACACAAATGGGTCAAGGCCCGATCGCAGGAACAAACTAAGACTTCTTTAGCCGTCGGATAGTGAACAAACAGAGATGATCCAACCGCTGCCATATTCAGATCCGCGCTATCCTTCCCCGAAGGAACATGGATCAGTTGATATCCCCGTTGATGCAGTTCATTGTCCCGCCGACCCAAACTGTGCCAGTTCGCAAACGCAATTTTGATTTGTAGCGGGTAATGGCACATTTCTGCTAGAGCGGCCTCAGCGGTACTGTTGAGCTGGAGATTTTCAGCATCGAGTAGCAGGATGCTCACGCCTTGCTCTTGGGTAGAGTGACCATTCAAATACAGGCTTCCCAAAGTATCTGACGAGGCTGGAGTTGGAGACAGGCCGTTTATGTTGGGAGGAGTAACTTGAGGATTAATTTCTGGTGGGTTAGTCTCTGGAGTAACAATTGCTGGAGTAACAACTGAAGTGACAAGTTGCTCCAGGTCGTTGATTAGTGATTCATAGGCAGGTGTCGCCTGGAATTCTGGACTGAGTAATGTTCGCAGATACTTCTTAATCTGCGAAAACACTAACCCCTGATCCTCAAGCTGACTTAGAGACTGGGTCAATTTGCCCAATAAAGCTGACCGATAGCGAGCTTGATGCCATGGAATACTGCGATATCGAACATTGAGACAGTCCGGAGACTGTTGCTGCAGCGAGATCAAAGCTCGATAAAGAAAGTAACTGACGTGCCTATATGTCCCTGCACCATTGGTAGCACTTGGGCTATTCAGGTCGGGCATGACCCCCAAAATTTGAGTAACTTTTGTGAAATATTTTAATCTTAGTGTAGCATGAGCCCGGTGGTAATGGCCAATGATGTGGTCATGGCCAATGATGAGGCATCATGTGATGCAGGCTATTATCTCGGCTGCAACCCTGGTATTCTTGCCCAGGGTATTCAATCTGAAGCAAACGCCATAAAAGGAATCGAAAATTTCCTGATCGACGCCGATACTGGCGTAAGGCAAAATAGGGGGATTTTACCATCGAGTAATACCGTTGAAACCATGATTCTGCCCTAAGATGACTCCTAGTCAACAGGGGGTCAGCCGAGGAGCAGGACAAGTGGCTACGTTCTAAGCGAGTCAAGTATAATGGGGATTATTCAGGAATATATTTGATTACTACCCTACCCAATGCTTAGGATTCCGTTTGCCCAGCACATCAGTATCTAGACCGATGTGCTAGCTCTGCCGTTGAATCTCTAAGAAGGTTTGAATCTCTAAGAAGGTTTACGGATTTGTGGTAGACCCACCCCACGCCGTAGATTTTTATTCAATTTTCTCAGGTGGGCTATTCGATTAAAAAAGTTCATGAAATTTAGAATCTTGCACTTGACAGCATTTGGGATGACTGCGTTGGGCGTCGCGTTTACAGCCAATATCGCAGGTGCAACGTTCAGCCCGTCTGCTTCTCCAAAACAGCAGCCTGCAATTCCGAAGCTATCTGCTGCGACTCAGATTAGCCCAAATCGCTCAAATCTGCAATTGCTAGCCCAGGACACAACAGAGGAAACAAATGTTCGGGTCTATGAAAGGGCCAGCCCCGCTGTCGTTTCAATTGATACAAAGGATGCCAATGGCAGTGGAACAATCATTACACCAGATGGCATGGTTTTGACGAATGCCCATGTTGTGTCTGAAGGCGGTGAGGTGACTCTCACTCTGGCAGATGGCCAACAAGTGGTTGCTGATGTGATTGCCTACGGGGAAGATGGTTTAGATTTGGCAATTCTAAAGATTCGAGACGCTGATAGCTTGCCGACCGTTCAGGTCGCGCGCCCAAATTCGGTTCGAGTGGGCCAGCGGGCCTTCGCCATTGGTAATCCCTTTGGACAGTTTCAGGGAACCCTCACGGTTGGGATTGTCAGCCGAATTGACTCCGAACGGAATTTAATTCAGACGGATGCGGCGATTAATCCTGGAAATTCTGGTGGGCCATTGCTGAATAGTGAAGGGGAATTAATTGGGGTCAATACTGCTATCTTTACTTCCCGAGGCCGAGGAGGTGGCAATATTGGGATTGGGTTCGCTATTTCGACGGATAAAATCGAGACCTTTTTACAAGCCGTTCGTGAGGGTCGAGCACCAACAGTGGCCCAATCTCCCCAAAGACCGACGCTATTCAAGAGTGAGGATGCAGAGAAACTAGAACTAGATGGCCCAGAAATCGTGGGTAGCCTGGAGAGCGGTGATCCAATTCTCCCGATTGACAACAGATACTAAGATGTCTACGCCTTTGAAGGCGCAGCGGGTCAGCAAGTCACCATTGAAATGACGAGCCGAGAAATCGATTCCTACCTGATCCTGTTAGATGCAGAGGGCGCAGAACTGGCTCAAGACGATGATGGTGGCGGGGATAAGGATGCCATAATTGTTGTGACTTTGCCCAGGGATGGAACCTATACGTTCCTGGCAAATTCCTATGACTCTCAGGAATCCGGTAAGTACCAGCTTCGATTGCGGAGTCTAGTGGCTCGTCAGTCGTTGCCACCAGAGAGCAGAAGTAACGGGTTTATTTTGGAGGAGCGGGGAACTTTGAACTCGACGGATGCCGTCCTACCCTATGATGGTAGCTTGTACGATGAGTACACGTTTACGGGCGAAGTTGGTCAGCCTGTCACTATTCAACTGGAGAGCGGTGACTTTGATCCCTATTTGGCACTATTCGGCCCGAATGGTCGTCTAGTTGCCGAGAATGACGATAGCAGCCGGGTGGACAAAAACGCAGCGATTAGAGTAACGTTGCCGATGGCTGGTGACTATCGAGTTGTGGTGAATGCCTACGATAGCACTGGTCGAGGCCAGTATTTGCTGACAGTGCGTTAGTGATTGCATGCTTCGTCCTACAGTTCTATTGCTTTGTAAGAGGTTCCTCATGTTTCAAGTTAAATCCACTCGTCGGATTCAAGTTGCATATTTTCTTGGATTTGCAGCGACTCCTATTCTTTTGCTGAGTGGTCAGTCTATCGGCGTTGCTCAAGAGGCTACCCCCCAGCCGAATCCCCCTAGTTCTATTCCAAGTCCCGTGCCCCAACCGGAGACTCCAGACGTAGCGCCTTCCCCTCAACCCGTCGCTCCAACAAGTGAGGTGATCTTGAACGAGACCGGAGAGCTACAGGATGGAGATCCCGTTCTGCAATCGGATAACAGCTTGTACGACGAGTACACTTTTGAAGGCAAGCAAAACCAGCAAATTGTTATTACATTGGAGAGCAATTCCTTTGATCCTTATCTGGCGCTCTTCTTGATTACTCAAGGTCAACCCGGAGCGACTCAGCCAAATCAACCCGGACGCCAATTGCTACAAGAGCATGATGACGTGAGTGACACTGACAACAGCTCACGGATCATTGCAACTTTGCCCGCCGATGGAACCTACAGCGTGATTGTCAACTCCTACAGTGAAAAGGGTCGAGGTCAGTACAATCTCCAAGTCAAGTCTAATAATTTGGCTGAGAATCAATAGTCAAGGCAGTGCTACGAGTAACGAGTAACTTACACAGCGCCATCGTTGCATTTAGATTGTATTGCTTTAAAATATTTGACCCAGATTAAAAGACCCAGATTAAAAGACCCAACCTTACCTCTGGGGAAAGGTTGGGTCTCTTGCTAAGGTCTTGGGCGTCACTGCCGGGCGATGATGACCGAACAGCTTAGACTCTGGCTTTAAGTTTTGGCTTTCTCCACCTCAAGATCCGCTTCAATCCGTTCAACTCTTGCGTCGAGGGTTTTGAGCTTTTGCTCGATCTGTTCGTAGCCCCGATCCAAGTGTTGTAACCCCTGAATTGTGCTAACGCCATCAGCCGCCAAAGCAGCAATCACGAGAGCAGCAGAAGCCCGCAAATCTGAGCCAATCACGGGTGCACCGGACAGCAGTGGAACGCCTCGTACTACGGCGGTATTACCCTTGATCCGAATATCTGCCCCCATGCGGTTCAGTTCTGGAACGTGATGCAGGCGGTTCTCAAATACCGTTTCAGTAATTAAACTGTTGCCTTCACAGAGGGTCAGCAAGGACATAAATGGGGCTTGCATATCCGTAGGAAATCCAGGATAGGGCAATGTTTCAATATCGATGGCAGACAACCGTTCGCCTGTTGCATCAATTCTGAGGCTTCTGTCGGCTCCCGGTGTAATTCTGGCCCCCATTTTTCGCAGCTTGGAGATCACTGCGGTGAGGTGTTCAGGAATTACAGGATGCAACCTAATGTCAGATTGAGTGATCGCCCCCGCTAACAAAAATGTGCCAGCTTCGATGCGATCTGGTATGATGGAATAGTCAACAGAATGTAATTCTGGCACACCGGAAACAACAATTGTTTTTGTTCCAGCACCCCGAATCTGTGCACCCATAGCCCGACAGAAGTTGGCCAGGTCAACTACTTCTGGTTCCTGTGCCGCATTCTCGATGATGGTCTCCCCCTCTGCCAGAGTTGCTGCCATCATCAGGGTTTCTGTTGCGCCTACGCTGGGATAATCCAGATAGATTTTTGCCCCCTGTAAACGTGTTCGATTACCGATTACGCAGGCATTCACAACGCCATGCTCAATATGAACCTCTGCTCCCATAGCGCGGAGTCCTTGGACATGGAGATTCACAGGTCTGGCTCCAATAGCACAGCCACCCGGTAAGGGAACTTTTGCAACCCCCAAACGGGCTAGAAGTGGCCCGATGATAAAGAAACTAGCTCGTAATCGGCTCACAATTTCGTAGGGCGCTTGAGCTTGCTTCAAATGGGCAACGTTGAGGTCAATCACATTGCCATCCTGCTTCAGGGTCACGCCCAGGGCCGTCAAAATCTGACCCATCCGTACCACATCAACTAGAGAAGGAACATTACGAATTCGACAGTCCTGGGAGCAGAGCAGTGAACCAGCAAGAATCACTAATGCTGCATTTTTAGCACCACTGATATTAACCTGTCCGTGCAGTTGAGATCGTCCTTCAATCTGTAGCAGGTATTGGGTGGCATTGGATACCGTCGAGAGACTTGACGAGCCAAGAGCGGGTGTAATAGGTCTAACCTCCAAGATTCCAGAAGAAAAATGATTTACATTCGTTAATTTTTGTTCTGATTCTACCGGAAAGACAGCAGATGTCTAGGGGCTAAGTCCAAAAATTCTGCTTGATTTCGGTCAAATGGGACAAAAAATCGCATCCAATACTGCAAATTCTCAGGTCAGACTTGCTTACAATTCTAGGTAAGAGGTTCTCGCACCACTTGAGCCAGAACCTTAGATCAGTGATAGAAAGGGGAATTCATGGAAATTGGTGTCCCAAAAGAGATTAAGGATCAGGAATTTCGAGTCGGTCTGAGTCCTAGCAGCGTTCGGGTTTGTATCGAGAGCGGACATCAGGTCTATGTCCAAACTCTGGCGGGAGAGGGCGCAGGCTTTACCGACATCGACTACCAACAGGCAGGAGCCACCATTGTCCCAACGCCACAGGAGGCTTGGAATCGAGAACTTGTGGTCAAGGTAAAGGAGCCATTGCCCCAGGAATATGTTTTGATCCAGCAGCAACAGTTGTTGTTTACCTACTTACATTTGGCAGCGGATCGAACCTTGACAGAACACCTGATTACCAGCGGCGTTCAGGCCATTGCCTACGAAACCGTTGAGTTACCAGACAGAAGATTGCCTCTGCTTACCCCGATGAGCATCATTGCAGGTCGGCTTTCTGTTCAGTTTGGAGCCAGGTTTCTAGAGCGACAGCAGGGCGGTCGAGGCGTTTTATTAGGCGGTTTTCCGGGCGTGCAGCCGGGTAAGGTTGTAATTCTGGGCGGCGGCGTGGTTGGGACGGAGGCGGCTCGGATCGCCATTGGCCTGGGGGCACAGGTACGAATTTTGGATGTGAACGTTGATCGCTTAGCCTATCTGGAAACGTTGTTTGGATCACGGGTGGAACTCCTCTACAGCAATTCTTCCCAGATTGATCGGGTTGTTCCTGAAGCCGACCTGCTGGTTGGTTCTGTCTTAATTCTGGGCAAGCGAGCGCCCACTCTGGTCTCCCGTAATCTCGTCAGCAAGATGCGGCCCCGCTCTGTAATTGTGGATGTGGCCGTGGATCAGGGGGGTTGTATCGAAACCCTGCGACCCACCTCCCATACCCATCCCACCTATGTGGAGGAAGGAGTGGTGCACTATGGCGTGCCAAATATGCCGGGTGCGGTTCCCTGGACAGCCACCCAAGCTTTGAACAACAGCACCCTACCCTACGTGCTACAACTGGCAAATCATGGGATGAAGGCCCTGGAACAATCCCCTGTTCTGGCCAAGGGGCTCAACGTTTCAGACCATCGCATCGTCCACCCTGCGGTTCAGGATGTTTTCCCTGACCTGCCATCCTAGGCGACTTCGTCGGCGGGAATCCAGGCAACTCTGCTGCTATCACTACCTGAATCATTCTAGAAAGTTCGGGGATTACCCTACAGAAACAACTTCCCCGAACTCTAAAACTTCACTGCCGCAGGAGTTACAGAAGATTTACGCTGAATTCGCTTGAGTGAGGATAACCGTCCTACTCTATAGACATGAAGGACAGAGAGCTTAAGTCTCACCACTCAAGTCTCAACCCTTCACACCTGTGGCGGATAGCTCAATTGGTAGAGCACATTTTTGCCCCTTGGGGCCGCAGATTGAGGGTTATCGCTTTTGACGATTTCCCCCCTTGATCGCCGAGATGCGGGTTCGACTCCCGCTCCGCTACACCAAACCTGTGGCAGGTAGCCCAATTGGCAGAGGCGCTTGACAGAACGTCCCTCGATTAATTCCTTGCCTGCAAAGGCCGCAAATCAAGGGTTATCGCTAAGGGGTCACGTTCAGTGTTGGTTCGAATCCAACCCTGCCACACCCACAAACTAGGTTACGAACGGGTAGTTTAATGGATAGAACACTTTATTATCCTTCCTCACTCCTTGCCTGCAAAGGCCGCAGAGTTAGGGTTATCGCCTGATAAGCGAGAGATGCAGGTTCGACTCCTGCCCCGTTCATTGGGAAAGATCCCAAGATTAGCTCTCAGGTATCAAATGTCAGGTATCAGGCAATTGTTGCGGAAAGCTGACCCCTGAAAGCTGATGACTTAAACGAATTGCCCAAACGGGCTGGAGGATGTGATGACCTATAAATTTTTCCTGAATCAAACTAAAACGCCTCAAAGCCGACCCTTGTTTGGTCGTGAAGCAGAAATGACCCAGGGACGGTCTGGGGGATACATGTTCAAGGCCGATGACTGGCAAATCCTGCGACGTTGCCTGTTGCTCGGAACAGCTAATGGAGCCTACTACGCCGGCAAGCACGAACTAACCCAGGACTTTATTGAAACCCTACAAGCCAGCATCGCAATTGATCCGCAGCGGGTGGCCAACGAAATTCTCTATGCTTCCAATGGACGAGCGATTAACAACAGCGCGCCAATCCTGGCCCTTGTGTTGCTGTCCACGGCAGAAGCCCCTGAAGCAAAGCATGCCTTCATGGAAATCTTTCCTCAAGTCGTGCGGACGGGCAGCCATTTCTATGAATGGTTGAGCTATACCAAGTCTCTGCGGGGATTCGGTAAAGTGGTGCGGGAAGTGGGAAAAGCCTGGTTGTCCCGTGAAGACGTGAAGGGCTTAGCCTATCAATTGCTGAAGTATCAACAACGTCAGGGATTTTCTCACCGAGATGCCTTGCGTCTGTTCCACGTCAAGCCTCCCACGGAAGATCACGATTTGCTGTTCAACTGGGTGATCAATGGTTGGAAGGAGCTGCCAACTGAAATTCCTTCCACTGCCCTGACTCAAATCTGGTGGTACGAATGGCTGAAGCGCAATCCTGACCAAACCCACGAGGCTATTGTTCAAGGTCGCTTGACCCATGAAATGGCAGCTCCGGTTGGCAAGATGGACAAGCAAGCTTGGCAATTGCTATTGAACGAGATGCCCATCGGCGCACTGTTACGGAACCTGGGGTCTTTGACTGAACTGGGGGTGTTGCGAGCAGATGTAACCAACAACCTGAAGCGGGTGGCGGATGTGCTGAACAGCAAGGAACATCTGCGTAAGGGTCGGATTCATCCGATTAATGCTTTGAAAGCCTTGAAGACCTACCGCTCAGGAGGCTCTTTGGGACGGAGCAAGAAAACCTGGACACCTGTTTCTCGCGTTGTGGATATTCTAGAAAGAGCTGTGGAACTTTCTTTCGATGTGGTTGAACCCACAGAAAAAGTGTTCCTACACGCGGTTGATATTTCAGGTTCCATGTCCTGGGCAACCAATGCCGCTACGGGCTTAACCTGTTCTGAGATTGCAACGGTGATGGCCTTGGTCACCGCCAAAGCGGAACGGAACTACGTGATTCGCGGTTTCTCAACTGCATTCAAGAATTTGGGCATTTCCGCCAAGGATTCTCTGGGTTCCGCCATGAGAAAGGCCAGCAACCAAACGTTTGGCGGAACAGATGCAAGTGTTGCCTATGACTGGGCCATCAAGCACAAGTTTAAGACGGATATCTTCTGTTTCTGGACAGACAACGAATCCTGGGCCGGACGCAAACACCCTAGCCAAGCTTTGGCTGAATATCGCTATAAGGTCAATCCCAAGGCCAAAGCGGTTTACGTCACCCTAGCGCCCTACAACATCACTCTAGTTGATCCAAGGGATGCTGGCTCCTGGGATATCGCTGGATTTGACCCTGGAACGCCTCGGTTGATTCAGATGATTGCCAAGGGTGAGGTTTAGACGACTGAATTCATGATGGAGACGTTACCTAGCGTCTCCATTTCCTGTAGGTTTCAGGATTGGATGCACAGGAGATTGTAGGAATTAGAAATGTCACACCCGAGTGTTGTGTTTAAATCCGTGTTCAACCTGCAAACTTCCGTTCCTGTAATTGTTGCCGTTACTATCACTTGTAGTGCTTGTGGTGGGGAACCCTCCGCATCTCAACGCCGGCGGGATGTAAGCAATTTGACCCAAACCTTTCCCGTTTTGGAGGAGTATCAGGTTGAAGCCTATCGATATCAGGACTGGTGCAAAAATATTGCCTATCAACGGGGAAAATTTTCCAACACTGACCGAACAACCTGTAATTTATTTCAAGGTGATCCTTCAGAATTTGATACCCAGGCCCAGGCTGACTTTGATACGGTTGCAGCAGCGATCGCCAAAAGTCGGGTGAAGCTTTACTACATTTCAGGTTTTCAGTATGATGCCCAGGAGAAATTAATCAGGGCAGAGTTTCATCTATCAGGGGATTTCAACCGTTATTCCTATATTTATGAGCCAGGATACTCGTTGCCAGAAGATCTGGCCTATGAACGTCACCATACCGCCATTGATGAAAATTGGTACTTTGTTTGGGAGGACTGGAACTAGAGTTTGAGCAAGATCCCCTATATAAACCTTGCAGTAGACAAACCGAGTTTATTTTTTCTATCCTATTCGTAACCGATTTGAGAGTATCAATATCGGGTGGAATAGTAGTGGCGACGCCACCTATCATTTCATCAAAGTTATTTTGCCTGAAGCAGAAGCATTCTCGCGGCTGCTTTTAGAGGGGGCTCTGGGCAAAGAATTGGGTAAATGGCAGAGCTGAGTCAATCAAGCTAGGTGTTACTTTTAAACCGCTCCGGCTACTACTAGCAGCAGCGGTGCATTTGACTCTTTTCTTAACTAAACTTCTCAAACTATATTTATGACCCCTCAATACTTCCGTTGGATTTACCCCTGTCTTCCAGCTTTGTTGGTTGTTCTGGTTCCAACACCCATCCAGGCTCAGCCCAATGCTCAACCCAATGCTCAACCCAATGTTCAGCCCAATATCCAGCCCAATATCCAGCCAATCATCCCCGCCCAGGATGGAACTGGAACAGTTGTCACCCCCGACAATAACCGCTTCGATGTGACGGGGGGTCAGCGCTCCAGTGACAATGCCAACCTATTTCACAGCTTTGAACGTTTAGGGCTATCCGAGGGGCAGATTCTCAACTTTCTCTCGGCCCCAGAAATTCAAAATATCCTCGGACGAGTGATGGGTGGAGAAGCCTCTTTCATTAATGGTTTGATTCAGATTACTGGGGGCAATTCCAATTTATTTCTGATCAATCCAGCCGGAATTTTGTTTGGCGAAAGTGCCAGCTTGAATATTCCAGGGTCTCTCACCTTGACAACGGCAACGGGGGTAGGATTTGAGTCAGTCAATGGGTTGCAATTCTGGCAAGAAAACAACTGGAGTGAATTAATCGGCACGCCGAATCATTTTGTTTTTGATCCTCAGAATCCAGGTAGTATTGCTAACTTCGGAGATTTATCCGTCGCCCCTGGAGGAGATCTGACGTTTCTGGGTGGAACGGTGCTGAATGCTGGAAATTTAGCTGCATCCAGTGGTCAAATTACCGTTGCAGCGCTGCCGGAAGCAGGCATGATTCGGATTGGCCAAGCAGGTCACTTGCTGAGTCTGGAGGTTTTGCCCGCACCTAGTGGCAACTTGCAACCACCTGGAATTAACCCGTTATCCTTGCCAGAGTTACTCACGGGTGGAGCTGACATAACATCTGCCACATCAGTGCAAGTCGGTCAAACCGGAGAAATCGTTCTGGCTAATGCTGAAGAACCACTGGCCGATCCATCCGGCGCAGCAATTGTGACTGGTAACCTGAAGGCTGAACCTGTCGCTGCTGAGTCCTCCAGCGGGTCAATTAATTTGTTGGGAGAGCAGGTGATCATCAGTGATGCCACGGTTGATGCCAGTGGTGAGAATGGAGGTGGAACGGTACGGATTGGTGGCGGGTTGAGAGGTGAGGATAATCTACCGAATGCCAGTCGTACCGTTATCGATGCCACATCCCAGGTTCGAGCCGATGCGGAAGTTGCCGGAGATGGCGGACAGGTGATTGTCTGGTCAGAGGAGCAGACTGAAATTGCTGGACAAATCAGTGTGCGAGGGGGTTCCCAGGCAGGGGATGGAGGATTTACAGAAACCAGTAGCCGGGGAATATTATCGATTCTGGATGCCCCGGACATTGCAGCACCCAATGGTCAGGGGGGAACCTGGCTAATTGATCCCCAAGACATTCAGATCGTTGAGGGAGATCCTGAAACTTTTCCAGTAGGTGGGCCGCAATCTCAAGTTTCAGCAGTGGCGATTGAGGACGCTCTGGAACTAGGTGGGACTGTTGTGATTACAACGCCGCTGGAGGCTCCTGAGTTTGACGAGGAGGGTAATATCACCTTTGAAACATCGATTAACTTTGCCCCCGCTGAAGACATTGGCGAGGCAACGCTGGTATTAGAGGCGGTTAATGATATTGAAATGCAGGGTCAAGATATTGTAAACCTTGCACCAGAATTGGCAATCCTGAATGTAGAATTCACCGCTGACTTTGAAGGAAATGGTGAGGGAAACATCAATATCTCTGATGCGACAATTGACACTGGAGGAGGAAGCTTCACCGCAAATGCCAATCAAATTAACATTACAAATGGATCGTCAATTTCGACTGGGATTGGTGCAATTAATTTGATAGGTAATGTTCCTGATACAGGAGACAATAACGCGATCCGAATTGCCGGAAATTCTCTACTTCAATCAACCGATGGAGATATTACTCTGGCGGGAGAAAGCAACTTAACTCAGGATGGCGTTAGCGGAATTTTTATTTCTGGCTCCCAGGTTCAGTCTACTGGATCGGGAAATATTTCAATTGACGGAGTAGGCGGATTTGGTGCAAGTAGTGAAGGGGTTATTCTCCTTCAAGATGCATTGGTTCAGACAAATGATGGTACCGTTCAGATTGATGGAACGTCTCGTGGCAGTGGTTCTAGTTTTGCTGTTTCACTATTATCAAATGCAGAGGTTAGCACCACAGGAATTGGAGATATTATTCTGAATGGCAATGTTCAGGACAGTGGGGGCGATAATAATGATGGTGTTGTGGTCGATGGAGCCAGCGTTATTGCATTTGATACGGGTGATATCTTCCTTGATGGAACGAGCGATAGTGGTGTTCAAAGTGAAGGCATTCGAGTTCTAAATTCAGCTCAGGTTCAATCCTTTGATGGTGATATCAATCTGATAGGCGTCGGCAACGGTTCCGATAATGGTGAGGGAATTGTTGTTTTTAATGACGGCTCGATCATTTCAACGGGTGCAGGCAATATTTCGCTGGAGGGAACCGCCACGGGAACTGAGGGAGAGAACACGGGAATTCTCCTGAGCCAAGCCACCATCGAAGCTCAAGGGCCGGGTAATATCACTTTCGACGGGGTTTCTGGAACTGGCCCTGACAGTGATGGAATTTCTCTACTCGATGCCACGCAAGTCCTGGCTAATTTTGGTTTGATTGACCTGGAAGGGGTGAGTAATGCAATTGATGACGGTAATGGAATTGTAGCTGTAGGGAGTTCATCAACCCTATTGAATGATGGCGGCAATATTTTGCTGGATGGTATCAGTCAAAGAACCGGGGATGAGAATCGAGATATCCTACTTCAAAATAGTTTCAACATTCAAACTCAAAATGGGGGAGATTTAACGCTGACGGGAGAACTGATTGAACTCATACAGGATGCGTCCATTTTGACAGATGTTGGAAATGTTTCAATCACAGGAACAGATAGCGTTAGGATTAGCGATATTGCTGTTGAGACTAACGGCGGCGACTTCACTGTTACTGGCGGTGAGATTGGTATTCTAAATGGTACGACCATTTCAACTGAAACAGGCATAATTAATTTAACCGGAACTGTACCCAGTTCCTTTGATGGTACTGGAATTGGGGTCAGGATTCTAGGTAATTCTGAGTTGATTACAACAGATGGTGATATTACCTTCTCTGGTATTATCGACTCTCCAGAAGACAGCAGCAATATAGATGGTATTTTTATCCGGGATTCGCGGATTGAATCAACAGGGTCGGGTGATATTTCCTTATCGGGGACAGGAGGTAGCGGAACCCTGAGTGAAGGGATCTTGATCTTTGATAGTGCCTTAGTTCAAGTGAACAATGGCAACCTTGAAATTGATGGTACTTCGAGAGGAATTAATGATAGCTTTTCTGTTTTATTACTCTCCAATGGACAGATTGTGTCTACTGGTTCAGGAGATATTACAATTCAGGGCAATAGCAGTGGTACTTCACCTAATAATGATGGAATTACACTGAGGAATTTATCTAGTATTAGCAGTCTTGGAACAGGTGAGATTACGTTACAGGGAACAAGCAGTAGTGGCTCTGACGCGGAGTGGATTCGACTCTTTGAAACCAGCACAATTCAATCTGTTGATGGAGATATTGTTCTAACGGGAATTGGTAACGGTATTACAGAAGGTCAGGGAATTATTATCCTGGATGGGAGTGTCATTGAATCAACTAACAATGGAAATATAGCCCTCAGTGGAACAGCAACAGGAACCGGAGATAACAGCGATGGAATTACCCTTGATCAAGCCACAATTCGAGCTCAAGGGCTAGGAGAAATCAGTCTCAATGGGATTTCTGGCACAGGCATTGATAGCGATGGACTCTCGATTGACGATCTAAGTCAGATTCAAGCAGCTTCTGGTGGCATTGATCTATCAGGAACTAGTAATGGAAGCGATAGTAGCAATGGAATTCTAGGTCGAAATAGTTCGATCTCAGTTACCGCTGGGGGTGATGTTTCACTGAATGGCATTATCCAGGGAATTGGTGGCGATAATAAAGGAATTCTTTTACAGGATAGCTTTACTATTCAGCTCCAGGGAGGTGGGAGTTTTACGGCGGTCGGTGATCAAATTGATATTTCAGAGTCATCTGTTCTGGCGGGAATTGGAGATATTTCTCTAGTTGATACAGGGCTACTGGAGCTGGGTGACGTTAACTTTACCACCGGAGGCGGCAACTTCACGGCTATTGGCAACGGTATCAGAATCTTTGATGGAACGGTGATTTCTACGGGGACTGGCTCGATTAGTTTAACGGGAACTATCCCTAGCGATGAGCAAGGGGTAGCCGTCAGGGTCGTTGGCAATTCTCAGCTCTTATCAACGGATGGAGAGATTAATATTGTTGGTACAGTCGATGCTGATACGAATGATGCTGATGGAATTCTAGTCTTGGATTCACGGATTGAGTCGACTGGACTGGGTAATATTTCGCTCGATGGAACAGGAGGATTTGGAGAAGATAGTGAGGGAATTTTAATTCTGAATAACGGCTTGATCCAGTCGGCTGATGGCACAATTCAATTAACCGGAAGATCGAGAGGAAATAGGGCTAGCTTCGCAATTTCACTCTTGCCTGATTCCCAAGTTAGTACCACTGGTATCGGTAATATTTTTCTGAGGGGCAGTGTGCAGGAAAGTGGAGGAGATAATAATGATGGAATTGTAATTGACCAGGGAAGTGTGATTGCTTTTTCAGAAGGCAATATTTTTCTAGATGGCGTTGGTGACAATGGCCCTGAAAGCGAGGGGATCAGGGTCTTTAATTCGGGCCGCATTCAATCCTTTGATGGCGATATTAACCTTCTCGGTACAGCAATCGGCTCGGACAGTAGTGAAGGAATTGTGATCTTCGACAATGCTGTGATTGAATCCACGGGAGATGGCAACATTACCCTGGAGGGTACGGCTACCGGATCAGGAGAAAACAACAATGGTATCCTGCTGAGTCAAACGAGAATTGAAGCCCAAGGTAATGGGGAAATCAGCTTTAGTGGAACTTCAGGAACGGGAACTGATAACGACGGAATTTCTGTTCTAGATCAAACTCAGATCCAATCCCTAGAGGGTGGAATTGATCTGACAGGAACCAGCAATGGCTCTGAAAATAGTAGTGGAATTCAACTGAGTAATAGTTCAGTGGAGTCGAGTAATGGCGGCAACATTATCTTTCAAGGAACCAGTGATCAGTCAGGATTGAACAACGATGGTATTGAGATAGTGACGGGCCGAATTCAGTCGGACGGGGCGATTGAACTGCGGGGTACAACTCTGGGTGAAGGAAATAGCCAAGGTCTGACCGTGCAGGATAACAGCCGAGTTGAGGGTACGGGAAACGGTGATATAACGCTAGAGGGCGATAGTCAAGGCACTGCGGGGGACTCGAATGATGGCGTCTTGTTACAGGGAGAGTCAGATCCAGAGGGGCTTCCAGTCATCCTGAGAACTCAGGGAACGGGGACGATTACAATTCAGGGCAATAGTGAGAGTGAGGACAACAACAGCAATGGGGTCACAATCGCTAATGTTGAAGTTGAGTCCGGTGGTGCAATTGATCTGGATGGCATTAGCAATGGCACTGAAAATAGTAATGGTGTGGTAGTAGAGCAGGAAAGCGCTCTAATCGCCGATGAATCAATTGATTTGACGGGAACCAGTCAAAATAGCGGTCAGGATAACGATGGCATTCGTCTAAACACGGCAACGGTTCAGACTGAGGGAACAACTGAGGGAACGGGTAACATCAATCTGGATGGTCGCAGTGAGGGGGACGGCAGCAACGGCAACGGGGTTGAATTAACCGAGAGCCAGGTTCAGTCCGCCGGAAATCTGGATATCACAGCCGATGGTGCTGCGGGCTCAGACAGCAATGGCTTCAGTAGTTTATCTAATACCCAAATCCAGGTTGAGGGAAATACTTTACAGATCAATAGTACGAGTAACGGTTCTAATATCGCCAGTATTCAGTTTAGTGATGACTCCTCTGTCAGCCTAACCGAGGGTGCAACGGCAACGTTCAATGGGAACCGCAATATTCAACTGCCCCAATTGGATGTTGTCGGAGGAATCGTTACGGCCAGCAGTACGGAAGGAGATGTAATCCTGGCTCCACTGAATCTCCCAGGGGGAAGCTTCACAGCGAATAGTCCCTTGGGCAATATTGCTTTGTCTGAAGAGATTGATGTTGCAAATCTTGATGGAGTTGGAGGAACCCTCAACTTTAATGGCAATGTCCAACTGGTTCAGCCAAATACAACCCTAACAACAACTGGCTCGACAACCGATGGAACCGTGAGCTTCAGTGGCACGATCAATGGCATTACCCCTGATACAAATGCCCTAACTTTGAACCTGGGCACAGGCAACCTTACTCTAGGAACCGTTGGTGAAACCGTTCCCCTGTCTAATCTTCAGGCACAAACGTCAGGGAATCTAACCCTGAATGGCAACATTACCGTTGGCAACACCATCGATTTCTCGACGGTTACAGGGACAACAATTTTGGGTAGCGACGTCGTTCTAACGGCGCAGAATGCCGGAAATATTCTATTCAATAACAGTCCAATTACGGGAACGGGAAATCCTGTAACCCTGAACGCTCCGGGCGGAACGGTAGTGCTTAGTCAGGTTGGCGAGTCTGAAGCTGAAGTCTCTGAAATTAATCTCCAGGCGGAAACAGCGGTTCTATCTGGCGATTTATTTTCAATCGGGGCCATTGATTTATCCCTTGTCAATCAGCTCGATTTAGTGGGTGATGCGGTAGCCCTAACAACCTTAGATGCTCCCATTTTCCTTGCCTCAACCGTTGATGGTGTCGCTGGTTTGACTCTGAATAGTGGACTCGGAGACATTACCCTCGGAACCATTGGCACTAGTAATGCCACTGCCCCTAGCAGTTTACAGGTCACGGGTGGAAATGTTATTGGAAATGGGCCAATGATTATTGGTTCAGGCGGCGTTACGATCAACGCTCTGGGAGAAACTAACATTAACAACTCTCTGCTGACCAACGGAACCGTTTTCATTGATAGTGGCCAAAGTCTGGTCGTCAATGATATTGCTGCCAATCAAATTAACCTCAGTGTTCAGCAAAACCTGACAACGGGCAGTCTCAGCACCCTTTCCGAAGATGCTTCAGGCGGCTTGATTATCCTAGGAACTGTTAATGGTGACATTACCACTGCCAATCTGAGTTCAGGCGGGTTAGTTTCTGTTAACCCTGGCCAAAATCTATCAACAGGTGAAATTACTGCCAATAGTTCTGTTGAGCTGAGAACTCCTGTCGGCAATGTTGATATCGGCAATCTCAATTCTGGTGACTCGGTTGCCATTGATGCGGGTCATAATTTATCGGTAGACGACATTACTGCCAATGGTTCTGTTGAGCTAGGTGCTTCCAGCAATATTAATGTCGGGAATCTCAGTTCTAGCGATTCGGTTGCTATCGATGCGGGTCAGAATTTGTTTGCGGGTAATATTTTTGCAACCCAGATTGATTTGAGAGCGCCCCAGGGTCTTGCTACAAGTGGTTTAAGCACAGCATCTACAACGACACCCGGTGGCTTGATCATCGCCGAAGCAGTAAACGGTGGAATTGTCACTGGGAATTTAAATGCTGTCGGTGTCACGGGTGGAGACATTATCCTAGTGGCTGAAACCCAGATTGAAGCCGGACAAATCGACTCTAGCGGCATTACTGGAAATGCAGGAAATATCTTCCTTGATCCATCTGGAGATGTTCAGGTGGACTGGATTCGGGCTGAGGGCGGAGCCTCAGGGCAAGGTGGGGATGTTCTCATCGTATCGAGAGATGGCTTTTTCCGAGCCCTGGAAACCTTTATCACTCCAGCGGGAAATACCAGCATTTCAACCAGCGGCCCCCTGGGAGGAGGAGATATCACCATCTTTCACGCGGGTGGCCCCTTTAATCCCGTGGTTGAACCCTTTGAGATAGGTCGTCTTCAACTGGGTGGAAACGGAGTAGCAGGAGCAATTACAACAGGAGAGTTCACTCTAGCGGCTCCCGATACCCTGCCACAATCTAGAATTGAAGGCAATATCAGCATTCAGACTGCCGATATTGCTCCGATAGAGCCACCACCACCCACTCCAAATCCCAGGGAGGAACCGACTCCAACTCCAATTCCGGGAGAACCTGCTCCAACACCGGGAGAACCGACCCCAACTCCAATCCCTGGCGAACCTGCTCCAACACCGGGAGAACCGAATCCAACCCCAGCCCCCAGAACTCCACCACCGGGAGAACCAACACCACCGACACCCCCAACT
>JBHJGO010000038.1:0-41002 GCA_050331715.1 Microcoleaceae cyanobacterium
TTTGTTGTATTTTTTTGTTTAGTTGGTTTTTGTGGTTTTGTTGGTGTGTTTTGATTTGGGTCGGGCTTAGGGTCGGGCTGAGGGAGAAGCTGTGATGGTGCTGCGGTTGCTCAGACGTAGAGTTGGTGAAATTGGCTCAGATTTAGAAACAGTAATCCGTGGTCTATCTACAACACAATTGGAAGATTTGGGAGAAGCATTATTGGATTTTACGGATCTCAGTGATTTAGTGAACTGGTTGGAGCGGCGTTAATCACTCCACATTGATGCTCAGTAAAAAAATCCCAGTGTTGATGTGCCAGATTCCGATCAGTCAAAATTTCGTAGCCTGTTTCTGTCACCAGAACTGTATGCTCGAACTGTGCTGAAAGGGAATTGTCTACTGTAACTGCTGTCCACCGATCCGACAGAATCCGAGTGAACCGGGAACCCTGATTTAGAATCGGTTCAATCGCCAGAGTCATTCCAGCCTTCAGCTTCACATTCGGTAAGTCGTGGGTGCGAACATTAAACACCGCTGGTTCCTCGTGCAGATTTTGTCCCACCCCATGTCCGGTAAACTCCTGAACAATCTGATACCCAGAAGTGTTAGCGTGATCTTGAATTGCGCCTGCGATATCCAGCAAATGAGCACCGGCCTTCACCTGTTCAATCCCCTTGTAAAGCGTTTCCTCCGCTACACGAATCAACCGAGCCGCTTCAGGGGCCACTTCTACAATTGGAATTGTGATGCAGGAATCGCCATGAAATCCATTGAAGTAGGCTCCGGTATCCACTTTCAACACATCCCCAGTTCGGATCACCTTGTTGGAGCTGGGAATACCATGAACGACCTCGTTGTTGAGACAGGAACAAATTGAACCTGGAAAGCCATGATAACCTTTGAAACTGGGAATTGCTCCCATTTCCCGAATCCGGCGCTCGGCATATTCATCTAGATCAGCAGTGGTCATTCCAGGCTGAACGTACTCGGAAATCTCCCGCAAGACAGTGGCCACAATCTGAGCCGCTTGCCGCATGATGGCAATTTCTTGGGAAGATTTAATATGGATGCCCCGTCTTTTCTTGATCTGGGGAACGATGGGTTGCACTTTCCGGGTGAGGAGATTGCCTAGAATTCTCATGCCAAAACTTTGAATGTGTAAACTCGGTCGACTTTCTGAGATTTTTGTAACCTATCTAACTTACATCAGAATTCAGAATTTGAGCACTGCCAGGTCAAACTTGGGGCAATCAAGATTTGGAAAGGTACAGATTGATCCCTTTGAGAATTAAGTCAATGGCAAAGGTACCAATGATCAAGGCGGAGGTTCGACCCGCAATGTCCACATAGCGATCAACGATGGCTTCTTTGCGTTGTTTGACCAGATCATGAACCAACTTCAAGATCAAAATTCCCATTACCGCTGAAGTAAGCGTTAACACAATAGAAAGGGCCGATAAAACCAGGGAAAGGCGACTCCCTAGCAGAATACTGGCACTAATCGTCCCTGGGCCTACCATGTAGGGCAAGGCAATGGTCACAGGTAAGTTCTTCACATCTCCCCGCAACCGTCCAATGGCTTGATCTCCATTGAAGAAAAACTGCAAGCCAATCACTAAAAAAATAATTCCCCCGAAGATCAAAAAGGATTCAAGGCCGACCTGAAGAATCTGGGTGAAAATGATGTCTCCTGTCCAGGCAAATAGAACGAATACAATCGCGCTAATGGCTGCTCCTCGGATGAGAACGTCAGCAAAAACGTCGATCTGTAGCTCTTGAATCAATCGGATCAGGTAGATACTCATCAGAAATGGATTGAGCAATACGAACAGAAAAATACTCGACCGAATAAAAATATCCAAAAATAAGCCCTAAAGAAAAGGTTCAAAACCCAAGACTCGCTCAAGTGAATTGAGATGAACCTTAAATTTTGAACTTTGAGTTTTGAACTTTAAATTTCGAACTTTAAATTTCGAACTTTAAATTCAAAGTTTTGAATTGTTCAGAGAATTCTAAGCGGGAACTTCTGCCTGGGACTCCTCGGATTGTTGACTGCCCCCATGGACAACTTCTTCATAGACTTTGATATATTCTCTAGCGGAGTTCTCCCAGCTAAAGTTCTGATGCATGGCCCGTTGCTGCAAGCGATGCCACTGATCCCGAAAGCGGAAGGCTTCAGATGTCCGAATTAGAGCAGTGAGTAAATCCATCGGCTCATAGCGATCAAAGCAATAGCCTGTCCCCGCCTCATTCACTGGATCATTGTGGAAGACCGTGTCCACCAAACCGCCAGTCTGCCGCACAATCGGAATACAACCATACCGCATCGCTAACATTTGGCTGATACCACAGGGTTCAAATCGACTCGGCATCACCAGCGCGTCACAACTAGAATAAATTCTCCGGGCCAGAGCTTCATTGAACAAAATCTGAGCCGTCATGCGTCCAGGATAGCGGGAAGCCATCTGCCAGAGTTGTGTTTCGTAGTAGCGATCGCCTGTTCCTAGCACGACAAATTGAGCATTGCTAAAGGACATGAAGGAATCCATCACCTGGATGACCAGATCCAAACCCTTTTGCTCAACCAGACGACTGACAATACCAATAAAGAACGCACCGGAATCAACCACCAAGCCTAATTCTTCTTGCAGTGCTACCTTATTTGTCTTGCGGTTTCCAATCGAATCAGCATTAAAGTTCTCGACAATGAACCGATCCGTTTCTGGGTTGTAGGAGTCAGTATCAATGCCGTTGAGAATCCCTGTCAGTTTACCGCTGATGTAGGACAACAATCCATCCAGCGTTTCACCGTAGGCAGGGGTCTGAATTTGCTCGGCGTAGGTAGGAGAAACAGTTGTCACCCGGTCTGCGAACTGAACGGCTGCCGCCATGGTGTTATGTCCCTCCATATACCAGGGACACCAGGTAATGCGCTCCAACAGCCAACGCCAGGGCCCTTGATAGGCCAAGTTATGAATTGTGAATATTGTTTTGATATCAGGGGTTTCGTGCATCCAAACCGGAACCATTCCAGAGTGCCAATCGTGGCAGTGAATCACCTCTGGTTTCCAATAGTTCCAGGCAAACTCCGATGCTCCTCCCGCAAACAGAGTGAACCGCCATTCCTCATCTTCACCGTAGTAGACCCGTCGAGGCATAAATGAAGGATGGCCAAACAAATAAAGTGGCACATCTGATTTTGGCAGCGTCGTTTCATACACCGCAAATTTCTGAGACATAGAGGTTCCCCACCAGATTGGCTCTTCAGGAATTTCCAACTTATCTGGCAGGAAGCCGTAGTAAGGCATGAACACGCGCACATCATGCCCCATTGCTCGTAATACTTTGGGTAAAGCACCGACAACGTCTCCCATGCCGCCAACCTTAGCAAGTGGTGCGGCTTCTGCGGCTACAAATAGAATTCGCATGATTAAACTTTTGCGTCCCATAAGGCTCGGTAAGGTCATCATACCTGTCGAGGGGGACGCTTGTAACGCTTTTGAATAGATGGACTTCAGACTGATCTAGCAGTCTTGAGAGTCTGTTATCATCGTGGACAGAGACGGCACGCGGGCCTATTCCCTAAGATGTTTCACCCCTATTTTGTCCGGATTGGCTCAATTCAGAAGGTATTTTTAAACGTTGTCTGGCATGGTTTAGTCCTGTCTATGGTCGGTTGCAGCCTGTCAAATTCGCTTGATTCGGAGACATTAATTTCTGGAGAAGTATCAACTCCAAAAGACCAAAATTCATTGAGCCAGGGTACTGATCAGAATGCTAACCAGACTACCGACTTGCAAGTTGGACAGAAAGTTGTGATCGGTGCAATCGCCTCTAATCCAACTGAACAAATTCGACAACTTCAACCCATCGCAGATTACCTGGCCCAGCAGCTCAATTCCTATCAGATTCAGACTGGAGAGGTTATGATTGCCTCAGACATTAGTACAATGTCAAAACTGCTAAAATCGGGGTCTGTTGATCTTTATTTTGGGGGCTTCTATCCAAGCCTGGGCTTGGTTCAAAATTCAAACGCTCAGCCAATCCTACGGTATTGGAAAGGGGAAAGTGCTCAAGATCATGCAGTGATCTTCAGCCATGCAAAGACTGGTGTATCTAGTTTAGAAGAATTAAAAGGGGAAAAAATTGCCTTTGCTGATTCAATCTCGACCCTCGGCTTTAGGTTGCCTGCTTTACATTTGAAAGAAGCTGAGCTTAAGCTTGTGCCACGAAATTCAATTCAAGAAGCTGTTCCGGCGGAAGAAGTGGGTTACCTTTTCAGCAAAGATGACCAGAATAGTGTGCAATGGGTGATGAGTCGTCGGGTGAATGGGGCAGCCATAAGTGGTGAGAATTTTCAGCAACTTCCGGCGTCCAGCCGAGAACAAATGGTAGTGCTGGCTAGAACGGATAAGCTTCCTCAAGCCTTTGTTCTGTCGCGTCCAAATTTGGATACCACTCTGCTAGAGTCTGTCAGGCAAGTTTTGTTGCAAATCAACCAGGCCGAGGCCGGACGTGCTGCATTGGAAACCTTCGATCAAGCGACCACGTTTGATGTTTCCCCGAGTCCGGAAGACCTCGCTAAAATGCAGGAAACGTATAAAAACCTTCAAGAACCATAGCTCAGGTTCAGTTTTGGGATGGGACGAATATCACTCGCAACCAAACTAACCCTGGCAATGACCAGTTTAGTCGTTACAACTGTCACTGCTGTCAGTTGGCTATCGTTTCAACGAGAGCGGCAAGCTCTTCAGCAAGAATTGCAGCAGCAGGCAGAGACATTACTTGAAACATTGAGCGTGACGACCGCTGATGACCTCTATCGCCTGGATGTCCGTGCCCTGCGAGAAACGATGGAACAATTGGGCGTGGATCAAAAGATCTCGATGGGTCGAATCTATGAGAAAAATGGCAGAGTCGTTGCCGATGCCTACAATCCAGATCTGCTAAATCAACCTGGCTCCGATCCCCTCGGCCAGCAACTGGTTCAGCGTCAGGACATTCTATTTGACTGGCAGAGGGATCAGTTGCTTGCGGGTCAAGCCATTGCTGCCGGGAATCAAAATTTAGGGGCGATTAGTATTGGTCTATCAACGGATCCGCTCAATGCTAAAGTTTCTGCTGCTCGTTCCCAGGGCTTGATGGCGGCCTTGATCGCAACGGCCATTGGTACATTATTGTCCCTCCTGCTCAGCCGCTCCGTTACCCAACCTTTACAGAAAATGATCAAGGCTACTCGCTCCGTGGCTGAGGGGGATCTGACCCAAACCATTGCAGTCAATAGTCAGGATGAGTTGCAGGTTTTGGCCGATTCATTCAATCAGATGACCACCCAACTCAAAGCCCTGATTGAAAGCAAAGAAAAACTAATTCAAAGCCTCGAACATCGAGCCGATGCCCTGCGAAATAGTGAAACCAAAAATCGAGCCCTGTTGAATGCAATTCCAGATTTAATGTTCCGCTTCAGTCGGGAAGGCATCTTTGTTGATTTCAAGATGTCTCGGAATGTCGATTTGCTGCAATCATTGACAACTTACCTAAATAAGAGCGTCTACGATCTATTTCCCAGCCATGTTGCTCAGTCCTATATCGCCCATATCCGAAAAACACTGGAAACTAATCAAATCCAAATTTTTGAGTACGAGTGGTTGGTCGATATTGAGCGTCGTCACTATGAAGCTCGAATTGTCATGAGTGGGGAAAATGAAGTTCTAGCGATTGTTCGTAATATTACCGAAAGTAAGCTAGCCCGGATTGAATTGCAGCAGGCGAAGGAAGCTGCTGAAGCGGCAAACCAGGCGAAGAGTGAGTTTCTCGCCAGCATGAGTCACGAACTGCGAACCCCTCTCAATGCCATCATTGGCTACAGTGATCTGCTTCAGGAAGAGGCAAAAGATTTACAACAAGATAACTTCATTCCAGATTTGGAACAGATTCGCTCTTCAGGCATGCATTTGTTAGCGATTATCCAGGATATTCTAGACATTTCTAAGCTCGAATCAGGGGAGATGAACCTCTATCTGGAGAGTTTTGACCTGGCGATTCTCATTGATGAAGTGCAATCGCTGGTTCAGCCCATGATTCAGAAAAACCAAAATTATCTGGAGATTGGAATTTCTACTGCCTTGAGCTCGATGTCTGCAGACCGAACGAAGGTGAAGCAGATTCTCTTGAATCTTCTGAGCAACGCAGCGAAATTTACGAAGCGGGGCACCGTTCAGCTACGGATTGATTGTCAACCTTTGGAGCCTCAAAATGGAAAATCCATCCCTAGCGCCTCTCTTCCGAAGTCCAGTGAGTGGATCGTTTTCCAGGTGATCGATACAGGGATTGGCATGACCACCGAACAATTGAATAGACTCTTCAAGCCCTTCTCTCAAGCGGACAACTCTACTACCCGTCGCTATGGAGGAACAGGTCTGGGTCTGTCGATTAGTCAACGCTTCTGTTACATGATGGGAGGAAAAATTACGGTGGAGAGCCAGATCAATGTGGGTTCAACCTTTACTGTTTATCTGCCAACCATCGTTGCCAAGCTGGAAAACAGCAAAAGCTCTGCGATCTCTGTATGAGCTGCTCTGATTCAGGTAGAACAGTTTTAGTAGAACCCTGTTTCTCTACTCCAGTTTCTGATTCTAGGAATTGCCCTACTCTAAAAATGCTTGAACTCGACCGTTGGGTTCCAATAGTACTCGAATTCGCGGAGTCGTTCCATCCTCGGTCGGTGAAACAAAAGTATCTCCGACTGAGGGAAGATCAAGGTTCGGCAACTGATCCACCGAAGCCTGACCCACGGGCATAATACTCTGAATGGAACCATCTGCATTTAGTTGCAGTGTATATTGCAGGGATCGATTGAGCTGCTTGGGCGGATACCAGTTGCTCTGAAAATACGTTCTGACTTCCCCGACCTGTTCAATTTCATCGAATAGAGTTGTATCTCGCTCCCGCTGTGCAGCAAGGGTTTGAGGCCGTTTATTCAACTGGGCCAGGGGATCGGATTCAGAAACAGTTTCCTCAGGATTCTCAACTCCAGGATTCTCCGTCTCCCGATCATCATCGGTCACTGAGATTATTGACGAATCCTGCGATGGAGCCTGAACCACGTCTGGCGGGGCAGCATTTTCTAGAGTAGGAAGCTGAATTACTGCTGGAGGAAGACCCGCAGGATTAATCCCTGGCGGTTGGGGTGCTGAGTTGACGGGTGGAGAATTGGGGACAGCAGTCGGTTCTGGCGGCGGAGTAGCAACAACGCCAGTATCAGGTTCTGGAGCAACTGCGACAGGGACAGGTTCCGTAGGAATCACAAGGGCTCCATCTTCCTGCACAGAAACATTGGGAATGGTTTCTGCCGGGGGTGGGGTGACAGCATCGGGAAATAGAGGCACTGGAACCGGGAGGGGCGCTGCGTCTACAGTGGGTAAATTTTCTGCAGTTTGCGGAGTGGGAGTTGGAACAGGCTGGGGCGGAGGGGGAGGAAAGTTAGGGGTTTCAGGACGATTTGTCACCAAATTTGGGGGAGAAAGTTGCTCGGTATCCTGCTCAGGATCAGCGGCTAGAGTTTGGTCTTGGCTGTGGTAGTTGATCAATTTAATCAAGCTGGTTAAGCTGCCGATCCCAATCAGAATTGTTAATGCAGTGCGTAGCCCCGAAACGAGCCAGCGACTTTCCTGAGGCTCACGAATCGGCATTTGGGCCAGATCCTGCTGATATTCCTCTAGAGCTGTAATCAGATCAAACAGTTGAAGGGTACCGAGATGAACGTGGGATCCAGACTGTTCGTTGGCTAGCGTTCCTAGAAACAGATCGTGGTACAGCAAGCCACTAGGCTGCAGGTAGATATCCGAGACTGGCGTCAGGCTTTGTGGGTCAAACTGCTGATTTGATAACAGTGCTGACGATTCTTTGGAATTGACCTGTGAATTTTGCCGGGATGTGTCCGACTCGAATTGCAGAGCTTTGAAACGAGAGATCTGAATCTGGGAAACCTTGAGAAACTGCTGAATATAGCCCTTGACTGCTCGGTGCAATCGATGCAGTTGGTCGCGATCGCCCTGAACTGTGACATAGTCCTCCTCGGTCAAACGGGGATCATCGAAGCGCAGCTGAAACCCTAAATTTTCTAAAACAGGTCGCTTCAGCAGTCGCGGCAGGTAGGGAGAGCTGGCTGACACTTCCAGGGTACAGGTTGGAGGAGTATATTGCCGGGTGATCATGCGTTCTAAGGTTTGGAGGATGCAGGTTGAGGTTGGATTTAGCAGTAACTTTTCAGCTACCTATCAGATTAACAGTTGGGTTCCCGCTTCAGACAGAATACTCAGGCGGAATGATACTGAGTGAAATATCAGAAGGGCTGCTCGACATTTCGTCCTGGATTTGGCCCAACTTCCTGTACTCCACCAGCGTTGGAAACGCTGTAAAGCGAGATTAAGTTAAGGAAGTTAACACTCTCCAGTTACGAAACGTTGTTTTCGGTTGTTTTGTTCCAAGTAGTTTAGTTATTTTGATTACATCGGAGATATCGCTGAAGTGCATAAGTTGCTCCAGTTAAGACATATGTTTTATTAGACGACAACGAATTAATTCTAAAGATCCTGATGATCTGACAGCTTCAATCGGGAATTATAGGGTTGGTTGTTGTGGTTGTAGATAAGTCACGGTTGTTACTCTCTGGCTCTACCTGGCGAGGGGCCAAACTCAGGAATTCTCCCAAGTCAGGTTTTGAGCTTTTATCTATTCTCTCATCACCGATTGATCCAGCAGTTTGGAGGGCATCAGTTATGAATCATCAGTGGACAAGTCGTTTTCTTGCAGTTGGTACTGCCTTCCTCGGTGGATTAGTCCTCACTGCTCAAACCGTTCAGGCCATTCCGACAAAATCGGTGATCTCTGGGGAAGCTCAAGCAATTCAGTTTCAAGGCAGCATTTCCGAGCCTTCCCAAATTGGCGCAGAATATATCCTTTATCAGACCGACAAAAGTGGTCAGACTAGAGGCTTGGTTTACATCCAAAATTCCGATATTGGTGCTTGCTTTCAGGGAGAGCATGACATTGCCAGTAATCGCATCGAGAACTTAACCTACGCCTATCCGCTGCTGGGAGAAGAAACCCTAGCAACAGGTAAAGGGGGCTGGGAAATGAATGTTTCCAGTGAAGCGCTTGACCTGAAGAAATTTCCCCATGCATTAAATCCCGCTCAAGTGAATCAGAGTACCCAGGATTGGTTCGATCAGTGTACCCAACTATTTGACTAAACCAATGCTGAACGAAATGGCGGCGTCCACCATTTCGTTTCCGATAACTTGTTAGATTAATTGGCTAAGTCCACCACGGTATTCAACAGAACATTTGCTCCTTTTTCAATATCTTCCCAATGTGTCCATTCGTCTGGAGCATGACTCACCCCATTCACACTAGGAACAAAAATCATCCCGGCCTTGGTAATTGCCGACAGAAATTGTACGTCATGGCCTGCGCCGCTTGGCATCAGCATATATTTGTAGTTGAGTCTGCGGGTGACATCCTCAAAGGTATTAACGATATCTGAATGACAGGGTTGGGGCTTGAGCCAGCTTAGTTGGTCATACTCAAACATCAGCCGATGCCGACGGGCAATAGCTGACAGAGCTTTGCGACAGGTATCCGCTAGCGATCGCAGCACGTCCTCATTCAAATCACGTCCTACCAGGGAAAATTCCACTTCTCCTGGAATAGTGTGGGGGTTGCCTGGTTTCAGCTCCACATAGCCAACGGTAAGGCGACTTTTCTCCGTACCCTCCTCTTCGACAATGCGAGGAATCTCGCTGGCAAAGCTAGCCAAACCCATAAAGGCATCACTGCGCATATTCATCGGAGACGTTCCCGCGTGGTCAGCCTTGCCAATTAATCGGACGATCCACTTGAAAATGCCAGAAATTCCCTCAACGACGCCAATCGTTTTATGCTCTGTTTCTAGAACTGGCCCCTGTTCCACATGCAATTCGACAAAAGCGTGCATGGAATTGGGCGGGCGACGAGTATGCAAGGCTGTTTGGGTGTTCATATTGAACTTTGCCAGTGCATCTTTAAGAAATTCTCCCTCCATAGAACGAGCGCTCTCTAGCCAATCGGGCCTCAAATCTCCCGCCAATGCCTGTGCGCCCAACATGCCGCCGAACCGACCCTCTTCTTCACTGGTCGCGATCACTTCAATCGGACGTCTAATTCGAATGTCCCTTTCCTGAATCACCCGCAAGCATTCCAGACCCGCAATCACACCTAGGCTACCATCAAACATACCGCCACAGGGCACACTGTCCAGGTGAGAGCAAATGGCAACCGTTGCTCCTTCCTCTGGCCCGATGCGGCCAATCACATTCCCCACCCCATCCATGTAGGTTTTAAAGCCATAGCTGCGGAATTTATCCATCAACCACTGCCGGGCTTCCATATCAATTTCTGTCAGACCGGGACGATAAATTCCCTTGTCTTTCTCGTTATAACCAAACTTTGACAATTCATAGAGATCTTTCTCAATTCGCTCAACGTCTACGTAATAAATCTCTGACATTTCCCTGATTTACAGCATTCCTTTGAAGTAACTTGGTACAACTCAAACAGAATAAAACCCGCCACCCCTAAAAATACATAGCCTGACACACTGAACCATATCGATTATGCTTGATTATTATACCCGGAAAGGGTTATTGGTCATTGGTCAATCTTTTTAAAAACCTCTTAATCCGCTTAGCATCCCAGGTCATGCCTAAACGAATGAAATTATTGTGGGCTTTACTAGCCCAAGAAGTGGCCTTGGAATAGTTTTTTCTCGACATTTCTAACATCGCGAATGAGGCTTGATAACAGGCAATTCTACGTTTGTCTTTATTTGCCGCCACCTCATCAAACCCGGCTTTAAGTAAATTTTCGGCCTGCTCTAGATCGCCTTCCATAATTAAAATATCTGCTAGGATTCGCTGGGCATAGTTGCGGGATCTGAGATAGTGAATTGATTCAGTCCGTTCAATTACTTGATGACACAATTGTTTTGCTTGATCATAATTTTGTTGCCAGAAATAAACCTCAGCCCGTTCTCGATCAATGTAGATCTGATAGCTAATCCGTTCATCCTCCGATAAATTCTCCTGATCCAGTCGTTCCTGCTCGATATCAAGCCATCTATGTGACTCTTGGTACTGTCCCAGGCGAATATACAATCCGGCCAGATGGTTTGTAATGTAGTCAATGGTTTGAAAATGGGCGTAGCTTCGCAATTCCCAGACTTGCAGGAGTAGTTTCTCAGCTTTTTCCAGTTGTTCCGACCCTCCCATTAATATCAGAATTCTTCCCTTTTGCGCCCTGGATTTTAAGGCACAGGCATGATCGCCTCGTCGAGTCGATTCCTTGATGATCCAGCCGAGCCAGAATAACCGATCCTCCCAAAGTCCTCGCAGATTAGCATAGTTGTTTAAGCAATTCCATAATTGTTTTACATCTTCGTAGCGTTCCTCATCCTTACACCAGCGTAGAACAGCCAAAAAGTTATCCCATTCGTCCTCTATCGAGCCGTAGCCAATGCCATGTTTTTCCTGCTGACTTTGCAACCTATATTTCTGGGCCAAGTCTATGTACCAGGTGACCCAGTGGTTGAGAATTTCATGTTTGAATTTGGGTTCTTTTGCTAGTTCTGCCAGGACATATTCCCGCGTTAAGGGTAACATTCCATACCGTCCTTTCCGAAAGCGCACCAGAGAAAGTTGTTGCAATTTTTCTAAGGCTCGATCAATAAACCGAATCGGTTCTGTATATAATCCTGCCACCTGCACTACAGCCTCCCGAATCGGAAATCGATGGAAAATGGCAATCGAAACCATTAAGCGATAGGCAGGTTGTCCTTTCAAATCTTCAACTGCTTTTTTAAAACAAAAGTGAGCTATATCCCCTTCGGAATCCTTCAGATCATCCAGCACAGTTTCCAGGGAACTACTACTTGAGAGACGACCAACCGCATAAATAATCACAATTGGAACGCCACTGCTAGCTTCATATAATTTCCGTTGATCGTTACAGGTGAGATGAACAGCCTTTTCCTGTAGTTGTTGCTGGATCAGTTTCAAGCTGTCAGCTTCCGATAGGCAATCTAGCCGAATCGGTACATAACCCAATTGCTCACGGGTCGTAATAATCGATTTAACACCGGGGGGGAGATCATAGAGAAAAGCCTGAACTTTATCTTTGTCTTCTATCGTTTCTAAGTTGTCGATGATTAATAACGTTCTTTGCTGCTTTAAACTTAGCTTTACTCGATCTAGTTGCTCACCAAAATTTGTTAAAAAGATGGCGGAACTGTCCAGAGTGTTGAGAATTGTTCGATAGATTTCTTGTAGGGTACGCTGAGCTTCTAATCGTTCAACAATTCCCGTTGGCAATAGATAGGATTCCTTCGCAGAAATAAAAATGATGGCATCAAATAGAGGAATTTTACGAGAACAATCAGGGGCATTAATTTCCCTGGCCAAACCCTCTCGCCGTTCTAGACAGCGATAGGCTGCTTCCAAAACCAGAGCAGTTTTTCCGACTCCACCAATCCCATCTACCGTAATAATCGAAGCAGCATGATCCCTGGACAAATAGCTCATCAAATTACAGAGTTCTTTTTCCCGTCCCACAAAATCATTGGTCTGAGTTGGCAGGTTTTGATTAGCAAGTAGATGAAGTTGTTCTCGGCGTTCTCTTGGGCTTTGGGGCATCGGCAAAGCTTGATTCTCGGATTCGACTGGGGGTAACCATTCATCCGCTGCTACAATTTCAGCAGGTTGCAAATCGAGAACGTGGGCAATCTTGCGAATTGCATCCTTCTCAATCCTTCGGCCCCAGCTTGGGTTCAGGAGCTTCCTAACTTGTTCGGTACTAACTTCGGCGGCTTCAGCCAGATCCTCCTGGGTAAACCCTCGCTTTGCTATCTGCGTTTCAAGCTTTCTCAAACCTGATGGGCTTGCTGTAAATCCTCTGCGTCTTCGTCGGCTCATTGAATCTCAATTAAGTTATTCATTGTTGTGCAGTTGTCAATTGAAGGCGGACGTGTAGATAGCATTCCCAAAAAAATCTGATCAAATCTCGCCTCTGGCAAGAAAACCACCTTCATTGTAATAAGGGGGACTTCAATGCGGATAGATGCGATTACGGGTATTTAAGTAGATTCCTGTTAAGCGCACTTATGTAGCCTGTACGAATACTTGATGGCTTTGGTATTCTTGAAACCATTCAAGCAGGAGGTAGCTATTATGATTAATTTCTCGAGTATTCTGCTTCGCTCTTTCCCCTATTTCTTGGGTCTTCTGCTGCGCTCTTCATCGAATGATGCGATGAAATCAGCGCAACCGGGGTATGAGAAACGGTACAGTGGTGCAGCAACGGTGCTTGAGGCCGAGCTGTCCAAGCAGCTTCCGTACTGGCAGGGTCGGGTTGCTTTCCGAGGCACAACCTGGAAGGCAAAAACCCTGGATCGTCAACTATTTCGTGAGGGTGATGTTGTTGAAGTGTTGGGAATCACGAATATCACTTTAGTGGTTCAACAGATTGAATCAGCTCGATTCGAGGTTCCTGGAAATTGAGGGGTTGAACGGATGTTGAAGAACCTTGAATCGCAGACATGAATTGTTCACTGTTCAATTGTTCGCTGTTCAATTGTTCGCTGTCTCACCATACAAATCATAGATATCCGCATCGGTAATTTTCACTGGAACTATGGATGCTAGACGAGCTGTTCCCTTGACATAAACCAAACCATCCACTTCCGGTGCAAACCGAGCCGAACGACCCACAAATTCTCCAGTTTGTGGGTTTTCTTGTTCAATCAAAACGTCAACCACTTGACCGATGGATTGTTGATTCTGCCGCAAGGAAATCGGCTGCTGCACTTGCATTAAGGCATCTCGCCTCGCCTGTTTCACCGCTTCTGGGATAGGGTTCGGTAAATCGTAGGCGGCGGTTCCTGCCTCTGGGGAAAAGGTAAAAACACCAACGTGGTCGAATTGATGCTGTTTAATAAAGTTCAGCAAATGCTCAAAATGGGCATTGGTTTCGCCGGGAAATCCCACAATTAATGTTGTCCGCAGAACCGCATCGGGGAGGGCCGATTTCAAGTGATCAATAATCTCATCATTCACCCGACACTGCCAGGGACGATTCATGGCTCGCAAAATTTCGGGATGGGAATGTTGTAACGGTAGATCCAAATAGGGCAGAACGTTGGGGGTTTCTTGAATTGCCGCAATCACGGGTTCTGTCAATCCGGTCGGATAGGCATAGTGCATCCGAATCCAGGGAATATCCACCTTTCCCAGGGCTTGCAATAATGCCGCCAGCTTTGGCTCACCATAGAGATCTACGCCATAGTTTGTCGTAATCTGGGAAATCAAAATCACTTCCTGAACCCCCTGATCCGCCAGTTGCTGAACTTCAGCGACTATGGACTCGATTGGACGAGAGCGTTGATTGCCCCGTAGATGGGGAATAATACAGAAGGCACAGCGATAGTTACACCCTTCAGCGACTCGAACGTAGGCCACACCCTCTGATGTCGTGCGATAACGGGGGGTGGTTTCATCTGCAATGTAGGTCGGTTCGGGAGACACTTCCAGCACGCGATCGCCCTGTTCCACCCGATTTACGACATTAACAATTTTGTGGTAATCGCCTGTCCCAACAACAGCAACGGCTTCCGGCAATTCGTCCAACAGCTCCGACTGAAAGTGTTGGGCCATACAGCCTGTAACAATAATTTTCTTGTCAGCTTCCGCCAGATCAACCAGTGCCTGTACCGATTCCTCTCTGGCGGCTTCAATAAAGCTACAGGTATTAACAATGACATAATCCGCCAGCGCTTCGTCAGAATCCACGCCATAGCCCGCCTGAACCAGCAGTCCCAGCATGTGTTCAGTGTCAATTCGGTTTTTTTCGCAGCCCAGGTGTGAAATGGCAATTGTCGGCTTAGACATTCAGTCGGGGGAATCAAGATTTATAAAAGTACATCTCTCTATCCTAACAGTCCGATTGGAAGGAAACGTACCACTTCCCATATCAACTCTTATTTGCTGTTTGCGATGATGTTTAACTGAGTAGCTTTACTCGTCCCTGATTACGCGGATGGACAGGGCTATAATTCTAGAGGAAACTATTCTAACCTTCCGAAAATTGTTCTGTCTCTGGTGGTAAGTCTCTCGATGCATCCTCTTGGGACAGTTTGACCGTTGGGAGGATGACCAGGGCTTTATCAATATCAAAAAACCATGTGGGATCAGATCGCCGAACACATTTCTCAAGCTACTGGAAAACCCTTTCAAATTCAGAGACAGCAATCCGTTGGTGGAGGATGTATCAATCAGGCCTACCGAATCATAGACGGAACAGCAGCCTACTTCATTAAACTCAATCAAGCCTCCCAAGCTTCCATGTTTGAGGCTGAGGCTTTGGGTGTTGAGCAAATGTGGCAAACCCAGACGATTCGTGTACCCAAACCAATTTGTCATGGCACAGTCGGCAGCCGCGCCTATATTGTTCTGGAATGGCTGGATATGAATGGTCGGGGTCATGGTCAAGCAATGGCTGAGATGGGTCACCAACTGGCTCGAATGCACCAATGGGTGAGGCCGAATGCTTCCGAACAGCAACAATTTGGCTGGGATATGGAAAATACCATTGGTTCTACACCTCAGATCAACGACTGGAAATCTGACTGGGCTGAATTCTGGCGAGACAACCGCATCGGCTATCAACTAAAACTCGCTCGACAACGAGGCGCATCCTTTTCTCAAGGGGCAGCATTGCTGGACAAAATTCCTGAGCTTCTAGCGGGTCACGATCCGCAACCGTCCCTAGTCCATGGAGATCTCTGGGGCGGCAATGCGGCGGTCACTGCCGACGGAGAACCCACCATTTTTGATCCCGCTACCTATTTTGGCGATCGCGAAGTGGACATTGCCATGACGGAAGTATTCGGCGGATTTTCCTCTGCGTTCTACGAAGCGTATAATGCTACCTGGCCGCTGGAACCCGGATACAAGCGTCGCAAGATTCTCTATAACCTCTACCATATTCTGAATCACTACAATTTATTTGGTGGAGGCTATGCTTCTCAAGCAGAATCCATGATTCAGCAATTGTTATAGAAACTTCTCAATCATCTGCAATTTGACCACTTTCCAAGGAAGGCTCCTTACTTTACTCCTATTCTGCTTTTGAGGCGATCGCTCCCAAGGTTCTCAACACCTCACTGAGAACAACCGGATCAATATTTGCTAAGGGAACAGCAGCCCCAATATCCTGTTTTCCCTTGGGTTCAAGTCCAGGAACAAAGAAGCAACTTGTAATCACTTCCAGGTCGTCATACCGATAGACAATATTGCCCATGGAACCCAACAGTACAGCAGAGAGATGAATTCGGGGGAAAGGTTTGTAGTAGGTTTCACTGCGTTGCCAGCCGGTACTGTCCAGAATGCCACCCATGATATTCAGGGGAACGTGCTGGCTTTGGAAGCGGGTAATTTCCTTTGCTTGCAGTTCTTCTGGAGTCAAGCTGAAAATCGTACGGCTTAATTGTCGAAACGGCGGAATGATTTCGTAATCACTTAACACTTCCCCCCATTGATGTCTCAAATCCGTTGAAACTTGAGCTGGATGTAATACACCAACCTTAGAAATTTTGTCTAAATCAAAGTCCTCGTCTACCACATCGGCGTAGGTTCGGTCTTCAGTTAATCGAAAGGTGGCCCGTAACGTTTCGTCTGTATCGTAGCCCGCCCAAACTAGTGACCTTACTAAATAGTGCAGCACCGGATGATCTACCAGATAGGTTTTGAACTCCGATTGCGACCAGATGCGGGTATTAATCATGGCATTCTCCAGCCGCCGACTCTGGGTTTTGATCGTCTCTGACCATTGTTTTTTAAATAACTTCCAGGCTTCCATCTCCTGTTGGGCCTGTTCGGGAGAATCGTCCGCTTTGGGTTTAGGCAAATTGGCTCGCATTTTCCCACTTTGATCGCGAATTTTGGGTTTCAAGTTTTCATCAATCACGAGGTGGAATTTTTGGGAGCCATAGTCAAAGATTCTAGAACCCTGGGCATCCAGGCCACAGTCCGCTACAATTCGGTCTTCCAGTTGTTCTAGGGTTAACTCTCGTTTCTCAGCAATGGATTGAATACAGTCCTGGGCTTTTGTTCTCAATCCTTTGTACTTGACCTTGCGTGAAATTTGATGAATCTGCATCAAGGCGGTGTCTGTACCAATTTGTTCTAGACATTCCAAGCCTGAAACCGCCCGTTTATGTTGACCTTCCCCTGGCCAGTTCTTGATCAGCGGTGCTAATTTCAGCACAGAAGCATCGGTTCCCAGATAACCAATAGCCATCAAAGCCCACTTGTCCTTAGAAGGTGCACCCACCTGTAACCAACGCTGAAATAACTCCCAGGCAAACTGATCCAGAATTTGAGGCTGACAATATTTTTTCAGTGCGACCACAAAGGGATGGTTAGCATTCCCCTGTCTAATCGCCAGCACCAATCGATTGACCTGCTCGTTACTGAGTTGATAGCCATTAAGTTGATAGCCGTTAACTGGAATGATCGGTAGATCCGCCGCACTCACCCAAGTAATTTTGCTGCGAGTTCTGACTTGGGC
Organism: Microcoleaceae cyanobacterium; assembly: GCA_050331715.1. Classification (GTDB taxonomy): domain Bacteria; phylum Cyanobacteriota; class Cyanobacteriia; order Cyanobacteriales; family Microcoleaceae; genus JBHJGO01. The sequence goes on from JBHJGO010000038.1 coordinate 17,642, forward strand.
TAGGGCAGTTTTCAAATCCTCTGGCATAGTTACCGAGTCCAGAACCGGATAGAGTTGCAATTGAAGTTTGGCTTGAATTTTTTGGAGCACCGGTTGATCCGTGGCTGAATCGCTCAAACCCAAACCCTGGGAATTCAAATAACTTTGAATCAAGTCCCCATGCCCCCGTCGATGCATGCGTTGGAGAAACTGAACTGCGGCTTCACCCAGTTTGCTGGTTTGGGTTGTAATGGGTAATAGCCCTGGAATTGCAAGCTGAAGATGGTTTTCTAGCCAGTTCAGAGCGGCGGGACAGGCTTGATTCAGGGTTGATTCTAACAGAGGTGAAGCTGCCTCCGGAGCTTTTACCAGAGTTAAAACCTCAACCAGACCATCTCTTTTGGTCTGATCTTTCAATTTTTGAATACTGTAGGAGACCCAATCCAGCGCCGAATATTCAGTATGGGCCAACCAAGCCCGAACGTACAACGGGAAATACAGGGTCAACTGCAAACGCCGCATGTGGAACTCCACTAAATCCGCACTGCCCAGCCCAAAAGTTACCTCATGCACCTGGGAATAATAGCGAAAATGCCAGGACGACTTATCTGCATACAAATTATCGGGCCAGCTTTCTACTAGCTCCTGGATCTCAGTGTGCATTCCGAGGATGGCCGCCAGATAATAGGGCGTTCCGGAAAAGTTGTATTGAACGAATTGGGGCCAGTGGCCAGGATTCAAGCGGGGCCGCAGAACTTGATGCAACCCTTCTACCTCGGCATTGGTCAAATAGGGGAAAACTACCTCTCGAAACCACTGACTGGCATGCCCCTTAACCTCCAGTAACAGTTCCACAAGAGATTCCAACGGCAACAGGATAATCAATGGGTTTAAAACTTCGATCAGATAAGTTTTGTAGGAAGAGTTAAGAATTGCATCTCTTGCTTCATCCAGTGAAACGGGTTCTGTGAAATCTTTTTGCCGCAGAATCTTAACAAATTCTTCATAGGAGAGGCGAAAGGGATAGTTGCAAATGACGAAGAACCAAAAGTGCGCTGCTTCGTGGGTCAAGGGTTTCGAGACAATTCTGGTGTAGAACGTTTGGGGCTCTCTCGATTCGTCTAGATCTTTGGCCTGCTGTAGTGCCCTATCCAGATCAAACGGTTCGGGTTCAGAACGTTGCCAGGGCGTTCTGGGCCGCCAGGTTGCCCATAGCCAATCTTCAGGATTCAGGTCAATTTGTCTCGAAATAACGCCAGATTCCATGAAACTAATTCTGCCTTATCGAAAGGGTGAGTCTCTGTAAGGGGGTGTTATCGCCCGTTAGCCAACGTCAAAACGATTGATTTCCTCACCATAACGCACCGTTAGAGGAAGAATGATGCAAGAAAAACGAACTGGAAAACCGGCAAAAACCTCCGGAAACGTGCCGAATATCATCGAATTGTCTGGTATACTTCAGACGCTTCAGGGCCCTCTTTCTGAAAGTATTGATTCCTCAAGAAACTCTCACATTATCACTCACAGCTATTTTTCGACAATGAGACATCATCGTAATCATCGTAAGATTTTAACTACGGCACTCGTGACGGCTAGTCTACTGGCTGTTCAAAACATGGCGTTAGCAGTTTCAAAGCATGATGAGATTCCAGTAGACTTCCACGGAACTTGGGTAACTGACCTCAGAGCTTGTAACGCTACAAATGACGTCCCGACGATTGAAATTAGCGAGAAGCGCATCGCTTTTTGGGAGAGCAGTGGCACAGCAATAGCAGTCGTAACCAAGGAAGGAAATGAGCTGGCCTTAATCATGGATATGCGGGGAGAAGGCTCTGAATGGTTGGGGTTGATGCACTTCAAACTATCCGACGACAAAACAGTTTTGACGTTTATAGATGTTGATGATCCCGATGAACAATTCCTGAGATATCGATGTAAATAGAAGAAGGCATCTATAAATACAGGATTTCAATGCTGTTGAAGTGCAAGAGGCTGGGGCGCACCACTCCCCCAACCTCTGTCTGAAGCGCACGTTCTCAAAATGGATAGACCAGTGGGGCAACAGTCACCGTGATCGCCCAATACAGTAAGTTAATCGGTAAACCAATTCGGAAGAAGTCGGAGAATCTATAACCCCCAGGGCCATAGACCATTAGATTCGTCTGATAACCGATGGGTGTGGCAAAGCTCGCAGATGCCCCAATCATAATAGCGATCACGAAGGGCATGAAATTTACGCCAAGATTTTGGGAGACTGTCAATGCGATGGGGAAAACCAGGGCTGCGGCTGCATTGTTTGTGATCAATTCTGTAAATAGCGTGGTGATTCCGTAGATCACAGCTAGCGCAATCCAGGGATTATCACCTGTTAAACCAATCAAGGTCGAAGCAATCGCTCCGGCTGCCCCAGTTGACTCCATTGCTTGACCCAAACCAAAGGCTGCAGCAATCACTAACAAGACTGACCATTCAATACTTTGCAATGCCCGATTCACGCTGCAACAGCCCGTCGCCACAATTGCAATTCCAGCAATCACGGCAGCCTTCAGCATACTCATCCAACCAAAGGCAGCTAACACCACCATTAGGATCAGGATCACCATGGCAATGGGCGCTTTGTCATGGTTCAGTGGGGTGGAGTCAGGGATGCTATTCACCAGATAGAAGTCCCGCGAATTGCGTTTCTGCTGCATGAAAGCAGGATGGGCCTCTAACAATAATGTATCCCCTGCCTTCAGACGAATATCCCCAATTCTTCCGCCGAGTCGTTCACCATTGCGAGCAACGGCTAGAACAACGGCATTGTATCGAGTTCGGAACTGTCCCTCCCGAATTGTTTGACTCACCAGGGGGCAAGTGTTGGAAACAACAGCTTCTAACAAGCACCGTTCCGAACGGGGTTCATCGAGTTTGAAGACTTGATCCGTTGCAGGCTGCAATCCCCGCAATCGCTGTACATCCACAATGGAATCTACCGCTCCCACAAATACCAATTGATCTTCGGCTTGCAGAACTTCCTGGGGCGTGACCGCAGGCAAAACTCGACCTTGACGGATAATTTCCATCACGTACAACCCTGGCAGATGACGCAGTCCAGCCTGTTCAATCGTTTGACCAGTCAGTGGACTCTTCGGAAAGACCACCATTTCCAAGGTGTATTGCCGGGGATCGTCAGTTTCACTAATTGCAGGCTTACGTTCTGGCAGGAGCCACCGATAACTAATCAATAAAAATACAACACCCACTACGGCGCAGGGCAATCCCACCGCCGTAATGTCCAATAGTTTCAAACCCGGATGGTCGGTTTCAGCAATCAGGAGACCATTAACAACCAGATTGGTGCTTGTGCCGATCAGCGTGCATAATCCCCCAAAAATTGAAGCGTAACTCAGGGGAATCATCAATTTGGATGGGCTAATCCGGAGCTTGCGACACCAATCACTCACCACCGGAATAAACATCGCCACCACCGGGGTATTATTCAGAAAACCGCTCAAACCCATCACCGAAGACATCAGTCTCAGGAGAGCCATGTCCTGTGTACGCGGCAGTCCTAAAACCTTTTGAGAAATCCAGTTCAAGCCACCCGTTTGTTGTAGTCCCGCCACGACAACGTAGAGTACCGCGACGGTAATCATCCCCGCATTACTAAATCCAGCCAGGGCGGATTGCTCATCTAGAATTCCGGTGGCAAACAAAACGGCTAGACCTCCCAAGAAGACAATCTCTGCTGGCAAAGCTGTCAAAACGTTCAATGCCAGAGCCAGCAATACAACTCCGATGGTGAGCCAACCTTGCCAGGATAGACTGGCCAGAGGCGCATCAGCCGGAATGGACTGGATCAGGGCGATCGCCGAACTGACGAGAAATCCGAACAATGCGGACAAAAACCACTGAACTTTGACTCGCGACGGCAATCGCGGGCGAGAAGCTGACTGAAGCTGCATACAGTCTCCTTATACGAGAGGGAAAAACCTTATTTATCCAAATGTATCTCAAAACATTTAAAATTCGTGTAAGATCTACTTAAAGTTTCTGTAAAGCACAAATCAACCTCGTGGCAAAATGTAAAGGAACATTCGGCCATTAGCCCTGCCCCTTTAGCAACAGGTCAGTATGACAAAGCTTGCCGATCCCTCTGAAAATCTCGATCAGGTTAAGCCCTTACTCCAGGGAAATTTTTTGTTCCGGGAACTTAATGAAGCCGGATTAGCAAACTTTTTGTCTCAGGTTCAGGATGCTGAATCGCTGAGCATTGAGAAGTTTTACTCGAATCGTCCGATTTATACTGCATTCCGCCAGGATGAACCCCTGGAGTACCTTTATCTCGTTGCGGACGGAGGGCCAGTTGTGATGCGGAGCACTCCCCTGGATCGAGTGATTGCCATTGCCTATCCAGGTGGTTGTTTTGGTATGCACAACCTGCCAATTGGATATGGTAGGGTCTCTCTTGCTTTTCCAAGTTTGGTAGAGGCTCACAAGACAACCGATGTGATCAAGTTACCGATTGCTTTGGTACAGGAGCTTTACAACCGTGATGAGGATTTTCAGCAACGTTACGATCTGCTGTTTGAACTACGGGAAAAGTTTCAATACCACTTGCTCAATTGCAGTACCTATCCCCCGCAGGCCGTTGCTTCCCTGCTCCGAGCCTTAATCTATCAGGAGCGCACCTTGGGGAATCAACCTCAATCCGACGATATTTACCTATTTGACCTACCAACTGATTTAATCGCCCGTGCTTGCCAGCTCAATCATCGGACGGTAGAGCAGGTGCTGAAGGGCATGATCAAGGTTGGCCTGTTGCAGGTAAATCCTGCCTCCGACTCCCACGGAGACTGGATCAGGGTGACTAATCCTGAAGGGTTGAAATCGGTGTATGGCGCAACGCGGGACAAAGTGGATTGGTGGCCCTTGAAATAGAGCCTCTCAATCAGCTCAATTTCCATATAGAATGGGGATTGACGTTTTGTTAAGACTTTTTTAGAAGCGCAGTTATGGATATCTTGTCACTTGGTTGGATTGGTACTTTGGTAGTCTTCACTTTCTCCATCTCTATGGTCGTTTGGGCCCGAAATGGTTTCTAGCATCCTGCTGGATTTGCGTAGGAGTGTTTTGAGACTTATGTAATGTGATGATGGGGTGGGATGTTCAGGCTCCCGCCCAGAGGTGGGTCAGCTCACTTGCAACTCAGCGCTTTTTTCGTTGCAATGGCGAGAATGTGCTGATCAGTGTAATAACTGCAATTACCTTTCGCATTTGTTCGATTTGACGCTCTAGACGTTGATACCGCTGACGCAACTGGTAGCTTCCCTTTCCCCCTTTGGCAATGAATTGAGGAGCAACGCTCAGAACATTATTCATTCTGCGTTCCAGGCGATTGATAATTCTTTCAATCCGGTTTAATCTGCGCTGCAGTCGCCAGATTCTCCATGCCAGGTAGAAGCACACCAGTGAGAGACTCAAGTTAAATCCGAAAACAATCCCAACCATGCCTGTTCACTTGAGAGGCGCACAATGAGTTCCCCTCCATTGTAGAAGGGCCGAGAGCTAAAATGATTTCACCTGCCACTCAGTTAATTTATCTACATGGATTTGCTTCCGGCCCCCAGTCGGCAAAGGCGCAGTACTTACAGGAGCGATGGGCGGAGCGGGGCACAACAATGCGGATTCCTGATCTGAACCAGGATGATTTTTTCCATCTAAGTTTGACTCGGCAATTGCAGCAAGTTGAAGCAGAATTTGGCTCTGATACGTTCAGGCTTAGGGGCTTCGGCTCAACCGCTTGGGGATTCGAGCGACCTGAACAGCAGATTTTGATTGGCTCTAGCTTTGGCGGACTGACTGCGGCCTGGTTAGCCACTCGCGGGTTTCCCGTTGATCGGATGATCTTGCTAGCTCCTGCCTTTGGATTTTTGGAGCATTGGTTACCTCAGTTGGGTCAGGAAAAGTTGCAGCAGTGGCAGGCCGATGGTTCGTTGGCCGTTTATCACCATATCCAGCAGCAGGAGTTGCCCTTGGGCTATGAGTTCGTAATGGATTTGGCGCGATACGACGATACTCAGCTCCGATTTTCTGTCCCTACGCTTATTCTTCATGGCATTCAGGATGAGGTAATTCCTATCAGAGCCAGCCGTGATTTTGCTGCCAACCGTCCTAATGTTCGGTTAATTGAGCTAGATGCTGATCACAGCCTGGGCAATGTTTTGCCGAAAGTCTGGCAGGAAATTGACAGCTTCATGAGTAATGCATAGTTTCATTCCGCCGGAACGATTTTTTCCCTATCTGACCTGGACAGAGATCCAGGCAATGCCTGACAAGGAAAATGTTGTGATCCTGCAACCGATTGGCTCCATTGAACAGCATGGCCCCCATTTACCGTTAATTGTCGATGCGGCGATCGCCACGGCCATTGCAGGCAAGGCTCTGGAAAAGTTGGAGTCTGAAATTCCCGCCTACGCTCTTTCCACCATCTTTTACGGCAAGTCCAATGAACATTGGCACTTTCCAGGCACAATTACTCTCAGTACGGAAACATTGTATCGGGTGTTGATGGAAACGGGAGAGAGTCTTTATCAGGCCGGATTTCGGAAATTTGTTTTGCTCAATGCTCACGGTGGCCAACCCCAGATTTTAGAGCTAGTGGCGCGGGATCTGCATCATCAGTATGCGGATTTTTCAGTATTCCCCCTCTTCGTCTGGAGCGTTCCCAATATTGCTCAGGAACTCTTGACCCCTGAAGAGTTGGAGTATGGGATTCATGCGGGTGATGCGGAGACGAGCGTAATGTTGTCAATTTTGCCAGACCAGGTACGGCGGGAGAAAGTAGTTCGGGAATACCCCGCCAATTTACCGCAGGACAGTTTACTGACGATGGAGGGCCAACTCCCCTTTGCCTGGGTGATGCAGGATTTAACCAAAAGTGGAGTCCTAGGCGATGCGACAGTGGCAACCCAGGAAAAAGGCGATCAACTTTTGGCATCTTTGACTGAAAGTTGGGTCAGAGTGATTCGGGATATTTACAAGTTTCGACAGCCTTACGTTTCTACGTAGGGGCGGGGTGCCTCCGCCCCTACGTTGTTTAAACTCGCATTTGTGCCCCAAAACTATGTCACAATAGGGGCCGAACGTTACTGACTCGTGAAGTAGGGATAACTTAATGATGAACTTGACCTTACAACAAGCATTTGACCAGCGCCAAGCCCTGAAAGTGATCAGTGGCTTAAACAACTTTGATGCTCAGCGCGTTGCTGCCATTGTGAACGCTGCAACCCAAGGCGGAGCGACTTTTGTAGATATTGCTGCCGATTCTGATCTGGTACGGATGGTTCGTGATCTTACCCATTTACCCATTTGTGTTTCTGCTGTCGAGCCGGAGAAGTTTGCCCCCTGTATTGCTGCGGGTGCGGATCTGATTGAAATTGGTAACTTTGATGTTTTCTATGGTCAGGGACGACGGTTTGAAGCAGCAGAAGTATTAGAACTCACCCAGTTGACCCGCAGCCAATTACCAGAAGTTACACTTTCCGTAACCGTTCCCCATATCCTGACCCTGGATCAGCAGGTACAACTGGCGACTGAACTGGTAGAGGCCGGAGCCGATATTATCGAGACTGAGGGCGGTACAAGTGCTAAACCTTCCAGCCCTGGTACATTGGGACTCATTGAAAAAGCCGCTCCAACTTTGGCTGCTGCCCACGAGATTTCCAAAGCGGTATCTGTTCCTGTGCTTTGTGCTTCTGGTCTTTCCAGTGTGACTCTGCCAATGGCGATCGCTGCCGGAGCTTCTGGGGTTGGTGTCGGTTCTGCCGTGAATCGCTTGAATAGTCAAGTTGCCATGATTGCAGCGGTTCGCAGCTTAGTTGAGGCGCTAGGAACTCATACAACCGTTCGAGCGTAGAGACTACCATCTGGAGAAAATTCCGTCGCGTTTCAGTTTTCACAATGACTGGCGCGAGATAGAACTACCGAGCTTGCTTATCTAGATTGCGAATAACTCGACATGGGTTCCAGCAGCAAAGACCTTTGACGGTACGTCTCGCGTCACAATACTGCCAGCTCCGATAGTGGAGCCATCGCCGGCGGTAACTCCAGGACAGATAATCGCACTGCCGCCCATCAACGTCACTACCGATTTCAACAGGCAAGGCAAACACCCATCCGTCTTTTCGTTCAGCCGGATCGAGTAAGTGGGTTGCAGTGTAAATCTGTACCTTGGGGCCAAGTAGAATTCGATCTCCAAGCCGGACGGTGTTGCAGTCGAGGATCCCGCAATCATAGTTGATGAATCTGGACGCATTAGTCTTGATAATTTACAAACCAGACACAGTAATCGTCAATCAGTGGATAATTTTCAGAATCAGGATCAGCAGCGACCAAGTCAATTAACGGTAGTGTGAAGGATTTGTGATCGCTGGTGCGCTCTACCTCGACATAAAGTCCATCATCTAGACTGAATTGAGAGGCGAACTTTTTCAGTAGGAAAACATCCGTGTGAGAAGCATGATCCTGCTTGAGCTGTTCGTATTTTGCTGTAGAGTGATGGTTGGTTTGAAAGTGCTCCTCTTCCCATTCAAAGACATCACCCCCCGTGAGGTAGCAGGGCGATTGAATCGCCTGCTTCAGATAAGCAAGGTACTTCTTAAGCTTATTTCGATCTAGCATCAGGTTGTCCGTTTTCAGAACAGCCGCCACTCTCTCTTCGAACTGATCCACATCAAAGGGTCTGCCATCCTCACCACGAGAAAAAACAACTTGAAACGCATTTAGGCTATTGGGATCTTCTTCAAGCACCTGCCGTAGAATCAGTCCATCTGAATCAGAGAAATCAGATTCGAGCTGCTCTAGCATCGCCAACCGCTCAATCATTTCTGTCATGGACTGGAATAAATCCTGTGCCGAAGGATCCACGACACGGCTACTCTGGCCAACGACAATTGTTTCATCAATCTGCAGCGGTTTCAATTCTTCGGGTGCAGGCTTTGTCTTCCGTTTTGGATTCTTTTGGTATGATCCAGACATTCCACGTTAGCTAAAATATATCAAGTTCCTTATCTTGAGTCCGGCCACTCTTGCTAGGTTTTTATCTATAGCTCTCTAAAAACCAAAATGTCATCTGAAAAATCGAACTCAACCTATCTCGACCCATCTGCTCCTATCTATCAAGGACAATTCGGTGAATATGTCATCGATGATGCAGATCGAACAGGTGTTCTCATCTATCGGACTAGCCTCATGATAGCAGCTATTTGTTTTGCGGGGGGGACTGGCCTGGTTTTGTGGCAACCTGATAACCTTGGAATTCTGGGCATTCTCACCTGGATCTATCTAGCATTCTGGCTGGCCTTGGGGATTAGTTTGTTTACTATTCATATCTATCTTGCAGCTTTGCATCGGATGTTACAGTTTTTCTGGCTAGTTGGTGGAATTGCTTCTTTGGCAATTGCTATCCAATCACCGGAACCCCTCGCCCTCTCGATTTATCATCATCCAGGCTACCTGTGGGGGGTAGGTTTTGTGTTTGCTGCATTGACAGGAATTTATTTTAAAGAAGCTTTTTGCTTCAATCGCCTGGAAACAAAGCTTTTAACTCCCTTAGTTCCCCTATTGTTGCTGGGGACTATCGCAGGAATTTGGTCAGCGATGAATCAGAAGTTCTTGCTGTTTTTCTGGGCAGTTCAATTTGTGATCTTTGCCCTGCGCAAGGGTTTCCAGGAAATTCCGTCCGATATCGGTGACAAGAGCGTCTTTGATTACTTGAAATCCCAGCGCAAAACAAGAGCCACCAGCGCTTAGACTGACGGCTTTTTGGCTGTGCTGCGCTAGCTTTGTGGACGAGGCATTAAGCTTTACTAGCAGACTTGAGACATGGTAGCGAAGTTTCAATTTATTTTAACTAGTTGCTTGATTCAGCCATAGGACAGGGATCACTTTTCTTTCATTTGATTGCTTTTGATCTCCCATGGCAGAGAGCATAAACTTAACGGTCTTGGGCTTGACCCAACCCTTTGAAACAGCGATTTCACCAAACCGCAGATTCAATTCTTGCTGCTCCTGAAGAATCTGGTTGATCTGGGACTCGTCCAGAATTCCAGCTTGCTTCAAGTACTCCCCAATCGGTTGACGATTCTGGCTGTCCAAAACCCGAGGTAGAATATCAGCAAAGAACTCAATCGTCTCTGGTTTGAGCCAGCCTTGCTTTGCCACAATTTCCCCAAACAACAAATCTGGATTTTCTTGCTTCGTCTGTAGAACAACTTCAACTTGATCTCGTGAGAGAAGTCCGGCCAACTGAAGCATATGGCCAATCCGAGCCTTGTAGGTATATCGACGAAATTTCTGGCTAAGCAGCAGACCAAAGAAGGGAAGAGAATCAACTAGATACCGTCTCCATAACCGCTTTGGTTCTTTAAGCAATCGATACAGCCACTCTAGACCAATATTGCTCATCCACTGAGGCGATCGCTGAACATTCCCCGCCTCAAAGTCAATGGTTGCACCAATGGCCAGGACGACATTAACCCCAGTGAGTTGACTTCGATACTTGCTGACCCACTTCTCCTGCTTCGGTGCTCCCAAACCAACAGCCAAAACGGTTGCATTTGAGCTGTTGATCAGTTGGATGATCTTCTGACACTCAGATTCGTCCTTCTCAAAACCATAGGGTGGAGAATAGGTTGCAACGACCATCTCGCGGCCAACTTTCGCGTTGATATTCTGTGCAGCTCGTTCCGCAACTCCCTCTGCTGCCCCCAAAAGGAAGATCCGCATCTCTTCATCGTCTTTGTAATACTGGTAAAATGCAGGAAACAAATCAGATCCAGAGATTTTCTCCTCGATTGAATCTCCAAGGAAGTGGGAGGCGTAGATTAAAACTTTACTATCGCAGACGATATAATCCGCTTGGCTGTAGACTTCGAAGAACTCCGCATCCCTCTGAAGCCGAACCATATGATCCACGTTTGGCGTAAAGACGACTCCGCCGTGCTTCAATTTTTCTAAAAGGTCTATCGTCGCGAGCTTATCAATCGCAACATTTAGTATTTTGACAGATTCCATCTAGTAACTCTCCACCCAAATGTGATCGCCGGGACACCCTGTTTAAAACAATGCCCAACTAAAATGCCTTGTTAAATGCTACTGAGTGGTAACGATACCCTCCCCTAGCATAAGCTGATGCAGCCGGTCGTAGAAAACTGCTGGACTTTAATTTAGTCTATCATTTCTAATCCTCATCTGCTAGTTGATTTTGTTTTGCCAAGCTTTTTCGAGCGGGATATCCAGCAGGGAACGCATTCAATTTAAGTTTTGATGCCAAAATCGATTTATTTTGAGAGGTAAATCCAGAATAAGAGGTTTGAAACAATAGGATATAGCGTCCAGTTAAGCTTTCGCTTGAAGTACATGAGCCTCCTATTCTCATCAAGAAGAGCCTGTCAGAAATGTGAAAAACATGAGTCAGTTCTGTATCAATTAGTTGATAATAATCTCCATCACTTTGACTCGTTTTTCAGAACAGAATTCAAAATGGAATCTAGCATACAAAATCTACGATGAAATAGGGTTCAGTGTAGTCCCTGCCCCCAATCCATGTCAAAAACGCAGAAACACGATGCAAAAATTCAATATTCCTTACGATATTGTAAATTTTGCTACGATTTCAACCTGAATCAGCCTCTAATCTGTTCCTAACAAATTCTAAGAGTTCTGGCGCTCCGTCAGGCTCCTGGACGTTACGAGGAACGCTCGATGACTAGTACAGCAGAGCCAAAGGTAAAGCTCAATAAGTTCGAGAAGTTCAAAGCTGAGAAGGATGGTCTCGCAGTTAAAGCGGAGATCGAGGAATTTGCTCGGATTGGCTGGGAAGCAATTGACGAAACAGATCGGAATCATCGTCTGAAGTGGCTGGGGGTCTTCTTTCGTCCAGTAACACCGGGCAAGTTTATGCTGCGGTTGCGAATGCCGAATGGTGTGATCACCGCAGAGCAAATGTTGGTTCTGGCTGAGATTGTCCAACGCTACGGTGATGATGGCAGTGCTGACATTACCACCCGACATAACTTGCAACTTCGCGGGATTCGGATTGAAGATATCCCAGATATTTTTCGCCGGATGCATGAGGTGGGACTGACCAGTGTTCAGTCGGGGATGGATAATGTCCGAAACATCACCGGATCACCCGTTGCAGGGATTGATGCGGACGAGTTGTACGACACCCGTGAGTTGGTGAAGCAGGTTCAGGACATGATCACTGGCAACAGTGAAGGCAATCCTGAATTTACTAACCTGCCGCGTAAGTTCAATATTGCGATTGGCGGCTGTCGGGACAATTCGATCCACGCTGAGATTAATGATATTGCTTTTATTCCAGCTTTTAAGCAAGAAACCTTCGGGTTCAATGTGCTGGTGGGCGGTTTCTTTTCAGCCCGACGATGTGAAGCAGCGATTCCCTTGAATGCCTGGGTCAAGCCGGATCAAGTAGTTGCTCTCTCTCGATCCATTCTAGAAGTCTATCGGGACAATGGTTCCCGTGCCAATCGCCAAAAGTCTCGCATGATGTGGCTGATTGACGAATGGGGCTTGGAAACATTCCGTGAGAAAGTTGAACAGCAATTAGGGCAGAGCCTTGAGCCAGAAGCGGAAAAGGATGAGATTCTCTGGGAGAAACGTGATCATATTGGTGTTCACAAGCAGCAGCAGCCAGGGATGAATTACGTGGGGCTGTTGGTTCCTGTCGGACGACTATATGCCAACGACATGTTTGAACTGGCTCGGTTGGCTTCGGTGTACGGCAATGGCGAGATCCGTCTTACGGTGGAACAAAATCTCATCATTCCCTACATCCCAGATTCTCGGCTAGAGACCTTCCTGGCAGAACCCCTGTTAGAACGGTTCAGTATTAATCCCGCTCCTCTGACTCGTGCCTTGGTTTCCTGTACAGGCGCACAGTTTTGTAACTTTGCCCTGGTGGAGACCAAGAACCGAGCCTTGGCCCTCGCCCAGGAATTGGAGTCGGAGCTCTCCTTGGAAAATCCTGTTCGATTTCACTGGACAGGCTGCCCGAACTCCTGCGGTCAACCCCAGGTGGCAGAGATTGGTTTGATGGGAACCAAAGTTCGCAAGGATGGCAAAACCGTTGAAGGTGTTGACCTCTACATGGGTGGCAAAGTGGGCAGAGATGCTCAGTTGGGCACCTGTGTTCGCAAGGGCATCGCCTGTGAAGACCTGAAGCCAGTTCTACGTGAAATCCTGATTGAACAGTTTGGTGCTGAACCGTTGAACGGCTCCAACGGTTCAACGACTCTGACGGTTACTGAAGATGATGGCCATCTGCCTGAAGTTCAGTCTCCAGAGGAGGTGGCTCCAGCAAAGACAGCAACTATTTTGTTTGCTAAGTCAGACAAGGAAGTGAGTTGTTCTGAGTCGGATTTCATTCTGGATGTGGCCGAAGAGGCCGGGATCGAGATTGAGAGCAGTTGCCGTTCAGGTACCTGTGGCACTTGTGTGCAGAAGTTGGCGCAAGGGGATGTGCGTTATGACGGTGAGCCAGAAGCGTTGAGTGACAGTGAGCGACAGGAAGGCATGATCCTCACCTGCATCGCCTGTCCAACTGGACAAGTGGTGGTCGATCTGTAGTCTTGATCGGTTCAATGTTCAAGACTGAATTGGCTAAAGTACAGCGTGCATCCTACCTTGACTTGAGTTTTGATGAGTTCGTCGTACACATTTATCGGGAGAATAGAAGCATCATGCACGAGATTCCTGAACAGGAAATTGACAAACTGACGCCTGGCGAAGCGAAGACTCTCAAGGCGGTTGCAGGAGTGGGTCTGGTTGCCTTCACTGCATTCATGATGGTCAACTGGCAACGAGTACTGTCTCAGCATGCTCTAGCAGAAGCGCAGCAGGCAGAAACAACCGAGGTGGCAAAGAAGCCGGCGGCTTCATCCACTGCCCCAAGTACAACCACAACGACCAGTTCTGCGACAACCAGCTCTACAACGGCTAGTTCTGCAGAAGACAGTCCAGCAGCAGAGTCTACGGTATCGACTTCGTCCACTTCAAGTGAGACACCTTCACAATTGGCAGGCACTCCTGCCACAACCGTTGCCGCAGCGACTTCCGATGCCAGTGATTCTGAGTCAGCGGGTTCTGTAACAGGTTCCGTCACGACTGGAGATGTGTCTGAGTCAACGATTGCGACCTCTGACATAGAAGAGTCCGAGCCTGCTGCCAGGATCACCAACTCTGAACAGGTTCAAACCCTGAACGAATCCCTATACGAAAAGGTTGATCAGGCATGGACAGAGGTTCCAACGTTCACCAATAATCTGGTTTACCTGGTCAAGGTTCAGTCTGATGGAATTGTTTCTGAGTATCAGCCGATTAACCAATCTGCAATCGACTTTCTCAATGAAACACCCATGGATCAGGTCACCAATGAGACTGCGGCATCTGCATCAAAGCCAGTAGCAGATTTCGTTGTCGTTTTGACCCCCTCTGGTCAATTGGAAGTTAGCCCCTGGATTGCTGAGTAAGTTTCTATCTCAGCTTTCTGGCTCAGCTTCCTGAAGCACTTTTACTATTTCAAATCGTCTCACAGGAGAATTTCATGTTAACTGAAATGTGGTCAATGCGGGGCAGATACAAAATCCTGCACCTGACCTGGTTTGCGTTTTTCCTTTCCTTCGTTGTTTGGTTCAACTTCGCCCCCCTGGCGACTGCGGTTAGAGAGGATATGGGTCTAGAGGTGGGCCAAATCCGAACCATTGCGATCTGTAATGTGGCACTGACCGTTCCTGCCCGAGTCATCATTGGAATGCTGCTCGACCGCTTCGGGCCTAGAATTACCTATTCTATTCTGCTGATGTATGCAGCCATCCCGTGTATCGGATTTGCTTTAGCTCAAAATTTCAATCAACTGGTAGCAGCCCGCCTTGCCCTGAGTATTGTGGGTGCGGGATTTGTGATCGGGATTCGGATGGTGGCGGAGTGGTTCCCACCGAAGGAAATTGGTATTGCAGAAGGAATCTACGGTGGCTGGGGTAACTTTGGTTCAGCTTACTCCGCCTTCACGCTACCAACTATTGCGGCAATTCTTGCATCTGGTGCAACTGGCTTGAACTGGAGACTCTCTATCGCCGGGACTGGAATCATCGCAGCGATCTATGGCGCGTTTTACTTCTTTAATGTTCAGGACACTCCCCCTGGTAAGCCCTATCAGCGTCCTCATCGAGCTACCGGAATTGAGGTTACCTCTGTTCAAGATTTCTGGTTCCTGATGCTGATGAATATTCCTCTGAATGTGATTCTGGGTGTCCTGGCTTGGCGTTTGAGCAAGGTTGGATTCCTGACTCAATCGGGGATGTACATTGTGTGGCTCGCTTTGGTCGGTCTATACCTGTTCCAATCCTATGGTTGCTGGAGTGTGAACAAGGATTTACTCGCTGGTCGCAAGCGTTATCCTCCCGCAGAACGATACAGCTTCTCCCAGGTTGCCCTGTTGGAACTCACTTACATTGTCAACTTCGGATCTGAGCTGGCGGTGGTCTCCATGTTACCGGCCTTTTTTGAGGGAACCTTTGGTTTAGGAAAGCAGGCTGCTGGAATGATCGCTGCGAGCTACGCCTTCATGAACCTGGCGTCTCGTCCCGGTGGTGGTTTGATTTCTGACAAGATGGGAAGCCGTCGGGCAACCATGGCCATCCTAACTGCTGGAATGGCAATTGGTTACCTCCTGATGGGTCAGGTGAATGGGAGTTGGTGGCTACCCATGGCTGTATTGCTGACGATGGCCTGCTCCTTCTTCGTACAGGCCGGCGAGGGTTCAACCTTTGCCATGGTACCTCTGGTCAAGCGCCGGATCACCGGGCAGGTGGCTGGAAATGTTGGAGCCTACGGAAATGTCGGTGCGGTAGCTTATCTAACCTTGTTTAGCTTGCTCCCCTCTGGAGATGTGGGAAATAAGATTTTCTTCGAGGTGTTGGGGGTCGCGGGCTTAATCGTTGCCTTCCTCTGCTGGTTCTTCCTGAAGGAACCCAGAGGTTCCTTTGCGGAACACCACGAAGGCGAAGAGGAGTATGCAGCAGCAGTGGCGACTGATGGTGCAGCAGCTCTGGCAGCTCAGCGGATTGGTAACTAATTTCTGGATTTTTTGGATAATTCTTGGTGATAGACGTTTGGGTTTCCCTAAAGGAGGCCCAACTTTTTTTTGAAAATTCGAGGGTTTGAAAATTTAAGGAGATCCGCTACCAACCTGAAATCCATACCTCACGTATTGGAAATCGCTATAATCATCACCGCCTGGTAAGATTTGTTTGATTCAACCTATTGTTAAATTATCTTTAATTCCATCATCCTTAACATGTACGACACCGTGTACGACGTTCCAAGCCCCCCTTATTTTCTAGTTGCTGTGGGTCTGTTTATTGGGATTGCCTCCTGCACCGCCTTTATCACAACGCTGAAGATGCTGATCCAGGAGTGGAAACGACATCGCTCCAGCCGAGTTCTATCTCAGATGCGAAGCCTGCAACTGGTGTTCCCCTTTATTGGAACAGCCATTGGGATCGGAATTTTTCTGGCATCCTGTCTCCAGGTCTTTGCCTTCTCAGCAAAAATTGCATACGGATTTGCAGCTCCTTTAAGCATTGTGCTGGCAGGAGCCGTTTGGTTTCAATTGTCCCAACTGTTTAACCAATTGGAGCAGCGAGGTCGCCAAGCGATTGATCTGGACAACTTAACCTTGGGCAGAATGATCCCCCAGGTTAATCCACCCAATCAGGATTCCTAGCGCCCACTTCCCCGATAGGGACAATTGTCGCAATTTGCGGTTGTATTAGCAGAATCAATCTTCGGATCGAACTGTAGGCTAGTATCGTTAGGGACGTAGATGAGATGGGTTAAGAGAAGCCCAAGTAGGCTAACACAGAGAGGAAATCGCATAGGAATAATCCTGTTAGAGGAATCTACTCATTTGATCGGGGGTTTTGAACCTCGTCCGGTTAATCTCACAAATTTTTCCCAGATTCTTATCCTCAATCTACTTGCCCTTAACCTGAGTCTCAGCATTTACAATGGAGCTTCAAGATCAACAACATCCTCAGTATCACAGCGATCGCGCCACCGTTAGTTCTCTGGTCAATGGTCAGCCTTCGGACTATAACCTGGCGGAGTTGGCCCGGTTGAAAATCCGTTATCAGGGCTTCCCAGGAGCACGGGATATCCAGCGAGACTTAGACCGGGTTCTGCAACAGTGGGGCTTGACCGAGGCTGAGTTATTTCAGCGAACCCGTGAGATCCATGCTCAAGGCAAAGTCTATCGAGGGAAGTCCAGTGACCAAGAAGACTGGTTGTAGCTAATTTCAATCACGAGCGACAACCAGATTATCTCGATGTACTGCCGTTTCTGCGCCAGAGTAGCCTAGAATTTCAGCAATTTTCTCTGACTGACACCCTTGAATTTTTTCCAATTCGGTACTGCTATAGTTGACCAGTCCCCTGGCTACTTCACTCCCTGCTGCATCACAGAGTTGAACCGGATCATTCACTCGAAATTGTCCTTCGATTTGAATAATTCCAGCCGCTAGCAGGGATTTTCCCTTTTGACAGATCGCTTTAATGGCTCCCGCATCCAGGTAGAGTTTTCCCAAAGGAATCAGAACGTGGGCAATCCAGTGTTTGCGAGCATTGACCGGACGAACATTGGGTAGGAAGTGAGTTCCGAGGTGTTCACCTTGCAGCACTTTCTGAATATTACCGGGTTGTTTGCCATCGGTGATCACCACTCGGACGCCAGAACTGGTGGCGATTCGAGCCGCTTCAATTTTAGTAATCATTCCCCCAGTTCCCAGTCCACTTTGAGAATTTCCCATTTCCACCTGAAGCTCCAGCAATTGGGGCATATGGGTAATCAGGTCTATCGGTTGAGCATTGGGATTGCTATTGGGATCGGCTGAGTAGAGCTTGTCAACATCGGTGAGTAGGAATAGCCAGTCTGCCTCTACCAGGCTGGCGACCAACGCTGACAAAGTATCATTATCGCCAAACTTGAGTTCCTCCACTGCCACAGTATCGTTCTCATTCACGATGGGAATCACATTTAGCCGGAGTAGCTGCTGAAAGGTATTGTAGGCATTGATATAACCATTGCGCTGCACCAAATCTCGCCGGGTGAGCAATACCTGGGCATTGGGCTGGTTCAGGGTGGTGAAGAGATCATCATAAATTCGCATGAGTCGGCCCTGACCTACAGCGGCCACAGCCTGCTTCAGAGCAATGGTGCGAGGGCGCTCCGTCAGTCCCAAACGATTCCGCCCGACGCCAACGGCTCCTGACGAGACCAAAACCAGTCGATAATCCTGACGCTTGAGCTGGGTCAGGGCTTCGACAAGTTGGGCCAGGTTCGACAGGGCAAGATCGCCGGTTTTGGCATGGGTTAGGGTGGAGGTGCCAACTTTGACAACAATCGTTGGAGGCATTTAAGCAATTCAGTCCAGTTTTAGAGATGCCCCAAGCAGCTTGGATAGCCACACTTCAAAGCTCCGAGTTTTATAAAAAATCTGGATGCCTTGATCAGGGTCAATCATCGGTTCGACTAAAATTGTAAACACTCCCAGGCGATTTCCAGCTAAAACATCTGTAAATAGGCGATCGCCGACCATGGCAATTTGATCCAGGGGTAAATTGATTGACTCCACGGCTCGGCGGAGTTTTCGGCGGGATGGTTTTCCCGCACCACTGATGTAGGGCAAGTCTAGAGACTTTGCAATATTACCGATGCGCGTTTGACTAATATTATTACTGACGAGCCAGATGGTTGCTTCTGGCTTGACCGTTTCTACCCAATGTTGCAGCACATCTGAAACATCACTACGGGTGATAGGCACCAGAGTTTCATCCACATCTAGCACTAAACCTTTGAGATCATATTTCCGGAGAATATCGGGCGTCAAGTCGAGGATGGAACTTCCCAAAACCAAATCTGGTTGCAATAATTTCCCGAAAAACATAGCCCCAAAACAATATAACTTGTGTGTGTTCAGCCCTTCGATTCTACCGGAAAAGCTAAGCTTGAAGGAGCCCTGTCAAAAATCAGAAATTACTGATTGGATAGCTGACGCTCCACCTCAGCGATCGCTGCTTGATGTTCTGCCTCGGTGCGGCTGAAAATATGGGTTCCATCATAGCGAGCCATGAAGTAAAGAAATTCCGTGTCCTCTGGATCCAAAGTTGCTTCTAAACTGGCTAATCCAGGGCTGGCAATCGGTGTGGGCGGCAAGCCCGGATTGAGATAGGTGTTGTAGGGATTGGGAGTCTCAACTTGTTTGAAGGTCAGCGGTTGATCAATCGTCTGACGAATTCCCAGTCCATATTCCACGGTGGGATCGGCTGCCAGTTGAATGCCCTGGTTCAGGCGGTTATGAAATACACCGGAAATCCGCCGCCGTTCCTCGGCGACGACAGATTCCTTTTCCACAATGCTGCCTAAAGTCACCCACTCGTCCAAACTCAAACCCTGGGTATCAGCAGCCTGTTGATAGGCTGGCAATGCCACCTGTTCAAACTGATTCAACATTTGCTGGACGATCCCTTCAGGAGTGAGCTGTTCTGCCTCCACCTGATAGGTGTCGGGGTAGAGATAGCCCTCTAAGTGCGGCAAATCCTGAGGCAACCAGGCAAAATCCTCAGTGGGAACTTGCTTCGTAGCAGCGATGAATTCCTCTTCAGAGAAGAAGCCTTGCTGCTCAAAATACTCTGCCATCTGTTGAATTGACCAGCCTTCAGGAATGGTAAAGCTGAGCTTGACCACATCTCCCTGCCAAATTTTGTCCGCCACTTCCTCCAGGGATTCCGTTGGAGCCAGTTGATAGGTTCCAGCTTTGAACTCTCCCTCTGGATCACGGAACACTAACCATCTAGCCCAGAGTTTCCAGGCGGTGGTCGAGCGAATTAACCCAGCCGTGACCAGATCTTCACCGATTTGCTGACTGGATGTTCCTGGAGGAATCGTGATTTGAACAGGTTCCGTGCTGGTGACCGTTTCCTCCGTTGAGTCGCCGCTTGAACGGGATGAAGCTGGAGCTGAACTAACCCAACTCCACCATGATCAGCCCTGCCAGCCTGCGATCGCCCAAACAATCGGTACAAGTGCCAGATAAAAGAGTCGTCTTGTCTTTTTTCCCATATTCAATAACCTGCTGATAAGTGGTGCTCATAAACCATCAAACAGTTGATCTTCAATGCTATCTAGAAAAGGCTCCAACTCCTCCAACTCCTCCCCCGAAAGCAGTTGGGGCCGACCTTGGTCATCCAATCGCGCCAAAATAAAAAATGGATCGAGGGGAACGTACACTCCATATTCCTGATCATCATGGTAAAAACTGACCAGCCATAACATCTCCTCCGTCTCCCCCTCATCGGAGTCCCCATTCCCCGCTGGTTCATCAGTCTCAGGTGGGTCTGGAATTTCTCCCTCAACTGTCAACGCCAGAGCCGTTCGCTTCAGCGTTAAATTCTGCTCTTCCAGGACGACGCAAGCCGTCGGGAAAACCGCATCAATTTCTGTACTACTTTCGACAAAAACAGCAGCTTCATCGGTGTCGTCATCATCGGGCCAGGTGAGAATTTCGACTGGCGTATCCACTGGAATCAACAGAGCATAACTTTGGCCATCGGCTTGAATTGTAGACTGAACCAGACAGTCGAGAGACAGCCCTTGCTCATCGATCAGAGTCAAGATTGTCTCAGGTGACTGACCACTCCCATTAGCGGATGAAGATGAATAGGTCATAGGAATTTACCATTGGGGAAGTTAGTGTCAGATCCATGAAATGAATGCTCGGAAGATGGGCCAAACCAGAGATAAATCTTTGCAAGACCCAGGATATCACGGTTGAGATCATTCCAAGCGGGGCCTTGATCCCCTCTGTTGACTCAGACCTTTTGTATACAGTCTCTCTAACTCTCTCCCTAAGCGGTCGTCGTATGCGCTGCGCGCAGGCTACGCCAACAGGTGCTCGGCTAATACTCCTTCTCCCAACAGATGCTCGGTTGCCTTGCCCTCCAAGAACGTTTCAAACAGATACGGGGGTGCAGACACACAGCCCAACCCCTTCAGGAGCAGTGCTTTGACCACTGCTCCTAAACTTACCTTTTCTCTCGGATCTTCTCCTAGGGACTAGTTGATTTGCTCAACTAGTCCTAGCTCGTCTATTACACCCGCTACAATTCCCAGGTGGCCTAGGTTTTGGACAATCAACCAGTTGGCAATATCACTTTCTCCTCACTCTAGGTAATTCTCAGTGTGACACTTCAAAGTACGGAATGTGGGTTGAAAACCGATGAATCCGATAGGCTGATACCAGTCGTATTTCTGACAACCCCGATCAAATCTCGAACTTCACCTGGTGGTTCAAAGAAGATATTCGTATGGCCACGGGTTGTTTCCTTCAGGTGATAATCCGATACGCTACCGTGTAACTGAATGCGATCAACTCCAACCTCAAAATCTACGATCACCGCTCGACCCTGATTTCCCTGCTGTGGAGTCGTACCGACATCGTCGTAGAAGACATGATTTTGATCGCCCAGCATGAAGCGGTCAGATCCACTCTTCCCGACCAGGACGTCCCGCTCACCTCGGCCTGGATTGGAGGAGTTTGGATCGACGCCCGTTAGAGTATCTGCACCATTGCCGCCGTTGACTGTGTCGCTGCCAGTTCCACCGATAAATTGGTCTGCATCGTCCTGGCCAAACAGCTAGTCGTTGCCCCCCTGACCTAGCAACAGATCATTGCCAGAACCACCGTTTAGGGTATCGTGATCCGCACCCCCATTCAGAGTATCTTTGCCTGCCTGTCCAAGCAAGTGATCCCGACCATTACCACCTGATACACTGTCATTTCCGCCAGCGGCCCGAATTGTGTCATTTCCACCCAAAGCATTAATAGTTTCGTTGGCGGCGGTATAGGTTAAGTTATCATCGCCTGGAGTAGGGACAGTGCTGGAATTCTCCAGTTCATCGGTTGCTAAATCTAATTTGACATTTTGGCCACTAATATTCACCTGCTCAACATGGGTATCATCATTCTGACCATCCCCATCTAGGTCTCCTGAGAAGGTGACTCGATAGGTTTTATTCGGAGCAACGTCGAGGCTATAGCCGCCAGAATTCCAGGTGGTGGTGGTGAAGGTGTTGGAATTATTGGTCAGATCAACAGCAGTAATCTGTATTCCGCCAATTCCCTCACCCACTGTGTAGAAATCGTCATCCGTAACTGCGTCCGTGTAGGCAACTCCCGTCAGAAATGGCCCACCGTTGCTGCTGTAGGCAAAATCCTGGGCGGTCATTACGGAATTATAGGTGCGATTTCCGGTTGTAAATTGACCCTGTAGAGAAGAGATGCCGACCTCTTGAAAGCTGCCATTCATCAGGTTTTTGCGATGACCCCGACCAGAAATGCCTTGATCAACAAATAGATCTTGATAAATCTGACCGACATAGCCAGTGAAATTGGGTGTTCCGGTTGTGCCACGCCAGGCAATATTTTCGCCACTACCCCAGGAACCAGCGAAGTCATAGCCTGCATTGCGCATTCGTTGGTTGGAGCTTGTGCCTCCGGCTCCAGTATGGCTGAATGTATTCGTGTTCAGCATCCATTGGCTATGGTTTTTGGCAGCAACATTTAGATCAAGGTTAAAGGCAAGGGGTTGCTTCGGAGCGGTTGAAATTGTTCCTCCAGCTAATCCTTCGTTGAGATTACCATTCAGATAACGGTTCGCCTCAGCTTGAGGATTGAGACGACCTCGATTAACCAATTCCAGCATGTATTGGTCTTGGGCGCTGGGTTGTTGCATGGATATTCCTCCAGGTTTAATCAGTCCATTCAATGTTTCAGTGTTGAAATTCGCACCCTGGAAATTAATGAAATCTAAACGTTAGTAACGTCTATTGAGCCTATAAATACTTGGTATAGCAATCACAAATATTTGTAGGGAGTAAAGGGGGCAAAGCCCCCTTCTTGGAAAGTCCCCAAACCCCTCCATAGTGGTTTTCATGATTGATTCAGGATTGCTATAGAAAATGAGTCTATCGAGATTATTAGGTATACAAACCTATAACTATCGTTACCAGAAAGGGGAAAGCAACGTTGCAATAGGTGACTATAGATGAATTTATTATCAAATCGAATAGGCTGTTATGAAACTGTGACAGATAAAAAACTGGACAGGTAGCCTACTATGCCCTTGCTATCTTTTGAAATACTTCAGCACAGATTAAATAATGCTTTAATGGAATTTTTAAACAAGTCAATTGTTGTATTTTATCCCATGTCAAAATGCATCGATTCTAACTTCATAAGTTGTTTGAATTTGTGGGGT
>JBHJGO010000039.1:0-5260 GCA_050331715.1 Microcoleaceae cyanobacterium
CTCCGGAACCAGCAGAACCCTTTCAAAATAGGAGTTAGGATTAGGGATCTCACCAATATAACCATTATGAGTCCTCAAACGTCAGGATCATAATTATTTGTGTGGAATACTCATCTTCCGGACTTAACAAGTCTGGTAACCGAGGTCTCGACTCAATGCATCCAGCATACTCCTCATAGAGCGTCCTCACATCATGACCTGTGAGCTCTGCTACTAGCACTGGATTCATACCCCGCTCCAAGGCATGGGAAATAAAGGTATGGCGGGTGGTGTAGGGTTTCCGGTACTCGATTGCCGCTTCTTCCAAGATGGTTGTCCAAGCTCGGTTCCTGAAATTGTGGTCATCAATTGCTCGTCCAGTCCTAGACTTGAAGACTAAGTCATCTGAGCTAAATTTCTCGGGGCGACGTGCCAGCAGTAGTTTTTGCAGATAGGGACTCAGAGTAATTGTTCTTGCCCGATTTGTCTTGGTCGGTTTTCGTCTGTTGCGGCTCAGCGATTCTCCTACCCAAACTGTTGAACAGTCATCATTGAGGTGCCTCCAGCAAAGACCAACGGCTTCAGAGGTACGACAGCCTGTGCCAAATAAAAACTCCACATAGTCAGTGTAGTAACCGTAGTAGGCATTCTGCCTGAAGGTCTCAATGATTTTTCTGATCTCCTGTAGCGTGAAGGGCTTTGCCTTTTGCTTGGGAGGAACTTTGAATCGTTTCACCACATCTGTCCAAGGATTGATTTTAGCCAAGCCTTCTTTGATTCCGTAGTCAAAGGCAGCTCTGATTAGCGCCAGATGTTCCTTTGCCGTTCGAGCAGCCATCTTCTCCTTCAACCAATGACTGAAGGCGATCGCCAATTTTTCATCGACTTCATTAGCTTTACGTTCTCCTAGAAAATCACTGATATATCCCAGGCAAGCTCGATATTTCTCCAGAGTGCGCGAATCAACCCGTTCCGCCTTATACTCAGTAAACTTCTCAAACAGAACACCCACTGTGATGGATGAACTGCTTTCCCCTGTCTTGTAACGTCTCAGGGTTGGGTCAAAGTTATCTGCCAGAATGTCCAGTTCAATCTGAGTCGCTTTTTGCTGGGCCAATGAGCGGTTGAGCGGCGTATCAGGTAAGCCAACAGTCATAAAATAGCGCTCGGTCTTATACCGCCAGTAGAGTCTGAGGAAACCTTTATCCGCACCAATGCTGACGGAACCCTTCTTAGAACGGGCCAAAGCTCATGCCTCCGTAAAACGCTCTCACTAATCTCTAACCAATAATGGTGTCATAATGAGCCGATATGAGCCATCATTTAGAAGTCGCGGAAGTCGCTTAAGACTCCGAATCGACAAGCCACGAACGCTAGAAGAGTTTACCAGCAGTGATTTTAGAAGTATGGACACAAGTGGACTCGAACCACCGACCCCCACGATGTCAACGTGATGCTCTAACCAGCTGAGCTATGTGTCCAGCCATTCTTCAATTATATAAGAGAAGTCCTAAAATCTGCAACAAAAATTGATGGTAATCCTGAAGATATAAGGCTAGTTAACTGACAAAAGTTGTTCAAGTGGATAGTGATAAGTAAGCATTTTGAACTCTTGACGGCAGGGTTGTTTTGGGTACTGTTTACGTGATGCCTTGGCCGGTTTGGAATTGCGGTAACTGTTGAAGCAAAAGTGATAGACGGGTTACAAACAATGTTCTAGAGTAGTTGTGGCTTATTCTGGTAGTGGTTCAGAAGTAATGAGAACTAGAATCATTACTGCAAAAGAGTTATGTCAAATATTAAAAAATGTAATCGAGGTACTAAGAACTTCAAGATCCCATAAATCCTCTGAACTCAAGAATCAGCAACGCGACCGAGGGGAACTCTTAGCAATTCCTGAAACTTCGTGTGACGCAGCCGTTCCAACTCTTGAATCCACTCGTGTTCAATGTGAAATTCATCGTGGTATCGCTGAGCCAGTTCAGGGTTTTCAGTTAAGTCCGTTGCTTCCCAGCGTTTCAGCGCCAGACTGCGGCGCTTGGAACAGATGACTAACTCGATCGCTGCGACCGCCGCTCGAATCTCCAGAGGTGCTCTGAGAATATTCAGCTTGGCCTTGTCATCCAGATAGAATAGGGAACGGGTCGTTGCCGCATCCACATCAATTCCCTGGGGATCTTCTAGCAAAGCATCCTGAAGTTTAGACAGAAGGTTGATACTGGTTCTGGGCAATTGCAGTTTTTCTTCCAGTTCAACGATTCGACGCCAGGTCAAACGATTTTGTAACAAACTGAATTGCAGATCCCGTGCATCCAGCGCATCAATAATCAATTGACGATACTCAGGACAGTGGAGGTAAATTTGTAACATCAGGGTTTCTGAAGCTTCTAACAGTTGTCTTTCCAGGGCAACTGGCAGCTCTAAATCAGATTTAAACTTAACTTCTGTAAGCTGAGTTGTTTGTCGGGCCTGATCCTGAGATTTTTGAATTGTAAATCGGATTTGTTTGTTGACCTGATTTCGTAATGTCTTGGCCATTGGGGGAATCAAAGAGGTTTCCCCTTGACTCAGGATTTCGGCACAGCGCTGAATGTAGTGGTTTCGCTGGACTCCCTCTCGCAATTTGCTTAGAAGGTCAACCATTTTTTGAGCCACTTTTTGAGCTTCTACTACCTTGTTCAGGTCATGACCTGCCACCGCCTGGTCAATCTGCCAGTCGAACCAAAGTTGGGCATTATTCGCCAGATCGAGATAATCCTGGGTTGTGTGGGTGTAGAGAAACTCGTCGGCATCCTTGCCGTTGGGCAGGTTGAGAATTCGCAGTTGTACGGCTCCAGTATAGGCCAGATCCTCCACCTCACCAATGGCTCGCTGAGCGGCTCTGGTTCCAGCAGAGTCCGCATCAAAGTTGAGAATGATTTGTTTGGATTCTGTATAACGTAGCAGTTGGCGGACTTGATCTAGACTCAGCGCCGTCCCCAGGGAAGCCACGACATTCTCAATCCCCGCTGCATGGAGAGCAATCGCATCAAAATATCCTTCCACCACAATCGCCTGATCCGCCTTGGAAATCGCCTGTTTTGCCTTATCCAGAGTAAATAGGGTGCGGCTTTTATCGAAGAGTTCCGTCTCAGGGGAGTTCAAATATTTCGGTTGTTCATCGGTTAGGGTTCTGCCCCCAAAACCAATCACCCGTCCCTGCAGATCTCGAATCGGAATCATCAACCGATCTCGAAAGCGATCATAGTAGCCCCCGCCGGTTTTTCGAGGTATGACCAACCCGGCTTGTTCAACTAATTCAACCGGTAACCGTTTTTGCTCAATTAAGTAATCTGCGATCGCTTCCCATCCTTTGGGAGCATAGCCAAATTGAAATTTTTGAATCGTGTCTCCTGAAAGTTTTCGCTCCTGTTTCAGATAATCCAGAGCGTGCCGACCCATGGGTTGGTTGAGGGCATGCTGATAGAAACTGGTGGAGATCGCCAAAATTTCATACAACTGTTCTCGTAGGGATAACTGCCGCTGAAATTCCTGTCGGGTTTCGGGCGTTTCGGTTTTTACTGGAACCTGGTACCTTCCGGCCAGGTTTAGCACTGTGTCTGCAAAGGAGGTTTTGTCCAGCTCCATGATGAACTTCATCGCATTACCCCCCGCACCACAGCCGAAGCAGTAATACATTTGCTTACTGGGACTAACGGTGAAACTCGGCGTTTTTTCTTCGTGAAATGGGCAGAGACCAACGTAGTCCTTTCCCCGCCGCTTCAGTGCGACTTTTTCTGAAACAATGTCGTAGATATCCGCTCTTTGTTTAACCTCTTCAATCGTGTCGGGATGAATCCGGGGCGTGGACATGAAGCTTCGTGCAAACAGATAGAGATTAATTGCAGTTTAGTCGATAATTCTGAACTCAGGTGGGATTGTTGCAGATTTTAAAGTGATTTTTGCTACCAATCCTGGGGAAGCAATATCAAACATGTAATATCCTACACCCTCCGTTTCCCTGCTCCTGAGCTAGCATGTCTATTGAATTTTGCAATTATTCGTCCATTTACCCCAGACCTTGTACAGGAGATTAATAATGTCCACTACAGTACAGTATGAACAATCCAATCAGTACGAACCGTTTGTGTTTCGGGACGGTCAAAGGGCTTTTACACCTGAAGAGTTGCTGAAGATTTGTGTACTAATGCCGCAGGAAGGAATTTACTTTCTGAAAAGAGAGGATTTTGAAAAATGGTTCGAGTATATCGGTCAGGATCAGCTTGCCCGACTGGCGAGAGAGGCTCGACTTGCCTCTGAGATTGATGAACAACGTCTGAGTAAGTTTATTCAAGACTGTACTCTGGCTTCTGAAAATACCAATAAAGATGCCGATCTGTTAACAAAAGAAACTCTAGAGGTTTCCCCTGAAACCACCCGTGAGTCATCTGATCCTGTAGAAACAACTAGCAATACTAGCGACGCTACTCAAGAGAACATTCAGCAATCAACAGATGAAACGGGGGGGAATCTGTTCAATGCAATCGCCGCTTTGTTCAGGAGAAAAAATAACTAATTGGGCTGACATTTGAGGACAAAGCCAGGCCTAAAATCTTTTAGGAGAAACCAGCGACTTAATTTGAATGGTGCGATATCTACTCTACAGGCATTCTATAGAGCGTCTTTGGGTTTTTAATGTCAACTAAATAGCAAGGGTAAGAGGAATCCAAACAGTCAATCGGTTGAACTGTACCCATAAGTTGCATGGTTTTCATGCAGTTTTATCTTTTCAAGGAGTGTTTTGTAGCTAGATATACTAATTTTCCAGATTGAGGTTAATAAACTGGCCGTTAATAAAAACTGTAGAAATCTATCATTCTCTCTCTAGGGGAAAGTCAACCTTTCTACGGGACATGTTCTGCTTTCTATGGACACAAATTAAAGGTCAGAATTCCAGGCTCCGCAGACGTTTTGTCTACATCAGCAACTCGGTATCATCTTGGATTCTATGGAGGCTGATTGAGCAAAGTAACTCAGCCATTTCTACCCCAATGACCTTTGATGCTCAATTGGTGTCCCAGCTTACTGAATGCTGAATTTCTAATTTATTAAGGATTAACCCAGTGACAACTCAATCTGATTCAACTCCAACAGCGGCCCAGACTGCCACGGCTGAGCTATTCAGGACTTACGCATTGACAAGAGAGCCATAATGTGGGTTGAAGGTATAAGTCCTTTGTAATTTCTCAAAAAAGCTTGCGAATCCTTAGTAAACCCTCAACCGCCAACTGCGATATCAATC
>JBHJGO010000040.1:0-43111 GCA_050331715.1 Microcoleaceae cyanobacterium
GGAAAAGAGCAAGCTTCTGCCACTGAGTAATGGAAGCGGGGGCAGGGATTAGATCTAGTCCCATACCCAGTGTCGCAATGAGTTGGTATTCAGCAGGATGAGTCAAGCGGAGTTGACCAAGTGCATTGAGCCAGGGAAAGGGTTCAGGTTCAATGATTGACCAGAATCTAGGTGTGTTCAGAGGATTGGGGTCTTCCAATGTCAGTAAGCGCTCTCGATGACCCAGTCGCAACAAGGAGCAGCATCGCGCATGGCTATACTGAAGCCAGAACTGATCAATTGGGTCTGGTTTTGTTGAGTGTACATCCTGAAAAGGAGCAAAGTTCTGTTTTGTCAAGGAACATTTGGTGAGATTTTGTAGCCAATCTGCAACTCCTTGCGGCTGCATTGTGAACTGAATCATCGCGCCCAACACAACTTCCACTGAGAATCGACGAATCCATGGAACGGGATATTTTTCGCGTAGCATCAGTATCTCTATTGCTGAGTTCCAGGATTTTACAAGCTCCTCAGCAATGAGATTGGGCGGCCTTTTACATCGCTGGGCGAGTTTGAAAGCGATCGCTGATTGATAGACCAGGGGAAAGTGAGTAGATGAGCCTGATTGTGATTTGATTTGCTTAACCTCGACTTTGCCCCTGCTGTCCTCCAGCCCCTTGACCTGAGAAGCATCTGTACTAAAACCAGCCTGTACTGACAGAAAGTTGTAACGTACAATCTGATCAAAATGTTGTTGCAGGGTATGTCGAATGAATATTGAGCCTAGTAATTGCAATTTCTGGTAGATATTAGGGCTCGGTAGCACCCAGCTTGACGGGAAATCTGAGAACAGTGAAACCTTGAGAAGCGATCTTGACTGAGCATTTTTACTGGAACAAAGTGGAGTGACATAGACTACTATAAACTTATGTAGTCCTTTTCAAGGAATGCAGGGTTTTAATTCTAGCTTTTGTAGTTCGTAGCATGTGTTTTTTGTTACCTTGTTAACAAGGGCGTTTTACATTGTGGTGAGTATCTTAACTTTATTGCTGAGGTATTGCTGAGGTTCGTCCCTCCTCACAGGCTTACTCCAGAACATGGGAGTGTCCTTTGTACACGTTAGTGAACTGAGTTTATCTATGTCCTCCTTGTCCTTGAACTCTCGTGGAACTCTTCCTATGCAGTCGGCGCCCATTCCATCAGACAGCAATCGACCATTTCTCACCTGGCAACGAATTACTGACTGGGCAAAAGAGCACTATCGTTGCCGCAGTTTCGAGAAGGATGAGCGGATTCCAGCTCGTCCTGGGTTGCTCTATTTAGTTCAGCGCGGTGCTGTTCGACTTGTTGGAAGTGCTCAGCTTGACGCTGTTCAGGGAGATTCAGGCATGACAGGCCATACGCTTGATGAGGCGTTCTTAGGGTTTATCGGAGCAGGACAACCCTTTGAATTAGTTGCTCAATCACCCTTTTCTCTACAGGCCTATGCCCATTCGGAGGACACTAATGTAATCTGGATGTACTGGAATGATTTAGACAATTGGCCCCACTTCCGTCGAGAGGTGTTAGATGCTTTCCGGTATCAGCATCAACGGAAACTTCTGTGGCTCAGCACGCTAGGTCAACGGCGAACGATTGATCGTTTGCTGGGTTTCCTAACCCTGCTGATTGAAGAGTATGGTGAGTGCTACTCTACTGGATCTGGCACTGGCGATTTTCAAGGATATTGCCTACCGTGGCCCCTCACCCATTCCCAAATTGGTAGCGCGATTGGCTCAACTCGGGTAACGGTTACGCGCTTAATGGGTAAGCTGCGCCAGCAGGGTTTGATCTATACCCAGGATGATAATTTGATTTGTCTGCCCTCACGATTATCTAAGGAGGATTCGATGAGTTCTAGCGAAGCCAGCTAAGAACTTGGGCTTGAGCAGGAACAGAGCATCACCTCACCTCTACAGCTTTCGTCTTCCCTAGCGGTCTTTCAAGGTATGGTTACCACCTAGATGTCATAGGTGGTAATTCGTGTGTCTCGTAACATCTGAAGCAACGCCTTTGCCATCCTACACCTCGATTTCTACTCACTGATGCCTTTGCATTGGGATGCTCACTTCAGCTTTCTTAAAAATCAGCAACAACACAGCCACTCAGTTCATAACCTTCCAAGTCGTGTGAAGTAGCTATATTAGGGATAGACTCATTCAATGAGCATCGTAGCTTCTGAGTTACTTGGGTGAAGCTGTCAAATGGTCATCTTGCAATACAGCTACTGGATATGCTGCGGTTTTTAGCTAAAATTTGGGAAACGTTTATTCAGTTACTCTATCGGCGAACCGTTCTGGTTTTGACGCTACTGTTCTGTATCGGTATTGGTATTGCCATGGAAAATATGGAACGCCACACTTCAAAAACCATTAAAGCCTACGCCCTGCAGACTGCCGCAAACTATGCCACGGCAATGCAAGAAGCCCGCACTCTCTACAGCGCAGAAGCAATTGTCCCAGCCATGGCTACAGGTGACATTCGAGCGGCCCATGACTACACGATGGAACCGGATACTATTCCCCTGCCCGCAACATTTTTAATTGAACTGGGGGAACGAATTCATGATCGGGATACAGGAATCTCCGTCCGCCTCTACAGTGATTTTCCCTTTCCCTGGCGACAGGACACGGGCGGCCCCCAGGATGACTTCGAGCAGGATGCCCTCGCAGCCTTGCGACAAGATTCCGACACCCCCTACTATCGGCGAGAACGAATGAACGGGGAACCTGTATTCCGCTATGCGGAGGCAGATCTCTTGAAACCCAGTTGTGTAAGCTGTCACAATACCTACCCCGGTACGCCGAATACAAATTGGAAAATTGGCGATGTCCGGGGAGTTTTAGAAATTATTCAACCGCTCAGTGGGATCCAGCAGGAAGTACGAGAGGGAACCAGAGAAACCAGCTTAATGTTGGGTGGATTTTCTGTTTTAGGGATTTCAGGCATTGCAATTGTCATCGGTCGCCTGCGTCAGGTTTCAAAAGAGTTGGAACGACGAGTTGATAAGCGAACGGAGCAACTACGGCAAGAGCAGGAAAAAACCGATCAACTGCTCCTTTCTATCCTGCCAGAGGTTATCGCCCAGCGCCTCAAAGATGGAGAAAATCATATTGCGGACGGCTTTGGTGAAGCCAGTATTTTGTTTGCTGATTTAGTCGGGTTTACCACCTTCTCTCAAGAAAGAACCCCGCAGGAATTGTTGGGATTGCTCAATCAGTTGTTTTCTACCTTTGACCGTCTGTGCGATCGCCATCATTTAGAAAAAATCAAAACCATTGGGGATGCCTATATGCTGGTTGGTGGTCTGCCTAATTTTTCAGAATCCCATCCCCAAGCTGTGGCAAATATGGCACTGGACATGCAGAAAGAGATTGATAAATTTAATCTACAATATGGGACTCAACTCCAGCTCAGAATTGGAATTGAAATTGGCCCAGTAGTTGCTGGGGTGATCGGCAAGAAAAAGTTTGCCTATGATCTCTGGGGTGACACGGTCAATACGGCTAGCCGCATGGAATCCCATAGCCTACCAGGTAAAATTCAGGTGACAGAAAAGGTATATCAACACTTGAAAAATTATTTCCAGTTTGAAGCGCGGGGAAAAATTTCTGTCAAGGGCAAGGGGGAAATGTTTACCTACTTTTTGGAAAAAAGAAAAGTAGAAGAAACAAAAGTAGCAGGTGTTCTGACTTAGGTGTTCTGACTTGGGTGTTCTGACTTGGATGTTCTGACTTGGATGTTCTAACCTAAGCTAATTTACTGTATTCACTCATTGCTTCCACATAATGCTACAGTTACGTCTCCCAGTTTCCCAACCTGTTGGTGGATTTACAATCAGCTCTTCCTTTGCCGTTCTCTCCAGTTGTAATTCTCGATTACTCGCGGCCAAGGCCACAAACTGTTCAGAGGTGACGTGGAGCTTCAGGGTTTTTGGTAAGTTTAGTAGTAGAGCTTCGCTGGCCGACTGAGTGTGTGTTTGTGCCATCTCGCGCTTCTCACGTCGTAGAGATTAGTTAGCTAGATTTTAACGAATATTATCGAGCAAGCACTATCAACTCCCTGCTTACCATAGGGTCTGCCTTGGGTGCAGTGCTTGATGTGTGGGAAAATCGTGTATGTTACTTTGTAAACTAAATTTGGATGCAACCGTTGTTGGACGAACAGGCAAAAAAAACAATTCTTCGCAAAATTCCCCATGCTCTCTACATCTGTGGTGTCAAGGGCGGGGAAGAGGTCAATGGCTTCACGGCCAGTTGGGTGATGCAAGCCTCCTTTCAACCCCCACTGGTGGTCAACTGTGTGAAGCAGGATTCCAAGTCCCACGCCATGATTCAGGCTAGTCAAGTGTTTGCACTGAGCTTTTTAGCGGAAGGTCAAAAAGACCTCGCACAGCAGTTTTTCAAGCCCCAGCGTCGCGTGGGCAATAAATTTGAAACCGTAGAATTTTATCTGGGGGAGACGGGTTGCCCCATTATTTCTGACGCCCTTGGCTACGTTGAGTGTCGGGTTGTGGGTGCAGTTGAGCAGGGTGATCACACGGTATTTGTCGGCGAAGTTATTGCAGCAGGTGTCCATCGAGAGGGCAACATTTTGTCCCTAGAAAGTACAGGTTGGAATTATGGAGGTTAACCACCGATGCCCCTGATCAAAGTTCAAACGTCTATCACAGCGCCAGAGAAAGCTGAAGCTGACAAGCTTCTGAAGCAGTTATCCGCACTCCTGGCTCAGCAGCTCGGCAAGCCCGAATCCTATGTCATGACAGCGCTGGAAGCAAATGTTCCCATGACCTTTGCCGGAACCCCTGAACCGACCTGCTATGTGGAGATCAAAAGTATCGGCTTACCAACGGAAAAAGCAAAGCCCATGAGTCAGGAATTTTGCCAGGCTCTAAATCAAGTTTTGGGTATCCCAATTGAACGGATTTACATTGAATTTGCCGATGTGCCGCGAGCCCTCTGGGGTTGGAAAGGCACAACCTTTTAGAAAGAATAAGGAACATTGATCTAACTTATCAATTCGTTACGAAATGAGCGGCTGTGATAGTATCTGGATGAATTTCACAGTCATAACTGGTATTGTTTTGATTTTTGTGGTGTAGGAGAGTCCAGGAGTGCTATAAAGGATGACACATCGACCTTTGAATATTTCGGCTGGACGTAGTCAACCTGATCCCCTCAAAGTGGGGGTGATTGGCGTTGGGAATATGGGCCAGCACCATACCCGCGTTCTAAGTTTGTTAAAGGACGTTGAACTGGTTGGAGTTGCTGACATCAATGTAGAACGAGGACTCGATACCGCCAGTAAGTATCGGGTTCGTTTTTTTGAGGATTATCAGGATTTACTTGAACATGTTGATGCGGTTTGCATTGCTGTTCCAACCCGGCTGCACTATTCCGTTGGGATGACCTGCCTTCAGGCGGGGGTTCACGTCTTAATTGAGAAGCCCATTGCAGCTAATATTTCCGAAGCTGAATCCCTGGTGAATGCGGCGGCCCAGTATCAACGGATTCTACAGGTGGGCCATATTGAACGGTTCAATCCTGCCTTCCAGGAACTGAGCAAAGTGCTGAAGACAGAGGAAGTCCTGGCCCTAGAAGCCCATCGCATGAGTCCCTATTCCAATCGGGCCAACGATGTTTCGGTGGTGCTGGATCTGATGATTCATGATATTGATTTATTGATGGAGCTGGCCGGGTCTGCTGTGATGCAGTTGACCGCTAGCGGCAGTCAGGCCTCTAATTCAGGTTATCTAGATTACGTTACGGCAACTTTGGGATTCACCAATGGCATCGTTGCCACGCTAACGGCCAGCAAAATTACCCACCGTAAGTTGCGCTCGATCAAGGCCCATTGTAAGAACTCCTTGACAGAAGCGGATTTTCTGAATAATGAAATTTCCATTCATCGCCAGACAACTGCGAACTATAGCACCGATTACGGTCAGGTGCTCTATCGCCAGGACGGGTTGATTGAGAAGGTTCACACCAGCAATATTGAGCCGCTCCATGCGGAACTGGAACACTTTGTCAATTGCGTTCGGGGTGGAAACCAGCCCTCTGTCGGTGGAGAACAGGGCTTGAAAGCGCTGCGACTCGCTAGCCTAATTGAACAGATGGCCCTCGATGGTCGAGTTTGGAATTCGAGCGATGTTGATTATCAACTAAATTCACCCGAATACTGCGGCAGCACCAATGACCGGGGCAAGCGAGCTAACGATCCAGGTTCAGTAGCCCAGACGTTGCTGCATGAATAAAAGCAATATCCGGATCCCGCTGAATCGCTTCATAGTAGCGTTTCTCCCGTAACGTGCCATTCTCTGAGGCCCGCAGTAAAAACTCGGCTTCCTGTAATAGCTGGTTGGCTTGCTCTAGGGTCATGGGTTCTTTGGCTTCTAGAGCTTCGTCAATTTGCACAATGAACTTAGAAAACGGCCTCAACCAACTGAACCAGTCATCTTCTAAGACCAAGCGCAGGAACTCGCCTTGCGTTCGAATTCGTCCATGGAATCGTTCATAGGTGACTTTTTCAGAATCTAGCAGGGCTTTGTGAAGTTTTAGAAGATTATTGCGAATTTCCCGCAGGCGCTGGAATGGCAGGTCAAGGGCAGACATAGACTAAACCACTGTAAAATTTCACTTTCACTATCTTGTCATGAGAACTGGCTTCCTACTTAAGTTTGTGTATTGTCATTCCCGCACGGCAGGAATTGAGGAAGATCACTAACGCTACCCACAAGCTTAAACTTCACAGATTCCTAACCAAATCCCCAAAACGCAACAACTCTCTGAATACACCAAAACGAAGCCAGCGTTCCAATCGCGTAGGTGGGAATCCAGCCCCACCAGCGAGGTTGATTGACCCAGTTAAGTTGTTGAATCAATGCCATGAGCAACAACACGCCCAGAACAAAGGCAAGCTGACCCATTTCAACCCCGACATTAAAGAACAGGAGAGCCGGTGGAATGTCTTGCTGTGGTAAGCCCACTTCGGACAACGCCCCAGCAAATCCAAATCCGTGTAGTAGTCCAAAGATTAACGCTACTAACCAGGGATATTGTTCCGTCAGTCCTGGCTGACCCCTGCGACTGTGGGCCAGTTCAGATGCTAGAAATAGAATGCTGAGGGCGATCACCGCTTCAATCGGTGTTTGGGGAACATTAACTAAACCCAAGGTTGCATACCCCAAAGTAACGCTATGGGCCGCAGTGAAGGCAGTAATGGTTTTTACCAGTCTCCAGGATGGCCCCACAATTAAGACCAGCCCCAGGACGAAGAGCAGGTGGTCAATCCCACTAAAAATGTGTGCGATACCAAGTTTCAAATAGGTGCTGCCAACACCCAAAATGGTCGGCTTTTGATCGATTGTCTAACGGTCTTCTCCAATCGGCAGCATGGTGGTCTGGGAATGTCCATCCGCCCATTGAATTCGCAGGAGAATTTCAACCACATCTGCTAAACCCGGAAAACCGATGGATTGACCGACTAGACCCTGATCCCCACAGTCCAACTTCCAGCGGGTAAGACGATTTTCAGGGGTGTTTAGTAATATTGGAATTTGATCACGCTGGCAGTGATCGGGAAATTGGGGTCTGGCCGTGATCGGATCGCCAAACACCTCGTCGCCAAACATGAGGTTGGGTGGCGTTTTCCAGAGGACATCAAAGTGGTTGGGGGTTGTTTCTTTGATCTCCAGGTAGGTGGTTTTAAAACCATGGGCCTGGGCTGGGAGGGTTGGGAGGTAGGTTAAGAGCAGGGCGATGAGAAGATTGAGAAGAAGTTGGTGTCTGTGTATCTGGATCTCTCGTTGGATTTCAAGACCCTGCATTAGCCCCCTAAATCCCCTAATTTTGCGGGGCTTTGAGTTCGGTTCTTCGTCAGGTTGAGGCGCTAGGGTGGGCTCAGAATCTCTGAACAACAGCATCAGTGACCTCCTGGGTGGCAGGTTCTTGTGCAGTGGTTTGGTCTGTGGTTGGGTTTATTGCCTGGGGGTCAATGGAAACTTTGTACTGATCGCGCAGGTTTTCGTAGAA
Organism: Microcoleaceae cyanobacterium; assembly: GCA_050331715.1. Classification (GTDB taxonomy): domain Bacteria; phylum Cyanobacteriota; class Cyanobacteriia; order Cyanobacteriales; family Microcoleaceae; genus JBHJGO01. Next base: position 8,052 of record JBHJGO010000040.1, read on the forward strand.
TTGCTCATTCCGTTGTTTGCGTTCCTCTCTCAACCAATCCCGGCGAACATCCCGGCGAACTTCGGCCAGCGCGGCGGGATGGCCTGGAGCAATTTCAGTGATATTGGCTAAATGGGTTCCGTAAACCGAATGGAGCGGCCCTGTCCAACCAGTTGCGGACACTTAAGACAAATCTTCAGAAAAGTTTGAACCAGTAATCCAGCAACTTCTTGGGGAGACTGAAGGGTGTATTGATTCGGTAACATATTGCGATCGCCGAGTCCCCGTTGAACATTTCGAGGATTGGCTTGGAGTTGTTTTAGTACCTGTTCAGCATCAGTGTCAGCCTGTCTGCCCCGCAGTTCTCGACTGAAATAGATCTGGGAAAAGCTGAATCGGCTGGGAATGGCGTAGCGTTCAGCATGGGCTTCCAGGTAGGGCTGTAGCTGTTCGTCTGTCGGTTCTTGCAGGGTGTCAACATCTTCCGCCAGAAATTCCATCTTCTGCACCAAGCGCCGCCGAATAATCAGATCATTCTGATCCATACCTAATTTGAGGGCTTCGCGGTACAGCACTTCTTCTCGAAGGTATTGATCAACAGCATCCTGAAGGTCTTCCGGAGAAGGATTTTTGCCCCATTGCCGTCGCCAGTTGTTTCTCAGCAGGTCAATCACTCCAGCGGAAATATCGATTTGATCCGATATCGCCGGATTGCCCAGACGATTGCTTGAAACATTAATTGATGACCCATTTACCCAAAAATACAGTCCGAAAAGCAAGGCTCCCAAAAGCAGAAAATGAATCAGGGGTTCTCGAATCACCCGAATGAACCAATTTTGTTGGATAACGTCAGCTTGATCAGGTGGTTCAGGAGAGGGGGGGTGACTCGCCATCGGTTTAGTCACACCTTCGGTGACAGTCTCCTGCATCGAACTCCTCCAATAACAAACAGTGGTTATGATAAGCCAAGTGGAATGGTTTTGATCCGCATGGTGATGTTGCCCACTGCCTCTGAATTCACTTCTGTTGAATTCACTTCTGTGGTATCAGTGACGTACTAGAGATTGATTGAACAAAAGATCCCGTTAGCCGTCCAATTCCCAAACAAATTCCCAACCAAATTCCCAACCAACCAATCAGCATGAACCAGTCCCAAAGCTTGCCCGAAAAGACAATAACGGCTGCACATCACCACCACCATCACCCTGACGGCGAGCCCCATAGCCATACCCATGGCGCAATCGATCCAGCGATCGCCACTTCAGAGCGGGGATTGTGGGCGGTCAAGTGGTCGTTCGTCGCCCTAACCCTAGCCGCAGCGGTTCAGGCAGGGATTTTTTGGTTGTCTGGGAGTGTGGCTTTGTTGGGCGATCTGATTCACAATATTGGGGATGCTGTGACATCGATTCCTCTGGCAGTTGCTTTTCTGTTCGCTCGCCGGAAGCCCAGTCAGCGCTTTGCCTACGGTCTGGGTCGAACGGAGGATTAGGCAGGGTTGGCGATTATCGGATTAATTTTTGTCAGCGCAGTGATTACGGGATATGAATCGGTCGAGCGGTTCTTTCACCCCCAGCCACCCGAATATTTAGGAGCCCTGGCAGCGGCAGCAGGCGTTGGATTTGTCTGCAATGAGCTGGTTGCTCTCTTCCGCATCAGAGTCGGCAAGGAAATTAATAGCGCGGCCTTGATCGCCGATGGATATCATGCCCGTGCTGATGGTATTGTCAGTTTGGCGGTTCTGGTGAGTGCGATTGGGGTTGCTCTGGGTTATCCCTGGGCTGATCCGGTAATTGGGCTCTTGATTACAGCCGTCTTGCTGCGGATTGTGTGGGAATCAGGCCAGACCATTTTCACGCGATTGCTCGATGGAGTGGAGCCTGAAACCTTGGAGGAACTGCGCCATTCCATTGAACATGTGGTGGCGTCGGAGCAGATTGCACAATTGCAGGCCCGTTGGATTGGACATCGACTTCAGGTTGAAACTGCAATTTTAGTTGATCCCAATCTATCGGTTGCCGAGGGCGAGTTGGTTGCGGCTCAGGTCAGAAGTCACCTCCAAGAACACATTGCTTATCTGGCAAATATTGTGATTCAGATTCAACCCAGAGGATAATATAACGAGTGTCAGAATCCTCTCTTGGAAATTGGACAATTGTTTAGGAACGATCTGGGTCAACTATTCAATCAACGACAACAATCTCGTTTCTGGAGAAGTGCGGGGCGCTTTGTCCAGGATTTTTTGGAAGTTCTAATTATATTAGCAACCGTTATTCTGGTGATTCTTACGATCCTGTATGTCGAGGATTTATTGCAGAACAACACCCTCTGGGGCAAGGAATTTATTAAATCAATTGAGCGATCGCGTATTCTGGGCACTTTTGAGAGTATTAGTATCGTGACGGCTTTGGTAGTCTACGTTCGGCGGGGCAAGAAACAATCGCACTACGAAGCCTGGCAAGTGATTGACTCTGCCCAGGGATTGAAAATCAGCCATGCTCGGATCAAAGCCCTGGAAGATCTGGCCAAAGATGGAATTGGTTTCAAGGGACTTGCCCTACCTGAAGCAAATTTGGAGCAAATTGTTCTGGTGGATGCGGATTTTACTGAAGCTGATCTGCGGGGGGCCAGACTTCAGGAAGCAAATATGCAGGGCAGTAAGTTTGAGCTGACCCAGCTTGAGGGGGCGAGTCTCTGGCGGGCCAATCTCCAGGAAGCCTTTTTTCTCTTGACTCAGCTCCAGCGGGTTAATCTTTGTTCGGCCAATCTACAAAATGCTGATCTACAGGGGGTGAATTTGCTGGAGTCCAACCTGCAGAAGGCAAATATTCAGGGAGCTTACATTCTGGGAAATTTGCAGAGCGTTGACTTTCAGGAGGCAAATCTCAAAGGAACCACGCTTCAGGGCGCATATCTCAAAAATGCCAACTTTAAGGGAGCGAATTTGCGGGGCGCGAATCTGAAAGAAGCCTATCTAGAGGGGGTAAATTTTCAAGATGCCAACCTCTACGGGACAAACCTACAGCAAACGAATGGTCTAGAACCGCAACAGGTCAAGCGGGCCCATTATTGGCGGCAAGCCCGATATTCTAAGGAGTTTCAAGTAAAATTAGGGCTTTAACAAAAATTAGGGCTTTAATATGAGTGTTGTTGCAAAAGTTGAGGCGGTTCTGTATCTCAAGGGTCAACCGCTCTCGATTCGTGAAATTAAAGACCTGACGGGTTGCGATCGCGCTGAGGTTGAAGATGCCTTGATTCAACTGATGTCAGACTATGCCCAGCGGGAAACCGCCTTAGAAATTATTGAACTGGATCAGCGACAATACAGTCTACAGTTACAGTCTGCCTATACTCACCTGATCGACTCCCTGGTTCCGGCTGAATTGGGACTGGGTGTACTGCGGACTCTGGCGGCCATTGCTCTGAGTAATGGAATTACCCAAACGGAACTGGTCAACATTCGGGGGTCGGGAGCCTATCAGCAGGTTCAGGAACTGGTTCAGCAGGGATTCGTCAACAAACGCAAACATCCTGAAACTCGCTCCTTTTGGCTGCAAGTTACCCCCAAGTTTCATCAATACTTTCAGGTGGATCAACTGCCAGAGGGACTATCGGTGGGGATGGTAGCGAAATCGACAGAGGTATCGACAGAGGCAGGATCTGATACTTCTGTTTAAATCCATGGGATAAATGTCAGGGAATTGTCCCATAATGGTCTGGGATATGGGTTGAAGCATTATCCTTTCGTCTTTCAGGGGGACAAAGATGACCGAATCACCACGCGACAATCAACCAAATTCGCGTCATCGTTGGCGTCGGCTGCTGCTATGGGGAGGAGCAGGCTTAGGGGTTGGAGCCATTGCTGTCAGCATTGCTGCGACCTGGTTTGTCCGAAATCGTCTGGTTCCCATCATTAGTAGCGTTCTAGAAAATACGGCCCAGAGACCGATTGAGGTTGGCCCCCTAGAACGGATTACTCCCACTAGTATTCGGTTTGGTCGTTCTGTTGTTCCCCCGATTGAAGCAGATTCCAGCACGGCTAGTGCGGAGGCCGTGCAGGTTGACTTTTCGATCATTGCCCTGTTTAAACCGAGGATTCGATTTGACTTAACCTTGATTGAACCAGATGTCTATCTGGGAGAAGATGGGCCAGGTCAATGGTTTAAGCTGGATTTGAAGGAAGGGGGGGAAGCTCCGGTCGATATTGAATTTCGTAAGGTCAGAATCAAAGACGCAGATATTGATGTCCAACCCTACAGTCCAACGGGGACAGCGGAGTTAATCAGTTTAAATCTGGAGCAGGTCAATCTCAACATCAGCGAAAACAACCAACGGCTTCAGGGTAATCTCAATGGTGAATTCGATAAAGGTGGAGAATTTGCGCTGAGAGCCAAAGGCAGTATTGCGGATCAAGAACTGCAAGCCAGCTTGAAGGCCGACGAAATTCAGCTTCCCCAGTTGAGTGGGTTATTCATCAAAACGGAGGAACTAGCTCTAGATCAGGGCTTTGCTGATGCGGATCTATCGGTTGCCCTGGATGGTTTGCAGGATGACTTCAAATTGGTTGGAGTGGATGGAACGGCTGAACTGGATCAGGTGCAGGTTGATTTAGAAGCGATCAAACAACCGATTCGACCGGTCAATGGTCGGTTTATCTTCGATGGCACAGCAATTAAAATTCAGCGGCTTTCTACCGGGTTGGCAGAGGTGGGAGTCGAGGTGGCAGGAGCAGTGGAAACCAACTCCAATCTTGATCTAGAAAAAACCAAGTTTGACCTGACCACCAATCTTCAGCCAGTTCAGTTGGCCACATTGTTGGAAACCGTTGAAACGGAGCTGGGTGAACCCCTACCGATTCCAGTGCCAATTGCGGGAGAAGCGGAAGCCGAAATTAATCTCTCCGGAGATCTGCAAAATCCCCAGGTGACCGGGGTGGTGAATAACACCCAGCCGATTCGAGTGGATCGGTTGATCTTCGAAGACATCAGTACTGAATTCGCCGCCGCAGCCAAGCTAGATGAGGAATTCAACTTTACAGAAGATCCAACGATTGTGGTGGAGTCGGTCAATGTTGAACCGGTGACTGGTGGAGAGGTGACGGCCCAGGGAGAAATCAAACTCAATGGGTTACAAGCCCTAATTGATGCTCAAAACCCAACCCCCGCTCCCACTCAAAATCGCGTACCTGCGGGTCAGCCACTACCCGACATCAGCACCCTTCAACCTCAACCGACAGAAGAAGAAACGGAATTGAATCCCGCCGTTGACTTTGAACTGGAAGTTGACACCCTGGAGGTGGATCGAATTGCCCAATTGTATGGCATTCCTGATACCTTTCGTCTGGGCACTCTGTCTGCCAATGCGAATCTATCGGGAACCCTGGAGGAACCCAAAGCAGAAGCAGAGTTTGCCATGCCCAATGCTAGTTATCCGCTGGCAGGAACTGCGAGTCTAGAGGGGCGGGATGCTGAGGCTCAGGTGCAAATTGCCGACGGGGTGGCAAACCTCTCTGTCAGCGAAGACCAGGGAGATTTGAATGTCACCCTGGATGCGGTTCAGCTAGCTTTAACGCCCCTGATCAACCTGGGATTGCCCCTGAGTGGTTTGCCCCCGGAACAAGTTGAAAAAATCGCCTCCGTTGATGTCAGCGATGGTCGATTGAATGCTCAAGCCAATGTGTCCGCTTCTCTCGACAATCTCAGTCCCAATGCAATTAACGGTACAGGTGCAGCGCAGATTAACTTGGGGAATGATCAAATTACTGGCGATGCGACGATCAATCAGGGAGATCTGCAAGCCTCCTTCAATACCGATCCCCTGGCATTAGATCGCCTGGTTGCAGCCGGGTTACCCTTTGCCAACCTCTCTCCAGAGGCGACGGATCAGATTCAGAGTCTAGATGTGAGAAATGGCAGCGTTCAGGCCCGAGGTCAAATCTCAGGCAATCTGGCAAATCTCAGCCCCGCAGGATTTGATGCGGATGTTGAAACTCAGGTGAATTTGGGCAATACCGGAGGAGCGGTGAATGCCAATGTCAATCTGAATCAGGGAGAATTCCAGGCAGAGTTCGACACAGAAACGTTACCGCTGGATTCGCTGATTGCTCTTGGTTTACCCTACGCCAATTTACCGCCTGACCTAACTGCTGACGTTCAAAATCTTGACCTGAGAAATAGCCAACTGCAAAGTCAGGGGTTTGTCACCGGAAATTTAGCCAATCCCACAAGTGTTGACGGTCGGCTGCAAGCTGATTTGAATTTAGGCAACCTGGGAGGAAACGTTAAAGCCCAGGGAACGCTCACTCAAGGCCAATTCGATGCAAATGTTGCGACAACCGCTCTGCCCTTAGAACCGTTGGTTGATCTGGGATTGCCCTTTGCTAACTTACCCCCAGATTTAGAAGCTGAGGTTCAAGCAATCAATCTGAGAAACGGCACCCTCCAGGGAGAAGCCACCGCTTCCGGTTCCCTGGCCAACCTCACCCCAGAAGGCATTACGGCTAATGCTGATGGTCTAGTGAATTTGGGAGACCGAGGGGGATTGGTCAAAGCAGATGGTCAACTCACAGGCGGTCAATGGACAGCTCAGTTAACTGGAGATGACATTGCCCTGGCCCGATTCTCCGATTTGGTGGAATCCCAAACCCAGGACGTGCTTGATCCGCTCCGAAAACAGGGATTGCTGGCTCAGGCGGAATCAATGCCGCTACTGAGTGGATTACTCAACACCCGCTTAAATGCTCGTGGCCCCAATCTAGCGTTCAATCCAGAAACCATCCGGGCGGCAGGAGAATTGCGACTGACGCAACTACCGATTCTTCAGCATCCGTTTGAGTCGGTATTCAATTGGACAGGTCGAAGGCTGGAAATCCAGAAGGCCGAAACGCCACAATTTGGGGCGGATGGTTATCTAGCGGTGGAATTTCAGGGGCAGGGTGTCCCCGAACTCTCGAATCTGGATCTGAATCTGCGGGTATCTGACTTTGATCTGCAATCGCCGTTAGTGCAGCAAGTTCTGGCGACTCTACCCAATGACGTGGCTCAACAAGCCCCCGTAACGGGTGTGGTGAATTTTGACGGTAAATTACAGGGGTCGCTGTCAACTCTGGCCCTGGCAGGAGATCTGCGTCTGGATAGTTTTGGAGTGCGGGATCTTGTGTTCGACCCGGTGATGGCTGGAACCGTGAATGCAGGATTGAATCAGGGCGTGAATTTGGCCCTGGCGGGGGAATCTGACCGGATTGAATTGGTTCTCAATGACCAATACCTGCCAGAAAGTTTTCTGCTGCAACAGGATGAAACTCTGGCCAAAGGCACGACGGTCGGGGAAAAACTCCTGGTCACAGTCCGTGAGTTTCCCCTGGATGTTCTCAACGTTGCCCCACTGGAACAATTCAACATCGGGGAAGTTGATGGAAGGGCCTTTGCAGATTTGGAGATTTCGCAGCTTGCCACCTTAGATATCAACCAAATCGACGTTGTCGGTGACTTTGAGGTGCGGCAGCCCCGGGCAGGTTACATCGTGATCAATCAACTGTCAGGCAATATTAGCTACGTTGACGGCGTGGCCAATCTGGACAGTTCTCTAACCTTGCCCAATAGTGAATGTATTGACCCGGCGGGTAATGTGGAAGCTTCCTGTTCCGAAGCTGAGCAAGCGGGAACCCTATTTGCCGTCACAGGTCGAGCCGATGTCATTCAACTGCTAGACGAGTTCCAAACAGAAGGATTCAACTTTGCCGATCTCGAGCCGGGGACAACCCCACCAGCGGACGCAGCGCCTCAACCATTGGAAATTGCTATCGACATTAGAGAGGGGGAACTCCAGGATATATTGACAGCTCTACAGTGGTTTGAAGTCAGTGATGTATCGCGAGGCGTCAGCGCACCTGCCTATGGGACAGCCGCAGATTTGAAGCTTGATCCGGTCGGTTTGTCCTGTGAAGATATAGCCAATCAGAGACTTGCACGATGCCAGGAACCCAACCAAGAGGAACCAACTTTGCTGGAGCAGTTGCGGCGACTGGCGGAAGTTCAAGCGATTATAGCTCTGGAAAATCAACAGGAGGAATCCCAGACAAATCCGCTCCCTCCTCTCGAAGCGCTGCGGGGCGGGTTTGAAGGAATGATCACAGCTCAGGGTTCGATTCGGTCTGGATTTACCGGTCTGGCCAATATTGAGAACACGAATCAGTGGGTCTGGGACAGTTACCGGGTTGATGACTTTGATCTGGAAGCGGTGTTGGAAGAGAATGTCATTCGGGTGCTTCCCCTCCAGATCACAACCAACACGGACAACGGTGAAACGCTCTACGACTTTCGAGGTCAGCTTGATCTAGCCAGCCAGAAACCTAGCGGCCAGTTCCGGATTAAAAATTTGCGCTTAGAGGACTTGCAGGAATTGGCAGAAGGATTTGTGGAAGTGCCGAATCTAGAAGCAGCAGGCCAGCTCAATTTCCAAGCCACGATCGCTGGAACTTTAGAAAATCCCCAGGCCACTGGCGGATTTAACGTGATCGATGGCACAGTCAATGGAGAACCGCTGCAGGAAGCCCAGGGCAGCTTCAACTACAACAACGCCCTACTCCGCTTTGGTGGAGATGTCCTGGTGACAGATACCGATCCAGCCCGATTCAGAGGTAAAGTTCCCTATAAACTTCCCTTTGCCAAGGTTGCTCCACCGGATAATCGGCTCATCGTTCAGCTCGATATCCAGGATGAGGGACTCAAGATTGTGAATTTAGTCAGCCCTCAATTGAATCTTGCCGAAGGAAAAGGATTAGTTGAGTTGAAAATTGATGGAATCCTACAACAGAATGACAGTGGAGGGTTTGAGCAAATCAGCCTGACGCCTGCGGGTGTGTTTAGAATTCAAGGGGGCAAACTGATACTCCGGCAATGTGAACTTCCAGATGAATCCAATGGGTCTGAAGGCGAAGTCTCCTGCACCTTTGAAGAAGCCATCACCAACCTCAGCGGGGAAGCCCGGTTTATTGTTGATCAGAAGAACGGCAATCAAATTGACAACTCCAACCCCCTTAACATTGACGGTCGGATTCGGATTGTGGAGAATTTCACAGCAGAACTCCAAGGACAACTCGGAACTGGAAAAATTGTCGTCGCTGGTGTGTTGCCTGTTTCTCAGCCTTTAGATGATACCGATCCAGATTTTGGGAATGTGCTGCGAATTCTCCTGGGAGAGGAAGTCCAGGAACAGGAAACTCAGGAACAGGAAGCAATACAAGGTCTCAACCTTACCCTGGCAAATCTCTACGATGGCAACGTTGTGGGAGAGATCCGAGTTGATGGAACGGCTTTCAAGCCTAGAATTGGCGGAAAGGTGGTCGTTTCTAAAGGCACCGTAACGCTGCCCCTGGGGGCTGCCGGTGGCGGGGCTGGTGGCGGAGGATTACCCAATACAGGCCCGATTGAGCCGACATTAGAAAATTTACTTTTGTCTTTGGGTGAAGATGTACGATTGGAAGCAGCAACGACAGCAGGTTTCTTTGATGCTCCTCTACTAGATTTTGGTGCAACGGGTTCAATCACCGTCAATGGTCAGCTTGATAGTCTAGAAAGCATCAGACCCCAGGGTGTTGTCAACCTAACCAGAGGTGCGGTTAATCTCTATACCACTCGATTGCGACTGGATCGGGGGTATGACCAAAAGGCAATTTTCCTCCCAGAGCAAGGATTAGATCCCGTTTTGGATGTCCGGCTATTTACACGTGTTCCAGAAAGTAGTAGCGGAGTTCAGCCTCCCGCCACAGCTTTTTCGGCAGAGCAAGCGGAGTTTGCCAATCCAAATACCTTTGGTACAGTACGGACGATTCGAGTCACGGCACTGGTGCAGGGGCCAGCCTCTCGGATTAATGACATTATTCAACTCAGGAGTTCACCACCCCGTTCCGAGACTCAATTGGTGGCACTTTTGGGGGGCGGTGCCATCGAAGGAATTACTGGAGACAGCACGCTATTCATCGCAAATATTGCCAGTGCAGGTTTGTTCGGTCAACTCCAGCAAAAAGTTGTGGAGGCCACAGGATTAACGGAGTTTCGACTCTACCCTGCTCGGATATCTGAGAGTAGTTCTTCGGGGGCGTCTGCATTGGGTATCGGCCTAGAGATTGGCTTTGATATTACAAAAGATATGTCTGTGTCGCTAGGTCGGGTTTTGGCAGCCGATCAACCCACGCAGCTCGGAATTAACTACCGGGTGAGCGATGAGTTACTGCTACGAGGGGCAACAAACTTTGGTAACGAAAGTGAGATTCGATTTGAGTACGAAATTCAGTTTTAGGAATGGATTTTCGATTGCCGACTCAATTTATCTGCTGTTCAACTGTTGCTTCAAGTCTCGAATCGCAGCACTGATATTGCGCTCGTAAGCGATCTGAATACATCGATCCACAATGTCTGATAATGAAACATTAGGAAAAATAACGACTGCTCGTTTGGAGCACATAACTCTGCTGTCTGTAACGCTGTTGTCTGTGGCTGATAAATCCAGAGCTGCCGTTTGCGAAACAGCCAAATTTCAGGAACTCGAAGACTGGCATCTCGACCCTGCTGGGGCAGGGGAAACATCAGTAACCCCTCCTTGTCACGATATTTAATCTGAGGAATAGGCTACCCGAAAACTTTGACAGCGTGTCTTTTGACTGGAGAGCCAGATCTGAATCATCATATATTTTTCAAAGCTTAGATATAGATCCGATGAAACTGAAATTAGCTTTAGTCTTTGTGTTCACTGTTGGTTTATCGACCTTAAGCGGTACAGTTGGATTTTCTCAAGTCACTCCTGTCGTGAACCGTTTACTCATCGCTGATCAATCTTCAGGTGGACATGGAGGACATGGAGGACATGGAGGACACGGTGAACATGGTCACCCACCCATGGAAGTTCCGGCTGGACAACCTATTCCCAAAGTCGATTTACAGGTATATCCCGATCCGATGAGTGGATGGAATCTAAATATTCAGCTTGTTAACTTTGAATTTGACCCAGAAGAGGCTAGCAAGGCCCATGAACCGGGCAAAGGTCATGCCCATCTCTATGTGAATGGTGAAAAGGTAACGCGAATCTATGGCGACTGGTATTACCTGGGGAATTTACAACCAGGCCGCAACCAAATTCGAGTCAATCTCAACAGTAACGATCATCGTGCACTGCACCATCAGGGCCAACCCATTGAAGATGTAGAGATTATTGATGTGGGTCAGCCCTAGTCCTTCACAAGAGAAACAAATGCAGCGCCTTCCACACCGAAAGCAATAGCAATTTTAGTTTTCACCAGATCGGCAAAACATCTGTTGATGGATGACTCCAGGGAATTGACTTCTGTTTGCCAATGAACCTGGTAGGTTTTAGACGGGCCTCGGAGTTGGCGTTTGTGAGGTTCGGGCTTAATCGTTTTTGAGCGCACGAATACCGAGGGCGTGGGGCGCTTGTACCAAAATAGTCGATAGGAGTTGGTTGTTTCGTTGCTCTGAAACCGCAGCACGTCTTCCCCTTTGCCCAGGATACTGATGACATAGAGTTCTCCCCGCTTGCGAATTTGGAGATAGCCCCAATTTTTCTCCGTTTTATTCAATAGCTGATTGAGCAGGATTTCCAGGGTGGGATAGATGTCTGACGATAGCATGAGTAGTGCAGCGAACAAGAAGTTGTCTCATCATATAGTAGCGGTTAAATTCTTGGTAAGATCAGAATGCTAATGACAATCAAGATCCTCTCCATAGGTTGGTAGAGCAGAACAAAAGCTGTCTAGATAACGTCAGATGATTTGGTCACCCTGAACAAGCCACTCGGAATTGAAATCATGAGAGATGCTAGATTTCTAATAGGTTAACCATGTACTCGTTTCTCGACTAAAACTAATTCGCTTATGAGTCGTGTGCCGCATCAAGAGCCAGGAAAGAAGGTTCCTGTCTCCCAGGAAGAGAATCCCTGGATTGAAGGATTGAAAACCATTGGCCTAAGTGTCGTCCTGGCTCTGGGAATTCGCACATTTGTTGCTGAAGCGCGCTACATTCCTTCCGGTTCCATGGAACCCACCCTGGAGATTAACGACCGCCTGTTGATTGACAAACTGGGCTATCGCTTTCGAGAGCCGAAACGGGGTGATGTTGTAGTCTTCTCCCCACCGGATGCTCTCAAAACCCAGTATAAGGATGCATTCATCAAGCGAATTATCGGTATAACAGGAGACACTGTCGAGATTAAAGATGGTCAAGTCTACGTGAATGGAGAAAAACTGCCAGAGGATTACACGGCTGGAATCTTTGATGAAGATTGGCCGCCTGCGGATCTCCCCCCAAGCTGGCCACCATCAGAGGATGTCGGTGTTGTCGCCCCAGACAGTTATCTGGTGATGGGAGACAACCGAGGAAATAGCTATGACAGCCGTAAATGGGGCTATGTTCCTCGTGATAATATCATCGGCAGAGCCATGGTGCGTTTCTGGCCATTGAACCGGGTAGAAACCTTGGGAAACCAGTCGCTATATCCAGACACAGAGACTTCACAGGCAGAGGGGAATTAGCGATTTCAGAGTGTAGTTCTCGAAGGTACAGTTTTCGAAAGTGCCGTTCTCGAAGGTGCATTTCTCGGAGAGGTTTTTCTATAGGGTTATGGGGGTTGCTTAGATTTCCGGCTGCGCAGGGTATTGTCAGCGTTATCATTCCAACCCCCTAGAATGCTAGCTGGAAGAATCGCTCCCGGATGAAATTCGGCGGGGTCGCCGCCAGCGATTGAATAACAAGGTCAAGACTACCGCCAGAACCAACAGGATTGGACTGTAGACCAGTAACCAGATTCCTAGCTGGATCAGATTGGTCAGAAACTCTCCTAGAGAACGGGTTGCAGACTGCCAGGTTTCAACTAACTGGGCTTGGACAGAGCGCTGCTGGGTTCTGGGGGCTGCAATTTTTGATTCCAGAAATAAATTGACGGTGGAGTAGGCCACCCGATTTTGCAGATTTCGGGACTGGGCAGTAATTTGCTCAATGGAATTCCGTACATTGCTGAGTTCCTGGGCGACTTGCAGCACATCCGCCACTTCACCGGAACGTTTCATGATCTCCAGCAAAGTTTCCTCGGTTTTTTTCAAGTTTCGCAGACGAGCCTCAAAATCAACCAACTGATCAGAAACATCGTCAGCAGTGAGGGACTGGTCGCGCACTGTTCCCAAATTTCTCAGCGCTTCCAAAGTTGGGTCTAGTTTATCCTGCGGCACTCGCAACTGCATCTGAACCGTGCGTCGTCCTCCAATGGAGCTTGGAGCGTTATCCTGCAAGTTCATCAAGTCGCCTTGACTTTGCTGCACGACCTGTCGTACATTCTGCAATCCCTCGTCCACTGAATCTGTCACCAGTGTTAGGCTAGCTGTTTTGACAAGCTGGGGCTTTGGTTTTGGAGCAGTTGGCGCTTCTGGTGATGAGCTTTGAGCCACCGCCTCCTGACCTTGAACCGCAGCAGGGGCCTCGGCTGTTTCCATCGGTGCACCACCAGGAGCAGCAGCCGTTTCACCTGTGGTTGGACTAGAAGATGTACCAGCACTGCAACTGGAAAACAAGACTCCAGCCAGGACAGCACCCATCCAAATTCCTGAACGCTTTTTCCCTTTGTAATTTATCTCGTAATTCATCTCCCTGATTCCCCCTTCGATTAGTCGAACCGTTGACCAAATTGACCGTTCAAGCCACGACAGAATGCTCATCTAGCTTGGCAAAAACCATGCGGCCAGCAGAGGTTTGGAGGGAACTGGTAACAATTACTCGCAGGCGATCGCCGATATGTTCACCGCCGGATTCCACCACCACCATCGTGCCGTCCTCCAGATAGCCGACCCCTTGCGAGGGTTCCTTGCCCATTTTACGGATTTTGAGTTCCAGATTATCGCCAGGGAGATTGTTGGGTCGATTGGCCTGAGACAGATCGTTCAAATTCAAAACGGGAATCTGCTGAACCGTAGCGACCTGGGAAAGGTTGTAGTCGTTAGTCAGTAATGTAGCGTTGATATCCTGGGCTAACCGTACCAGTTTGGCATCGACGGTTGCAATCTCGTCGTAGTCTGCGGAATGAATTTGAATTTGCCCAGGGTAAATCCCTCGAATCTGATTCAAGATGGCTAATCCACGGCGTCCTTTGGCTCGCTTTTGATCGTTGGCCGCATCCGCAATCAACTGTAATTCTTCTAAAACAAACTGCGGCACCAGAATTTGTCCTTCCAAAAACCCTGTCTTGAGGAGATTTTCGATTCGACCATCAATAATGCAACTGGTATCAACCACTTTTGTCGCAGCAGGTTCTAGGGTTCCCTCAGCCACCAACATGGTATTGACACTGTTGGGATTGATCAGACGTAGCACCGTCCTGCCGTGGGTATCTGCCAGGGTTACACCCGTAAATCCCAACATAGTACTACTGAGGACTGCCAGTAGAGGTTTAATGAATCCTAGATCCTTCGGAATCGGCAACAGAAATAAGGGAGCCAGCAACAAGTTAGCCACCAATAGACCGATGACTAGACCAATTGCACGGGTCAGTAGCACATCCAGGGGCATCTGACGAATCTGTTCTTCGATGCGGCGGTAGGTTGTCTGCACAACCAAACCGACAATGCCACCAATTAAAGCCGTGAATGCAGCCGTAACGGAGCGCAGCCCCTCAATATTTGTGACCTGCTCTAAAACAGGATCAGGTAGCAAATCAATGCTATAGAAACCTGTTCCTGCACCCGCGATGACCATGACAATGATGATAATTGCGTCCAGCATAAGCTCTCAGCGGATGAAATGAATATATAGATAAAGTCCAGCTTGTAAACATGAACTCCCAATCATTATATCTTTCAAGCCTGGTACACCTGATGCTGGATACTTCGGTAAACCCGATAATTTACTCAAGTTGCAGAAAAGCTTAATAATTCTTCTCACTTTCGCGCCGTTGATTGCTTCGGTTCAACGATACCCGTATCGGGGCCTTGGCGATTGACGCGGAAGGTAACGTTCATGCCCTCATTGGATTGTTCCAGAACTAACATCGGTGTCGGTTTTGCCTTTTGATCCCACCGAATGCTGGCTAGTCGCCCCTGAATTGTGGGTTGCCAATTGGTATGGTCATCTGCTGAAGGACTCAGATAGGTTTCCAGACAGTCAATGATTTGGTCAATGGTTTTCGAGGTGGCTTGGGTCGGTAATTTCATCAAGCGGATCTGAATCCGGAATAGAATCCGCTTTTTGCCCCGTGTTCCATCGCCCGATTCATATTCCACGTCAAAGGTTGAGTCCACCTGACGGATTGTGCCTGCAGCACCTGTAGTTCCGTGTTCTCCAACGGCTGCTTGTTTAGGCCGTAACGCCAGGGCAATTTGTTGTTTCACCTTCATTTTGATCTGCACCAGAATGGCATAGTGAAAAACATCCTCCGCCATCCGCATTCTCAGGTAGTCTAGGTTGAACTCGCGGGAATGAATCAAATCGGGATTTTTCTCCATCTTTGAGATGGTTGACAGGGCTAGCTTATATTTTTTTTGTAATTCTTTATTTCTAAATATCTCTGTCTTGAGCTGTTTGTTCAGGTTGCCATTCCGACGACTTCCAACAATCAGAGACAGCAGCAGCAAAAATAGTAATAATCCTGAGACCCCCATCCACAACTTTTCGGGCGGTAGGGATTCCGGAACTCCTGGAATCTGAGGAGTCTGAGCAACTTGAGTTTCGACTTGAGATTCTGCAGATAATAGAGGAGCAGCCATGAGCATTGATTTCGAGTGTTAAGCAAAATTGAACCTGGGCTAGAGCAACTTTTATCTGACTCCCTTGACCTGATCTCAGTCTGGAGCAGCTTTATCGAATTGCCCAGCTTGCCCTCAACTAGATTCTAGCCCTAGATTTCAGTGGTTTTTGCTAACGGGGTTTAAGTTCTGTTGCAGGGGCTTTTTGGGATTTTCGCTAGTCAAAAGATTGACCTATAAAAGCAAAGCTGGATGCCCCCTAAGCTATCATGGATTCAGTGAGCTACGCTTGTCCAACTGTGACCTACGAACCGCTGCACCACAAATATCGTCCCCAAACCTTTGCACAATTGGTAGGTCAGAATGCTATCGCATGCACCCTAACCAATGCCCTCCAAACCAATCGGATTGCACCGGCCTATCTATTTGCAGGGCCACGGGGAACCGGGAAAACGTCCAGCGCTCGGATCATGGCAAAGTCCCTGAACTGTTTACGGAGTGAGCAACCAACTCCCTCTCCCTGTGGTGAGTGTGAGGTCTGTCGTGGAATTGCCAATGGTTCTCTATTGGATGTAATCGAGATCGATGCCGCCAGTAACACAGGAGTCGATAATATTCGGGAGTTGATTGAGCGGGCCCAGTTTGCCCCCGTTCAATGCCGCTACAAAGTCTATGTCATTGATGAATGTCACATGCTGAGTGTGGCCGCCTTTAATGCTCTCTTGAAAACCTTAGAGGAACCTCCAGAACGGGTGGTGTTCATTCTGGCGACGACGGATCCCCAGCGCGTCCTTTCCACCATTACCTCTCGGTGTCAGCAGTTTGACTTTCGACGCATCCCTCTAGATGCCATGGTGACCCATCTACAAGCCATTGCAACAGCGGAGAAAATTTCGATTACACCAGAGGCTTTGAAAATGGTGGCTCAAATTGCCCAGGGGGGGCTACGGGATGCGGAGAGTTTACTAGACCAGTTGAGTCTCCTGGGACAACAGATCGCCGTTGAAGACGTTCGGGAGTTGGTGGGGGCAGTCCCCGAACGAGATCTGATGGCCTTGTTACAGGCGATTTTAACTGGGAACCCTACAGCAGTGTTGGATGGAACGCGAGAACTGTTGGATCGGGGACGGGAACCGATGATGGTGCTGCAAAGCTTGGCGGAGTTCTATCGGGATCTGTTAATTGCCAAAACCTCGCCGGTACGCTCAGATCTGGTCAAGTTGACTCCTGGAACCTGGCAAGAACTATGTCAAGTTGCCCAGAGATGGGATGTCTCAGCGATTCTGTCCGGCCAACAACATCTCCGCAGCAGTGAAGCTCAAATTCGTCACACCACTCAACCTCGGCTTTGGTTAGAAGTTATATTCATGGGGCTGCTGTCGGCTGAGGTTCATCCGGTTGAGGTGGCATCGGTTGTGCCAAAAGCTGCGGCTGCCGCTCAACCTGTACCTGCAAAACCCCTACCCCAAAAACCCCCTGCAAAAAGTATCGCTAAGGAATTACCTGCAAGAAAATTAACTAGATCGGAACCAACTTCGACAACACCCATAACTTCATCTCCAATTTCTGCAAACGCCGAAGTCAGCTATCAAGTTTCTGACACATCCCCAGATCATTCTCTGAAGATTAACCCTGAAACCCAGGAACTTCCAGCAGAGAGCGACAACAACTATACACCTGCGGAACTTGAACATCTGTGGCAGCAGGTGCTTGAAATGTCGTCTAACTCCATACAGGCAATTCTGAAACCTCATGGACAATTAACTAGCTTTGATGGTCAGGCGGCGTTGATTGAGATTGACGATTTACAAAAGATTCGTTTGATTCGAGCGCCTAGAGTAGCCGAAGTCTTCCAGCGGATTATGAATCGTCCGATCAAAGTGATATTGGACGTTGCCCCGCCGAAATTAGAATCTCCGCGAGAACTAGAATCTCCACGAGTTCGAGAAAGGACTTCCGGGGAATTCACCACCTCTCCAAATTCCCAGCACAATCAGGCTTCGCCCAACTCGGCTCGACCCAACTCTGTTTTAAACAGTGCTCAGCCCAATTCTGAAAATTCCACTAGGGCCCAAATCTCCACTGTCGCGGGACATCTCCCGACTCAACCGATGCCGGTTCAAATGCCGGTTCAAACCGTGACACCTGTCCAGACGGCAGTCAGCATGAATACACCGCAGGCTCTAGATCGACCCCAACAACCATCATCCCAGCAATCATTATCTAAAATCAACTCGAAACCAGCGGATGCTGAAGCTGTCGTTGCTGCATCCCAGAGATTAGTCAACTGGTTCGAGGGAGAAGTGATAGATACAGATACAGGTACAAACTTAGGAATGACTTCACTGGAACCTGTTCCAGCAGATTTGAATTCAGACCTGAAATCAGGTTTCAACTCTGTCGCCAACGCTTCTGATGCTAACTTCAGGGAATCGGAAACATCGACTAATGATGACGTCCCCTTTTAGTTTGGGGTTGATTAATTTAAAGTAGGTGGTTCTTGAAAAATTAGCGATCAGTCAATCTACCCATACCCCAGAAAATTGCTGCTGGCGTCAGATGCATGTTAGCAGCAATACCTGGAGCATATTGACCGAAACATTTTTTCAAAATCTCCGCATCTCCTCCTGTCAAGGCAATTTGACTATCGGGAAACTGTTCTAACCAGGCCGTAATAAAGTCCCGCACCCCAGCCAAAATCGTATAGAGAATGCCACTTTGGATGGCAGTGGTCGTTTCGTTCGCCCAGCGCTGAGGCAGATCATCCGGCACAATCACCGGGGGTAGAGCAGCGGTCTGTTGATTCAGAGTAGCAAATTGTAATTTTAATCCTGGCAGGATTGCTCCGCCCATTAGCGTTTGCCGTTCATCAGCTCCAGTCAAAGTTAAAGCGGTTCCGGCATCAATTAATAAAATTGGCCATCCTAACTGTTCCCCAGCACCTAAAACGGCCAATGCCCGGTCAATTCCTAAAGTTGGATATAAACTCTTCAGCGGTATTTGATTTAAAGTGAGCATCTGGAGGTGGGAATATTGCTGCCAAACTTCTGTTTGTTCTGGAACAACAGAGGCGAGAGTCACGGGCAGATTAAGACCCTGAATTTTAGCCCAATCCCAATAGGGACTATCCCAAGTTTCTAATAAGTTCTCCCCGGTAAACTTTGCCCAGTGCAGGCGAGAATTCCCAATCATCAAACCCAGCCAGAGATCTTGATGCGATTTCAAGGTTTGATCCCCTTGCTGATTGCGTTAAAGCGCAGTCGAACCTTCCTAAATGTCACAGGCCATAATGCGGGCAGCAAAATAGATAATCATCTTGGCACCATAGGGAGAATCCCACCAACCGGCTGGAAAGCAACCTTCTGGAGCCTCAAAACTAAAGTTCAAATCATCATAGGCAACAGACTGATCATTCGAGCGACATCCCAGACGCTCGCCCACTCTGTGAACTAAATCCATATCAATCCGGGTGATATCGTCATTGCCCCCCATTTCAGTGTAAATTCTTGTTTGCACACTGAAACCGAATCGGCCATCGCTATACTTGAGCCACAGTTGATCGATCACCTGAATCGCACTACAGGGAAATTTCAGAGCGTCCTCTGGGGTTACAGTTTCCTGATTGCTATGGCCCGCGATTGATAGCATCACCCGTGTGGTCTCCTCGTCAGCCGCTCGGATATCTCCCGCCGCCAAATAATCTCTCAGTTGGCCATAGAGATACACATCCCCTAGCAGTTCAACCACCTGACTCAGTTGATGCTCCAGTTTTTCTACTCGGCCTTCTAGATCTGATTCTCCGGTGGATTTTTCCGCAGGAGCGGCTGAGGTGAGGGAGTGGGAATTCGTTGACTGCCCTGAGTCCTCAGTTGGGGGAGCCTGGGAAACCACCTGCGATTGTGAGTACTGATTAGGAGGAGTCATGTTTCTTGATGCCTGTGAATAGCTTAACTGTACTACTAAAGCAATTGGGTCGCTGAAATCAACCCAGTCTACAATCGGAAGAAATCTTAATTAAACTCCCTCTCCCTGAATTTCAGGGGGGTGGCTCTCACTCCGAAACGCTTCGTCAGGTTGGGGAGCAGACTGCGGAACCTCTGGATGACTGGAACCTTCGGGTTGTTTACCATTGTGGCCATTGACATGCGGTTGCTTGCCATTGTGAGAACCATTGGTATCCCCTCCCCCAGGAGGAGTTTGGGAATGGTCGCCCTGGTCTGGCTTTTCCCCCTTGATGAAGCGAGCTTCTAAATTCTTGATAGCAATATACAGGTTTGGAGTAACCAGCAAACTCAGTAGCGTTCCAACCAACATCCCCCCGAAAATTGCTGTCCCCAATGACCAACGACTGGCTGAACCTGCCCCCGATGCTACCACCAGCGGCCAAAAGCCAATTAAGGAAGAAACCGCCGTCATTTGAATCGGACGAAAGCGCTGTTCTGCCGCTTGGATCGCGGCTTGAGTAATGTCGAGTCCCTTGTCTCGCAACTGATTAGCAAACTCCACAATCAGAATCGAGTTTTTAGAGGCCAGACCAATTAACATCACTAGGGCCACCTGACAATAAACATCATTATTGACAACAGGCCACAGCCCCCCCGACATCAGAATATTAGCTCGAAACCATACTGCTGAGAGTGCGCCCAAAACCGCTAGTGGTACCGCCAGAATAATGATAATCGGATCGATATAGCTCTCATACTGGGCTGCCAACACCAGGAACACCATGACAATGCCCAGGCCAAAAATAATTGAAGCGGCTCCCCCTGCGGCCTTTTCCTCCAGTGCGGTTCCCTGCCAGGCATAGCCGAAACCAGGGTCAAGGGTGGCCTCGGCTGCTGCCTCCATCTGAGCAATAGACTGTCCAGAACTGAAACCTGATGCATTCGATCCCTGAATCTTCATGGAACGGAAAATGTTGAAATGGGTAATTGTTTCTGGCCCGACAAAATCCGTCACTTCAATCAGGTTATCTAGCGGCACCATTTCATCCCCCTGCGAACGGACGTAGAGCTGACGAATATCCTCTGGGTTATCACGGGAGGTTGCCTCTGCTTGAGCATAAACCCGGTATTGACGTTGCCCCAAAACGAAGTCATTCACATAGGAAGAACCAAGATAGGTCTGTAAGGTTCTGAAAACATCATTGATGTTAACGTTCAAGGCTTTTGCCCGTTCCCGTAATACCTCGATTTTCTTCTGGGCTTTATTCGCGGTGAACTGACTGTAGGCTACCCCGACTGCTGGATATTCAGGAGAGTTGACCGCTCCTAGCAATTGGTTTCCGTTTTGCAACAATGCAGAAATAGGTAAGTTACCGCTTCGATCCTGCAACTGAAATTCAAATCCCCCTGTACTTCCAGACCCCTGAACGGCGGGGGCATTCACCGCAAAGGCTCTGACCTCAGTAATACCTTGCAGGGCGGCATTGGCTTGGCCGAGTAGACCGTAGACAGATTGATCGGCCCCTGTACGTTCATCCCAGGGTTCTAGCGGAACGAACATCACTCCCTGGCTAGGATTCAATCCCTCAAAGCCAAATCCGGCAATACTAAAGGTGCCTTTAACCCCTGGTAGTTCCAGAATCCTATCGTTAATTTTCTGCGCCGCCTTGGCCGTGTAGTTCAGAGAAACGCCGTCTGGCGCTTGATACAACACAATGAAGTACCCCTGATCCTCTTCTGGTACAAAGCCCGATGGAACCCAGGAATACATGAAATAGGTGAGAACCAAGCCGCCGATGAATAGACCCATCACCAGAGTATTAATTCGGGTCAAGAACTTAATCAGCTTTGTATACTGGTTCTGCAGCCAGCCAAACCCTTGATTAAACTTATCAAACAACCATCCTAGCGGCCCGGTCGTTTCCTTTATCCGCTTGAGTAAAATTGCAGAGATGGTGGGAGAAAAGGTCAGCGCATTGAAGGTTGAGAAGGCAACCGCAAAGGCAATTGTCAAGGCAAATTGCTTAAAGATAATTCCCGTTGTGCCTGGAAAGAACGAAACGGGGATAAACACCGCCATCAATACCAGGGAGGTCGCAATCGTTGCCCCGGTCAACTCCTGCATCGCATCCAACGCAGCCTGTCGCGCCTTCATCCCCTGATCAATTTTTAGGGAAATCGCTTCGACGATCACAATCGCATCATCTACCACAAGACCCGTTGCCAGGGTACAGGCAAACAAGGTGAGAGTGTTCAGCTCGAAACCCATGACCGCCAGACCAATCATGGCTCCAATCAAGGCAACCGGAATTGCGATCGCGGGAACCACCGTTGCCCGCCAATTCTGCAAAAAGATAAACAGGATCAGAATCACCAGACCAACTGCCTGAACTAGAGTGATGACAACTTCCTTCAAAGAAGCAGTAATAAATAGCGTGGTGTCGTATGGAATGTCGTAGTTAAGGCCCGGTGGAAAGGTCTTGGACAGTTCTCTCATGGTTGCCTTGACCTGATTTGAGACTTCTAGGGCGTTACTACCAGGAAGCTGGTAGATTCCAACTCCCACCGTTGGCTGACCTCGGTAAGTCGCCACCATCTCGTAGTTCTCAGCCCCAAGCTCAACTCGCCCCACATCTTGAACTTCGACCAGTGTGCCATTGTCTCCCTGCTTCAGGATTAACTGTTCAAATTCGTCCACGCTCCTTAACCGCCCTATAGCCTGAAGAGGAATCTCAAATCGCTGACCCTCCGGCGCAGGAGACTGACCAATTTTTCCAGCGCCCACCTGAATGTTTTGCTCCTGCAAAGCAGTGACGACATCCTGGGACGACAGACCACGAGCTGCCATTTTCTCAGGATCAAGCCAGATACGCATCGCATATTTCCGTTCCCCAAAGATCTGTGCTTGACCCACTCCCTCAACACGCTTGATCTGGTCGATGATATTCAGGTCGATGTAGTTACTCATGAAAATATCATCGTAGATATAGTCACCGCTCTCGTCTTGATCCGAAAACAGCGCAATCGCGAACAAGATACTGGGCGAAGCTGCTTCAATGGTGACTCCGGTCTGTCGAACGACCTCTGGTAGATTGGGCTCAGCTTGAGCTACCCGATTCTGCACATTGACCTGAGCAATATCTTTGTCAACATCAACTGGAAATACGACCGAGATGTTTGTAATTCCATTGTTTCCAGTGTTGGAGGTAATATACTTCATATCCTCCACCCCATTAATCTCTCGTTCCAATAGGGTGGTTACGGTTGTTTCAGTGGTCTCCGCATCCGCTCCAATATTAGTGGTCGTGACATTAATTTGAGTATTTGCCAGTTGGGGTAACTGAGTAATCGGCAAAAGATGAATACTGACAGCTCCAATCAAGAGAATAATCAACGTACAAACCGTTGTTAAAACAGGCCGCTTAATGAAGGTGCTGACGAAAAGAAGCATAGGTCGCTAGGGTAGGTTTTGGGGATAGCAGAGCTTGGACTGGAACTTGTCAACGGATCAGCAATTACGTCACTATTTTAGTTCTTTTCCTCCTGAGTGAACGAACCAAGTTAGGAGCCGAACTCTGAGATGGATCTTGAACCGGATTTTATTCGGATTCAGGCTGAGATGGTGATTCGGATGATTGTGGAGCTTGCTGAGGCTCTTCTGTTACAGACGCACCATCCTGGAGCTTGTTGACCCCATCCGTTACCACTCGATCTCCAGGCTTGACCCCGGATAGAACTTCGTACCCCTGATCTTGAATGTCCCCTAACTCAACTGGCTTTTGCTTCGCCACATCAACCTGCTCCCCTTCCCGATTCTCATTTTCGACCACAAAAACAAAGCTTTGCCCACCAATCCGCTGAACCGCCGTTGTTGGAACCACAACGCCAGAATCCTGCTCCCAGATTACCCTTGCTCGAACAATTTGATCAGTCCGCAATCCCCCATTAGCGTTGTCATAAATCGCCTTGACCAGAATTGTTTGGGTTCCGGTTCCCGCATTCGGAGAGATGAACGAGACCCGACTAGTCCCAATCACTTCTCCCGTCCGCTGATTGAGAATTTCTACGGGAGTGCCAGATCGAATATCCGACTCCCGCTCCACAGGAATATCGATATTGATCTCAAGCTGATCATTGCTACGAATACTGGTGAGCTCAGTTTGGCTATTGACAAAATCACCCACCTTGACCGGAACGCTACCCATGATGCCGCTAATCGGAGCCTCGACACTGTAGTACTCTAGCTCTACCTGCTGAGCTACTGCCTGGGCCTGAGCCCCTTGAATTTGTCGTTCCAACAGAGCAATTTGAGCCCTTTGCGACTCGATATTCTGCTGCTGACTTTCAATCTGAGCTTGTAGGGTTGTGGTTTGACGGTCTAGATCATTCTGGGCACTGGCGACTCCTGCCTGGGCTCCTTCGACGGATCGCTCTTGCCTTGCCAGATCTCGCCTAGCGCTCTCGACCCTGGATTGAGCCGCCCGAACTTCCTCTTCTTGATTGGCAACATCTGCCTCACTGGTTTCTCGATCTCGTAGCCGCTCGTCATAGACTTCCCGGGAAACCACTCCCTCGCCATAGAGCTCGTTGTATCTCTCGAAGGAAGCCTGCCGCTCTTGCTGAATGGCGAGTCGCCGATCCAGTTCTCGTCGGGCCGCCTCTAAACTTTCCTCAGCACTACTGAGTTCAAATCGTAGGCGTTCTCGCTCTTCTACCTCAGCTTCAACATCGCGTTGGGATTGCTCTAGATCTGAACCCTGTGATTGAAAATCCAGCTCGGCTTGAATGCGCTTTAGTTCTGCCTCCGCAGCGGCTAAGTCTGACCGGGCTCCTGCCAATTCTGCCCGACGGGATTCCACATTAGCCAACTCACTAGCCAAGGTCGCCTCCTGTCGAGAGGGATCGATAAGCAAGATAGCGTCTCCAGAAGAAACGCGATCGCCCAATTGAACGTCAACTCGCCGAATAACCCCCTCGACTTGAGGTCGAATAATTGCATTCTCGACCCCCTCGACTCTGGCATTGTAGACTGTGCTCTGCCGTACCTCTGTAGATTCAAGCTGTTCAATCGTGACAACCGATGGAGGTGGAGGCGCAGCCTGGGGCTGAGATGCACAGGAACTTAGAAGAAAAGCACCAAATAACAGATGCAAAGACTTTTTACTGATATGCACTCGCTGGGTATTCATTGATCCTTACTCACTTGAACTTACATCTCTTTCTACCTGGTTTTAAAGCTGTAGATATCAACATACCTACAAGAACCCCTAGCCTTGAAAACCAACATCTCCCCAATACTGAAATACGATAGCTATAGTTTTTTCTGTACGGTAGCACAAACAGTCAGCAATCTGATGAATGAAATAAACATTCATCGAGGCTTAGTAAAATCTGTATACAATCTGTCCCTGAAACGTCAGATGCTAGGCTCCTGTAGAGAGACTTCAGTTGTCCCATCCTCTAGGGACGGTCGCAGCAACAGGTAAGCCAGTGGCCCAAATAATGGAATCAATGTGACAGCCCAAAACAGCCCGCGATTGTTCATGCTTCGTCGGCTCATATCATCTCCCAGAAAAGCAGGAAATAGAAGGCACAGCAGACAAAAATCCAAGCTCATAACATGGATGAAACGACTGGTTTGCCACTGCTGTGTGAAATCTTGCCAATTTCCCTGAGTGAGCCCATAGATTACCAATGTTGCCGCACCCAGCGTTAGGAGAATGGCTGTAATCCGACTCTCACAAATCTGCAAAACGGCAGTCAGAGATCCCGTAAATTTTGGATTTGGCTGTCGCAGGGCCAGGTAGGGAATTAAAGCAAAGGCTCCCACCCCAAAGGAAGTAACAGCAAAGGGCCAGGCGGACAGGTCTTGACCCTCCCCATCAACCAGAACCACACAACAGTAGATCAGCGGCCAAATCCCCATGACATTAAACAGGGCAATCACCAGCGGATTAATACCTTGCCAATTTCCCGTTGACAACTTCTCAATCAAGTCCAGAGTATCGGGCTGATCCGGTGGAGCCAATACAAAGGCGTACCCAATAAATCCCAACCACAGCAGACCAAATCCAATTCTTCTCGCAGTCATCACTAATAATCCGGCAAATCACACCAGTGGTTAATATACAGCGTTTCCAACGCTGATGGCGTGCAGGAGGTTGGGGCGCAGTGCGCTCCAGCCTCCTAAATCTATACCTCAACTAAACCCGAAAAGGCTGTAGAGCAATCCTGAATCAATCCTGAAAAGCACTATGGAGGAATTTGGGGGCGAAGTCCCCAAGAAGGGGGCAACGCCCCCTTCACCCCTTTTCACAAATCATTTGTGATTGCTATGGCTTTATTTTCGACAAAAATCCCCTAGTTAGAGTAGAGCTGGTCTTGAGTTCTGACATTGTCTCCCAGAGCACCGAACAAACTCAGACTTCCTACAGTTAGAACAAAAACAAATGCCAGTAGAGACCAGTCGTCTCGGAGCGGGGTTGATGACAACTCCAAGCTCAAATTTTGCGCTGAGAATAGAGTGCTATCTGGAGTATTCGCACCATATTCTAGCCCCTGAACAGTTTGGTTGACTTGCTTGCCCTCCGATGTTTCAACGTGGCGATTCTGGATCTGTAAAATCTGTCGGCCAGGGCTGGTTTGGTTGCGAGCAAAGAGCTTGATAGCGCTTGCCTGACTGGTATCGCTTTCGGAACCCTCTTGCTTGTTCCAAACAAATGCTTCTAGATCGTCCTGTGTCCAACGATAGTCTCCCCAACTTGCCTGAAAATTATCAACTTCGGACAATTCTAGGACGCCATCTGCGTTGCTATCGGAACCCTCAAAAGTACCGGACAGAAGCTGCTGATCGACCTCCTGCTGAAACTGAAACCGAGTTGCTGGAGCTGGTAACAAATCGAACATTCCGACACTAACAGCGAGGCCAGTAGCCACTACAAGTTTCTGGGCGAAACGTCCCTTTAACCAATTAAAATTTGATGAAAAATTTGAAGCAGTTGGTGAACCGTGTTGCATAACCATCTTGCATTAATTGTAGGATGAACTATCAATTCTGTTTAAATAGGTATCTATCTAAACATATGTCTGCGGGCTGGAACTTATGCAGAGTTGCAACAAAGTCCTACCCCTAATTTTTCCCGCTCAGAATAAAAAGCATTAACCGTCGGCTTTCATTGTGGTGTGATCACTGAAGTGTAATCACTGAAACTGACCTAGAAGATGAACCCGGAAGCTGAGGTCAAAAATTAACGGGTCTCAGACTTTTGTTTTTTCTCGACCTGCTCTAGCCGCTGAAGAAGACGTTGAGAGAGCCTAAGTTGCCCGTTCAGTACCTCATCGGAGAGGAAGATCAGGCCAAACAGTAGTAGAAGGGTAAATGGATTCACTGGGGGGGTTTACTAGACTGTACGGTTTGATGATTAACAATATAGACTGAACGGTCAGGTTTTGTCAACACCAAAAGTCGTGCCCGAAAGTTGGGATTGAGAATTTTAAAGTTTATCCGGATGGCATGGAGTGGATCGGGAAAAGAGAAAATAGCAATCCTAAAAATCCCAAACCCATTAAACTCATGCCTAACTTGATCTCAACTGCTGCCTTCAGCGCAATATCCTCCACTTTGGCCTTGTTTCCTCAGAACATCGAAGTTCCAACTGTTGGCCAGGTTATAATTCAAGACCCGATTCACGTAGTCCAGGTTCAAATGGATCAGGCGATTCCCGGTCTAAACTGTGCATGTCAACATGTCTCCACTGAGCGTGGCGCTGGTCGTCGGGACTAAAACCTGTTCATAACTTCAGGTCACAGCTTCAGGCCACAACTTCAGGTCGTTATCTCAATAAGAGCATTGAACTTTGTCAACATTTGAAAGGACAGCAGGTTCCGTGCGAGTCTAACCTTCACCTGCTGTTCCTCCTACAACCACATTCCGAATTCTCAAACTGGGGCCGCCACAACCAACGGGCATACCATTCTGGCCACCTTTTCCACAGCCGCCCGATTCGTCCCAGTAAAAGTCATCGCCAATTGCTTCAATATCAGCGAGGGTAGTGAATACATTGCCCGACAGCGTCACATCCCGCACAGGTTCCGCCAGTTCACCCTTGCGAATCATCCAGGCTTCACCCGCACTGAAGGTAAACATTTCCCCATTGGTCATGCCGCCTAACCAATTACGAGCATAGACCCCTTCCTCAATGCCACTGACCAAATCTTTAACCGGAGTATTACCCCGCTCAATCCAGGTATTCGTCATCCGAACCAGGGGAGAGTAGTGGTAGTTCAAACATCTGGCATTTCCCGTTGGCATCTCTCCTAACTTGCCAGCCGTTTCGCGGGAATGTAACCGACCCACTAGGGCCCCATCCTGAATTAGCTGGGTTGTGGTAGCTGGGGTTCCTTCGTCATCGTATAAGTAGCTGCCGCGATGGCCAATGGGAGCTGCTCCATCAAAAATTTGTAATTCCTTTGGCCCAAATTGACGTCCTAGGGTCATGACTTCCAGTAAATCCGGATTCTCATAGATCATGTCAGCCTCCGAAAGGTGGCCAAAGGCTTCATGGACAAATAAGCCGGTCAGAATTGGATCAATCACTACTGTGTAAATATTGCCCTGAACGGGAGGCAGAGCCAGGGAATGGACTGCCCGTTGCGCTGCGCCCCGCACCTGTTCATCCAGTTGGGTCATATCTTCGTAGGCCCGTCGAGATCCTGTGGTTTCTCGACCCGTTTGTACAGTCTCATGGTTGCGGGCAGTGGCGGCGAATCGCATCTCCATGTCCGTCCAGTTCTGCTCTAGCACCGTTCCCTCAGAGGTCACCAGCAGAATTCTTTGGGTGCTGTCGCTGTAGCGGACAGAAATCGTGGCAATTTTTGAGTCAACGCTCCGTAGAATTTGACCGTAGTGGTCACACAGATCCTTTTTCTCTTCCAGGGGAATGTCCCGTGGATTTGTGCCGCTGAGGGGGATGGTGCAAGTATCTTGAACAACGGGAATTGGAGCCAGTAACGTTTCTTCACCGCCAATCAACTTCGCCGCACCAATCGCATCCTGGAGACGTTCCTTCAGATCCGACAGACGATTGAAGCTGGCAAATCCCCACCCACCCCGGTGACAGACTCGAATTTGTCCGCCGATAGAAATCCCTTCACTCAGGGTTTCAAATCGATTGCCCCGCAACAAAATATCGGTTTCTTCTGCCTCTTCCAGTCGGATCGTCAGATAGTCAACCTGGCTTCGATGTTGGTCAACCAGATCAGTCAATTGGTTCTTGAAGTCAGCGGAGAGAATTGCCATGTCTGGGTTTTTGAGGTGTTACTTGCCTTAATTTTGCCACAAACCCTGCTGAGCAGTTAGTTCTTGGGGCTATCCTGGGATGACATCGAACTTCCCCGTTATACGCACGTAGAGGAGGCAATCTTCTCCCACTTCGCACGAGACCTGATGCACCGACTCTCCCTTCGAGCTGAAATAACTGCCTGGCTCCATGGTTCTGAAATCGGTCTCACCCGGTACCCGGTGCTTGGGCCGACCCTGGATCACTACAGCACGAAAGGTTGAGCCATGGCTACGGATCTTTCCGATAAATCCAGTGGGTAGCTTGATCAGGGTTCCGTTCAACTGATCGCCCTGCGGATTACCCCACAGAAAGGCTATCTTTGATCCATCGGTAGAGGCTGGCATTCCAGGCTGATCGATCCAAACAATATTCGATGCGTCCACGTTAATTGGCTTGTCTTCGCTCTGAAACGCCTCCTCAGCAGGAAGGACTCCAAATTCGTCCTCAACCTCTATGTATGCTAGGGGGTTATTACCCTTAGCAGCGGTAATATGCACACCTCCAGCAGGTTGCGTCCAGAAAGAACCTGTCGGCATATACATCTCCTCGGCATTAGGATCATCGTTGTGAATAGTGCCATCAATGACCACTCCCCGGTAAGCAATATTATGAATGTGCGGCGGCGACTTGAAGCCGTCCACTGGCCTAAGAAGAAAGCCTGACGGCCCAAGACCGATACGATCACCCCAGAGTGTCCCAGCCATGGGGCTTTTATCACCTCGGGCAGGGTTAAGTTGCTCCCACTTAACTTCGGATGTCAAGATGACCTGAGAGGTTGGCTCGGCTGTTCCTTCCAGAGCAGCGCTTTGGGATGCAATCTGCGAGCCAATACAGACGACCACAAATAGTGAAAGTGCGAGTAACAGAAACATTCTCAAGTTTTTCATTTTGATTATTCACCGATGCAGCTAATGGACAGCAATTTGGGAGGCAGGATTCCAAGAAAATGCCCGAACCATTTAATTGTCCTGAACCATGCAAAAATACTCATAAATTCTACCTAATTCACAATCTGCTGCATTTTCAAGGAGCTGCAAACCCATGTTCGACTGGCAAATCCAGCAACTCAGATTTCTCGGTCGTCGACCAATCCTGAAATCTCTTGGGTTAGGGATGATTGCTATCCTGATAACGCTGGTTTTGCCGCTGCTCCATCCTGTAGCTACCATCGGTCAGGACTCACCTGACACCGAAGCATCCGCTGCGATTACGAAAGAAACGGCCCCCTTCAACCAGTTCGAGTTCTATCCAATCAAACAAGAGCTTCCGCCTGAGCTGTATCGTCCCACCGGAGAATGGATGGGGCGGTTGATCCTACCCAGAGCTGAACAACTTCAGGCATGGCAGCAGGCTTCCCAGGAAACAGATTGGGCCTGGCTGGAAATCTATCACGCCCCAGAATCAAACAAGGCGTGGCAGGGGAAAATTGTTCGGCTAGCCTGGAGCGACAGCCCTCAAGCCCAGCGATACGTTAACACTGCTACACGGGATGTCCGCTTTACCCCCGATGTTCAGAAAAGCATTGATGCGGGCCGCATGCATCCGGTACGGCTGAACGGGCGGGATCAGGTGGGGCCATTACAATCTCTGGCAGGATTTCGGCCCCAGGATGATGTGATGGTGGTGCTCAAGGGAGAGATTCAAGTAGAGGGGGACAGTTCAGCGACACCGCCAGCACCAGCGGTCAACTCTCCTATTTTGCGAATTAGCCGAGAACCTGTGATGGAGACGGGGCGATTTGTGGCCCTGGTGCAGTTGATCGAACCTGTTGCTCCCCCAAAAGGTTATAGTCTACCCAGTCAATGTCCGGAAGCCGTCCCCTGCACCAGCGAGTTTTTTAAAGTTCGACACTACAACCCTGCCACACAAAAATTTGACGGGGCCGAAGTTACCATTCGAGTGCCGCAACAACTCCCAAATGGCAACGGTATCTTTTTCTCCACCTCCCATGAATTAGAGAAGTCTCCTGTGGGCCAAGCCGGTTGGTATGTTTACGGGGCGCAGGATGAGCAGGGCACATTCACGGCACAAGCTTTGAAACCTCGTTCATTATTCCAACTGAATCCCTCACGGGTAGTTCTGGGTCGGTCAAAGGCCCTGAAGTATATTCGCTATCAAAATTGGGACGATACCCCAGAACGAAAAGGAACAGCCCAGTCCGTTTTGGTTGATGCTGAGGCGGCGCAACCGGAAACGGCCCTGGCAGAATGGCAAACCGTTTTTGATGCTGATACACCGATTGGAACTCGCGCCCTGCTAATTCACCTCTTCGGATCACGGGGCGGCGCAGGGAAGTTAGGTGAAAAAGGCCCGCTTGGAACCTATACCGGCCACTTTGCCTACGGTCTAGGTGAAGTGGTACGCGATCCCTTTACCCAGGAACCGCAGTTTGACATCACCTATGTACAGATTTATGCCAACAATGGCCCTGGCATTATGTCTGGGATGAATACTTGGGCCAACTACATGGGCAACCTCTATCGAGGCAAGATGGGGACTCATCCGGTTTCCGATATATTGGTAAAATTTGATCCGCTCACTGAAAGCTATACCTTTGGCAGCCAGGAACCGCGATCGCCCCTGAATGAATTACTGGGAGAACTGAGCGTGGTGGCAGCCCGCTACCGAATTGGAGATGGTACAGGTAGTGCCTTGATTACCGCTGCAACGTCCTGTGTGCAGGATTCCAATCAAGCGCTTTACAATACCTTACGGCGGTTTCAGCAGGGAATTGAAGAGAATCCAAAGACAATGGCCTGGATGGAGGCCAATCCAGATGCCCCAGATACCCAACGCTTTCGACAACTCGCGCGTTTAGGGATTGATCTGTATAACGAATTGACCCCTCTAGGCGTGGTTCGGTGGGATTGGGACAACAATGCTGATGTCATTCTCGGCGCACAGGCCCAGGACGAATCGCAAAAAGATTTTGTCAGTCTTAGTCAACTCACGTTACGAAACACACTCACCGGATTGCTGACCTGGCGAACTGCTTTACCCCGCCAGGGTCATGACGAGATTTCGATTTTGTATCTCAAAAATGGGGCAAGTCTCTGGTTCCTGCGCTCCAATCAACTGGGCGGCAATGACCCAACCCTTTATCCGATTGCTCCGACTCTAGCGATGGGAGCCTTTACCCTGCCCTTTACCAATTTTCCCTGGATTTCCGTTCTCCTGACCCGAATCTTTGGTGCTTTCCGCATTCCCTATGGCACAGGCTGGTTCGTCACAGGATTAGCATTTGCAATCTTTGGAGCAATTGCCTACTGGATGGGAAGTCGTTCTGGGATTCTGAGATGGAACCCGTGGCAGGCTCCCTGGTATCGCAAGTTGGGCATTGTCATCAAGCTTCTATTTGTTCCGGCATTGTTGGAAGAATTTATTTTTCGGGTGTTGCTGATCCCTGAACCGGGTCGAACGGGAACGACTGAATGGGTCTGGTGGTTGTTTGCCCTGGTTAGCTTGTTTCTCTACGTTGTCTCCCATCAGGTCAATGCCCAATTGTTCTATAAATCGGCCCGGTCTCTCTTTTTCAAACCTGACTTTCTGAGATTGTGTACGGTCTTGGGTCTGACTTGCACCATTGTTTATCGGATCACCGGATCGCTTTGGACAATTACCTTGATTCATTGGTTGGCAGTTGTGATTTGGATTTTGTTCCTGGGCGGTATGCAGCAACTCCAGCCCAAAAAAGCGGACACCCTGGATTTAAACAAGGCTCGATTTTCCCAGAAACGCAGAGTCAACACCGCACTCAACCTCAGCCCCATTGGGGAACTGACCGATGAGGCCTTCTACCAACTCTGTACCGCTAATCCAGACCTGAAACTCGAACGCACAGCCCAGGGACAATTGATCGTGAATCCTCCTACTGGTGGGGAAATTGGAGCCAACAATTTTGACCTATACCTGGAATTGGGAGCCTGGAACAAGGAAAATCAGCTGGGGATCTGCTTTGATTCCTCTACAGGTTTCAAACTTCCCAGTACTGCAACCCTATCCCCCGATGTTTCCTGGATTCGGCTAGATCGTTGGCAATCCCTATCCAGAGATCAACAGCGGCGTTTTCCACCCTTAGCTCCTGATTTTGTGATTGAACTCATGTCCCCTGGTGATGATCTGGGAGATGCTCAAGCGAAAATGCGAGAGTATATGAACAATGGTGTTCAACTCGGCTGGTTAATTGATCGAGATCATGACACCGTTAAGATCTATCGCCATAGACAGGCGGATCAAATGGTCACACTTCCTGCTAAATTGAGTGGAGAGCAGGTTTTACCGGGATTTGAGCTAGAAATAACTTGAAACGATTTTGTAAAAACAGTAAGCAACAAAAACTGGGAATCAGGATAAGCCCCAATCTCCAGCTCTGATCCATCAAGCAATATAGCCTTTTCAGGTCTCAAGCAATTTTCCCGTCAGCCCTGTCGTGAGGTACAGATCTAAGAGGTACAAATCTAAAAGGTTGGGGCGCACTGCGCCCCAACCTTCTCTACTTAAACAGCGTCAGAAACGCTGCAAACAAACTGCGAAACAATCCTTAGAACTCTTACCACAGACCTCTAACTGGAGGGGCAGGAACTGGTGGAGGAGGTGCAACTGGGCGAGGTGCTGGTGGCGGAGGTGCTGGTCGTGCAGGTGCTGGCGCAGGTGCAGGTAGGCTTACCTCTTGAACGGTACAGCCCGCTTTGCTGTAGCTCGCTGCATCCTTCAACAGGTCATCCAATTCGGTAGCCACGCCTTGGATTCTCTCAACCGTCGCGGGAATGTTTGCAGCATCGACATACAGCCCTGGAACAGGGTACTTTTCCAGTAGATCGATGAATGAGAGCTTACCATCATCGCTGACAGCATTAATCATGGCAGCATGAATCGCATCCACATTCTCAACCCGACGATGCGTCCGAATAGTCAGTGCAATATCTTCAATCAGCTCAACACCAGTCGGACTACAGATCAGACAGGAAAACGGAACTAGATCAAAACCCACCTCTAGGGTCATTAGACCTCGCAGAGTTTCCTCATCAACACCAGAGAAGCCGACAATCTGACTAATTGTCTTGGTTTTCTCTCCAGTTTCTGCAAATTTCTTCAGATCCCTAACCTTAATTGGAGCCTGAAACGGGCCGTAGGTTATGATAACCCGATCTGCTGCGACAGCACTGGTGCTCGTCAAGAGAACTGTCGCAAGTGCGCCAAGGAAAACTCCAGGACGAAACTTTTTCAATAGATTCAATCTCATCACCACTTTACCACTTGAAATAAATAAGTACTTTGCATACAGCTTAAATGGAGTCGCCCCGTTTCACAAGATGGGAGTGATAACTTTTTTTGAACAGTCTGGATATCCACAGCGTCATCCGCCACAAACTTCACTCTGGCAATAATATGAAGAGGGAGATAAAAGCCTGCACAACCAGGAAAGCCACTAATCCACCAGCCGCTAGTAGACTGATCGGAACCAGGATTCCCTGTAAAAGTTTGAGAGCCCGTTCCAGTTCTAAATCGTAATATTCTCTTAACTTGTGTAGGGCCATACTGAGATTGCCCGTCTCTTCCCCAGTACGAATAATTTGTAGGGCAACAGGCGGTAAACGCCCCTCTAGGCTCTGGCTCAGGGTTTGACCTGCCGGGATTTGTCCTAGAGCAACGGACAGCGTTGAAGAAAGCTCTGAACGCGGTCGGCGATCGCGAGCCAGTTCCAATGCTGGCAACAGCGGTACACCCCATTCCAAGGGCAGTTCCAAATCAGCTAACTGCAACATAGAACGAGCCGTTAGAATTCTCCTAATCACTGGCAATCTCGGCAAAAGCTCTGGAGAAACCAGACTAATAATCACCAGCAGAATCCCGACTAGGAGAAACTCTTTCTGAGATATCCGCGCCGTCAGTACCAAAGCGATAACCAGTACCACGAGGCAAAACAGGGTTGTTAGTGAGGCAATATGAACTGAACGATATAGCTGTGACCGACGTTGACGCTGTTCTGCCTCCTGAGAAATTCGATAGCACATATCTGACAGGTTGCCGTTAGCTTCTTCCATCTTAATTAGACTCACT
>JBHJGO010000041.1:0-19226 GCA_050331715.1 Microcoleaceae cyanobacterium
AGCCTATCTTTTCGAGAATTGTCGATAGGAACTACCTCAACACCCGATTCTACTGTTGAGTTTGGCCTGAAGTCAGTGTAAGCTCAACTCTGCCAAAGTCATATCTAGTCTCTGTTTCAGATTTTCGGACAAGTCTATTGCCTTTTTCTTTAACCCAATCCCATGCAAGCCAGTGAAGTTCTAAAACGCTACGCCGAAGGCCGACGCGACTTCCGAGGAGAAAACCTCAGAGGTCAGTCCTTCAAGGGAAAGGATCTATCTGGCGCTGATTTCAGCGAAGCCGACATTCGGGGCACTAACTTTCGTGGGGCCATTCTGCGAGGAACTAAATTTGTTGGAGCAATAGCTGGCCTGCAAAAACGATGGTTAGCAATCCTACTGGTTCTTTCACTGCTGCACTTAGAGTTGAAGGCACTGATTGAGCAACTGAAAAATTTGCTTCAGGGTTCCTAGTGCCAAGTCGTCAATAGAGTTTGTTTTAACAGAAGAAGTCAGAATTGCTTCCGCTTCCTTGAGATGGTTCCGAATTGCTTCAATTTGCTCTTTCTCTATTATCGCATTGCTTTTTTTAACAACGAGGTTTGCAGCGGAGATCTGTCCGATTACCACGTCCTGATCATCCTCATTCATCTCAGACTTTTTAACACTTGATTTAAGATCTCCCAACAGTTTGAATAATTCCTGCTTCAAAACCTCTGGTGAAACTGTGCTAGAGGTTCCATCGGTTGCCGCAGCGTTTGTAATATTAGTCACGTTATGAATTTCCTTGCGCTGATCACCCGCCACCACATCCCCACCAATCGAAATATTGCCACCGCCGAAGGAAATACCGCCGCTTTGTCCGCTGGATTTTTCAGGTTCTTGAGATGTCATAGATTGTTTCTCCGCAGTTTCTGAAGTTATTGTTTGAGGTGCTGTTGTTTCAGATGTTGTTGCAAATAAAGGTCGGTCACCCAGCCGACTAAAGAGAGCCGGAACCATAATGTCATAGCGCGCCGCCAGACCAACGGATGCCTGTTGTAGCGCTGTATCCACCACACCGAGTTCTTTGAGTCGCGGGTAAAACGCCTGAGACAGTTCCAAGCCAGTGGTTACACTCACCGGAGCCGTCATCGCAATCACTGCAGGAATCGCCAACTCCTGCACCAAACTCTGGGCCAAACTTCCCAGGGGCGATCCCGTAGAACAACTACAGAGAAAAATCAGATGGGGCAAACCTGCCTTACTCCCCAGTGACCGTAGTCGTTGAATTAAATTGCTGCTCATCACCGGGTCAACCTGATTCGCCTCATCGCTCAAGTACAGAATCGTTTGCCCTCTAGGATTAACGTTGCCGTGACAGACAAAATGTACCAGGGTGTAGGGGGGATTAGCCGTACTGAGCTGTTGACAGAGTTGATTCAGGGTCGGTTCGGCATTGCGAATACCCGTCGCCAGAACATCACAGGGAATCTCTCCCAGGGCTTGCCGCAACCCAGCAACGGTGGATTCCACATCAAAGGAAGCGAGGGAATAGTCCTCCAGGTCTTCCGGATTCGCCACCACCACCAAAGCTCGCAAATCCTGCTGACCAATGGGTCGGTAGATTCGATCCAGGTTACTGGTGGGTAAATATTGAGAAAAGGGCGATCGCTGGTTCAGAGCCAGATATTCCCAACTGCCATCGATGGGGGCACACAGACGCTCCCAGTGGAGGGTTTTCAGAGGATCAGCAGGATCAACAGCAGCAGTGAAGAGAATTCTCAGCAGATCTCGACTACTGACAAAAGCTTCTCGAAAGGCCAGCAATAAATCCTCCTGGAAGAGCCTCTGACCCAGGAAGACACCATATTTTTTGGGTTGAGACAGGAGACCGGACAACTGCTGCAAATCGTCCGGGCCAAGCCGCAGCGTTCCCATTTTTTGAATCGGCAATCCCCCCTGATCCTGAATCCGAACAGAAACAGGCCACTCGTCCGGCTGACGCTGAGGTTGAATCGTAATTTCAAAAAGTGACATGACTTCAGAGGCTAGAGAATCCAATTGTACCCCCCCACCAATCACCAATACCAATCACCAATAACTAATGATTAATCCGCCTCCCCAATCAAAGTAAAAGCCGCCCAATCTCCCGGCTGAGGATGGGTTTTCATCGTTTCCAGCATCGCTTGACGCAGTGCCACCGCCTTATCAGGATTTTGTTGAAGATTTCGATAGAAGCTCTGCATCAGTTCTGAAGTGGAATCGTCTGCCACCGGCCACAGAGACACGACAACGCTGGGAACACCCGCAGAAATGAAAGCACGGGACAATCCAACCACACCATCTCCAGTAATATCGCCGAGACCCGTATTACAAGCGCTGAGAACCACCAACTCGGCCCTCAAGGGCATATTGAGAATTTCCCTGGAGGTCAAGAGACCATCGCCGGGCTGAACTTCTTCGGGAGTAATCGCACTCGAATCGGGTGCTAGCGCCATGGCACCGGGCGTTTCCAGAGCCAAATATTTCAGCTCATGTAGCAATCCATGGGTGGCCAGGTGAATCATCCGAGCGGATTGCATCGCTTGAGCGACACTTTCCTCTGTGGCGGTGTCTCCCAACAGGGGTTCAGTTTTGAATAGTTTGGCGATCGCGATCGCTTCAGTCTCAGCACCGGGGAGCGGTTCAAGGGGTTTCGGTGGCTTGCCGAGTTCTGGCGCCAGGCTCGGCATCTTCGGATTACCCACGACCAGAACGTCTTGATTATTTCCCTGCCCTAGTTTTTGACGTTGTTGATGGGCGAGATCGAGCACCTGGATGGCAGGAGCGGTCAGAATTGTGTGTTGTTCAATCAAATAATTGCCCGCTTCATCCTGGAGAGCTGGGAAAGGT
The DNA here is from genome assembly GCA_050331715.1 of Microcoleaceae cyanobacterium. Taxonomy (GTDB): domain Bacteria; phylum Cyanobacteriota; class Cyanobacteriia; order Cyanobacteriales; family Microcoleaceae; genus JBHJGO01. Next base: position 2,854 of record JBHJGO010000041.1, read on the forward strand.
ACTGAGAACAGAGAACCGTGGGGAATGAAGACGACCTTTTCCTCAGGATTCTCCGGCAACAAATCTGCGACGGGTTCAACCAATAACTGATGGGTCTTCCACAGACGACGGTTGCGGGGTCGTTTGGGTTTGACGGATTCCGAATCGTTGGAAGTTGAGTTTGAATTTGAAGGGTTTCCCGAATTTGAGACAGATGCCTCAACAGACTCACGGGTTCCTCGAACCAGATTATTCAGTCCCCGACTCTGTCCGCCTCGACTTAAACCCTGTTCTGCCGCCACACGGGAACGTTCCGCCGCATCGGCTAGAGAGAGATCCAGTTCTGCTAAGTCTACCGTTCGCAATTCAATCACCCCATCGGGCTGAATCACCCAGATGTAGAGTTGATCGCCCACAACCGAATATTCCACCAGGGTGGCATTTTGTTGCCGGGCAATCCTACGAATTTGCTCAATATTGGGGGGCTCAGGGGCTTGGAATTGCTCGGAAGATTGGCCGTCAATCCGAGAAGCGAGTAATTCCACAAAAGCTCTGGCTCGTCCCTGTTCTGAAACGGTGAGGGCTTCCTCGATTTGATTCTGGGCAATTAGAGCCGCCTGCAAGTACCCGTAGGTTTCTACCTGGGTCTCGAACAGGGCAACCTTATTCTCATCGGTTAATCCTGGGCGCAGAGATTCCCAAATTTCAGTGGCCCGCTGCAATACTGCGGTCGCTTCGGCAAATCGTTCAGCTTGCAGCAGGGTGTAGCCCATATTGTGCAATGTGATCCCTTCTCCGGCTTTGTCATTGGCTTGACGACGAAGATTTAGCGCTTTTTGATAGGTGGCCAGGGCTGGGTCAGTTTGCTCTAAATTCCGTTGAACATCGCCAATATGGTTCAGAATTTGGCCGATCTGAGCAGAAGCGCTCTGTTCCTCAGCAATGGCTAAGGCCTGTTCCAGGTTTTGCAACGCCAGGCTGTACTTGCCCATTTCTGCATAGGTGACCCCAATGGTATCCAGAGCTAACGCTTCACCAAAGCGCTTGCCGTTGTAGCCTTCGGGTAACAATTGAAAGCGATTGAAGGCCCGTTGAGCATTTTGCAGGGCTGCGTCAGACTCATCCAATTGATTCTGTACCAGTGCCAATCGAACCCTTAACAATCCCTCATCTTTAGGCAATTCCCAAACGCCGCCATCCATGGGAATTCCACTATTTTCTTGCTGTTTGAGATTATCTAAAGCCTCCTCTAGAAATTCTGATGCCTGCTGGTATTGCCCCAGTCGTTCAGAAATTCCAGCTTGACTGCTGAGGGAAATTCCAATTCCTGGCAAATCTCCCAGGGTTTTGCGCGTTTTCAGAGTCTCTTGATAGATTTCCAGGGCTTTGGCATATTGACCTAAATTCACATGAATATCCGCAATTCGGTTCAGGGTATCTGCTTTTCTCAGAAGGTCATCTGTTTTTTCGTAGATAGCCAGAACGTCCTGAAACTGAGCTAACGCTTCTTGAAATTTTCCCTGTTGATACAGTTGATCCGCTTGAACGAATTGATCTGCGCCGTCATTAGAGAATACACACACAGTTTCAGGTTGGATCGGACAGTGTTTCTGTACCAGTGGATTATCCATCAAGTTCAGAACTCGTAACTGTTTTAAATCGGGCAAACTTGAGGGTAAAGTTTCAATCTGATTCATTCCAAGACTGACGGAAGTTAAGCCTGTCAAACTTCCAATCGGGCTAATATCAGAAACCTGATTGTCCAGTAGCAAAAGCATGGATAAATTGCTTAGGTTTGCCAACGGGCGCAGATCTGTAATTTGATTACCCGCTAGATTTAATAGAACAAGCTGATTAAAGCTAGAAAGAGGACTCAGATCTGTAATATTTTTTTGAAGCAGATCCAGTTGTGTCAATTCTGAAAGAGTTTGGTCTGCCCGCTGACAATCAGAAGTTTCAGCAATTTCCAGTAGAACTTTGATCGTGTGTTGCGTTTCATCTGGCAATTTCGATTGGTTTTGACACCATTCGGAAAAACTTTGATATTCTGGCTTATATTCTGAGCTAGCTTCAGCAGTTTGTAGCGAGTTAACTATGATTCCAGTACAGATGAAAATTACACTAATAATTAAGCTTGAAATTCGGTAATTTAGCATTAACTTTAGCATTGGTTTATGCTGCTTTATATATCCTCCTACACCAACCTAACTCGTGAATCACGATTCGGCTTCCGTATTACTTCGGATTTATAAACCTATCCCGCTAGAATCTGTAGAGCTCGACACAACCACCTTCAAAAATCCGTATTTTCAGCTCGTAACCTTCCATTAACGACATTCCAATAAGAGGTTCTGAGTCTGCTTTATCTACTGGAATGATCTGTAAAACTATGTCTTTTGATGTGTCCACCAAAACGCCGAACGTGACGGGAACCGATCCGAACGATCTTGCCGTGACTATCTTCTCCGAGTTGAGGCAGTACCAGAGATTGATAAATTTCATCACCCGCATGGCAAACTCCTCTTTGCTGTAAAGGGGTTGCCGGATTGTCATCAGGCCGTCCTCGCTTTGATTCTGCTATTTTATCTTATCCTCTGGGTTCCCACTCCCGAAATACAGCTTGTCGTCTTGTAGTATTTTGTAGTATAACCAACGTATGGCATTTGGTACTGAGCAATGCGACCTTATCAAAGTGAAGCCGATCTGATTGAGATTGTAGATTTAGCTAATGATTGCGAAAGGGCTGACCAACTGGGCTATTGGTTAACCGTTGACCAACTAGAACGTTCTCTAAACGCGCCAGAATTTGACCTGAAAGATGATCTGAGACTCTGGGAAGATAAATCCGGTCAGTTGATTGGCTATGGCCGATTGGGAATTCGTCGAATGGAAGACTGTGTGGAAGGGTTTATCCGACTTCGAGTACATCCATCGGTCAGAGGTCAGGGTTGGGAATCTAAGATTCTCACCTGGGCTGAGCAGCGACTCCAACAGGTTCAGGCCGACGGTCAGTTTAACCACAGCATACTACGAGTCGGTGCGTTTGCCACTCAAGGCGACCGAATTACGCTGTTACAGGACTGGGGATTTACCGCTGTCCGCTATTTCTTTGAAATGGAGCGATCCCTGGAAGAAGAGATTCCTCAACCTCAGTTCCCGGAGGGATTTGTCCTGAGAACTGTTAATAGCGAGGAAGATGGCCCTGCCTGGGTAGAAATGTTCAATCAAACCTTCATTGATCACTGGAATCATCGGGATCTAACCCTGGAACGGTATCAGTATTTCACAAAAGATCCGGATCATCGCGCTGATCTGGATTTAATTGCAGTTGCTGCCGATGGCACTTTTGCAGCATTCTGTGAGGCTGGGATTGATCCGCACAACAATCAGCAGAATGGTTGTCAAGAGGGGGAGATTCATGGCTTGGGAACCCGGCGTGGATTTCGCAAACAGGGTTTGGGGCGAGCAATGTTATTGGCTGGGATGCACCGTCTGAGAGCAGCCGGGATGGAGACTGCAGTTCTAGGGGTGGATTCAGAAAATCCCTCTGGAGCATTGAAACTCTACGAATCAGTAGGGTTTCAGAAATCCCAGACCAGCATCGCTTACGCCAGGGAGTTGTAGTAATTCTCCGTAGGGGATGGTAGGCTCAATGCGGAACGATTTTAATGGAATGGTAGGCGACGAAGCCCACCATTCCACCTTGCACTGATACCCCCTTAGGGGTACTTAACTAGGCGATAGGACTAGAATTCCAAGTTGCTAGATAGGCATCTTGGCCGCCCAAGGGATCAGGGTTGAGTGCACCCACAACCGTTGCGACATCCGGTTGAGTGATTGTTCCCAGGATCACAGCTCGGCCCTCTTTGACTGCAAATCCGTTAATTTGACCTTTGGAACCATCTGCGTCTCCGCTCTCAGTTAGCGGTGTCCAGATCAAGCGTTCCTGATAATCGGGTGTCAAACTCACAATTGCTGGCTCTCCGAGGGTATAAGCACCCACTGGCTGGCCATTAATTGTGCGGCTGTCTCGATTTTCAATCGAGGCGGCTGAAGCACCCCCAATGTAAACGTTGCCAGCTTCATCGGCTGTGATAGAGATAGGTGTGAAACTATTGGCGTTGCCGTTGCTGAGGCGAGTCACGATAAATTGGCCCTGCTCAACTTCTCCTGTCTCATCATCAATTCTGGCGTGGAATGTAAAGGTTCCACCTCCAGCACCAGAGAAATTGTTGAATTGATCTGCCTCAACTTTTGCCGCTAGCGGTTGGGTGATATCCTGACCATCCCGCTGAAACACATTATTCCCGCCATCGGTGCGACCCAGGAAATATAGCTCCCCATCCTGACCAAAGGTAACCTGTAGTCCACGGGTATCTGCTCCCAAATTCTCACCTGTAACTTCACCAGCATTGAAGTCCCAAGTTTGCCAATTTTGATTCAGATTGGGATCAAAGGCTCTGAGAAAAGGTGTTTGTAGATTGCCAAGTACTTGGTCAAATCCAGTAACGATCACCTGTTTGGTCACGGGGTCAATTGCAATATCTGCCGGACGGATGTCAGTTCCAGTCAAGACCGTAGAAGTCAATAAATTTCCACTCGAATTCCAGAGGGTAACGGTATCTGTGCTCTCCGTCAAAGTTGCAACGGTTCCATCATTAGCTACAGCAACTTGGTCAAAGGTTCCAGGTTGTGACCATCGAACTGAGCCAGTCGTGGAGTTGAAAGCAGTGATCCCGAATTCCCCAACGGCTACATTTTTGCCACTGTCTCGCTCCATGTCAAGATCTCGAACTTCACCCCCTAAATCTGTCACTGATAGAGCCGTGGTATTGCCGCTGACCATCCGACGAATTTCTCCTGCACCATCAAAGTTACCTGCAATTACCAGGGCATTATCGACTGGAGAAATCTCTACTTTAACCGCTGCATCATTACCAGCCGTTCCCAAATAAGTTGCTGTGGTCAGTTCAAGGTTGTTAGAGGGAACTGGAGTGGGAACCGGGGTTGGGTCAGGCGTGGGAGTAGGTTTTGGGGTGGGAACGGGGGCTGGGTCAGGGTCTGGGGTTGGGGTGGTAACTGGGTCAGGGTCAGGTGTTGGGATGGGAACTGGAGTTGGGTCAGGTGTGAGAGTTGGAACTGGATCGGGTGTTGGGGTTGGATCCGGTTCTTGGTCGGGTTCGGGAGTTGGATCTGGCGGTGGGTCTGGCGTTGGGTCAGGCGTGGGAATTGGATCAGGGTCAGGTGTTGGATTGGGTGTGGGAGTGGGACTTGGATCGGTACCCTGAAACTCAAACTGCTCTGCCGTAATGGTTTCAGCATCAATATTCTTGAGAATGGCTAGAAACTCTTCCGTTTCTCTGATTTGAACAATGGTGTCGTCTGCAAAGTCTCCAGTTCCCTGAGTAATTTCTAACTCACTGGGCCTGAGCAGATTTAATAATCCAATTCGATCAAGATTAATGTCGAAGTCAAGCATCACATCAGCATCACTCAAGCCGGAACCCCCTGTGCCCGCTCCGATAAAAATCAAATCTTCGCCTTCACCGCTGGTGATTGTATCGGCTCCGCGATCGCCCAAGAGAGTGTCATCGCCCAAGTCACCAAATAGCACATCATTTCCTGCACCCCCAGCCGCTAAGTCATTCTCTTTACCGCCATAGAGGGTGTCATTTTCCGTATTTCCGAGTAGTTCATCGGCTCCGCGATCGCCGAACAGCAGATCCTGACCAATGTCTCCAAATAGAATATCGTCTGCTTTTCCACCAGCTAAGGTATCATTTCCTTGACCGGCGTAGAGCGTGTCATTTTCTTGATTTCCGAGTAGCGAATCGTCGCCCTGGTTCCCTTGAATGCGATCATTGCCTTCTAGACCATAGATCGTGTCACCAGCGCCAAGGCCAAAAATCTCATCGGGATTTGCAGTTCCCAGAATGAAATCAGCCATTTCACTTCCCAGGGTTGGAGTGGTTTGTATTGCCAGTTCATTAGAAGAAGTAGATGATGTAAGGCTATCAATATCAAGTTCTTCAGTGGCCAAAAAAGCTGTAGTATCAATCGAATTATCAACTGAAGAATCGATTGGAAATAGATCTGATGAGGATTCGCTAGAAAGGAGATTCATAAAACTTCCTGTGAAAATTAAATAGGTTTCTTTTATTCCCTTCTAGTCTCAAGTAATTAATCAGGAAATTCTTCTCAAAAACCTGATGCTAAACCTGTATTATTTTATCAGTGTAAATGCTGAGATACATGCTTCAGGCGAATACAATAACAGTCCGAGAAATTACCGTTATATGAAATTAATAGCAATCATAAATCAGTTATAGCAATCCTATTTCATTCATGAGAATCCAGAGAGGGGTTTGGGGACTTCGTCCCCAAAAAGGGGGCAACGCCCCCTTCAACCTCTTTTAACAAATCATTTGTGATTGCTATATGAGAAAAGCTATGAAGGGGTTTGAAGACTTCGTCCCTAAGGAGGGGGCATGCCCCTCCACCCCCTTCTTGCAAATCACTTGTGATTGCCAAATTAGGTAATACCTTGAGATGAAACGGTGAATAATGATATTGTTCATCATTCTGTGAAAACTGTTCTCTCTTAAAAGGGATTCAAAAATAATTCGACAGAATAAATCTTACCAATTCGTTTTATGGAGACTAATCCTGAAAAGGATATGGAGGGAAACCCAGATGGAGAACTATCCCTGTAGACTACTACCCTTGTATTTAGGAGAACAGACCTGTAAAATCAAAAATACTTTTTCATAGCTTTTTTGATATCTGACATGGATTTTTTGAGCGTAGAGCAGCCAAACTTAGACCGAAATGCTTGGCAAAACCAGCTTGACCAATTTGTTGAAAGCAATAAAACTCTTCTAGCAGCGCTATCTTGGGGATTATATCAAGAGAGAATTGACTCAGATATGATTGTGGGAATCGATTTAAAATCTACACCTCGGTTAGTCACTTGTTCTCAAACAGCCCTCGAAAAGCTCAATCAAGGAGTCAATAATAAGCTACAGGAGATCCTGGGTTTGATCGAGAATTTTGACCCTACTCAGGAAGTTCTGATGATCTGTATTGCTGATACTTCGGTAAAGCTAGTTTATTTTGAACCTGATCCAGCTCCCTCAGCCTGCTTTGAACAAATGGGACAAACAATCGACGCACTACTTGAGCAGTTAGAAAATCAAATTATCCAGCAGATTAAAGTTATATAGCAATCACAAATGATTTGTGAAATAGGGGTGAAGGGTGCACCGCCCGCTTCTTGGGGACTATGTCCCCAAACCCCTTTGCTTTTTTCGTAATTGATTTAGGGCTGCTATAGAATAAAACAGGTGAGGTAATGCCGGGACTTAAAGACCTGACATAAATCTAGAGGACTTATGCACGATGACAAGTCTCACTTTGAATCTAGAATCAGTTGAACTCACTGATGAGCAATTTTTTCAGCTTTGCCAGAATAATCGAGAACTAAAATTTGAGCGCGACAGCAATGGAGATATTGTAATCATGACGCCCACTGGCGGTGAGACCAGCAACCGAAATATTGAAATCGCCTATCAATTACAAGCCTGGAGCCGTCAGCATCGAGATTTAGGAATAGCCTTCGATTCCTCAGTTGGATTCAAGCTACCGATTGTAGCAGATCGCTCACCCGATGCTGCTTGGGTCAATTCGGAATCCTGGAATGCTCTCAATTCTGAACAACGCTGTAAATTTGTTCCCCTTTGTCCTGATTTTGTAATTGAATTGCGTTCTCCCGGCGATCGCTTGAAAACAATTCAGGAGAAGTTGGTTGAATATATGGAAAATGGGACTCGGTTGGGGTGGCTGATTGACGCTCAGAACAAAAAAATAGAAGTTTATCGACCTGGACAACCCATAGAAATTTTGGATGCTCCTAAAACCTGTTCTGGTGAAAGCATTCTACCCGATCTTATCTTCACTTTTGAGTTGATTTGGTAAGCTGTTAACTTAATCAAAAAAATTTAAAATATGGTGGCTGACAATTTCTGATTTTTCTAAATGGGGAACATGGCCGCATTTTTCAATCCAGATCAGTTGGGAGTTAGGAATTCCTTTTTGTAATTTAGCTGCATCTTTTATCCCTAGAATTCTGTCATTTTCTCCCCATAAAATTAGTGTTGGTTGCTGAATTTCTGATAACCGCTGCTGATAGCTACCGAATCCACCATTGCGGGTAAAGTTGGCTAGTGCTTTGCTCCAACCGGGGGCCTCCAGGTGTAACGCTGCACAGATCCGGGCATCCTCTGAAGCAAATTTTGGGTCAAAATAAGCATTCTGACTGATGCTCTGCCGTACTCTGGGATTTCGCAGGAATTCTGTTGCCAGATAATCCAGCGGCGAATAGAGGAACTTACCAAGAACTGGCCCTGCACTCATCCCCGCACTATCTATTAACACCAAAGCGCGAACAGCCTCCGGATAATTCAGCACAAAATCCAACGCAACAGCTCCCCCCATTGATGCACCAACAAGTACCACTGGCTGACGAATCACCGTTTTCCAAAAGCAGTAAAGATGAGTTGTAATCGTTTCAGGGTTTTACTTCAATTGAGCATCTCGTTCTGTAAAGCCAAATCCCAATAAATCTACTGCCCAGACTGAATTTGTCTCACTCAAGCGAGGGAAGAGACGACGATATTCAAACAGTGAACTGTCAAATCCATGTAGCAGTAACATGGGTTCTCCTGAATTTCCTTGCTGTACATAGGATGTGGTGATTGGCTCCTCTTTCAGTGGCGTCTGAATCGGTATCCGTTGAAGTTTTTGGGCAAATTCTATTGAGGGGGTTTCAGTTAGTTTTTGTACCGAGGCGGGGAGAAATTCTGGAAACATTTAGGATGAGAATCGAACAGTGGCTAAAGCGATAATACCAAATGTGATGAGAACGACTCCAGAGAAATAGTTAATCCACCGCAATAATCGATGATTCAGCCGAGTTCGGAATAGGTTCACCCCGTTCACCAGTAGTAGCCACCACATGGCTGAACCCAGGAATACTCCCAGCACCAGGAGCGTCGCATCAAAGTAGTTACTGGCGCTACTCGCTAATCCGAGCCCAGAAAATACGGCAACAAAGGAAAGAATCGTTGCTGGATTGGTCAGGGTGAGAAAAAACGTGGAAACATAGGCTCCAGCCGAGTGGCTGAGGGTTGCAGGATTTTGGGTTGGCTTTTCCAGTGCAGTTTTGACCCCCAGATAAATCAAAAATCCACCGCCAATCAGTCGAAACCAAACACTCTGATCCTGCAAAAAATTAGAAATCAATGTCAGCCCAAAACCCGCCACACATCCATAAACTGCATCGGCAGTGGCAGCTCCTAAACCAGAGACAAAACCTGTCATCCGCCCCTCTGCCAGGGTGCGACGAATACACAGAATGCCAATCGGCCCCACAGGGGCTGCGATTGAGAGACCAATTAGTAGGCCTTTTGCGAAGAGTAAATTTTCCATCAATCTTTTTGGGGTAATGGAATCGCGGCAGTTGTTTTTGCCGTTGACAGTGCAATTGTGGTTCGTGTTTTGAGAATGCCGTCAATCCCTTTAATTCCTTCGCTAATCACTTGCTCCAGATGGTGGGTATTCTGGCAACGAATTTTGAGCAGATAATCGTCCTCGCCCGTAACGTGGTGACACTCCACAACCTCCACCGTGTCCTGAACCCGTTGTAGAAAACCGGAGCGGTATTGGGGGTGTTGCAGGGTGACTGCAACGAAAGCGAGCAAACTGCAATCTACTGCATCGGGATTCACTTGAGCGGCATACCCTGAAATTACACCTCGTTCTTCCAGTCGGCGAACGCGCTCTGCGGCTGCGGGAGAGGAGAGGTTGAGAATGGTTGCAAGTTCAGACCAGGTGATTCGACCCTGAACCATCAAACAGTGCAAAATCTTCAGGTCAGTTTCATCAAGATCAAAGGCCATTGAGAAAGTTTACTTTGTTTATTTAGGTTTAAATTGATTCTGACATTTTAAATAAAAGTTCTTAAGAAGTAAAGGCTTGCTTTTTAAGATTGAACTAGCTGCACTGCTCTCGACTCAATCTTGAGCCGTGATGAATTGCTTGCTATCTCGTCTGTGAGAAACTGCGGACTACTGAGCAAAACCTACTTTCAGTGGGTTGGTGGGCAACGGAACCTGAAAAATTCCGGAATCGGACAAGTTGTGCTTGGAGTCTCGGTAAACCCCCAAGAATTATTTTCAAGATTTCTATGGCCACTGATGTTCGTCTCTCGCCTGGTGTTCAACCTGAAAGTGTTCAATCTAGAGCATTCTCAGGACTTGCCATTCTTGCCTACGCCACGATTGTTTTGAGCTGGTTATACTTCAACCGTCTGCCCCTACAGTGGCTTGCTCAGGCTTTCCCCAGTCTCTCCGTTACAGATGGACTCCGGCTGACTGGAATTGGACTTTTCCTGGTACTGGCAGGATATTTGCTGCGGGATTTTCTACAAGTTGCAGTGGAACGAACGAAGGCCTGGTTCCGGCCCTTGACTGCAAAAGCAGTCCCTCTCGCACCATTCGTTACCATCCTGGGGTGTGGACTATTCAGTTTGCTGAGTCAGTGGTTCATCACGCTAGAACAACTCCCTGCCATCTATTTTCTCTTGGGTTCCTACGGATTGCTGGGACTCTGGCTCAAGCCTGATGTTTGGCATCGGGGTTTAGCCGTTGCCGTCGCCATGAGTTGTGTCATTCCATTTGGGATTGAATTCTCCACTAACTTAGGGTTCCCGGCCCGAATCCTAACTGCAGAAGCGGTTGAGCAGATTCTGCACCACTTGAATATTTCGGCCCTATCGTCCGAAGACATCATTGTGCTGGATACAGGAATTGCTCAGGTGGAACTGCCCTGTAGCGGGTTAAAGAGTCTCTGGATTGGAACGCTGTTTTTCCTGGGGGCAACGGCGTTGGATCGCCGACAATTGGGGTGGCGCTGGCTTGGGGTTGGTGCGATTCATTTGGGGCTATTAATTCTGGCCAATATTGCACGGGTACTGAGTTTGGTGATGATTGCTGAGGTATTGCAGCAACCGGAAATGGCAGCAATTCTCCACGTTCCACTGGGCCTCATTGGGTTCACCAGTGTTTGCATCATCAGCTACGGTTTGCTCCTACGTCGGGTTCCATCAATTTCGACAACATCTCAGGATGTGAATCGTCGTCAGCTAAAGGTTCCTTCAATTATTTTGGCGGCTGGTTTGGTTGGATTAGTTCTCTGCCCAACTGCCCCTCGTTTAGGTTCACAATTACCAAATCTTCAGGGGATGACCTGGCCAACAGCGATTCAGACGGAAACTATTCCCTTCTCGGAGGCAGAGGTGAAATTTTTCCAGCAACACTCTGATACTCTGACCCAAAAGCAACAGTTTCACTACAAAAATCTGTCTGGTTCGGTTCTGTTTGTGGCTGGTTCGACCTGGCGATCGCAACACGCTCCAGAACTCTGCTTAGTGAGTAGTGGCTATCAATTGAACCAGATGGAATCTCGACCCCTAACGCCGGAAGTGACGGGTCGGTGGTTGACACTGAATCAGGAAACTCAATCAGGAGCCTATTGGTTTCAATCTCCCACAACGACAACGGATGCATTTATTCATCGCATTTGGTCAGAGGTGACTCGACAGGAATCGTCCTGGACATTGGTGTCCGTTTTGTTTGATGAATCCGTTCAACCAGAGCAGCCGATGGTTCAGGAGTTGCTGACAATATTACAAGCAGAATTGACCAGAAGTTATACAATCTGAGACTTCGTAAAATCATCCTGAATGCCTCGATCAGCCACCGATAATGTATGATCAGTACAATTTGGCAGAGCTTGGTTTGAATAAAACTCAGTGTGATGTGATGGAGCCAGTTTATATTTTAGGAGCAGGGCCAGCAGGTCTAGCTGCCGCCTATACCCTAACCCAGCAGAATATTCCTGTCGTTGTGGTCGAGCGGGAAGGTCGGGTCGGTGGGTTGGCAAAGAGCTTTGAGCATCAGGGTTTCATCCTCGACTATGGGCCACACCGCTTTTTTACAAAATTAGCCCCTGTTCTCAGACTGTGGGATGAAGTTCTGGGCTCGGAGCAGGTGACTGTTGATCGTCTGACCCGAATTTATTATCGCGGGAAATACTTCAGTTACCCCCTGAAAGCCCGACAGGTTCTACTAACAATTGGTGCGAGTGAAAGCCTCAGAATCCTCACTTCCTATCAGAGAGTCCGCCTATTCCCTCTAAAAAACCCTGATAACTTCTCAGAATGGGTGACTGGAAAATTTGGTCGGCGGCTGTTTGAAATTTTTTTCAAAGGCTATACTGAGAAACTTTGGGGAATTCCTTGCACCGAAATCAGCGCTGACTGGGCCGCCAAACGAATTAAAGGATTATCTTTATCCAAAGCCATTCGCAACGCAATTTTGGGGAATGACGGTAAGACCAAGACCCTGATTGATCAGTTTCAATTTCCCCGTCTAGGTTCCGGTCAGCTCTACGAAAAAATAGCCGATCATCTACTTCAGCATCAGCAATCGATTCTGTTAAATACAGAGGTGGTTGGCGTTCAACATCAAAATTCTCAGGTGACTCATATCACATTACGCAGCCGTCAAACCAACGCAGAGAAGACAGTTCCTTGTAGTAGTGTGATTTCTTCGATTCCACTCACATTGTTTGTGCAGCAGTTACAGTCAACGCCACCCCAACCTGTGATTGATGCGGCAAAGTCCCTGAAATTCCGCAACACGATCCTGGTGTATTTGATTGTTGAAGGTCAAGACATTTTCCCTGATAACTGGCTTTACATTAATGATCCAAGAGTTCAAGTGGGACGGGTAACAAACTTTGCCAATTGGTCACCGGAAATGTTGCCAAATTCTCACCAAACACCTTTGTGTTGCGAATATTGGTGCAATTTCCCCGATGAAATGTGGCGAGCCAATGAGGTCGAACTGTGTCAGATGGCCGAGCGGGAATTGCGGCAGATTAATCTGCTAGAAAATCAACCTATTTCGGCTGGATTTGCTGTACGTTTGCCTCGAACTTATCCTATATATGCGGGAGAATACAAGGCCGCTCTGAAAGAAATCCAATCCTATCTGCACCAGTTCCAAAATTTGCAATTGGTTGGGCGCTACGGAGCCTTTAAGTACAACAATCAAGACCATAGTTTGTTGATGGGAATTATGGCGGCAGAGAATGTCATAGCTCCGGGCAAACACAATCTATGGAATGTGAATAGTGATAGCGAATACGTAGAAGAAGCAGCAGCGGAAACTGCAACGACAGTCGCTCCAGCGGCTCGGCTGTCTCAGCGCCGTCAGGTTCTACAATTCATTCACCAGTTTTTCAAGTATCTGCTTACGGGGGGTACAGCTACAGTGATTGATGTTCTGATCTTCACGATTCTGATCAAGGCTGGATTGTGGTACGTTTATGCTTTGGGAATCAGCTACTTTCTGGGATTGACCACAAACTTCTGGCTCAGTCGTCGTTACGTATTCGGTGTATTTTGGAAGAATTGGTTGATTCAGTATGCCGTTTTCACGACAGTAGCCTTAAATAGCTTACTGGCAAATTTAGGTTTATTGCAGCTCTTAATCAATGAGTTAGGTCTACATCCAACTTTGTCTCGCCTGATCAGTGCTGCCTGTGTCGCACTCATTAGTTTTACGGGTCATAAGTTATATTCCTTCGGTTCATTAACTCAATCTTCCAAACCCGAACTTTCCAATAATGCCTGACTCAAAACAGACCTTTAAGCCACGTTTAGCATGGATTGTCTCTGTTGTTATTCTAAGTTGGCTTGTTCTGGTTCCACAGGCAAATCGATTTCAGCTTCGATTTGGTGAAAATCAAGTTGGAGTTGTTTCATTAGCTTCTATCGAAAATATTAGTCCCTATACAGACTATTTTAAGTATGTTCTGATCTGCTTTACTCCAGCGGTTATTGCAGTGCTTCTACTGAATTTCAACCGCAAATGGATCGAACTCTTTACTAAGCTGTTTGAGTGGATTTCAAGTAGTCGAATCGTTTGGAGCTGCCTTTCAATAGTATTAGTAATCGCATGGTTGATCAATACACCATTCAATCAGTTTAAACTGGATGCGACTCTAATTGATTCCTTTCATCAGGGAGAGTTTCTAGGCTTCTTACCGGATTTTATTCAACTCGAAAACCCATTCAAGAATACTGTTTTAATTCATGGTTGGGGTTTGGACGTGTTTCCAAGTTGGGTTGCGAGTCAGTTAGTCTGGAATAATAATGGATTTGTTTTGACTCGTCTGTTTGTCAACCTGGAAAATGTCATCGGTTGTCTGGGATATTTTTGGATTTTCTGGGAACTAACTGGAACGGTAAAGTTAGGCAAGTTCCGTTTACCAATCTTTCTAATTTCTTGTCTCTGTTTCTGCATTTTCGACGGTATCTTCTTCAAGTTTGATGGTCGCCGAGGCGCATATTTCATGCTTCAGATAGCCCTAATGTTGCGCTTTTTCCGACAATCTAGCGATCAGAGAAACGCTGCTCGGTTTTTAGCACTAGTGATTGGTGTTTCTTTACCTTTCAGTTTTTTGTATGTTTATGACCGAGCGATTTAATTCCTAGCTGTATACCTGTGCGCTTCAGTCTTATCCTTTTTTCTGGGTCGATCAATTCTTCGAGACTGGTTTTTTGGGTCTATTCTGGGAGTATTTCTTAGTAGTGTATTCGTCACTGTTCTGATTGGATTTGATCAAGTTCTGGCCATTCTAAAACAGATTGTTTATTGGGGAAAGTACGGTCGCTACATTTCATTTATTCCCTTGCCATCTCTAGAATTAACCTGGATTTCTGTGAGTTTTTGGCTACCAATTCTTATTCAGGCTGTTGTTCTAGTTTACTTAGTCCTAGACTTCAAGGTAGAGAACTTAAAAATTCGTCCGTTCATCCAGAAAAACTATTGGTTAATTCTGCTGTTATCTGCCGCTGGCGTTTATATGCGGATCACGTTAGATCGAAGTGATTTGGGTCATGCCTATCATGGGGCGATCCCAACGGTATTTCTAGTAGCTTACCTGAGTTATCTGGGATATGAAAAATATGTTGCTTCAAGATTTCAAGATTTCAAGCTTCAACCTGATCAGAAACTCTTAATCATCTGTCTGGTTTTAGTTGCGTTATTGTCAGAGCCAGGATTTAACCCGGTTCATTCAGCTCGCTGGGTGAAGCAGTTACCTGATACGCTTTCTCAACCTGATGCTCAAATTGTCAAGTCAGATTACTTGCAAGCTTGGACAGAAATGCAACCGGAAATTGACCAACAGTCTTGCTTTTTCAGCTTAACCTCTGAAGGGCTTTGGTATTATCTTTTCGATAAACCGGCTTGTTCTAGCTACAGTTATGTTCTCTATGCTAAGCCTCAGAAAGCTCAGGAACAAGTAATTCAGGAACTCGAACAAGCTCAGCCTCAAGTAATCCTACTCTCGAACGAAATGTGGTTTGAGAATCCTTGGGATAAAGTACTAAAGTCAGAGTCGGCTGCATTGATTTATCAGAATATTCTCCAACGGTATCGACCTTACCGTACAGTTCAATCCCATTGGTTCTGGAAGCGCAGTGATGCTACTTTGAACTTTACTCAAACGAATGCCCTGAATGGATTTGTTGAAACTGAATCGGGAATTTCTGTTTACCGAAATGAACGATTTTTGTTGCGTGGATGGGCGATTATTCCAGAAAAATCGAAAGCTGTCGATGCAGTCTATCTCACACTGGCAGACAATCAACCGATTGCAACAGCTTTGGTGAATCAACCTCGACCGGATGTTGCTTTAGTTCTAGATACAAAAGCCTATGAAAATTCTGGCTGGACATTGCGGGTTCCAGTAGCAATTCTTCCTCTAGGTCGGACAACTTTAAAAGTTTGGGCCTATGACGCAGAAGCAGATCAATTGGTTCAGATTGATAAGGAAATTACCTTACAAGTTATTCCTTGAAGTGAGGGTTTCAGAAAAAATTCAACTATTGCAGCAATCAAAAATGATTTTTGAAAAAAGGGTGACAAGTGGGCAATATCCCCTTCCTGAAAAGTTTCCAAGCCCCTTTACTTTTTTCGTGATTGATTTAGGACTGCTATATTGCTTGTTGGCTCGTCCGTTTTTTCCATCGGAAGTCCCCTCATATCAGCAGTGAGCTGATACTATTGAGATTGTAGATTGTCCACTAAATGAAGATGATTTTATAGTTCGCAAGGCAGTGAACATTAGACTTGTCCGAAAATCTGAAACAGAGACTAGATATGACTTTGGCAGAGTTGAGCTTACACTGACTTCAGGCCAAACTCAACAGTAGAATCGGGTGTTGAGGTAGTTCCTATCGACAATTCTCGAAAAGATAGGCT
>JBHJGO010000042.1:0-66661 GCA_050331715.1 Microcoleaceae cyanobacterium
AAGCCTTGCGGCAGAAGTCCGGCATCAAGCACAGGTGGCTTTGAATGATTATCTAAAGAAGCTGGAGATTGAAACTTCAGAACCATTAGAAGTACAGGGTGAGTTGTTTGACTGGTTTTAATTGATTAAATTTCTAGCTCTAATTGTTCGTAAGCGCTCATGTACTTATCCTTCCAAGACCGATGATCGCAACGTCGATAGCGGGAATATTGAAACTGCCAGTAGGTTCGAATCGGTTCCCCTCGCAGATGTTTGAGAATCAAGCAGCCAATCGCTTGACCCAAGCTAATCGGTACAGCATTCCCCAGTTGTCGATACTGATCGAGAATCTTTCCTCCAATCACCCAATCGTCGGGGAATTCCTGCAAACGTTTATATTCCTGGATGGAAAGGGGGCGATCGCACTCTGGATGGGCCAGATCCGTTGCAGGCATAGCCGGATGAGTGACTAAAGTCGGTGAAGGAGCATCCCAGGCCAAGCGTCGAAAAAATCCAGTACGTCCCCCACCACAGTAATAGGAGCGGCCCATAGCGATGGGTTGTAATTCTGGAGGTAAGTCTCTCCAGTTCTGTCCCGGTTTCAGCAACCTGTAATATTGCAGCCGACGGTCGGGAAAATCGATATGGTCGTGATCCTCTGAGGACAAGTTCTGAACTGCTTCCTGAAAGGTTATCCAGGGAGGTAGCTTGTATTGACCCAGATCGGAATGGGTCGGTTCTAGATGGGGCAACTCCTCTCCGTCCCGATGGCAAAGGATAACAACTCGCTCACGAATCTGTGGCGTGCCGAAGTTGGCCGCATTGTAGAGATTAAAGGAAATGCTGTAACCATGTTCTTCAAGCTGTCGAATAATCCAGCGTAAGGCACTCCCTGCCTGTTCCTGCGGAGCGAGAGGCGGAAATCCATCACCTCGTTGTTTGTGGGGGCGGTGAACCAGTGGAGCCGACAACAGACCGCGAACGTTTTCGATCACGGCATATCGAGGACGAATTTCGGTGATCAGATCGATGTACTTGAGGAAAACATTGCCCCGTTCATCATTGAAGCCTTTGCGTTTTCCAGCCGTGCTGAAAGCCTGGCAGGGAGGGCCACCGACCATTAGATCAATTTCTGTTCCAGGGGCCAAACCTGCAGTGTCTAGAATTTCTTGGGCAGTGTAGTCTCGAATATCGCCAATCAGTGGGCAATCCGGGTTGTTTTGCTGAATGGTCGAACGTGTCCACTTGTCGATTTCTGAGGTGAGCAGGATCTCAATTCCAGCTTTTTCTAATCCCAAGTCCAATCCCATCGCCCCCGTGAAAAAGCTCAAGGCTTTGATTTTTAGCTGAGTTCGACGGCTTACATCGTTCCTGGAATGCAAGCGTTGATGAACGGGATTTTGGACAGATTCATGTAAAACCGTTGCCAGTGGAGGCGCTGCGACAGAATTCAAGGATGGGGTTGGGGTTTACTCAGGAATTAACAAATTTCTAGTATGTTCCAGTTTTCTAGGGGTTGTCAAGTTCTTCAAGGCCAGTTCAATTTCGGGCAGCTTCAGAACTGATGAATTGTAGGGCCAACTGAGCTCTGGCCTGCACCGCTAATGTCTCATCTGTTGTGATGATTTCTGTCAGACATTCCGTAGCTTGCTGGCTCCAAATCGGTTGTTCCTGAGCTGGATTGCGCTGAACTGAATCCGCTAAACCCTGTAAGCCCACAATGGCCGCATACCTGACAATCCATTCTGGATCTTGAGAAACTTGCATCAAAGCCTGAAATACTCTTTCTTGAGCTGATGGAACTTGTTCAATCGGTAACTGCTCCCATTGAATCGTGCCCAAGCCTCTAGCTGCGGCCCGTCTGACACTCAGGGCAAAGTCGCTGACCGCCGCATCCAACAAAATTTCTAGACTTCGAGGATCACCAACCCCGGACAAAACTCTGACAGCCCAGGCCCTCGCGCCATAATTATAACCGTCTAATTGGCCCAGTAGAGCGGTAACTGCTGGGGTTCCCAGGGCGATCAAACCATCAACGGCAGCAACCGCTGCACCGGGATTATTGAAGCCCAGGACTTGAATTAGTGTGGGAATAGCCTCTTCTACCCTGGCATTGGCTAGCGCTTCAACGGCATCCAGCAGAGCATCAGCGGAATCTGCCTGATCTACCGCTCGAATCAGTTCATCTGAAGTCATTTACAGCAAAGAATCCATCAATTTCATCACATCCACTGCTGCGTCTGAGAGTTCCAATCTCTCTGAATCTGAAGCCTGTGATTCTACCAGATGATATTCCAGAACGCCCTTCAGTGCAATCAATTTAATACTATTTTCTGCCAGAGTTTCAGCAATCATGGGAGCAGCGGGTAAATACCCGATTGCGCCCAAATCCAACAATGCCGACCGCCGCAATTGTAAGTCATTGCCCTGGAGTTGTTGCGTTAACTGATCGGCATAGCGATTTTTTCCCGTCAGTTGATACATGGCGCGCAGAGCCGAATATTGAATTCGAGGCACAGGATGTTCTGTAAAGGGGCGAATGGCTGTAACCGCCTCAACTGCACCCAAAGCCCCTAAAGCTTCCAGGACTGAGTCGTAGGGTTGCTTCAGATGGGGAATCCCTGGAATCGCTTGGGTATCTTCCACCCCCCCTTCTAAAAGCTTCATCAAAGCGGGTATGCAGCTTTTATTTTCCAAAGTCTCCAATGCTTGAGCCGCAGATTCCCGCACATAATAGTCGTCAGACGCCAGACAGTTGATTAGAGCCGGAACCGCTCGCTGATCGCCTAGCTTCCCCAATGCTCTCGCTGCATTTCGTCTGAGGGGATAGCCACCGTCCTCTGTGCGGTCTGATTCATCTTCCAAAGCTTTTAAGAGAGCATCAACGGCTCTTGGCTCTTGAACTTTGAACCGTCCTAACCACCAGGCTGCATAATAACGTCGCCCTAATTCTTCGTGGCTGAGATTGGCGATCGCCTCTTCCACCGTCAGCGATTCTTGCGGTTGACCAGCATCAGGCGTGTCATCCAGACTTTTCATGCTATTTCCCAAAACAATAATTGCCCAAAATAATAATAGCCCAAAATAATAAAGTTGGGTTTCGTTACCGCAACCCAACCTGCTACTTTATAGCGTTACTCAGGGTAACTTTTTAAGCTTCACGAACACTTAGAATCTTGGCCCCACTGCGAAGAATGTTCTGCATCCGACCCGACAACTCCTCGTAGGGAATCAGATACACCTTATTGGCCCGACGAATATTCGTATCGCGCAGAGAATTTCCAATTCGGTTGGTGACTTCCACTCGGTAAACTCTTTGCTGTCGGTTCCCTAGACCGCCGAATGCTTTCTCAGGTGCGTCAGCTTTGGACTCCGCCATCATACCGGAAGGCTGACTGATCGTTGAAGCTTGATTCCGAGCAACTTCTTTGAATAGCTTTCCATTTTTAGCAACTTTCTTGCCTCGGTCATTATTTGCATAGCCTCTGTAGAGCTGGAACATACGGCTGAAGCCAACTGTTCTAGAACCCTCAACAATCTCGAAGCCAGTGTAGTAAGGAACAACACTATCTCCAAACTTCATAATGTACTCTTCACTGTCAAAGTAAGAGTTGATTTCAGCATCATAGCCCCTGTCCTCAACCAATTGAGTATGCATGGCCAACTCTGCCTCATCATGGGGAGGACGACCTAACAAGTGCTTGAAGTTCAACTCAACAAATCGCTGATTGTTGTGAGGATAAAAGAACTTCTTCTTATATAGATCAGACAAAGCAACCGCTCGAGCAAAATCTCGAACGCTGACATTACCTTGTCTCAACAAAGATTCAGCTGAAGTCAATCGCTCAGCTTTCATCACATACTCGTTGCCTAGAACCTGGCGGTAAACCGAAAGAATAATTTCCTGTAAATCGCTCTCATTCCAGTCCAAGCGCAGCTCGACTTTCTTACCATCAAAGGCATCTAGACCTAGTCGCCCCGCTGCCTGCAAATTTGCAGGGACTAACGTTGTCGCCATAATAACCTCTCGCTAATGAAGGATTGAAGGGTGGAATAAATGAAAAGAAGATTTTTTAAAAACTGCCCAAAATTATTTCTGATCTCAAGGCAATCTAACTAAAATGCCCGAAACCGTAGATTACCAATAACACAGCTTCAACAGCGAGCTAGCAGCAACCTATTGTTTCGGGCGCAATCAAAAGCTCTTAGCTTAGAGCGTTAATTGCATAGTCAAGGTAACCATTCGCTTCAACAGCGCCATCTCCACTTAGACCATGGTTCGCCTTGATGTGCTTCAGTGCTTCGATGTACCAGCTAGGAGAAAGATCAAAAGTACGGTTGATCTCGTCAATTCCTGCAATTAGGTACTCATCCATGGGGCCAGTGCCACCAGCAATCAAGCAGTAAGTCACCATTCGCAGGTAGTAGCCGATGTCACGAGCGCACTTGTCCTTACCACGCTGATCAGCAGCGTACTGAGGCCCTTGCATCTGAGTAGTGTACGGAAACTTCTGGTAAACCGCGTTAGCAGCACCATTGATTAGACTGTCTGCCTTCTCAGTTAGAGCCTTGGCCGCAGCTAGACTAGCTTGTGCTTGACGAAAACGACCGAAAGCAGCTTGCATTTCAGTACTGCTAAGGAAACGTCCCTGAGAATCAGCGGAAGCTACCGCTTCAGTTAGAGGGGTTTTCATTTTTTATTTTCTCCCTTTAGTTAATGAACGAATGAACACAGACAAGACAGCTCGAAAAATGTGTTATGCCACCTGTAGTTAAAATCACACTGCTGGCGATAACGGTTAGACGTAATTAAGCAACAGCAGCAGCAGCACGGTCGAAGTAGCTACCGATCTCAGAGGAGATAGCGCTACAATCGCCAGAAGTGATGTTGTTAGGATCCATCACAATTGCTAGAGCCGCTTCCTTCAGCTTCTTAACGCCAGTTGCAACGGAATAACCAGTAGTTCCTAGAGCAAGGTAAGTCTCACGTAGACCGTTCAAGCAACGATCTTCAAGAACGCTCGCATCACCTGCGAAGATAGCGTATGTTACGTAGCGCAGAATGATCTCCATGTCACGCAAACAAGCAGCCATGCGGCGGCTAGTGTAAGCGTTACCACCAGGAGCGATTAGCTGAGGCTGCTCAGCAAACAAGGAACGCGCTGCGTTTGCAACGATGGTGGAAGCGTTGCTAGTGATTCGGTTAACGGAATCCAAACGCTTGTTGCTCTCTGCAACCATTGCGTTTAGAGCATCAATTTGAGCTGCGCTCAGCATTTCGCCACGAGCGTCAGCTTGAGAAACGACTTTAGTGAAAGCGTCAAACATTTGATTAAATCTCCTATCAGACCTGCTAAGTTGGCTTTCAATCAAAGATAAGCCTGCCACCCACTGAAACCTATATAGAATTCAAGTGAGCTGAACAATCGCGAACTCTGTCGCTGACCTATCCGATTCTTTGACATGTGTCGTACTGCTTCAGTAAGTACCCAAGGTAAATACTCTGCAACACAACTATGCATTTTAAAGAATCTTAGAAAATTTTACACGGATTATGAGAGGACGCTTGATGCTGATTCACCAATATATGCTTGGCTGAACATCAGCTACCATCACTCTCCTATGATTCATTTATACAATGCAGCTGTGTTCTAATTCGTTAAAAATTATTAAAGAGAGTATCGTGAGTCAGAAACTTGAGCTTTACACTCTCCAAGCCTGAAAACACTGACGATTCATGGGGAAATTGACGGCAATATTTCTTAACATTTTGTTAAGATCGCTCTACGCCTGAAGAAGCCTTTAAAAAGGTCTCATTGACTTGACAGGCTTTGGGGAAAGCCTGACATTAGCGATTTGCTTTCGCTTGAATCAGCCAATCCGAGTCTCCTGTCAGAATGACTCTGCCTTCATCACAACCTAACTGTTCTAAAGCCATCAAGCTGGCGTATTTCAGCTCGAAAATCTCGGTTTCTAGAGCTGCTTTGATGAGCGGAACTGTCTCAGCCCTGCCCAATTGTGCTAGGGCAATTACCCCTGCTACACGGGACTTCTGAAATTGTGGTACTGTGTTCTCCACCGCTTCCACCATCAGTTCACAGGCAGGCTCGTGCTGCAACCAACCCAGGAGTTTGATCACATGGTAGTTTGCTCCGTAGTCACTACAGGCTTTTTCCCGGTAAGTTGCCAATAATGCGGCTGGGGCCTGATCTGGATACAACTCCAGGAGCATTTTGCTGCCTAGATAACATCGCCCAAAATCGGTGTTGTACAGTTCCTCGATCAGAAAGTCCAGGGTCGGTGTTTGATCATATTGATGAATCAGATTGAGATTCCCAGGATGATCCCGAATCACCTGCTCTAAATAGGGCTTGACATCCTGAAATGAAACCATTCCAGCCATTCGACCCAACTCCGCCAGTTGCCGAATTGCCCGCAGTCTGAATACCAGAGAAATCGGTGCTGCTGCAATATCTGGAATGGCCGGAGGATAGTTCGCATCAATCAAATCCTGTACACAACTCCGCCGAACTTCCACATTGGGATGTTGTAACAACTCAATAACCCTATGAATTGCGCTGTAGTCTCCTGTGAAACGAGCTAGAGCAACCACCGCAACTCCCGCAATATTCTGATTTTGGTGCTGGACGAAGGGGCGAATTCGGTCTGTGGCAGGATGGTAATTCAACTTTGTCAAGGTTTGAATGATCACTCGATAGGTTTGATCCGGTGTTTCCAACAGTTGAGCAATTTCTTCCAAAATGGTTGGATCAATCGCTGTCCCCTGAGCACCGATCTCACCAATCGCCCACACCGCATTCTCAACGGTGTAACAATCCTCGTCAGATAAACAGGCTCGAATCGCCGATAGTCCCTTTGCCGCCTTCAACTTTCCCAGGCTCTCGACCGCCTTGCGTCGAGTTATTCGGTTGTACAATTCTGCGCTGGGAATTTGGGTGGCCTCAATCAAGGCATCAATCGCAGTTTCTGTAGGAAAATAAGCGAGCTGAGCTGCTGCTACATAGCGTTCAGAGGGATCATCCAATTGTTCCAGAGGCGTTTGGAGCAACTCGATTGATTGGGCCTCATTCAGATTAAATAAATTAAAAAATCGCCTATCCATTTGTCTCTGCCAACTTCCGCTCCAGATCAAACAGAAAACCATGGATATATTCCTCTGTCCATTCCGGGCCATAGAGACGGGTAAACATTCCCCGTGCCGGGTCTTTCTCGGCTCGATATTGAATATAGCGACGTTGAGACTCTAGAATTGCTTGCTGTTGCTGCGAATCTTGAACGGGTTCAGCCTGCTCAACAAACCGAAGATACGCTTGGAGATAATCCTTAAACGCTGCAAATACCAGGTTCTCTACCTTCTCCGTTTCCTGGGGTCGAGTCCAGAGGAAACAGGGAGAAAAGAAGGGCTTAGCCTCATCTGGAAAATCTCCACCCCAGGGCAAATGTTGCTGATAACGTTCAAATGTAGACCGTAGAGGTTCCGAGTATTTCTGCTCGTAGGTTGCATCATGAAACAAAGGCTGCATATCCAGTGCAATCAAATGTCCCCCCGGCAACGTGACCAAATCTGCTCCAAAAAATGGCAAATCATAGGTCAGCTCTGGAAAAATCACAAAATTCAGAACCTGTAGCGAATCACCCCCTTGAACATGGGCAGCCCGAATCTGTCGCAATTTATCCGTTTTAAAACCATAGCTGGTGGTTAGCACATCAGTTTGTTTGCTGCCTTTTCCCATCACTCCAGCCCTTTGCTCAAACCCTGCCGGAATAGGATAGGGTTTGAGGTCAAGCTGTTCCTTGAGATAGGTCAGTGCATAGTCCAGGAATGGCTGATAAAGTGTCATCTTAATGATTAGAAACTCAAGATTGAATTCAATGCTGAGGAATTCGCATTGAAATAAGATACCCATTGATGTCGTAAATTCTGCCTGGATTCCTACTTGTGCAGGAATAACTTGGGGCTTTATTTGCTTGCAAGTCCCTCAACGTTTTCTACCTGCAACGGCTAGAGGAACTGCATCCTCAAACAAGAACTCGTACAGGAAGCGCTCTGACCACTCGTGACCGAAATAGCTGCTAAATAGACCAGACGCCGGATCTCGTTCCGCACTGTATTGATCGTAATCTCTTTGAGCCTCTACAACTTTTTGAATACCCTCTGGATCAATCAGTTGCTCAGCTTGCCCTAACAATTCCCAATACAATCGAACATACTCTTGGTAGGCAGGGAATAGTCGATTAATGACTGTTTCAGCATCAGTTTTGGCAAATAGTAAGTTCTTGGAAAAATATTGATTAGAATCGTAGAACTTCATTTCCAAATCCTGAGCCAATTCATTATATTTGTCCCGGATTGGGCGCATTGGCTCAATATATTTGTTTAAATAGACCTCATCCTGAAACAAAGGCTGAAAATCCAGAACAACCAGGATTTTCTTCTTCCCAAATGCTAGAAAATCAATTCCAAGCAGTGGCAGATCATAACAATGGCTAGGATAGATTACACTGTTGAAAATCTGTGATGTTTCTCCAGCATCAATGTAGGTGTATCGGATCTTGCGGAGCTTGGAACACTGATAGCAGCGGCTTCTAATCGTTGCAGGATTCTTTCCCCTCTCGCTCACATTGACCTCTAGACCTTCAGGAATTGGCCGAGGCTCCAAGTCAAAGCGCTGAGAAATCTCTTCCTCTAAAAAGCGTTGAAAGGGACGAAACATATTATTCAAAAAATAACTGATACAAATCACACTAAAGTATAGGAGAGAGGCTATCCCCCTGTCTCACTTCTTGAAAATAAAGCAATAAAACTTAATGGTCATTAGTTGTTGGTCATTAGTCATTGGTTAGAAAAATTGGTCAGTAGCGGGCAATCGGCGAAGTGAACAGGCTACTACTGTTCTGGTTGGGGAAATCTTGCTTGATTTAGATAGGCTTCAAAGTGTTGCTGAAAGTAGAGCCAGGAGGGCATGTCTGGTTGGTCTGGATCGAAATTTGGGGCATTTTTATATAGGGTTAAATGGAACTGAATTTCAGATTTTAGTAGGGGTGGTAAATCTTCAAATTGATCGACCTTTTGTCCCCAGGCGCTATAGATTAAGTAGCCAGGATGATTTCCCATTTTCATCCAGGGCAGCCAGGGGCCACCCCGATCCCAGGTGAGCTGCATTAATTGAATAGTACTGGTTTGGGAGTTTTTCAACTCCTCCGTTGGGACGATAAACTTGAACAATTCTGTGGCTTGGTAGAAAGGTTGGGGGCTATAGGGTTGAAATCGATTTTCCTGTGCTAAGGGATTGGGATAGTTCGCAAATAGATCGACAACAAATGTGGTGAGTTCAGGGGTAACGATGCCTGGAAAATTGAAATTTAAGGCCCGTTGAACCCGGTTATTGGCAACATGAACAACGGTCACGGTTTCTTTTGTCCAGGGATTGTGCCATGCATGAATTGGACTTTCCGTTTTCGGATCGAGGTAGTAGGATATCTCCCGTGACATCAGTTTCCAGGCATTTCCTGACTCTGGCTGACAACGGGCAACGCTCATCCCCAACATTTTGAATAGGCGTTGCTTCGGTTCTCCTGGAACAACGCCGTAGATCGTTCCGCGCCAGATGAGAAAGGAGGATTGACCATCAGTGTTGGCCCGCACCCGCACCCAATCCTTCGGCTCAAACAACTCTTCCGCAAATCCCATCGACTTTTGCTCCCATCGATTTGGTTGGATTGAGCAGCGCAAAACCCAACATCAGAACGCTTTTAACATTACTGGATTTCTGCTGAGGTGGAAACAGTAGATTTAGGGATTCAGAGAGAACAAGATCCTAAAAGTTATGGAATATGTAACTTTCAAGCGCAATTATTTACGGCGCAAAAGTAGAAAACTGAGTACCTCCCATTTTTACTGTTTGAGTTTTCAAAATACCAGGCACTACCTTTGGGACAAAAGTGAGTTTTGTAAGAATATTTAATATTAATAAAAATGGCTAAATCTTTTCAAGATGTAGAGGCATGTTAGCATATCGACACAACATTTAAACACACTTAGGGAAGATTTAAAAAAAATGCAAGCTGTTAGCAAACCAGGAGAAAGATATCCTTGGTGGGCTGGAAATGCCCGTTTTACTGATTTGTCAAACACGTTTATCGTGGCGCATGTTGCTCAAGCCGCAATCATCGTTTTTTGGGCTGGGGCAATGACCCTGTTCGAGATCGCAAAATACAATCCAGGTCAGCCGATGTATGAGCAAGGATTGATTCTTTTACCTCATCTTGCAACTTTGGGGTTGGGGATTGGTTCAGGCGGTCAAGTTGTTAATACTTTTCCCTACACGGTGGTTGGAGCTGTACACTTAGTTTCTGCGGGAGTCTTAGCATTCGGTGCTTACTTTCACAAGTCTCGATTGAGTCAAAGTTTAGACAATGAATCCGGCAATGCCGCTAAGTTTCACTTTGATTGGGATGGCTCGAAGAAGCTGGGCTTTATCCTAGGCCATCATTTAATTATCTTGGGATTGGGAGCACTGTTACTGGTGGCGAAAGCCATGTTTTTTGGTGGTCTTTATGATGCCACAATCGGCGAGGTTCGGATTGTGAGTGATCCAACCTTAAGTTTTGGAACCCTGTTCGACTACAGAACCCATCTCTTTGATGTCAATAACCTAGAAGATTTGGTGGGGGGTCATGTTTATATTGCTGTTTTGTTGATTGTAGGAGGAGCCTGGCATATCCTGGTGGAGCCCTTTGGCTGGGTTAAGCGGAACTTCTTATTTTCTAGTGATGGAATTCTTGCCTACTCTCTATTTGGAATTGCCTTAGCTGGATTTGCTGCGTCTTACTACTGCGGTTTTAATGAGCTGGCCTATCCAGTTGAGTTTTATGGCCCAACCCTGAAGCTCAAGTCGTCTTTCTTGCCCTATTACTTTGATCCAGCCCAATCAGCACCAGGCGCTTACACCGCTCGCACTTGGTTAGCCAATGCTCACTTTTATCTAGCATTCTTTTTCCTCCAGGGGTCGCTCTGGCACTGGCAGCGGGCCAGCGGTTTTGATTTGGAAAAGGTAACTCAGTCCTGGAAGGAGGGTTTGGCTTCTGTAAGCCCTGATCCAGTTTTGACCTACCAGAGAGCCGCGACTTGCGAACCAAAACCGGATTTAGCACTTTGCTACCAATTGAAAGAGGTGAATCCCCAACCTGCTTTTGCCTACCAGCAATTGTCAGAAGAAAGAGCCTATAGTTCCCCAAATGGCGTTCGAAAGTCAACTTTTACCGATTCTGCAACCCAGAACACACTGTATCAAGTGACTTATGATCAGCCTCAGCAGGGTTCGTTCTATCAGGGTGCTGCGGTTGACCAGAAAGAGGCAGCTCAGCCTAAGCTGAACTTCTCCTACCAAAGCCCGTCGGCGCGAAAGTCAATGCAAAGCACGATTAAAAAGTCCTTCTATCAACCCAGTCAGTCCTGAATCTGATTGTTGGTTCTGATTAAAGCAAGATTAGGGGTAGCGACCGCCGCCCCCAAATTTTATCCCTTCTAAAAATCGGTGAGAGCCTTGAATAGGCCCTCACCGATTTTCTTATCCAGGTTCTTTGCCTTGTTAGAAGTCGAGATTTCCAGCTTTATCCCAACCCAGAACAGATGTGATCCAAGCAAGCCCCGATTGATTGACCGGCTTCAGTACCAACACGCTCCGTGATAACTTCCTTCATTGCCTGAATTGCCTGGATAGTAGGTTGAATCGGTACTCCCAATCCTGTATAGGTATCCTTGAGGCCGTCCAACAGACGCTCATCAATGATTGACATATCATCAGCTAGCATGGCGTAGGTGGCATATCGCAGGAAGTAGCTTAAATCGCGCAGACACGCTGCATAACGGCGGGTGGGGTACATATTGCCACCGGGGCAAGTAATCTCACCATAGAGCAGAGACTTAGCAACGGCTTGGCTAATGATGCTGTCGGCAGTATTACTGATAATTCCGGCTGCTTTTACTCGAGCAGTAGAGTTTTGGAAATATTGCTTCAACTGTTCCAGTGCTGCGCCTTCGATATATTGACCTTGAGTATCGGCGGGATTGATGAGTGATGTAATCGTATCTTGCATTGTCTGTTTCCTCCAAAAAACTTGTGAAATAGATTGTGAAATGTCAAAGTATGAACTACTCAACAGATAGAACCAATGAGTTTTCAGCCTTTAAACCAGTGACCGAATTAGGTAATCAAAATAAGGCGCAGCAATGGCAGCCTCTTCTGAACTCATCAATCCAGAGGCAACTTCCTTAAGACAACGCATTGCAAGTTTCAAATTAGCAAGTGGCACTCCTAGAGAAATGTACATTTCTCGCATTCCATCTACACCAATATCTTCCATGGGCTTCAGATTGCCTGCAAGAACACAATAGCTCACTAAACGGATGTACCAAGCTTGATCTCGTTGACAAAGAGCTGTCTTTTGAGGATCTCCACTATTACTAGGGGTATTAGGACGCTGCGCCCAAAATCTCTGGCTACCGTCTTGAATAATTTTCTGCTCATTGTCCTTTAGAAGCTGGGCAACTCTGATGCGTTTCTCCGATGAGCTGAAGAAATCTTCTAACTTTGTGATCTCAGCAGAACTCAGAAAGCGATTAGCATCATCGGATTGAGCAATCACTTGTGCCACGATACTCATTATTTTCTCCTTAATTGATTATCAAGTTAAGTTGTTATACTTACTAATTTAAATAAAAATACTGTTTATTGACGTGACAAATTATTACTGGATAAAATATTTGTAAGAGCTGACTTCAAAAATCACTGAGACACTTTGCAACTTGGCAATGCGGAAAACTTCTGAAAACTAATGAAAACTCGTAAAATAATTATGTAAGGAAAAGGAACCTTTTTGTAGAAAGCTCAATCCGCGTTGGCGATACCAGTCAATGGAAGGGTATTGTCTAGTTAAAAAATTAGAATGACTACCAAGGAAACAGCAATCAGGGTTGATATTGTTATTTATTTAACCTGGAGATCAAGTTTATGATGAGAACTGCATGTCTGCTTGGATTGGTTCTAATGGCATCACTTTTATTTCTATGCCACGTATTCATGATGAAGTGAAGCGCATATGAGCATTCCCTAAAATCTGCTTATAAACCGCTTGAATCATGATCTGTAGGCCACTTTCCATCGCCGTGGGCCGCAGCTCAACGGGATCCGTTACATCAATCCAAAGTACCATGAATAAAAATCTCCCAAATTCTAAAATGGATGAAATTCAATAACTTAAAAACGAACCAAATAGTTCCGAATTAAACAAAATTCAACAAAGCTCGGAGTTTCTTAACATTTTCGTTGCAAGAAACCTGAGTACATAGTCCTATGAAACATTTATATAACGCTGTTCTGACTCTAGCCATGAAGAAATATGACTGTATGAAGGCCATGAGACCCTGCCCAGATGAGAGCGTTTCGACGCAAAGATTACAAAATGTTAATTACTCTCTCACCTCCGAGACAGAATCAACCTCTTCCCTCTATCTTTAGATTTTGTTAGCTGATGGCTGCATGAGGGCCAACAGTCTAGTTTTTTAAACATTGTGATAAAGGAGAGCAATAATGCTTGATGCTTTTTCAAGAGCTGTTGTAACAGCAGATGCAAGCACTTCTTGCATTGGTGGTGACAAGCTTGGTGAACTAAAGAGCTTCATCTCTGAGGGAAACAAGCGTCTTGATGCTGTTAACGCAGTTTCCAGCAACGCGAGCTGCATCGTATCTGATGCGGTTGCTGGCATGATCTGTGAGAACCAAGGTCTAATCCAAGCCGGTGGTAACTGCTACCCTAACCGTCGGATGGCTGCTTGCCTGCGTGATGGTGAGATCGTTCTACGCTACATCACCTATGCTCTGCTTGCAGGTGACGGTTCCGTTCTGGATGATCGTTGCTTGAACGGTCTAAAGGAAACTTACACTGCTCTGGGTGTACCTTCTGGTTCCACTGTACGTGCCGTTCAAATCATGAAGGCTGCTTCTCTCGCTCACATCAACGGAACTAACAGCGAAGCGCAAGCTGGCAAGCGTTACAAGAAGAACGAAATGATTCAGGGCGATTGCTCCGCGATCACTTCTGAGGCAGCTAGCTACTTTGATCGTGTAATCTCAGCTCTAAGCTAATTGCACCTTTAACTTTCACAATTTGTTGCTAACTGTTGAATTCTAAGGCTCCTGGAGTCAATAATTTCTCGGCTTAGTTACAAGTTGTATTGCTCAAAATCAGCATTTGATTAACCTAACCTGGAGAAAGAAACAATGAAATCAGTTGTAACTACAGTTGTTTCTGCTGCTGATGCGGCAGGACGCTTTCCAACCACTTCTGACCTAGAGTCCGTACGCGGTAGCCTTGAGCGTGCAAACGCTCGGATGGAAGCTGCTGAGAAGCTAGCAGGTAACCTGGATCAGGTTGCTCAGGAAGCTTACGATGCTTGCATTCAGAAGTATCCTTACCTGAACAACGACGGTGAAGCAAACTCCACTGATACCTTCAAGAGCAAGTGCCTGCGTGACATCAAGCACTACATGCGCTTGATCAACTACTGTCTAGTTGTTGGTGGTACTGGCCCCCTTGATGAGTGGGGAATCGCAGGTCAGCGTGAAGTGTATCGCTCTCTGAACCTGCCTACTGCTCCTTACGTTGCAGCTTTGACTTTCGCTCGTAACCGTGGTTGCGCTCCTCGCGATATGTCTCCTCAAGCGCTGCTTGAGTACAATGCGCTTCTTGACTACGTTATCAACTCCTTGTCCTAATTGTTTCAGTTAACTGGCAACAGTTAGCAAGGACTAGCTCTATCACACTAGACTAGAGCAATTGGGGATTCTCAATAGGTTGCTTTGCCACAGCGGTAAGGCAATGATTTGAGAGTCCCCTTATCCTATAAGTACAGAACAGATACCAATGACCAATGACCAACGACACCCTATTCAATCAGCTAAAACACCCTAACCCCCACTTGCGAGAACGTGCCATGTGGGAACTGGCTGAAACCCGCGATGAAAACTCCATCCCTCGATTGCTAGGTATGCTGGGAGAACCCAACGTTGACTATCGCCGCTCAGCCGTCAAAGCTCTGGGAGTCATTGGGACGGATTCTGTGCAACCTGTTGTGGAAGTCTTGCAAACCACTAAGGATGTTACCGTCAAAGCAAGCTGTGTCAAAGCAATGGCTCAAGTAGCCTACAACCATCCAGGTGAGTCTTTCCCAGACGCAGGATTACAAGCGCTGCAAACCGCACTTCACGAAGACAACCCAGTGGTGCATATCGCAACGGCCATGGCACTCGGAGCAATTGGGGTTCCTGCACTGGATATCCTCACCCAAGCCCTGAAAGCAACAGAAAATCCAGCCCTGGCAATTGCTGTTCTCAACGCCATCAGTTCAATCAATGACCCCCGCTCTGCAACTGCCCTGCAAGCTCTCACCCAGGATGAATCCCTCGACCCCTACGTACGAGAATCCGCAATCAGTGCTTTGTCTCGCTTCGAACAAATGAATAAAATTCAAGAATTAAAGTACAAGAATTAAAGTACAAGAATTCAAAAAAACGTCCTAATCTCCTTTAAAAAAATGACAGAAGCCACCGACAACGAGAAGACCCTTGACCAAGCGACCCTTGAAGAAGTCACAGAACTGATTCGAGAATACGAAGCCTATCGTGAACGCCTCGTCAGTCAAACCACAGAAGCAGCCAAGAAAGCCAAGGTTTCAAAAGCTGCTCTCCAGCGTGAACTCGAACCGCAACTTGCCCAGATTGACCCCGTTCTACAGCGACTGCGAGAACGAGAGGCCCTTCTGAAACAGAGCAACTAAAGCATTCTTTCAAAATTTCAACTTTTAAAATCCCAACTTTTAAAATCCCAACTTTTAAAACTCCAATGTCCGCATCCAACTCCTCAACTGGAAATGATTCAACGCTGTCTCTCCAACAGCAAGAAACCGACGCATTACTACAGCGGGTTAGGCAGCAGCAGACTAACCAAACCTTTGATGATACCGATCAGATGACCTTGAAGCAGTTAGTGGAAAGCTTCTCGGATTCACGAGGCATGACCCGACTGGCCCTAGCGGAAACTTTGGGGGAAATTGGCAAACCTGCAACCCCCGTTCTGGTGGAGGGACTGGCAAAGCACCCTAATCCTGTTGTGCGCCGAGCCTGTGCCAAAACTTTAACCTTGATTGAAGATCCTGATGCCATCCCAACATTGGTAGATTCCCTCAGTGATGAGGATACTGTGATTCAAGCCTCTGCATCTGGAGCCTTAGCCCGACTGGGGGAAGCGGCAGTTCCTCCCTTGTTGAAGGTTTTAGAAGATCCTAACCATTCCGAAAGCATCAAAGGGTACGTTTCCTGGGCTTTAGCATTCATGGGGCCACAGGTGGCAGATTCCCTCTGTCAAGCCTTTGACTCAAAGTCTGAAGATGTCCGAGCAGCGGTGGTGGCAGCGATCGCGAATATTGCCCAGAATCAACCGGATGAAAAGTTTTTGAATCTACTGACTCAAGCATTGAGTGACCCAGTAGAAGCAGTCCGAACTGAGGCCGTTTCGGCATTCGGGCGCTTAACCTATCAACCTGCAATTCCGGCCCTGGTTAAATTGCTGAAATCTGACAGCGGAGAAAGCCGCAAAGCAGCAACTGTAGCCCTGATGAAAATGGATGATTCAACTGCCCTGGAACCCCTGAAAACTGCCCTGAGTCAGGAATCGGATCCAGGCATCCGCCAAGCTATGGAACTAGCAATTTCTCAACTTAAAAAGTAATCGGGAAATATTAGCTCGATCTGTAATAATCGGTAATCTTCAGCAAGAACTCGATTTGAGAAAAGTATTTAAAGAAAAATATCAAAACCTGCCAGAAAGACTATGATTTTGGTGAAGTCTTGGTAAAATCTGACCAGATTCAAGGGTTCTCAAACAAGACTTTACATCGTCTTTTTCATCAAGTTTCTATTACTCAAAGGAAAAAATCACCATGATTCATCTCACAATGCTTGTCGCCGTTACACCCCAGAGCATTACCTGGAGTCCCAAAGTGGGTCTCATCATGATTCTTTGTAATATTCTGGCGATCGCCATCGGCAAGTACACCATCTCGATTCAAGATGCAAAGCCTGAACTCCCCATGCCAGAAATGTTTGGCGGTATGGGACTACCCGCGCTTTTGGGAACAACTAGCTTGGGACACATTATCGGAGCTGGCGCAATTCTGGGTCTGGTTAGCATCGGGGCGCTGTAGCAATTACCCAGACTAAAACCACGAAACCCAGTATCGCAATCCTGAATCAATCATGAAAAGTATAGTGGGGGGTTTGGGGACTTGCCAAGAAGGGGGCATTGCCCCCCTCACCCCTATTGACACCAATGACCGATGACCAATAACCAGTAACTAATGACCAACCCTAACCCGATTCTTCTCCACCAACGTTTCTAAGATGTCTTGAGTCACACAGCGCCGTTCAGAAGAATAGCTAGTCAAACTCACTCCATTCACCATCTTGACACTGCTAACCCGAACTCGAAAATCGTCTGTCACAAACCAGCAGCGCTCCTGACCTTGATTTCGCTCATACTCGGTCTCAATCGTTAAAATGCCGTCATCGGCAAAGTTGTAAACTCCCACCACAGGAATCCCTTCTACATAGCCCCGATTTCTCAGAAACTTTCCCTGCCGAGGATTTTCTGGATTGGGGAGATCCACTAAGATCGCTGCATAGTTTGGATTCGGTTCCTTTAAATCCAAGTTGTCTTGCCATGCAAAGCTGGCCCCACCGCTTACCAGGGACGGATCAGCATTTTGATTCTGACAAACCTCAATCACTTTTGGATCGTCCTTGGCCAGAACTTTAATAATCAAATTCGATTCACCGGACTCATTCACAACTGTATCAAAGTGATGGACGGCCCGCTGAGAGAACCACACTCCCTCACTCTTGAAGAAAAAGTCCATCATGGTCATAGGTATGGTAACTGACATAAACTTTGTTTGAAAAATTTATATGTGGTTATTGGTCATTGGTTAGGCCAAGATTGGATCTTTGCTTATACAAAGATGAAGCTGCACAATATCTGAGTCTGGCAGACCCTTATCTTTAGATCTGAAACCCATAGCAATCCTGAATCAATCATGAAAAGTGCTGTAGAGGGGTTTAGGGACGAAGTCCCCAAGAAGGGAGCACCGCCCCCTTCACTCCTCTTTTTACAAATCATTTGTGACTGCCATACCAGCTACTAACTGAGAGCTAATTAAGAAAAATCAACAAAACTCAATTTTTTCTCAAGCAAATTCTAGGATAAAGGACAGCGACTGGTTCTGCGATGCCAGTCCATAAATCTTTAGGTCAGGGTTATGGTTATCCATTCAGCTTCATCCCCCTACAACACGACGCCGTCCAGCGATGAGGTTATGGCAGCAGTCCGGCAGGGAAATTCTCTTGCCCAAGCCCATCTCCAGCAGGTAAAGCTCAGGGGGGTTGATCTAGCAGGGGTCGATCTCAGTCAGGCCAATCTAATCGGGGCAGATTTATCCCAGGCCAATCTGAGTCAGGCGAATCTTTCAGGGGCAGATTTGAGAGGTGCGAACCTCCAGGGCGCGACGTTAATGGGAGCAATTTTGCGAGGGAGCTTGCTGTTTCGAGCGTTGCTACAGGGCTGTACTCTCCAGGACGCAGATTTAGAAGCCGCTCAACTCAAGTTAGCCCTCTACGATTCCCAAACAGCTTGGCCAGAAGGATATGAGTATAGAAAAGTTGGTGCTATTGGGCCAAAGGCAAGTCTCAATGGCGCTTTCCTCAATACGGCCAACTTGAGAGGGGCAGACCTACGAGAGATTAACCTGCGGGGGGCCCATCTCAGCGGTACATATTTATCGGGGGCCGATTTGTCGGGCGCAGCTCTCAGCGGAGCCAATCTCAAAGGAGCATTTCTTACGGGAGCCTGTCTGCGGGATGCTCGCCTGAATGGGGTGGAGCTGGAGGGAGCAGATCTGCGGGCCACGGATTTAACGAATGCCAGCCTGGAACAGATTCAGAGCATTGCCGGGGCTGACTTCACCCTGGCTCAGGGACTGACTGATGAGACCATTGCAATGCTAAGTTGCTGTCCGATACAGGATTTGGGAACCTGGAATGCCTTCACTCGTACCAGTACAGGGCAGAGCTTAGGGTTAGGGATGCAGTAGGGCCGTCAAATTTCTTTACATGAATTTAATCCATTGAATTGTATAACTAATTTTAGTTAAGAAATACTTTAATCTCGGTCTCGCTTGCCTGTGGCACTTCACTGATCAGAGTTGATGCAGTCGGAGGGTGCCGTGGTTTGATAATCTAGGGATTTCCCTACAAGATGCGAGCGTGGAGAGGATGGGGATTCGAGTTACATATATCACTTTAAGGAGATTCAGAAATGGCTTTTGGACCTGCGTCCCAGCTAGGTGTGGAACTATTTGATCAGACTCCTCCTGTAGAACTCACACCGGGACGTTCAGTAGAGGAAGTAGAAACAGTTATTCGTGCAGTTTATCGCCAGATTCTGGGGAATGCCTATGTCATGGAAAGTGAGCGGGCAACTGTTCCTGAGTCCCAGTTCAAAATCGGTGAATTGAGCGTGCGTGAGTTTGTTCGAGCAATTGGAAAATCTTCAGTTTATAGTTCTCGCTTCTTTGAAACGTGCCCCCGCTACCGATTCATTG
Source organism: Microcoleaceae cyanobacterium (assembly GCA_050331715.1). Taxonomy (GTDB): domain Bacteria; phylum Cyanobacteriota; class Cyanobacteriia; order Cyanobacteriales; family Microcoleaceae; genus JBHJGO01. Next base: position 19,715 of record JBHJGO010000042.1, read on the forward strand.
AGCTGAACTTCAAACATTTCCTCGGTCGTACTCCTATCGACCTGGAAGAAATGAGAATGCACAGCACGATTCTAGATAATGAGGGCTACGAAGCTGAGATTGATTCCTACGTCGATAGCGACGAATATCAGAACAACTACGGCGAGAATATTGTTCCCTACTATCGCGGCTACAAGACTGAGCCAGACCGCACAATGGTTCAGTTTACCCATATGTTTGCGATGTTGCGAGGCCCTTCTAGCAGTGACTTCAAGGGTAGCCTGGCGGGTAAGACTCCAGTTTTGAACCAGCGCGTTATCCAGACCATTCCGGTTCCTGTGGTTGCACCATCGGGTGGCACAGCGGGTGGCGGTTGGTCATTCCAGGATTCCGGCACTGAAGCCCCAACAACTGCTGTCGGGGCGAAAACAGCTGAAGAAGGACAGGTTTTCCGGATCGAGGTAACCGCCTACAGTTCTCCAGGCAGGGTCAATCGTATCTCGAAGTATCGTCGTAGCAACAAGGTTTATCTGGTTCCCCTGAGTCGTCTATCCGAGGAGTACCAGCGAATCCATCGAGAAGGCGGCAAGATTGCCAGCATTACCCCTGTCTAGAGCTTGATTAAGCTGCTGGGTTCGCTCATGCTGAACCCAGCTTCAAAGAGTTGCTACTTCTGACTCAAAGTTCTGGTTTTTATCGACGGCTAGTCCCGCATTTGAAATTAAGTTAATTTGGAGAAGTTCAATGCCTGTTATTTTGGATACACCAACCGAGTTGCGGTTGGTCAGTGATGCCACCGACAAGGAAGTCATTATCAGAGCGGTATACAAGCAAGTTTTGGGTAATCCCCACATTATGGAGAGCGAGCGCCTAGTCGCTGCTGAGTCCCAGTTCTGTAATGGAGAGCTGACCGTCCGGGAATTTGTCCGAGCGGTTGCCAAGTCTGACTTTTATCGTGCTCGTTACTTCGAGTCCTGCGCTCCCTACCGTTTCATCGAACTGAACTTCAAGCATCTTTTGGGTCGTGCACCTTTAGATCAGGCGGAGGTATCTGAGCATATTTATCGCTGTACTGATGAAGGCTATGAGGCTGAAATCGATTCCTACATTGACAGTGATGAATACCAGGAGAAGTTCGGCGAGAGTATTGTTCCCTATTACCAGGGTGCAACCAGCCAGGTGGGACAAAAGCAATTGGGCTACAATCGAACCTTGTCTCTTTACCAAGGCTATGCAGGGGTAGACAGTGCTTTTAAGTCCTCTCGTCTAGTCAACGCCGTTGCAACAAATTCTGCTAACAAAATTGCCCTCCCCACTACAGGTAGTCGTCGAGGCGCAGCGAAGAAGGATGCAACGGAGAAGCGGTTCAAGATTGTGGCAACTGGCTTCAAGTTTGATCGGCCTCGTCGAACTAGCACCGATGAATACATCGTTTCTGGCGCTAGAATGACCCCTCAAATCCAACGAATTCAGAAGGCTGGCGGTAAAATCGTGAGCATCACAGAAATTGACTAATTTCTGAATTTCCTTTTCAATAGAGGCGCTATCTCTGCGCCTCTATTGGTTTTTAGGTGACGGACTCCTCTCTCTTAGTGATCGGACTAGATAACGAATTGATGGATATCACTGAATTTGTTGAGCGTTCAATTGGGCAGTGGCGATCGCAGCGCAGTGTTCATCATTTGGCTTTTCAGCACTTTGAAGAAGTGACTTCCACGATTGATATTTTGCCTTTGAATTCAGAGGATTCAGACGTTATTAAGTTATGTCAAACCCATCAGATTGACCCAGCAACGATTTGTTATCCCTTTCGTATGAGCTGGCAGGGAGAATCAGATTGGGACGATGATGAGAAGGTGGAGGGTACAACTATTTTAGTGCCTGTACCGGAGCCGAATTCTCCTGACCAAGGACGATTGCTGCGAGATCAGGGCTATGCGGAAACGATTCCAGCAGTGGGTCAGTATCAGATTGGCGAAGATGGTGTTTTTGTGCTCTTAACCGAGTATGACCGGGCGATGGCGGAGGAGAGAATTTGGTTCGCTTCAGACAATATTCGCTTCCGAGTTTCCCTGATTAAAACGAGCAGTGGTTCAGGCATTACTACTGCTTCCTTTTCTTCAGAAATTCGTTCATTGAGTGAGAGCTAGATGGAAAATATATCCCCTAAAAAACTTGAATCCTCTGGAACTAGCTTGGTGCTAGCTCTAGCTCAGTGTATTGCCGGAGATTTCAGTAATCAGCAGCAGGCAGCCGAAAACCCCCAGGATTACGCCCATATTCGGGTGTTTTTTCGACCGCTGCCCTTTGAATTTTTTTCGGATATTGGCTTCTATTCTGAGCAGGTCTATGACTATGATCTCTGGCAACCCTATCGTCAGGGAGTTCATCGATTTGTCAGTCAGGAAAATCAAGTTTATATCGAGAATTTCAGCTTGAAAGATGGCTATCTGTACGCGGGGGCAGGCCACGAACCAGAGATTCTGAAAACGATTCAGCCTGATGTCATTGAACGTCGTTACAACTGCTCGATGCTCTTTACCCAGGAAGGGGAAACCTTTCACGGTCGGGTTGAAGGTCAAAATTGTTTGATCGAACGGGATGGTAAACAGACCTACTTAGTGAGTATGGTGGAGCTAACAGAGACAACCTTTATTAGTTGGGATCGGGGGTTTGATTTGGCAACCCATGAACAGATTTGGGGATCTGCCAAAGGCCCTTTAAAGTTTGAGAAACGACAGAGCTTTGCCCATGAACTTCGGGTTCCCTAACCAGGTGGTTCAGTTACTCAAGCCTTCCCTTACAATAAAGCAGAATCCTGAAAATTAAGCTTGAGTTCTAATGTTACCGCCCGCTGCTACGAAGAAAATGCAAGCTTGGATCAGAAGCCGCCATCTGGTCTGTTCAGGAAATTTCTTTATCTTTGAGACACTAGATACTTCAACGATTGAGCGTTTTGAAGAATGTGTGAAAGTTCTGGGAGGAAGCGTTATTTCAGTTGAACCCAGTCGCTTGATTTGGCGAGGAAAACACAGGCGGGTAGTGTTGTACCAAATTAAAGCAAGCTTGCATACACCCCATCACGATCTGAAACAATATTGGTTTAAATATGGCAATTCTTACACCCGATTTGATAATAATTGCTGACAAACCTGTGATATAGCAATCACAAATGATTTGTGAAAAGGGGGTGAATGGGGCGGTGCCCCTTTCTTTGGGACTTCGTTCCCAAACCCCTCCATAGTGCTTTTCATGATTGATTCAGGATTGCTATAGCTCCGGGGAATTAACAACGCCCTTGCAATTCCGTTAGAGTTTTTTCGTCATAAATGCACTATTCGGATCATCAACGTATTCTCCGAAAGGGCCGCAACACTCAAATCCATATTTGGTGTATAAGGTTCGTGCCGCAAGAAACTCTGGTTGAGACCCCGTTTCTAGATTCAGGTCGTGATAACCCCGTCGTTGAGCGACTTGGATAATGTGCTCCAATATTCTGGCCGCCACGCCTTTTCTTCGGTGAGCTTTAGCAGTCCGCATGGACTTGATCTCACCACTGATTGAGTTTAGTTCTTTCAATGCGCCACATCCAAGCAATTCATCATCTTGCCAAACCGACCAGAAGGTGATGTCCGGCGATCGCAACCTTTCTAGATCAAGGGCATGAACGCTTTCTGGGGGCGTAATCTCATACATTTCGTCCAGGTGTTCCTGGAGCAGTCCAGTAATCTGCTGACTGGTTAGATCATCTTCACGAATTTGCATTATTGCTGATGTTGCAGGTTTCTTCTGATGAATTCGCAAGCACTATCCCAGGGGGATTAAGGCGTAATCGTACCGAGTGTACAAGACTTCAGGATCCAGCCTAGAACAATTCCCAAACCACCAAAGCGCACTGCTTGCCAGAAAGGTTCTCTCAAACTTCTCCAGTTGAACAGATGACTTTCAAGGTTCAATTCGACCATTTCCAAGTCTTCGGACAATTGTTTGAGATCTGCCTTTAATGCCTGAGAACGACTGCGTTGCGATTCAGCCTTCAAGTGACCAATCCGTTGCTTGAGTTCAGCCTGGCGAGCTTGATCCTGCTTGACTTGGGCATATCGAGCCTGTAATCGGATTAGCGATCGCTCCAACTCCGCCAATGCCTGCTCAAATTCTGTGGAATCCTCAGATGTCGTCATGGATTCAACCTATCCTCAACCTTGTCTCAACTACAATGGATGAACAGTACATCCACATTGCACGAATTCAACCATGAACCACCCATTGGAAAATCCCACAACTTCTGGTCTCAAAGAATATTCTACGCTGGAACTCGCACAAGCACTGGCAGAGCGCCTGGCAATTTCTGATCGCGATTGGCATCGACTGAAGTCAAACCCTCAAGTTCGAGCCTGTGAGCATATCACCGCCGCATTAATCTTTCTGCTGAAAGAACAGCCGACGGAAACTCTAGGACATCTGGAGCAAGCCCAGGGATGGCTTGATCATTCGATCAAAGCACCCCCCTGCCCCACTCATGGGCGGTAAATTAATGAAAAGACTAACAACGTCATTCCCATACAGGCGGAAACCCGGCAACCCACCCTGGTTATCCCACGAAAATCTCGTCAAGCAATCACCCTAAACTTTACGACAAACATTAGATCAACGTTAGATCTAGGCATAGGCTTCCGTCAGTTCCTTGCAGAGGGACAGTTCTGTGCCGTAGTAGTTCCACTCAACCTTGTCGAAGATCTGGTTTAGGATGTACAGGCCCCGCCCACATTCTCGTTCAATATTGGGAATCTCATCAAATTCCGAAGCTTTATCTGAAACCTTATTTGACTCTGACGGAGGTGAACCGCAACGTTGAGGAGGTCTGAAGCCACCACCTTGGTCTGAGATAATCCACCAAAGCTGATTTTTGAATACGGAGAACTGAACCATTATCGTTTTACCTGGGTCTAACTGATTACCATGCTTTGCTGCATTGACCAGTGCCTCCTGCAAACCTAATCGCACCTCAGCTTGGCATTTCTCTGGAATCTCTGCTAGGAGTAAATCCAATACCGGACAGAGATACAGTGTAGAAGCAAAACTAAGGGTGAACCAATTTCGCTTAGCGGGACGCGGTGAAACTGTAATCACTCGAAAAACCCCCTAGCTATTTGGTGAACACGACTTTGACTTTGTGTCATTACGATGAATACTCCCCAAGAACTACTTTTGCCGATCTAGAAAAGAAGTGACATCCATAACTGATGCCAATCGTTAAGTTCGAGTATTCGTTGCTACCTTTAAGGTTACCAAAACTGAGAAAAAAATGCATCCCGTAGGATAGACCATTATTTGATTCAAAATGCAAGGCCACGGAGTTAGAGTTTCTACGGGTCTTGGTAGGGGATTACCCCTGCGGAGTTGTCCTCTCCCTTCCCTCGATTTCGGAGCGCTGCTTTGCACAAAAATAGCTGCTAGGATATGCACAATCAGATTTAGCATGTCCCATTAGGTAAAGCGCGTATAGAATGCCTTCGAGTGTAGTGAATCGTACCGACAGTGCTAGCAGCGCCCCGTTAGCTGGAAATTATTGGCAGTGGCAAGACCAGGACGTTTATTACGTTCATGCAGACTCAGTATCCAGCCTCACCCAGGCTGAAACTGTTTCCCCCACAGCAAATGATCCTGAGTACCCCTCCTTGTTGTTAATCCATGGCTTCGGCGCTTCTACTGATCATTGGCGCAAGAATATCTCAGCTCTACGGACGGACTTTGATGTTTGGGCAATTGATTTACTAGGGTTCGGGCGATCAGACAAGCCTGAGTGGGAATATTGTGGCTCACTCTGGCAAGACCAAATCATCAGCTTCATTCAGGAAAAGATTCAACGACCTACTGTCATTGCAGGTAATTCCCTGGGGGGCTACGTTGCTTTGTGTGCGGCCGTCCACTGTTCTGAGTCGGGCAAGGGTTTGATTTTACTCAATAGTGCAGGGCCTTTTTCCCGACCACAGACCGAAAACCAAAATTCGACAAAACCGCAAAAGTTGGGAATTTTGTCTCGAATTCGACGTTCTATCATCAGACAAGGTGGGTTTAGTTTTCTGCTGTTTCAATGGATGCGGCGACGGGCTGTGATTCGTCGGGTATTGAAACAGGTTTATCTGGATCAGAGTGCAGTGACTGACCAGTTGGTTGAGGAGATTTATCGCCCGTCCTGTTCCCCTGGAGCGGCCTACGTTTTCGCGTCGGTTTTCAAATCACCCTCAGGAGAGACGGTTGATGAACTACTCGGGCAACTTCACTGTCCTCTCCTGCTGCTTTGGGGAGAAGGTGATCCCTGGATGGATTGTCGAGGTCGGAGCGAAAAGTTCCAGGAATACTACGACCAGATCACTGAGCATTTTCTCCAGGCGGGTCATTGTCCCCATGATGAGGTTCCAGATCAGGTTAATCCCTCGATCAAAGATTGGATGTTGTCGCTGGATTCTCTAGACCCGAAGCAGTAAATTCTGCCCATGGGTGTCTGTTCCACAGGTGGGTAGCAGTTGGTGTGCTTCAGCTAATTGCTTGACTGCCTCTGTGGTTCCTGGTGTGGGGAGCCAGGGTTTTTTATTGTGATAGTTGTAGTAGACCTCTGCCCCGTCGATGTCGAGTCGAGCAGCCTCGGGAATTAATTGGGTGTGAGGAACTCGATATCGGGCAGGATGGGCTAAAACAGCCAATCCCCCAGCCTGGTGAATTGCTGCAATTACCTGTTTTGCTGCGTAGGCATCCCCCCCTACTGTCTGTCTCTGGAGATAGGGTCGTAGAGCAACTGAATCTGGGTCGAAAGCGTAACCCAAAATGTGAACTTCTGTACCTAGCAACCCTGCGCTAATTTCTATACCTGACCACAGAACCGGAGCAACGGCTTGATGCTCAGGGTTATCTGTCTTCCAACTTTCCAAGTAATGATGGGCCGCTTGATACCCAGCAAGGGTGTGATGATCTGTAATGGCTAGTCCTTTCAATCCCAGATGAATGGCCTGATCAATTAACTGCTCCGGTTGAAGACGCCCATCCGACTTCACCGTGTGCATGTGAAAGTTGTAGTGGGCAGGACAGGTTTCAGCATTTACAGCTTGAAAAACCTGCCGTAAGGTTTCCTGTGTTGGGATGTTTGATAGCGCTTGGTGATGACTCGATGGAGCCTGAACACGCCCTTGAACGGTAGACTCCTTGAAGGTTTGATCTTCAGAAGAACTAATCTCGTGGGCCTCAGTTCTCAAGAATTTAAATTTAAGAGGATGAATAGCCATAGCAGCTCAAGCGGAACCCTGTAAATGATTTGTTAATAATTTGTTACTCGACTCTACTTTACCCAATTCAGACAATAATCGTCACGGTTTCATTCTTTTGATAGCAGATTTTGGATTTGAATTTCTTATATGCAAATTTGAGGGTGTAGATGCAGTCCGGAACCAATAGGGGAAAATAGGGGTGATTCAGAGGGGAGAGAGGATTGATTGATAGCGTCCATCACGAACTCGAATCACCTGGTTCCATCTCCCCCACCTAGTTCTGAGACGACGTGGCAGGAGAATTGCGGTAGTCAAAGGCTAGGTCAAGGAGCTTTGACCATTGCTTTTGCACTTGCTTAGGCGTCAGTTTTACGACCTTGGCGATCGCCTTGTCGCTTCTTTGTTCCTGCTTCAGTTGCAACAACTTTTGCTGTACCGGAGATAGGGTTTGCTGAAAAGCTTCCCACTGGTCTGCGGTCATGCCGAGTTTTTGATCAAGACCTGCACCCAACCATTCATGTACCAGTTTCCAGTTGCTATTGCGGGCAAACTTTTCCACATGATATTTGAACCGTTGCTGCAGATAATCACGCTGACGAGAGGTTAGTCCCAAGCGCTTATCAATCTCACTGGCTTGTAAGTCCTGTAACTTCAGTTGCAAGTAGTTCACACATTCGGGTTGACCTTGCTCCTCCAGGTAGTGAGTTAACTCTGCGATTACCCGATCCCGCAGGACAGCTTCAGAGGGGTCAACGGCTTCAGCAACCATCTGTTCTCGAACCTGTTGCATGGTGTAGGAGCGGCTTTGAGCTTCTGCCTCTTCGGTCTTACCGCCTTCAACGGCCAATTCAATATCGACAGACGTTTCAGGGGGCTGTCCCTTGGCAAATCCCTGGGCTCGCAGCACAATTAGACGTTGACGGTTACGACCGGGCAGACCGATTTGACGCTTGGCATACTGCTCAGTGAAGGCCATATACTCCGCCAGTTCAATTCGAGTTTTGGGAGTGTAGTCGGCTTCAAGCTGGTGTTCCCGGCGAAAGGCCCGCAATGACTCGATGTAGAAACCTTGTAGGAAGTCTTCAATCAAGTTGTACCGAGCTTGGAAGTGGAGTTGAGCATTCGGGGAAGCCACATGACGATAGACCATGGCGGCGAGAGAAGAATGCAGTTCAACCCGACCTTGTTCAGACCCAAGTTTGTGGTAGTGCAAGCACTTTTGCAGACGATGGCGAGCCAGGTTCATCTGCCAGGTCTTGGCTTCACCGGAGTCTTGAATACGCCGGCTTTTTTCACAGATGCGCTCCACCTCTAGGGCAATACGCAGCATAACGGAACGACCTCGACTGGGCTTTGTACTGGTTGCTTCATGCAGTTCTGCCAGGAGAATATCGGCAAGGGTTTGAGCATCAAGCGTTTGAGTATCGAGCTTTTGAGAAACGGAAACCGGATTAATGGAGACGTTTCCGTTGGTGGCGTTGATCGCAGAATCGAAGGATTGGATATTGGCTAACATGATTTTTGACCTCTGGTAATGCACCGTTACTTGAGCAGGAGTGGAATACGGCCATGAGCCTCAAACGCCCTTGCTGTCCGGATTCAACTCTCTACATCTTGAATATAGGAGGAGTCAAAAATGCACAGGGACAAGACTGTTCCACTCTCTCAGGTAACTGGTTTAGGGGTCTGATCTAGGCTGGTATATTACGTCTGCTGAAGATGCTTTAAAGCGGCTCGTAACTCCTTTGCAGTAAGTATTGTGGGGCTCTTGAGCTTCGCTATGGGGGCACGCTTGATTCAGGATCGCTTTCTATTCTTAGAGTAGACAATCGACCAACTGGTTCCCCAAACTTCAAAACCAAAATTGGCAAATTCCTATTAAATGCTCAGCAAAATTGTGCTCAAATTGTCCGGAGCACATCAAAGATCCCTCGAAAAAAGTAAACGATTACTAACAGTACTATCCATTGACCAACCGATTGAGTGGCCTGTCATTTGATTAGGGGGCATAACCTATCAGGTAATCGACCCTCTACTAGGTCGGATGCTAGACTCGTGGGGAGCAAAAAATATAGACCTGTCGTCTGTAACTCAGGAAAATAGGGAGCTTTAGTCCTGGATCACAATTTTTAGTGGAGAAAAATTTACGATGGTACTGATACCAGATAATGTGCTAGGCGCTTGGTTAGGGGATGATACCTCAGAAGTTGCAACGCTCACTCCTGGGCAACTTCTTGGGTTTCCATTAGGTGTTCTGATGTTGGGTGGTAATGACACCGTTTTTGGTTCAACAGACGGTGAAGTGATCAACGGTAATCAGGATGAAGACCAAATTGCTGGGGCAGGCGGAAGCGATACCCTGTTCGGTGGACGAGACAATGACACGCTAGATGGTCAAGCAGACGCAGACTTTTTGTTTGGTAATCTTGGAGCCGATCTACTGCGAGCCGGCAATGGAGATGATCGGCTGTTTGGGGGTCAAAATGGTGATAACTTGTTTGGCGATCTCGGTAATGATGTGCTCTCAGGGGATGACGGCATCGACTTTTTAACCGGAGGAGAAGGTGCTGATATCTTTGTGTTACCCCAGAGTGGCCTATCCACAGATTTCATCACAGACTTTACGGATGGAACTGACCGGATGTTATTACCGGATGGTCTAGGCTTTAGCAGCTTACAGATTTTGCCTAGGGGTAGTACCCAGACAGTGATTGCCGTTGGTACTGAGGAATTGGCTGTTTTAAATGGGGTGCAGCCCACTCAAATCACAGCAGAGGATTTTGATACCGCCACAATTACCCCTACGCCACCCACACCCCCTACGAATGGTGGATCGGGGACTGGAGCTGCTGGCCTTACCGTCAACTTAGACCAGGGATTTATCTTCACTCCCACCATCACCGACACGATTCAAATTATGCCCTTAGGGGACTCCATTACTCAGGGTCAGGTGAATAATGATACTCCAGAAGCAGAGCGAGAGGGTTACCGTCTGGGACTGCAGGAGCGTTTGGAAGATTTTGGTTTAAATTTCGACTTTGTGGGTTCAAATTCTAATGGAACCAGCAACCTGCCTGACCAAGATCATGAAGGTAATCCAGGATTTACGATTGTTAACGTTGATCGGGGCCGCAACACGGTTCCGAATAGTGGTGTTGACAACTGGATCCCCACATTTGATCCCGACGTCATCTTATTAATGATTGGCACGAATAGTGCAGGCAGAGAGGTTGAGCAGATGACTAGCCAGATGAATAACCTGCTTGACAGCATCATCAATGATAATGGCTTCACTGGAGACTTAATCGTTTCAACAATTCCGCCGATTCGCTCCGATGGCAGATTTGAGGAGCGAGTTCCTAACGCTGAAGCTTTTAATGCCCAACTGCCGGGCCTCGTGGATCAATTTGCTCAGGCCGGGGCCAATATCACCTTCGTGGATATGATTAATGTTCCCAATGGATTGACGGTGGATGATATCACGGCTCCTCCCGATGACTCTGGGATTCACCCCACTGTAGAAGGATACGATAAGATTGCTCAGTTTTGGTTCAATGCTCTCCTGCCTGAACTGGGGAGTGTTGCAGCGGTAAGCAATCCCTATGGAGCTTTGGGAACAGATGGCAATGATGTGTTGATTGGCAATGGCAATGGCAATGCCCTTCAAGGCGAAGCTGGGAATGACAGTTTAACGGGTGGAGCCGGGGGTGATGGGTTCATCTTTACGTTCCCAAACCAGGGACAGGACACTATTACTGACTTCAATCCGGCTGAAGGTGACGCTATCTTGATTTCAGCTGCTGGATTTGGGGGCGGGCTGGTGGCTGGAACACCGCTTAGCACTGAAGCCTCAGCAACTGGAACCTTTGTGAGTGAGCCGTTGCCCGCTCCAGTGGGTAGCAGCGCTAATATTCTCTACAGTTCAGCCAGTGGACTGCTGAGTTTTGACCCCGATGGTACTGGCCCACAACCCTCGACACCATTAGCAATTCTTGAGGGAAGTCCTCAGCTCACAGCGAACCAGATAGGAATTAACTAAAAAAGAGGCTGATTAGCAAAAAAGGGGGGTAGCGGTGCTACCCCCCTTTTCTTAATGCGGATGGCGAGACTCGAACTCGCAAGGCAAAGCCACACGCCCCTCAAGCGTGCGCGTATACCAATTCCGCCACATCCGCAAGGGTAAAGAGTATTCAGCTTTTTTGCCACTAACCTATAATCATAGCATAAAGCTATCGTGACTCTCTAGTAAGTGGTTCAACTGTTTACCACAATCGCTTAAGCGCTTTACCAAGGGTCAAAGACAGTCTATCCTTACTGAATACGCTTGACAGCACCAAAAGATGCAGTTTTCAAAAATCCTAATTGCAAATCGGGGAGAAATCGCTTTAAGAATTCTGCGAACCTGCGAAGAACTAGGGATTCAAACCGTTGCAGTTCACTCCACAATTGACCGCCATGCTCTACATGTTCAACTGGCGGACGAAGCCGTTTGTATTGGTGAGCCAAGCATCACAAAAAGTTATCTAAATATTCCTAATATTATTTCGGCGGCCCTGACCCGTAATGCAGCGGCGATTCATCCAGGCTATGGGTTTCTGTCAGAAAACGCTCGATTTGCTGAGATCTGTGATGACCACGATATTGCTTTTATCGGGCCAAGACCAGAGGCAATTCAAGCCATGGGAGACAAATCCACTGCTAAGGCAACCATGCAGCGGGTCGGTGTGCCTACCGTTCCTGGCAGTCAAGGATTAGTCACCAACGAAAAGGAGGCCCTGACCATTGCTGACCAAATTGGCTACCCTGTCTTTATCAAGGCAACGGCGGGTGGCGGCGGTCGCGGAATGCGTCTGGTCAAGACTGCCAGTGAATTGCCAAAGTTATTTGCAGCAGCTCAAGGAGAAGCCGAGGCCGCCTTTAGTAATGCGGGAGTTTATCTAGAAAAATTTATCGAGCAGCCTCGCCACATTGAGTTTCAAATTCTAGCGGATCAGTACGGCAACGTCATCCATTTGGGAGAGCGGGATTGCTCGACCCAACGACGTCATCAGAAGTTGCTAGAGGAAGCTCCTAGCGCAGTTTTAGATGAGGCACTGCGTCAGAAGATGGGATCAGCAGCGGTCCGGGCAGCCCAGTCCATCAACTACACGGGAGCTGGAACGGTAGAATTCTTACTAGATCGCAGTGGCAATTTCTACTTTATGGAAATGAATACCCGAATTCAGGTGGAGCACCCGGTCACAGAAGCCGTAACGGGTTTAGATCTGATTGCAGAGCAAATCCGCATTGCCCAGGGAGAACGGTTGTCCATGGCCCAAGACCAGATAAGGCTAGTCGGCCATGCCATCGAGTGTCGAATTAATGCAGAAGACCCAGACAGCAATTTTCGCCCCCATCCTGGTCGAATTAGCGGTTACTTGCCCCCAGGGGGGCCGGGGGTCAGAGTCGATTCCCATGTCTATACGGACTATGAAATTCCGCCCTATTATGATTCCTTAATTGGAAAATTAATCGTCTGGGGTGCGACCCGAGAACAAGCGATTGCCAGAACAAAACGGGCACTACGAGAATTTGCAATCACTGGCATTCCGACAACGATTGGTTTTCATCAACAAATGTTAGAAACGCCTGAATTTTTACAGGGACAAATTCATACGAAGTTCGTTGAACAAATGATGCAGACTCAATCAGAGTAGGCTATGGCTTTTTCAGGTCTAGTGAGGCACAGATTTAAGAGGTTGGGGCGCGGTATTTCCCAACTTCTCATACCCCATCAGCGTTGGAAACGTTGCAAGAATTTGCCATCCGAAATAGCCACTCTAAAATTACATCCGTCGCCAAGGCTGGAGTGGCTGTTTCAAGACCCTGCTGATTTCGATGGAGCCACCAACCACGAGTGGCCTGAGGCGATCGCCAAATCTCCAAGTGCGTCATAGCCGGATCAGCATAGAAACTTTCATCACCCTTTCCCAGGAGACTTGAACTCCAGTGGGTAAAGTGATCGTGGCTGAGTCGATAAATTGGGAAGTTTCCAGTAGCAGTTAACCAATCTAAACGAGGTACGCCCCAGCCATCGATTGCAATTAATCCCCTAACTGTTCCAAAAGATTGCTGCCATAGGTAAGCAGCGGTGATTGCTCCAACAACGCCTGCACTAAATCCAATCAGGCAAAGTTGACGACCAGAATCTACAGGAATTTCTTGCTGTAAAAAGTTGAAAATATCGAAACCCGAATAGGCCGGATATTTTTCCGTTGAAATCGTGATCAGAGAAAGTTGATCCAGATTCCTTTTACCTAATCCATGCAAGAAGTCTTCCGTTAAGTCAGGATCATGAATTCCAGGACAGATTGCCAGCATCATTTTTGTATTCAAAATCACCCATTGTTTGGCTTTTGGAGGTTTAGAAGTCGATCTATAAAAAGCTGGTGTTCGACAGATGCCATTCCTAGCTGAACTGTCTTGAGAACCTGTGCCCGGTTCCCTGCTAACAGTGCTTTTGAATCTAGCCATAGTCCTGGAAAAACTTGAGAACAAATTATCCCTGTTTCATCTACCTTAGCTTTAATATACTGATCATTGATTGAGCGAAACCAGTCAAATTCTTGATCATAGACTCGCCACACCAAATATTCTTGAACTCGATTCCGACAATAAACCTGTAGCTTTTGATTCAAATCGATTGAAGTTGTGCTGGCAGCAATTTCTACAATCAATTCTGGTGCCCCTTCTACATGGTCATCCTCACTGACAGTTGACTGTCCTCCAGTCTCAATTCTGAGTAAAGCATCTGGTTGCAGTTCGTTATTAATGTCCAGTCGAATTGTTGCATTGTCTGCTAAACCGACATTGGGTGTCTCTGCCTCGTAGGTTGCCAACCAACCTAAAATATAGGAATGGGGTTTTCCATGGCTTTGATAGCGTAGGGCAGCAGGCATATAGACCGTTCCTTCAATCAACTCGGCTTTTGTGAGTTGTGGCGTAGCATCATACCGCTGCTCAAACTCACTTCGTGTGAGTTGATCACCATTTTCTAGAGGGGGACAGATTGGCGTTAGGAATCGGGGGCTGGGACTCATGCTGATAACGTTTTGGGATCACATTCTGATCATAGGATCGAATAGCACTGCATAGGTTCAAATTCCGGCAGAATTATGTTCTGAGTGACCAGAGATGGAAGAGGTTACCGTCAACCTAATAGCTTTCAGACTAATAGCTTTCAGATAATGCCTGTATAATTTTGAGCACATTATCACCCCGGAGTGAGAAAATGTGATTCTCCGTCTGTTGGTTTGACGTTAAGTTTTGCTGTTCTAAGTTGAGTGCCTGTACCTTCGTTTCGTAAATCTGTTCTGCCCTAGCAATCAAAGCAGTTCGATCTATCTCAATTTCTGGACTAACCTGTAGACGAACCAATAGGAAATCGTCAGTCGGTGATTCTAGAGCAAGCAATGATAGATTTGGTTTGCCCCATTCAGCTTGTAATAATTCAAAGGTGAGCAGAAATGCTTTCCAGTTGATCCCGTGTTCAAATTTAAGACTCAAGCTAGTGTCCTGAAACTGGAAGAGCTTGGCGAATTCTCCTGGATCAAACACCTTATCCTGATGCTTCGGGCAGCGTTCCTGTTGATTTTCTCGTAGGTAAATATATTCACAGTCAATCGCTTCCAAGATAGTATTCTGATTAATTTGCCATGCTTCGATGCAGGCCCCTGTCATTGTGACAGCAGTGAAATTTGTTCCCAATCCCTGGACATTGAATAAGTGAGCGTCTTGAAGGTTGGCATGGCTAAAATTGGCCTGGGTCAGGTCGGCCTCTGCTAAATTCGCCTGCCATAGATCGGCTCTACTCAAATTGGCCTTGGTGAGATCGGTCTGTTGCAGTTGAGCGCCCCACAGGTCAGCCCCCTGCAAGTTGGCCTCTCGCAAATCCGCACCGGATAAATCAGTACTAACCAGGCTCGCATCACTCAGATTAGCCCGCCACAGAAAAGCCTCTCGCAAATTTGCTTCGCCAAGATTCAAATTTGTAACCTTACTATTCATAATTTCCCAGACAAGACGCCACTTATCATCCAGCTTTGTGGCAGTATCAATGGTAGCTTGACTTAAATTGACACCTCGCAGATCCGCTTTCCACAGATCCGCACCGCAGAGGTTGGTATCGGACAGATCAGCCCCGTGGAGATCAGCTTCCTGCAAATTGGAGTCCACAAAGCGGGCCTTGCAGCAGTCTGCCCCGCTCAAGTTCGCTCTCCATAGATTAACTGCGCTGAGATCAGCACCAGCTAGATTTGCTCCCCGTAGATCCGCACTCCAAAGATTGGCTTCACTCAAATCAGCCTCCCTTAGATCCGCACTCCAAAGATTGGCCCCCCAGAGATTGGCCCGCCACAGATTAGCACCAATCAAGCTAATCCCCTCCAGATCAGCCGCGACTAAATCGACCTTGGCCATTTCATAGTCGCTTCTCCACTGATTCCAGGCATCTGTTCCCTGGCGTAGAAGTCTAATTAGCTCTGCTTGTGACATGGGACGTTGTAGATTTATCATCGATATCTCATCCTTCAGACGCAATAGGAATATTCTGTAAAAATCGAGACTGTTTTAAGAAAAATTTGGGAATTGGGCAATGCTACTCACTGTCTGTCCAAAGCTATCCTGTTTCGAGTAAAAATCCAAAATAAAATAGGCCTGTTAAAGCTCCCATGCATTACCTAATTTTTTGCGAGGGGAATTGTTTGGGATCATTGGAAGCATTAATCTCAGGTGATTTTGGCTTTTAAATAGAGGGGTTTATTTTGAAGGATTTTTAATTGTGAATTATCTGTGCTTGCAACTTTCAAACTTGCTGTATTACTATGGTAACAGGATGGAAAATGTGAAACTTGAGTACCGGGTTGCAAATTAGATTTCGATAGTGTTTCCATCAAAGCATCTAGATTAGCGAACCAAGAAATTTGTTTGGGGGAAAGAAGCAAGCATTTGCTCATATAGGGGAACGTTACACAAGTTATTGTTATACGTGGGTGAACCATCAGGACTTTGGATGGTCTTTCTACCAATTTTTGTTCAGATTCCAAGCCTTATTTCGATATCGAGGTCTCTACATATTTCTGATTCGGGGGCTAAGTTTCATTAAAGTTTGCTCTAGCATTTTTATCTCTGGAACTAAAGGAATTCTGGGGCATCAGCCACAAACTAACGTTGCCAAATCTACATTGTGGAATGGTTATTATTTTGTCTCATCAACGACATGCATGTCATACCCCCATGGGATGATGATGTGATGTTATCGCGTGGAATCCTTGCTTTTCTAATTGATGACTGACTATCCTCCCATTAACTTATGAATTACGTACAAACGGAACAGCTTATTCAAGAGTTGCAACCCCTTTATGACCGTAAAATCACAGGTTCATTGATCCTCAGTACTCCTCATCAAGAGGAAGAAGGCAGGCTGCATTTTGTCGAAGGTCAATTGCTCTATATGACCAGCCGTTCCCATCGAGTTCGACGTTGGTCTAGGGCTATTCGCAAAAGTTGCCCCAATTGGAAACCTCAATCTGGTCTACTCACCTTTGATTCTGATACACCTTGGGAGTATCAATTGCTCGATGCAGGAATTGCTGATGAGCAGTTAACGATTACCCAGGCAAAAACGGTGATTGCTCAAGTAGCGCTAGAAATCCTATTCACTCTATCCAATCGGGAGTACGTTACCCATCAAGTTGATGCGACAG
Source organism: Microcoleaceae cyanobacterium (assembly GCA_050331715.1). GTDB lineage: Bacteria > Cyanobacteriota > Cyanobacteriia > Cyanobacteriales > Microcoleaceae > JBHJGO01. The sequence continues at coordinate 36,699 of JBHJGO010000042.1, forward strand.
TGGAGCTGACGACTGACATCTATCCTGGATTGGTTCTCAGTCAGAACGAGATTGAACCGCTGCTCAAGAAAGTGGAACATCTCAGGTCTCAGTGGCAAACCGCAGGCTTGACTCAAATCGATCCTGCCAAAGCGCCGCTGTTGAAGCAACAGGTGGATTCTCGGGTTCTATCAACTTGGGACAAGTATCTTAATGGTAAGCTCACCCTCTGGGATGTTGCAGCCCGTTTAGGAAAATCAGTCACTTCCGTAACGCGAGCGTTGCTTCCCTTGATCAAGCGGGGATTGATTCAGCTTCGCACAGTTCCAGATCTACCGGATCCAACCTTCCAACTGGCTCCCCCGTCAATGGCAGAATCCAATGGTAGACAGCATCCAGAGATCGTGGAAACCACTGTTACTACCTACACCACACCGGATGATGCTGTTCCGCAGTCCCAACCTCTGATTGCTTGCATTGATGACAGTCCTGTGGTGATCCAGGCTTTGAAAACCATTCTTGAACCCGCTGGTTATCGGGTGATGCATTTACAGGATCCGGTACAGGCGCTAGCTCAGGTTGCGGTTCACAAGCCGGATTTGATCTTTTTAGATTTAATTATGCCGAATGCCAATGGATACACGGTTTGTCAATTTTTGCGAAATGCTCCCCTGTTTCGGAATACTCCAGTGATTATTCTGACCAGTCAGGACAACGTGATTGACCGCAGCCGAACGCTTTTGGCCGGGGCAACAGGTTTTCTTGGTAAACCCCCTAAACCTAAGGAAACATTGAGAATGGTACGCCGCCATCTACCCGTCGGTAGCACTACTAAATCCAGCACAGACGGTGATAACTTGGAGATGCCCCAGGACTTTCAGTTCTAGATATTCTTTTCAAGCTGCAGTCTCAGAAAAGTACAGAAATCCTACTCATTCTATTAACTGATAAGGTGTTTCCATGGTTAGTATTCTTGTCGTTGAAGATAGCTTCACAGAGGCAAAGCTTCTAATCGATTGTCTAGAGAGATCTGGTTTTCAGGTTTTTAAAGTGACAACGGCTGAAGCTGCAAAAGCACTCCTAGATCAACAAAACTTTGACGCCATACTGCTAGATGTGGTTTTACCTGGACAAAGTGGCTATGGTCTGTGTCGAGAGCTAAAAAACCAGGAGAAAACAGCGAAAGTTCCAATCATTCTATGCTCTAGTAAATCTGAAAAGATTGATCAGAGTTGGGGGATGAAACAGGGAGCATCGGCATATCTCACAAAACCCATCAACCAAACAGAGGTTATCAATACAATCAATCAGCTAGTTATTTCAAACTGACTCGACTCAGCTTCTTTCATCGTCTTGCCAATTTTCCAACTCCATTCTAGAACTCCATTGTGTAATCATCATGACTGCCCAGTTAACTCAACTCACAACAGTACCCCATCTACAGGTTCAGCTCAATCTCCAGTCCTCCGAACCCGTTCAGTTTCTAATCTCGGCTCAGGACTTATTAGAAGTCTTGAATCTTAATCCAATGATGATTATTCCAATTCCTCACATGCCTGTATCTGTGATTGGGGTCTGTACCTGGCAACAGGCAGTGGTTTGGTTAATTGATTTATCCCATTTTTTGGGCCTAAAACCTGAGCCAAAGCTTGAGATTTTTCCGGATCGCTTTGATGTTCTACACGTTGAGAGCCAGAGTGGAAATTTGGGACTATTCGTTGATCAAGTTCAAGTTCTAATTATGTGTCCAATTGAACAGATTCAACCAATGGATTCTGAAGTTCCTTTGAAACTGAGTCATCAATCCAAACAATTTATTAAGCAAATTTGGAAACAGGATACAGGCAAAATTCTACCTATTTTAGATATTGAGGCAATGATACAGGCTTTAAATGCTGATTCCTGATAATTACTTGACTGCTGTAGAAATGTTTTCTGAAACCTTTCTACAAGGCCCCAGTAATGAACTGCTATCTCTTGAACTTTAATTCAGTGAAACCCATGTCAAACAACAACAATACCTCTTCCATTCTCCTCACGGCTGACGAATCAAACAATAATGACTCCAAAGTAGTCCCCGTTGAAGCGACGGTTCAGGCTCCCATCGCACCGCCCCAAGCCTTTGGTTTGAGGGCAACGACTACCGCTCTCTCCCGAGAACTCGCAGTACTGCGACTGAATATTGATGGCCGCATCGACCAATTGCAATCGCTGATTGAGAAGGAGGGCGCAGCGGCAGAACGCTCCCAACTCCTGAGCAAAATCACCTCCAAAATGCGGGAGTCCCTCAATGCCGAGACAATCTTTAACAGCGTAGTGGAATCGGCTCGAACTGCGTTGCAAGCTGACCGGGTCGCGGTTTATCAATTTGATGCCAATTGGCAGGGACGATTTGTGGCAGAATCCGTTGCCGCTGAATGGCCTACTGCACTGGGGCAAACCATTGATGATCCCTGTTTTGCAGATCGATATGTGGAGCTTTATCAGGAAGGTCGAGTCAAAGCAACCCCCGACATTTACGATGCTGGATTGACAGAATGTCATTTGAAGCAGCTTGAACCCTACAGCGTGCGAGCCAATCTAGTAACCCCCATCCTGGCTGATAAAAAATTGATAGGTCTGCTGATTGCCCATCAATGTTCTGGGCCACGGAATTGGTCAGAACCAGAGATTGAATTTCTCAGACAATTAGCCGTTCAACTGGGCTATACCCTGGATCAGGCCATGTTGCTCAAGCAACAGGAAGCGGCAACTCGCTACGCCCAACTGCTGAACCAGATCAATACTCAGGTTCGGAAGTCTACCCGGATTGAGGATATCCTGACCACAACAGTCGAAGAAGTCCGAGCCGCAATGGAATGCGATCGCGTTGTGGTTTACGAGTTTGACGAAAATTGGCAAGGAACGATTATAGCCGAATCCGTTGGTGCACCCTGGCCAGCCGCTTTGAATGCCAAGATCGCTGATCCTTGTTTTGCCGATCGCTACATTCAACCCTATCTCCGAGGACGAGTTCAGGGTGTTGAGGATATCGAGAATGCAGATTTAACCGAATGCTATCTGGGTCAACTCAGACCCTTCAAGGTGAGAGCGAATTTGGTCGCCCCGATTATCGTTAATCAGAATTTGATGGGGTTGTTGATTGCTCACCACTGTGATGGCCCCCACAAATGGACAGAGTTTGAAACTGATTTTATGCGGAATGTGGGCATCCAGACGGGTTATGTGCTGGACAATGCCTATGTGATTCAACAGCAAGAAATTGCTAACCGTCAGGCCAAGTTCTTAAATGATGTCACCATCAAACTCCGGAATCTTAAGTCTGAGGAGGAGATATATAACTTGGTGGTCGAAGAGGTTCGATTACTACTTCAGAATGATCGGGTGATCATGTACAAGTTTGACGACCAAAAGATGGGCAATGTGGTAGCAGAGTCTCTGGCCAGAGCGCAACCCACCCTGATGGGCGACGCGATGGGTGATCACAACTGTAATGTCTGTCGTTTCTTCAACTACGCCCAAGCTTACCAACGGGGTCAAATGACCGTGATTGACGATGTGGAAAATGCCGATATTGGCGAGTGCCATGCTGGATTGCTCAGGGATTACCAGATTAAGGCAGACATCAGTGCGGTGATTGTGGTGGAAGGGCAACTGTACGCTCAATTGATGATTCATCAGTTGACCGGGCCGCGCAAGTGGCATGAGTCTGAAGTTCAGATGATTCAGCAACTCTGTACCCAGATGAGCTTAACGATTGAACAGTTGATCCTGACTGACCGACAGATCAAGGCAGCAGAACAAGCCCGCCGTTTGAACCAAATTACCTCTAGTATTCGGGAATCACTGAACCTGGACGATATCTTCCAAACCAGTGTGGATGAACTCCAGGAGTTGCTGAAGACAGATCGAGTCATCGTGTACAAGTTTGACGAATCATGGAATGGAATCATTGTTTCTGAGGCCGTTTCTGCAAAGTTTTCATCAACCCTCGGTTCCGAAATCTATGACTCCTGTTTTGCTCAGAAATTCGCTCGTCCCTATGCCAAAGGTCGGATTCAGGCTGTTGACAATATTTATCAAGCTGGACTGACTGACTGTCAGATTGAACAGCTTGAGTCCTTCGAGGCGAAGGCGAGTCTGGTGGCCCCAATTTTAGCGGATGGCAAGTTGCAGGGGTTACTAATCGCCCATCAGTGTTCCGGCCCTCGCAAGTGGACAGAGAATGACATTGATGTGATTCGTCAAGTTTCAACCCAGGTAGGATTTGCATCGGATCAGGCGTTATTACTGACAGAACAGCGTCGAGCAGCGGAACGGGCAAGACTATTTAGTGCCATCACCTCAGAGATTCGGGAATCCCTCGACACCGATAAGGTGATTGAAACAACGGTGAAAGAATCACTGCCTATGATGCAGGCGGATCGTATTCTTCTATATCGGTTTGACGAAAATTGGAATGGCAAAATTGTTGCGGAATCAGCCAAGCCAGAGGTGATAAGGATTCTAGAATTAGAGCGGGAGGAACCTGACTTTTTCCCAGAGGACGTGGAACCCTATCGTAAAGGTCTGGTTCAGTTTAATGCCGATATTAGTCAGGCACAGTTGACCCCGGCCCACAAAGAACAGCTAGAAACCTGGCAAGTCAAAGCAGACCTACTTGTTCCAGTCTTCGTTGACCAGAAATTGTATGGTTTACTCGCAGCTCACCATTGTTCTGCCCCTTGCGAATGGCTAGAAGCAGATGTGGAAGCCTTCAAGCAATTAGCGCTGCAAATGGGCTATGCTCTGGAACAGGCTCTACTGCTGGAACAGGTACAACAGGCAAGAGCGATTGCAGAAAAAACATCCCAGGAACAACTGCACCAGAAAGAACAATTGCAACACCAAATCGAAGGGTTCCTCGGAGATATTGAAGCCTCCTTTGATGGTAATCTCACGGTTCGGGCTCAGGTGACAGAAGGGGTGATGGGAACCGTTGCTGACTTCTTTAATGCCACAATTGAGAACCTGCAAGGGTTGGTGAATCAGGTGAAATCTGCCGCTACTGTGGTAAACTCCACTGCCCAGGTGAGTGAGTCTGAGATTAAGCAGCTTTCTCAGGAAGCTTTGAATCAGGCAGACTCTATTTCCAACGCTTTGGGTCAAATTCAGAAAATGGCAGATGCGGCCCAAACCGTTTCTCGTAACGCCCAAACCGCTGAAGTTCAGGTGCAGGCGGCGAGTCAAATTCTCCAGGATGGGGATGAGGCAATGAACCGAGCAGTAGAAGGAATTCGAGCGATTCAGAAGACGGTCAACGCCACTGCCCATCGGGTGAAGAATCTAGGAGAATCCTCCAAGAAAATTTCCCGCGTGGTGCAACTGATTAGTGAATTCTCCAATCAAACCCGTGTTCTAGCCCTGAATGCTTCTGTGGAAACGACTCGCACGAGCCAAGATAGTCTGGGATTTGCGACAGTGGCCAGTGAGGTTCGCGGCTTAGCGGAACAATCTGCAACAGCAACTCAGGAAATTGAGCAAATCGTGGAAGAGATTCAAACGGAGACACGAGAGCTGATTCAGTCGATGAAAGTTGGAATGAAACGGGTTGCTCTGGGAACCAATGTGGTGAACGAAACCCGTCAAACTTTCACGCAACTTGTGGAAGTCAGCCAACAAATTCAGGCGCTCGTCGAGCAGATGTCAGAGTCCGCAGCGGCTCAGGCTCGTACATCCCAGGATTTGTCACAAACTGTGGAAGCAGTTGCGGAAACGACCCGTTCTACCTCGAAGTATTCCCTGAAAGTGGCAGATTCCTTTGGTCAGTTGCTGACGGTAGCAGATGACTTACAGAAAGGTGTAACTCAGTTTAAAGCTTAACAATCAGGCTTAGGAATCAGGCTTAAAAATGAGTTTGAGTAACTATAGGAACGCTCCTTGATCCCTCCTAAGTGAGCTATGGGTGTATTCATCTTCCATGAACATCCAAACTCTTGCCAAACCTCCCTTAATCTCTCCTTGAGCAGAGGTTCAGTCCTCCCCCTTTGACTGGGGGGGAGTCAAGGGGGGCAACATCAGTCCAGAAAACCTTCGCACTCCCTTGGATTGACGATGACTACAACTACCAACAACGACCAAACCTACGAGTTTTTTGTTCAAGAATCTCTGGAATTGCTCCACTCCCTTGAACATGGACTCTTGAATCTCAGCCAGGAACATGACCTTGCTAAACTGCATGATTTAATGCGGTCGGCTCACTCCATTAAGGGTGGAGCTGCCTGTGTTGGATTGATGGAAATTCAGCAGATTGCTCACCAACTGGAAAATGCTATCCGCGCCCTGTACGCAGCAGACACCGTATTTGATGTGGAATTGGAAAGTCTGCTACTGCAAGCCTTCGATTTTCTCCGATTGCCATTGGTTGAGCAAATTCAAACGGGGCAATCGGATGCGGCCCAAGCCCTGCAGCAATCCCGCGCTATTTTCAGCCAGTTGGAGAAAAAGATTAATCGACCGCTGGAGGAAGCCGCTGAGTTACCAGAAGTACCAATTGAAACAGACATGATCCAGTTTCTATTTGAAACTGAAATTTCCTCTGGACTGCAACGTTGGGGAACATTGCTCTCGAACTCTAATCGACAAGACTTGCTAGGAGATTTGAAGAAACAGGCGGAGGTATTTTCTAGCCTCGGCAAAATGTTGGCATTAGAGGGGTGGAGTGCGATCGCTGACACCACTCTACAAGCTCTGTCTCTCAATCCCGAATCTGTCGTTGAAATTGGTCAGTTTGCCCTGGGAGATTTTCTAGCTGGACAGGAGGCAGTTTTAGCAGGAGATAGAATTCAGGGCGGCCAACCCAGCTTAAAATTAGCTGAGCTGGCTGAAACTCGGTTTGAGGTACAGCAGGAAGCACTACCCAGCTCGGAACAAACATTATCAACTGGATACTTCCTCCAAACTGTTCCAGATATAGAAGCCTCTGATTCTCTATTCGGAGAACTGGTTTTAGAGAATATAGAAACTCAAAACTCACAATTATCAGAGGATCAGCTTTCCATTTCAGGGGAAGTCATAGGTAAAGATCCAATTACAGGCAATTCGATTACTGATAATTTAACTGCCGAAAACTTAGTTGACAAGACTCAAGCTCTTGAGAACATTTCTACGGAGTTGAAGACCGAAGCCTTAGAAGACTTTAACCCAGATGATTTGAGTTCTGAAGATAGCCAGGATGAGAAAGCAATAGAGAATGGAGTCTTGAGTGTGAGGTCTCCAAGTTCTGAGAACTTCCCTCCTGAAAGTTCAAATCTAGAGAACTTAAATCTAGAGAACTTAAATCTAGAGAACTTAAATCTAGAGAACTTAAATCTAGAGAATCTAGAACCTGAAGACTCAGATCCAGAAAGTATTATTCGCGATATCCTAACTCATGGCGGAATTGCTCTCGATCCTGACATCACTGACTCTCAAGAGGTTAGCGATCTGAATATTACTTCCGAAGAAATGCAATCGGAACCGGATAGCTCGTCTTTAGTTCCAGTTCAGAAATTAGATCATCAGGAATTGGAACAAGCTTCCAACGATCTGCCTCAAACCAGTACAGTTTCCAGTGATTCTGACTTGGCAGACAATAGCCCCATCGATATTTCTCAACGCCATACCCCTGCTACTAATCACTTAATGGCAGGTATTCGAACCGATATGAGCCGACTTGGCTCTGTGAATACTCTCGTCGGAGAACTAGCAACCCAGGACAATAGCTTATTTCTACAGGATCAGAGTACCCAGAAAGTTATTAAAACTCTTGAAAGATCTCAAGCTCAGCTCCGAAAAATTATTACCAATCTACAAATCCGTATCAGTCAGCTTCCTAAGAAGAAATCGAGTCAGCGCTCTGTACGAACCGCTTCTTACTTGGAAAAAATGCTGCAAAAAACAATCGAGGAAGCCGATCAAATTCGTGAAGCGATCTATGAAATGAAGGTATTGAACCTACGCAATACCCAGCTTATTCAGCAGCGTCAACAAACTCTCCAAAAAGTTCAAAAAAGCTTAACTGAGATTCAAATGGTTCCGGTTGAGGCCCTGCTGAATCGGTTTCCCCGTATGATTCGTGATCTCTGTGTTCAACACAAAAAACAGGTTGAGCTGAAACTACAGGGAGAAGATACTTTACTGGATCGGGCGGTTCTGGAGAAACTGTATGACCCATTAGTTCATCTGGTTCGGAATGCCTTTGATCATGGTATTGAACCCTTGAGAGAACGACAACGGCAGGGAAAAGCCACTGCTGGGACCATTGAAATTCGTGCCTATCAACGAGGTAACTATACTTATCTTGAAATTCAAGATGATGGTCGAGGCATTGATCTAGATAAAATCCGGAAAAAGGCTGTTGAGAAGAATATTATCTCTTTAGCAGATGTGGATCGTCTTTCCGAAGAACAACTCTACGAATTGTTATTCTATCCCGATTTTTCTACCCGAGATCAGGTTAATTATTTATCAGGCCGAGGTGTAGGTCTAGAGGCGGTACATCAACAGATTGAGGCATTAAAAGGGAATATTTCCATCTACTCTCATCAAGGACGGGGAACTCAGTTTACCCTACGTTTACCGTGGATGCAGACTATTACTAAGCTGCTTGTTTTCCAGATACAGGGGTATCTATTTGCTATTCCACTAGATGCCTTAACCGGAATTGTATCTGTCTCACCGAATGAAATCAATCATTTAGATCATCAGGAAACCTATGACTGGTATGGACAGCCCATCCCATTAGTCCAGTCAATTTTGCTGCAATACAATGCCCCCTATCTCATTCAAGTTAGTCCTGCTAATGGTTCCTATCAGAAGCGATCAAGTCAATTACAAGAGCACACTCTAACGCATCAAAAATCAAGTCAAGCCACGAATCAGAAAAAGGTGATGTTACTCCTCATCTCCCAGGGGTTAGATTCAGTTGCCGTGAAGGTCGATGATATTCTGATGGAACAAAACCTAACCATCAAACCCTTCGGTTCAACCCTCAAGCCGCCAGCTTTTCTGTATGGTTGTACTGCCCTGGGAGATAGCCGCTCTGTTCCAGTGATTGATAGCGCCGAACTGTTAGAATTCTGGACTCAGCGTCAGTCTCAACCAACTCATTCACTCTCATCCAAACCAAATTTAACCCTACTTAAAGGTCAGTCAAAGCCCGATAAAAGCATGACAGTTCTGGTGATTGATGATTCAGTCACTGCCCGTCAAACTTTGGTTCTCAGTCTCCAAAAAGTAGGATATAAAGTTCTCCAGGCTCAGCATGGACACGAAGGACTAACTCAATTGCAGAAATATCCCCAGACACAAATTGTGATCTGTGACCTGGAAATGCCAGAAATGAATGGCTTTGAGTTTCTATTTCACTGTCGGCAGCGATTCTCTCCCGAAAAGTTACCTGTTTTAATCCTGACTTCTCGGAACAATGAACGTCATCGCAAAATGGCTCATCAATTGGGAGCGAGCGAATATATGACGAAGCCCTATGCCGAATCTGAATTGTTACAGGCGCTATCGGAGTTTCAGGACTCTTAACAGCATTGAGTAATCAGCTATCAGTGCTTGAAATTTCAAAAACTTTAGAATTTCCACCAATCCAATCCCCCAGTTGGGTATGTTAGACTATCCTGTTAATAGTCGATTAATAATGCCGTGGTTGCAACCCCTTAAAAACTATATCAAACCCCACACGCCTCTGTCTCCGAATCTGAGGATCGGGTCGCTGTTCTCCTGATGGGTTACGGCGAAGTAGAGAGCTATGAAGATTTTGCCAACTACAACGAGCAAGCCTTGAATCTGCTAACTGCCAAGTTTGCTCCCGTTCCAACCTGGGTCTACCCGCCACTAGCCAAGCTCTTGGCCATCTTTGACCTTCACGAGTGGAGCCACCAGCATGGAAACTTTATTTCGCCTCACAACGCAATTTTTGAACAGCAGCGTGTAGGTGTTGAGCGTCAGCTCCAGGAGCGCTGGGGTAGTCGTGTCAAGGTATTCAAAGCTTTCAACTTCTGTGCGCCCTTCCTGCCCGAACAGGTTCTGGCCCAGATTCAAGCAGAAGGATTTGACAAGTTATTGATTTATCCTCTCCTGGTCGTTGACTCCATTTTTACTAGCGGAATTGCCGTTGAACAGGTAAATCATGCCCTGGCCAAGTCCGCTTCAGGTACAGAACATTGGATTAAAGGTCAGCGATACATTCCATCTTTCTACAACGAACCTGCCTACATCGACCTAACGGCCCGCATGGTACAGGAGAAAATTGAGAAAGACCTGGCAGTCGCTCATTTACCCTCCCAGACCGGAATTGTCTTGATGAACCATGGTTGTCCTTTCAAAGCCAAGGGATTTACCTCTGGAATTGATGAAAGTCAGAAGTTGTATGACCTGGTCAGGGAGCGATTAACTGATCGTTATCCTCTGATCTCGGTGGGTTGGTTGAACCATGATACTCCGCTGATCGAGTGGACACAGCCAAATGCCAAGTTTGCGGCTCAAAACTAGATGGAATTGGGCGCGACATCAATCGTATTCATGCCAATCGGATTTGCAACCGAGAACCATGAAACATTACTAGATGTGGAGCACATCATCGAAGCGCTGCGGCGTAAGCGTCCCGATGTGACCTATGTGCAGATGCCCTGTGTGAATGACCATCCTGATTTCCTCCGCATGGTTGCGGATTGGGCCGATCCTCAGATCGAGGCGTTGCTTGGGGAAACCGCCCTTGCAGTGAATCCTCAGTTGGCAGCAGTTCAGGCACAGCATGATCACAGTCACGATCACGGCCATCACCATGAACATGGTCATAGCCACGATCACGGCCATCACCACCACGATCACCACCACGGTCATCGTCACTAACTACCATAATGTTGGGCAATGATTTGTGAAAAAGGGGTTTGGGAACTATGTCCCCAAACCCCTTTACTTTTTTCGTGATTGACTTAGGACTGCTCTATAAGCTGAAAGAGTGCTTGTAGTTGCTGTACAAATTTTTGATTTTGCATTTCAAGGTTGTCAATTTTCTCTTTCTGCTGAGTAACAATCTGCACCAGATATATCACTCGTTGTTCTACAGTTGAAGATTGAGTCTCAACTCCATTGAAAACATTAACAATTGCCTCCCAACTCACTTTAGGAAGTTTTCTAATACAATGGGTCTACTTTAAATAACGGTACGCAGCATAATGCTTCCCAAAACGAGCTTTCAAGGATTTTTGAGTCCAGAACTCTTCTCTATTCAGTAGTTCCTGATCCAGCACGTTAGAAGTGGGCTGCAGAAGTTTTTGTTGTTGAGGAATAGTTTCGCCATCCTCTGCTTTGGCATAGGCATAGCCTGTGCGAAGTCCTGCTTCTGCAACATTAAAGGTATTGTCCAGCATCTCCTGGCCAAGCTCCTGCATCGCACGAATACCCTGTTTGACTTGCTGGAGTTGTTGACTCGTATCGCTGAGAGATTCAGTAAATTTTCCCATTATTAGCCATCCTGATTAATCATCTAGTAGCGCACGGTTAACACTTGCTTGATCTTCTTTTGTCCAATCTTCAGAGTCATCGTCACTAGATGACAAAGCTGGCTTCGAAATTAGGTCTTGAATATCAGTATTTAGCATTTTCTGAGCAGCTTTCATCAACAGCACAAATCGACGACCGAAGGAAAGCAAACCCCGATTTTCATTGACTTCTTCATAAACTGACTCAAATTGCTGAATCAAGCTATTAGTTGCGTTAATTTTAGTGGTTAGGTCATCAACTTGACTTGACAAATTATCTCCCCAGCCCTGAAGTTGCTTCTGTGCATCAACGCTATGTGCCAAGGACTGTTTTAGCTTTTGCTTCTCAGTTTCAACAGTTTTCAACATGGACTGAACTTGTGTCAAACTCTGGCTCAGGTCAGTCAGCTTCCCCTTTGCCTCACTCTGACGACGAACTAGTTGGCCACGGCTGATACTTAAGCTACGATATGATTCTCTCAAATCCTGATAATGAACTTCTAAGTCTTCACGACTGAGCTTTTGTAAATGTTTCGGAAACTCAGTCACACTCCGATATTCTTTAAATCCAGTAGAACTATTACTTGACTGACCCATTTGCTCTATCCCTTCAAAGTAAAGTAAATTAGTAAACCAAACCAAAGCCTTAATTTTTTTTGGTAGATGAGCCTGAATTAGGAATCAGAGACCGAGCTGAAAGTGCCAGTTTCAAGGGACTACTCAACACTGTGTCTAGATCAAGTATAGGCTTCTTCTCTGCGATCTGTCGATATGTCGACTTACTAAGCAACTCCAACATTTCTTTGATAACAGATTCTTTAGGGTTAGGATATTACCGCTCAAGGTATACTCGATAATATATTCTATGCTTACTCAAAATTCCATTCATCTTTGAGCAGGTAAATAACAATAATATTAATCCGATCTAAACCACTTCAAGACAGAAATAATCACTTGATCAATCCAGCTTCGTGGATTAGCTGCAGCTAGCTTGCGTTGTGCTTTATTGCGTTCCAACTCTAGCTCAGCAATTCGTCTTTGCCCCTGTTGTTGGCGAATTAACTGAATCAGATAATCATGGGCAAGTTGATAGCGATTGTCTGGAATATCTGGTAATAAAAGAATCAGTCCATATTCCACCAGAACCTCAAGCACCAACTCTAGCTTTTCCGGTATCACATCCAACTCCGCCCTAAGTTCCGATTCTGTCTTGACAGGCCGAGTTCCCACTTCATTTGTCAGGGCATACAAGACTGAGATCACAATCAATTCATTCTCTTGGCCACAATCAACGATTATGCCATCCAAAAATTGACCTAGCAAAACTTGCTTTGATTTTTTACCTAGTCGTTGATACTGAGCTAAAGTTGTGATTCCTTTAGCTTGAAGCTGACCTCCTACCAGTTGAACTTCTACCGGGTTGATCCCTTCCCACGGCTGTTCTAAATCCTCAACAACCTTCTCAATCAAATCAAAGTCAAATCCGGTGGCACTAGTTGCAGTTTGATTTTGAATAAAACGTTGTACTTGCTCAACAGAAAACTGCTCTAAGTGATAGAGAACGGGCTGAGACAATATATCCGCCTGAATTACAGAACTTAAGTTCATCAAGCGATCCCACTCAATCAAATAATGCAGGTAATCTGTTCGGATTGAGAGTAAAACAGTTGTTCCTTCTAGCAATAAACAACTTCGGAGAAATTGGTAGAGGGGTCGGCGCTGAGCCATCTCAGGACAGACAGTAAATAGTTCTTCAAACTGATCGAAAATTAATACGGTGGAAAGTTGATGAGCGCAGTTTTTTTCAACCAGTTTTAAAACGCCTGTTAAATTCCATGTTGCGGGATCGGGATTCCGGAGCCAATCGGTGTAGATTCTTAGCAGAATTGGCACAGTACTTTCGGTATTTTCTGACTCTAGCTGTTTCTGGATTAGAGTTGGCATCACACCCGCCGTTAGGAGGGAGCTTTTACCGACACCCGATTTACCATGCAAAATTACTAACTTATGCTTTTGACTTTGAATCCGATCAACTAAAGTATTGACATCCTTAAGGCGATCAGAATTTAAAATTTCCAGGGCCACTAAATGCTTTTCGGGTCGCGCCTGGAGTCGAGGCTGGAGTTGACGAATTCCCATGAAAGAACTCAAACCCTGCTGATATCGAATCCGAAATTGCTCTTGTTTTAAATGGGCCGCTTGACCGTATTGATTTTGTTCAAAATAGAGCTTTCTGAGAGCCTGTAAGACCTGGAGATAGGCTAAATGATCCTGTTGCAAAATTGGACTACGCCGCGCCCGTTCTAACTGAGTCACTAGCGCTTGCCAATGTTCTAGTTCCTGTTGAGATTCAGCCCAGAGCAGAAAGCAGGACTCATTATTGGGGGCTTCGCTGGCGGGACTGATTAGGGATTGCTTGTGAATCGCCAGGGAGAGATCCATCAATTGAGTTGCATGTGTCCACTTGGATTCCCGCATGGCAACTTCAGCCAGCCAGGTATAGTCCTGGGCAATTTGTTGATCGGAACCGTAGGAAATGTGCAGGTTAATTGCCTGCTGAGCCACACTCGTCAGGGCTTCCCAGTCTTCAAGTTGTTGCACCACTCTCGCTAACTGCCCCACAAACTTGGCAGCTAAATCCTGACGTTCTGCCTGTTCGCAGATTCCCAAACATTGCTGTAGATAGGTTTGGGCCTCTCGTCGGTGGGCACGAGATTGGTCTCCCTTTTCCACATCCCCTAAACGAGCGTAGTTGAGTCCCAGGTGAAATAGCACTACTCCCATGCGTTCTAGAAAATAGTGATTAGGAAGTGCTTGCAATGCTTCTGAATGTAAATCTGGATTGGTTAGAGGAGTTGGCCAGAATTCCAGGCTTTTCTGGTAGTGTTCGAGGGCAGTTTGGAGCTGATCCTTGGAGTAGGCTTCTCGACCCAGCAAAAACTCAACACTCGCCGACAACAGATGACCGATATCCCCCTGGCTCTGCACCTCCCGAAGTACAACCACGAAGCTGGGATAGGCATCCTGTAGGATCACAGAGTTGGATTCAAAGATAGGTGTATGGCTCTCCAGTGTGCGAGCAAAGACCCGCTCTACATACTCCGTTAATAAATCAATCAGAGCAGAACGGCGAGCACCGGACGGAAGCTCAGGCCGATTCGGATTAGCCATGGTACGACGGAACTCAACTGAAAGTAGGAGATCCCTTTCACTCTAGCATCTGGCTTTTTGAATTTTTAAGAATATCTGCCTTCCACGTCTCAGGCTGCATGGACTGTTGCGTTTGCGGTGGCCTTGCTCGGCAATGAGGTTATTCGTCGTCAGCCTTCTATGAATCTTTGTTTTTAGTGGGATATTACGGCTACTCTGGCAGGGATTGACACATTACGAGTCGATTTCGATTTTTGAACGTCAGGTTTTTGAAGGTTGATTTTTTGAACGTTAAGCCCGCAGATGGCAGTTAGAACGTCGAGGGGAAGAGCAATCCTCTAGAACGGATAGGTAACCGAACGGTCAAATGTTTCAGGAAACAACCGAACCAGTAGCCATTTGAAAAGTTTCGCAACTTTTGTATTGCCTCGATCTGCCCAACGACACAACCTGATTCTCAAACAAACATGCGGAGAAATCATAGATCAATTTTTTCCAGCTCAATATCGGCCATCATAGCGAACTTTTTTGATAAGCTGCAGCTACACAAATTACTTCTTGACAGAGGATCTAAGAGGGTAAAACCCTTAATGGTGAGAGGGTTCTACACCTTTGACCCTAAAGCCAATTCTTTCCAATATCTCCAGATGATCGTCCTATCTCTCCAGATGGGAACAATGGGTACACATCCCATCGTATTGGAGTTTTGTGAACAATGATGACACCAAAACAGCCCAGCCAACAGCACACAACACAAGAGACAATTGAATTCGATGGCAACAGCACCCCATCATTCGTTGGTTCTATGGAAATTCAGAATGTTGATCGCCACGTGGAATCTGAAGTTAGGCAACTCCATCCCCAATTCGTCAACGGTTTCGTCAGCAACACAATCAATACGCTGCAAGTCGGTATCGGCGAACTCATCAATGACTAGTCAATGACCAGGCAGATTTAGCAGCTCTATCCTGATTTCTCGATTATTGGGTCGAGGGAAAAATTGATGCGTCTCAGCCGCCGCGATGGTCAGTGATTCGGGATATTCTGCATTGGGTGGATTAGGTCGATAACTGCTCAAGACTAACTCCTTCGTGACTGAGCAACCACTTTTTTCGCTCTAATCCGCCGGCGTAACCTGTGAGTTTAGACTTGGCTCCGATCACGCGGTGACAAGGGATTGCAATGGCAATTGGATTTTGAGAATTGGCCATGCCTACGGCGCGAGATGCAGTGGGTTGACCAATTTGGGTTGCGAGTTCTTTGTAGGAAACCGTTGCACCCACGGGGATTGTTCTGAGTGCTGACCAGACTTTTTGTTGAAATGGAGTGCCACCAGGATTTACAGGAACCTGATCTACAGTGTGAAGATCTCCCTTCAGATATTGATCAACCGTCTGGCTGAATCCCTGGGGATTCTCAGTCGGAATCAATTCAACGGTGTCAAATCGAGCCTGAAGCAACTTCAGCATGCGGGATTCACAGTCTTCAAACTCAAGTGCACACAAATTTTCACCATCTGTAACGATCAAAAGCTGCCCAATTTCAGAACTGATTCTGTCGATTAGAAGTTTCATAGTTGGATCGTTTGGAGAGAGTGACTCCCAATATTATCGGTGGTTACTCGAATTCCCACATTGTAGTATGTTGTGGCATGGATAATCCATAACCCCCTAGATCAAAGAAGCGTAGAATCTCCTATTTCCTGTTCTGAAAATCGCTCAAACTTTTGTCGGTTAACTGCGATAGGATGTTGCATAGCTTTGATTTTTAAAAATTCAGTATTGGTTCTAACCCTATGAAGAACTTCTTCTCTCGCCTGCTTGCTCTAGTTTTTGTCTGTGTGATTGCCCTTGTCGGCTGCACCGCCTCACCATCCGGGATCAGTGGTAACTATCCTGAAGATACCCTGGCAGTGGTCTCCAGTCTCCGCACAGCCATTGAATTGCCCGACAACACAGCAGAGAAATCAGCAGCCCAAGCTGAAGCACGTCAAATGATTAATGAATTTATTGCGCGCTACCGTCGGGACAACTCAATCTCCAGCCTGAAATCCTTTACAACGATGAGCACTGCCCTGAATGCACTGGCCGGTCACTACAGCTCCTATCCCAATCGTCCCCTGCCTGAGAAACTGAAAAAGCGAGTTGAGGATGAGTTCAAGCAGGTTGAGTTAGCTGTGAAGCGGGGTGTGTAAAGAGTTGTACTGATAACTTTTCCGTTTCAAGCTGACGTCAGAATTAGCTAAAATTACTAAAATGTACTGAAGTAACTGGTCTGAGCGTGAAAGACGCTACAGTAACTCCGGTACTTTTTTGTTATGGGAATGCTCCGTTTGATTACTCATCATCCTTTGCGTCATCTCTTCAGTTTATTGATCGCTGGCCTATTTGCGCCGAACGTTGGAATTCAGGCGGCTGAGGCTCAAGCGCTGCGCTATTGTCAGATTGCTCCCAATGCAGTCTCGCAGAAAGAAAGCTTGCTGCAAGCGTCACTCCAGGGAAATACAACAGCCCAGCAACAATATCAGACCGTCCTGACTCAGCATGCCCAGGCGGTATTTCAATGTCGTCAGCAGAACTGGCCCAAAAATCAGGCGATTTGGTTACGACTCTATCCCTGCGATGCTCAACCGGGAGCCATCGAGCGAATTCTGGATGACATTGTTAACCGAGGGTACAACCAGGTTTATCTAGAGGTCTTCTACGATGGGCAGGTTCTACTCCCCGCAGCTAACAATCCGACCTCCTGGCCTTCCGTTTTCCGGGCGGCTGATCAACGGAACCGTGATTTATTGGCTGAAGCAATCCAAAAGGGCCGACAGCGTGGGTTAAAGGTTTATGCCTGGATGTTCATGCTGAACTTTGGCTATACCTACACGCTCCGGACAGATCGACAGCAAGTTCTAGCCCGTAACGGTGCGGGAGAAACGACGGTCACTGCAAATCTAGATGGCACAACTGTTGATGACTTTGGTGAAAGCTTTGTGAACCAGGGATTTATTGATCCCTACAACCCCATGGGCCGACAGGACTACCAAACGTTACTGAACTCGGTGTTGCAGCGCCGACCCAGTGGAGTTTTGTTTGACTATGTGCGTTATCCCAAAGGACTGGGCGGACAGTCCGTTGCCACCCGTGTTCAGGACTTATGGATCTATGGTGATGCTTCCCAAAAGGCATTTCTACAGCGGGCAACAAATGAACGGGGTCAGGAATTAATTCAGCGATTCCTGAACCAGGGGTTCGTGACTGAAACGGATCTAAAACAGATTGAAACCCTCTACCCAGACCAGGAGGAACCCTTCTGGCAAGATGAGAAGGTTTTGAAACCGTTGAGTGCGATCGCTCCTCTCGGAGAAACCCTGCAAAATCAACTCTGGCGCTTGAGTGTGGCCCATGCCCAGCAGGGAGTTCTGGATTTCTTGGGTAATATCAGCCAGACTGTCCAGGGTCGAGGAATTCCAGCCGGAGCCGTATTTTTTCCAGAGGGCAATCGCCGCATCCGTGAACAGGGCTTCGACTCTCGCCTCCAGCCCTGGACACTATTTTCCAACTCGATTGAGTGGCATCCAATGGCCTATGGCGTTTGTGGAAATACAAGTTGCATCACGTCTCAGGTTCAGACGGTGGTGAGCCAGGCTCAGCCTGGAACAAAGGTGATTCCCGCCCTGGCGGGCCAGTGGGGCAGAGCATTTAATAATCGTCCTTCTCTGGAGCAACAGATGCAGGCAATTCGCTCTGCAAGCCCCCAGGTACAGTCAGTCAGCCATTATTCCTACGATTGGCTAGAACCTGGACTCACGCAACAACGGAAGTTTTGTCAAAGTTGATCACGAAAATCTTTTCAAGCTGTCGCCTTTTATCAAAATCGGAGCTAAGGTTTGATGGCAATGGCTGAGATTGATCCCGTCAGGTCACCCTGTTCTGGAGTGTCAATGCCTCCAGGTTTGACCAACGTTAAATCAGCAACCCCATCATGATTTTGGATCACCGCTAGACAAACGCCAAGAGTAATTCCGCAAATTCCGAGCAGCACTGACACGATATGCCAGGTTTTGACGATAGATGGATTCATAGTTAATAACACCACAAGGTCAACTTAGGTTTAATACATGGGCAGGCTCGATGCACAAATCTCATAAGTTGATCATATGCGATACCAAAAGTTATATCCAACAGTGGTTTCACTGAACTGGTGATGTGTTCTAGACCGCCTTCTCTTCAAATTCCGGGCGTCGCATCAGGTATCGCCTCGGCTGGCCCAACCTATAGGAGTTCTCAAAAGAGCAACTTCAAAAGAGCAACTTCAAAATCTCGTTGAACTCATAGTTATCAGCCAAGTTCTGTAATGTTTCGGCAGCGGCCACTTTATTCGAGGGCATGGCTTGAATGAGTTTTGTGACTTTCCTTCCTCTGAGTTGACTGGCAGCTTGATGCATCTCTGCTCGCCACTCAGGTGGCATCTCCTTCAAGTGAGTTGACAAATCAGCTAACGTGGTCTGAGGTTGGAAGCTACCGTTGCTTTCCAGTTCATGACCGTTCGTTGCAGTAATTGTTTGATGGATCAATTGAATCCCCAGATGTCGCACTAACTTTTCCCACATAATCTCCTCTTGAAAGGGCTTGACCATGTAATCATCAAAACCGGATGCCAGCACTTTACTACGCTTTCCCTGGAAGACACCCGCTGTCAAAGCAATAATTCTGGTTGAGCCTTGAGTTGTAGATTTCTGTAAATTCTGCTTGGATTCTCGCTGTCTAATCTGTTGAGTAGCTTGGTATCCATCCATCTCAGGCATTTTTAAATCCATCCAAATTAGATGGGGATACCAGGTTTGCCAAATTTCCACGGCATCATGACCATTACAGGCTTGTTTCACAACCAACCCAGCCGAAGTCATTAAATCCAGTAGCAAGAGACAATTATCTGGCTCATCATCCACCACTAAAATTCGATAGTCCGGCTGTCCTGATACTAAACCCACAACTTTTCCCTGAACAAACTGGGTCGGAATAAACGCCCTAGACGCAAGCTGAATGGGAATAGAAAATTGAAAACATGTTCCTGTATCAGCAGCACTTTGATCAGCAGCACTTTGGGCTGTAATCTCTCCGCCCATAAGTTTAATAAATTTATGGGTAATAAAGAGACCTAGTCCACTACCTTGCTTAATTTTCCGTCCGGCTGTTGCTTGCTCAAAGGGTGCAAATAATTGCTCTAATTCATCCTGGGTAATGCCTGGGCCTGTGTCTAGAATATCCATCTTAAGTTGGGGTTGATCACCCTTTGCACCCTGATCAATTCGACCTTTTAACGTTACCTGCCCCGCTTCAGTGAACTTAACTGCATTCCCCAGTAAATTAATCAAAACTTGTCGCAGCTTTCCTTCGTCCGCATGAATGTAATGGGGCAGGTTCCTATCTGGCTCCAGAATAAACTGCAATCCTTTTTTTTGAACTTTGAGACAAAACATATCCTGCATGTCCTGGAGTAGGCCATGTAGATCAAAATCTCTTTCTTGAAGTACTACCCGACCCGCTTCAATTTTGGACATCTCCAGAATATTGTTAATTAAAGATAATTAATGCTCCCCGCTACGATTAATAATATTCAAACGTCGTTGATGTTCAGGTTTGAAAGACGTATCTTTAGTAAGAATTTGCGCGAAACCAATAATGCTGTTTAGGGGTGTTCGGAGCTCATGGCTCATATTAGCCAGAAATTCTGACTTGGCCTGGTTGGCACTTTCTGCCTTTTCCTTTGCATCTTGGAGTTCGATTTGAGTCACTTCTAGCTTTTGTAATGTTTCTCGCAATTCTTGATTACTTTTTTTCAAGGTTCTTTGACTTTCAGCCAAGGAAGCAGTTCGTTCTTCGACTTTTTGTTCCAATTTTTGATTGGCCTTTTCCAAGGCTTTTTCGCTTTGACGAAGAGAATCAAAGGAAGTTTTCAACCGCTCTGTCATCCGGTTAAAGGATCGAGCCAGGGTATCAGTTTCAGCAATGAAGCTGGGATTAACTTTCTGTTGCAGATCGCCTTGAGCCAGTTCATCGGAAGCTTGCGAGACTCGCACCACTGGCATGGTGATCCAGCGGGAGGTCATAACGCCGAGCAAAGTTGCCACCCCTAAACCGCCCAGGCAAAGCAACAGGGTATGGCGTGTATTCGCATCAATTTGCGCTGTAAAGTCTGATTTTGGAATCACCACCGCCATCAGCCAATCCAGACCTCGACCATCCCGAATCGGTGTGACCTGGAGGAATTGTGATTTGCCATTCAGCTTGAAGATCAACCGTTCACTAGTGTTAATCTCTTTGAAATCACCGAACTGAGTTTGCAATTCCTGGGCAGCCGCCCGAATTAGAGTGTTGCTACTATCAACGGCTGCCAGCCGCTCTTCTCCCACTTCAGTTTCAAGGAATGGCGATTCTGCTGCTGAACTGGCCACAATGTCTCCGGAGCGCTCCATGATGAATACCTGTCCAGATTTGCTGACTTCTATCGCTCGTAGAAAATTACTAATATCGGATAGGGTTAAATCTACCGCTAGTACTCCCAGCAATACATTCGATTCATCATAGATGGGGGCAGTATTCGTAATTCCCAAGCTCGGAGGATTGATAAATACATAGATGGACGACCAGCTTGGCTTTTTGGCTTTTTCTGCTTCTTGATACCAGGGTCGGTCTCGTGGATCAAGTTCGTCAGTTTTTAATAGTTCGACAGATTTCCCATCCGCATTCAGTCGATAGATTTCTCGGCGAGAATTTGTCCATTGATCCCGAATTCTTAAGGTTGTGAGATCGTCAGTTTGCCGCCAGACCCCAACAAAGTCGCCCGCTGGGTTGCCGTAGTAAACATAGGGCACAGCCTCCGAAATTTGAGTCTGTCGCCAAAAGTAATCGATCAGGGTAGAGTAATCGGTCAGGTCGAGGTTTCCCGTTTGGATTGCGGCGACGTTAATCTGAAGAAATTGATAGGGGGTATCAGCAAAATTCTGGATATGTTTTTTAACGTGATCGGTGACTTCATCGCTGATGCGAGTCATCAGTTCATTGACAGATTTATGTCCATTGCGAAATGAGAGCCACCCTGTCAACCCTACTGCTGCCACAATCGGCACCACAAAAGATGCCACGAGGGTACTGCGGATGCTCGGTTTAGAATTTGAGGGTTCTTTTGGGTGATTCATCATTCAATGACTAGAATTCGAGAAAACCTGGAATCAGTCTCCAGAAGAACTTAAAAGTTCTACAATCTCATCGAACTGATAGTTATCGGCGAAGGTCTGTAATTGATTCGCAATTGCTTCCTGACTTGATGGCATCTGTTGGATTAACTGCCTCACTTTCTTTCCTTTCAGTTTACTGGCAGCTTGATACACCTCAGCCAACCATTCAGGGGACATATAGCAATCAAAAATGATTTGTGAAAAGGGAGTGAAGGTGGCGGTGCCCCTTCTTGGGGACTAAGTCCCCAAACCCCTCCATAGTGCTTTTCATGATTGATTCAGGATTGCTATATCTTTAAGGGTAGCTGATAGTTCCTCAGAAATAACTGGTGAAGGACAACAACTACCCGTCTTAAAGGCCCTACTTCTTCCATTGGGATCAACAGAATCTGGGTAGACTGAGTCAACTCCCAGATGACGCGGAGCTGCCTCAAACTATAGACCTCAGTCCAGGTTGGTTGGCTTCCTGCCACTGCTGCTTTGTACCAGGGTCGTTGTCGAGGGTCATACTCCTGGCTTTTGATCAGGTTTGTGGGATTTCCCTGATCATCCAGTTGATAGATATTTCGTCGAGGAGCGGTCGATTGGTCTCGCAACTGCAATGTCGCTAGAGTCTCTTTCCGACGCCATACCCCGACAAAGTCCCCTTCAGGATTCGCAA
This sequence comes from Microcoleaceae cyanobacterium, assembly GCA_050331715.1. Classification (GTDB taxonomy): domain Bacteria; phylum Cyanobacteriota; class Cyanobacteriia; order Cyanobacteriales; family Microcoleaceae; genus JBHJGO01. The sequence goes on from JBHJGO010000042.1 coordinate 59,233, forward strand.
AGTAAATGTAAGGAACTTTTTCAGAAATTTGGGGTTGTCTCCAAAACTACAGGCTTAGGGTTGAATAATCCGTGAGGTCTAAAGTCCCTATAGCTAAGGAAGCAACAAAGGTATCACAAATACTGAATTTGGGCATGGAGAAAGATTTTTTGCAGCTCACGTTGTAGCTTGAAATGAAGACATTTCCCAGTTAGGTACTGGTCTAAATCAGGAGATAAAAGGTAATATCTTAGGTAGTACTTACGATCTTAATTGATATTTGCAGGGACGTAATTTTCTTCTCAACATGAGTGACATCGAAGCTCTCGTATCTTTCACCGAAGAATTAATCTACAGCAAGTTAGGGAGCTATTTCAGCGATTTGCAGCGCACAATTTTGTTGACGACTTTGAAGGGAAGTCGCAAAACCTATGACCAGATTGCGGAAGAATCTGGCTATTCTGCGAAATATGTCCGGCAAGACGTTGCACCGAAGCTCTGGCAGCTAATTTCTGAAGCCCTAGACCAGAAAATTACGAAGTCCAATATTCGGCCAACTTTAGAGCATTTAGTGCGTCAACAGCCCTCAACGGTTCGGCATTCGACAGCCATATCCGCAGTATCCACGCCTGTTTCAGAAAGCGACAAGGGTAATATTCTCCTGGTTGATGACCAACCTGCTAACCTTAAGTTGTTGTCCGATTTGCTGGAAGAACAGGGCTATGAAGTTCAACAGGCCATCAACGGTTCGATTGCATTGCAGGCAATCCCGGTGGTCAATCCTGATGTGATTCTGCTAGATATCAATATGCCGGATCTAGATGGCTATACCGTTTGCCAGAAACTTAAAGAAAATTCCCAAACGGAAGATATCCCGGTCATTTTTGTTAGTGCTTTGGATGAAGCCTGGGACAAGGTCAGAGCCTTTTCTGTCGGGGGAAGTGACTACATTGCCAAGCCATTTAAAACTGTTGAAGTTCTGGCTAGAGTCGAGAACCAACTTAGAGTTCGACGATTACAGCAGGTATTACAAGAGAAGGATCGTCAGCTTCAAGAAGCGTTACAAAAACTAGAACAACTAGGAGCTTGAGCCAGGAGAATGCTGCTAGATCTATTCTTGATTGGCGTTCTGGGGTTTTTAGGGAGTTTTGGCCACTGCGTTGGAATGTGTAGCCCGATTGCGGTAGCTTTCTCTTTATCTGCAAATTCTGAACCCACAAATTCTCAATCTGAATCTTCGGAAATCCAAACTTCAAAGCCAACCCCCGGCAAGGGTTCCCTAAAGTTTCACCTCTTACTTAACCTTGGACGACTGGTAAGCTATGCTCTGGTCGGTGCCGCTATTGGTGGTGTAGGTTCTGTTCTGATTGCCGGGGGACAAATGGCGGGGATCGGTAGTATTATTCTCCGCAGTATGGCAATCCTTACGGGTCTGATGTTGGTAGGATTTGGCTTAGCTCAAATTCAGCCTGATGGATGGCCCCGACTACCTGTGCTCCATCCCCTTTCCCCCCAAACCTGGCACAATCGACTCTCTTCTTTAATGGTCAAGCTCTCCTTCCAACAAAGCTGGGCCACTCCGGTATTGCTAGGGTTAGTTTGGGGCCTGATTCCCTGCGGCTTTCTCTACACTGCTCAGATCCGAGCGGCTGAAACGGGAAGTCTCTGGCAGGGCATGGTAACGATGTTGGCCTTTGGACTGGGAACGGGGCCAACTATGGTGGGGGTCGGTCTGTTTACCAGTCGAGTCAGTGCTGATCACCGTAGCCAACTCTATCGTCTAGGGGGTTGGTTGACCCTCACCATTGGACTGACGATTTTACTGCGCAATGGGAGCCACATTGATTACACGGGTCACGGTGCATTAGTTTGTCTAACGTTAGCCTTAGTTGCACGTCCCCTCAGTCACCTATGGTCTGCCCTTTTACGGTATCGGCGGAGTCTGGGGGTGAGTGCCTTTGTTCTCTGCTTGGCCCATGTCGCTCAAATCATGGATCACACCCTGAAATGGAATTTGCAAGCCTTGGAGTTCATGCTTCCCCAGCATCAGTGGGGCATCGTACTTGGCGTAATTGCATTAATCCTGATGACACCTGCCGCATTGACAAGTTTTGATTGGCTGCAAAGCAGTTTGGGAAAAACCTGGCGAAAAATTCATTTACTTACAGTTCCCGCTCTCCTACTCGGCGTAGTTCATATTATTCTGAATGGTTCCCATTACCTTGGCGGATTCGACCTAACCCTAGCCCATCAATTACGGGTTGGAGGATTAGCTACAATGACGTTGGGTATTTTGCTGGTGCGATCGCGCTGGGCCTGGTCATTGCTATCCGTTGAAAAGTTTTATGTTTCACCCAAAAATTCTGAACTCAAGAAACAGTTATCTAAGAAGTAGTTTTCTAAGAAGTAGTTTTCTGAAAATCTCTGCGGTAATCAGTTTGAGTTTTCCAGGGATAGTATCAGGAATTCTACTCGGTTCTGCTGTTTTTCAGTCATCAATCCTGGCCCATGAAGTCGAGGTTTCCCAAGATGTCGCCGCAACCTTTCATCTAGAACCCAATCACAATCCTAAAGCTGGAGAACCCGCTCAGGTTTGGTTTGCTCTGACTCGCAGAGGAGGAGCAATTATTCCCCTCAGCCAATGTAACTGTCAACTCAGAGTCTACGCAGAACCAAAAACTACAGACACCAAACCCCTGTTAACGCCTAGCCTAAAACCCATCTCTGCCGAAAAATATCAAGGAATTCCTGGCGCAACCGTTACTTTTCCAAGAACAGGCCGTTATACCCTGGAAATCAGTGGCAAACCCAAAGGTGAAATCAGTTTTAAACCATTCGAATTCACGTACTCCGTCACAGTTCGATAACCAATGACAAATGATAAATAACCAACAGGAAAGATCACCATCTGTAGCTAGTTTCTGCAAATTTATCCGTAAGACTACGGAGACTTTACTGTTTCCGGAAACTTTGCTGAAGCTTTACATTAACCGGGCTGAGACTTTACATTGACTTTATAAATTTAGCTTGAATTTCATAAACACGACAGGTTAAATTCAATGCATCAGGTTAAAACAAAAGTTAAGTAGGGTGTTGACCTGCAGGACAGGATAAAGTCAGCTTCACACCTAATCTGAGGGAGACTTGCATCTATAGCTGAGTTCTTGAATAGCTAGCTATCTGAAACCTGAAATTTCAACGAGCTTTCACCATACAGTTCCAGTCTATCTGCTGACTAAATTACAGCGCCTCCGACGCTGGTGGAGTAGGGGAGGTTAGGGCGTACCGCGACCCAAACTCGTGAATCTGTACCTCACTAAATCTAGGAAGGTTATAGGGTGCTGGTTCATCGATAGGTTATAAGAATTCAAGTCAGATCAGACATCATTGATGGATATTTTTCCTAATGCGAATCCCTATCCGCATTAAAAATATTCACCGTTAGTTTTGCATTTTTTTTTCAGTTTGCTGTATGTCGACTAAACCGTTCTAGGGGAGTTATGGCCATGAAAATTTTGAAGAATTTTGCAGTTGGTGTAGTTATTGCGCTAGCAACTGCAACGCCTGGATTTGCCAACACGTTATTGCCACCAGACGAATCATTTGAGGGTCGAAGTCAAGAAGAGTTAGCCGTTGAATTTTGGCAGTACGTTAATTCCATTCCTGCTAACCAGAATCCACTGTTTGATTTGACAGGGGAAAATGCTGGAGTAGGCCAATCAGGATCGTTGTTTTTCCTGGTAGGTGTAGCTGCTCCAGTCAGCCCATCTGGTATTGTAGAACGGGCGATTACTGTCTCCGAGGATCAAAGTTTTTTCCTTCCTTTAATTGCTAGTCAATTTGATCCAGTTCAGTTGCCTTTCCTTTCAATTGAGCAGATTGAAGGGGTGAATGAGGGTCTAATTGATGTCGCCCAAAATCTTTTTGTCACTTTGGATGGAGTACCATTCTCAGGATTAGAAACCCATAGACAGTCTCCTGAACCATTCAGTTATGAATTAGTCGAAGGAAATACCCTGGGTCTGCCATCCCAAACGGTTGAGGAAGCCGATACAGATGGGTTCTTTGCTGTGTTGAATGCTTTGCCTGCGGGAGAGTACACTTTGACCTTTGGCGGCGAACTAAATCTAGCGCAGGTGGATTTTGATGATTCCCTGGGTATTCCTACTGGCTTTGAGGATCAAATCAGGCAGGGACAATTGCTCTCCCAGGATATTACCTATCAAATTAGTGTCAAACCTGTTCCAGAACCGACTTCTATGTTGGCTTTGCTAGCGGTTGGTCTTGTCGGATTTGCCACGGTATCTCGGTCTAGGGGTTGAGGATTTACAGGAAAGGGCTGGATATTCCAGCCCCCACATAGGTTATTTAACAAAATGGTAAGTGTCATTAATACCTGCCCTTTTGCCTGACATTGATTTCGAAGCGAAGGACTAATTAACCCAATGCTTTTTCAATCGCTTCTTGCAGGTTGGTGTCATCGGGAGTAGTTTGAGGCTCAAAGCGAGCAACAACATTACCATCGCGACCGACAACAAACTTCTCGAAGTTCCAGCTAATGTCTGGCCCGCTACCCACTAAAAATTGATATAGTGAACTGCGATTTGGGCCATTCACATCTTGCTTTTCGAGCAGAGGGAAGTCCACTTCGTAGTTGGTCTGGGTGAAATTCTTGATTTCATCGGGAGTGCCGGGTTCCTGGCTCCCGAACTGATTACAAGGAACACCAACGATCATGAAGCCGCGCTCCTCAAACTTGTCCTGCAGATTGACTAAACCTTTGTACTGAGGGGTTAGGCCACACTTGCTGGCAACGTTAACGAAGAGAACGACCTTGTTTTGCAGGGTATCAGGTGAAACTGGGTTTCCTTCTAAAGTCTTCAAATTAGTTGGTAAGGACATGGTCGGTCAGATTGAACAACAGTTACTATCATCCGACATGGAGGAACACTGAGCAAAAATTATTTATTGGGTGTTGATCATTGGTTGTGGGTCACTGGCTATTGGGTTTTTGATGAGGGTTGGTGATGCTTCCTGCGTGATCTGGTCATTTCTCCGGAGAGACGTAAGGGAAAATAAAATCCCACTATTATTCGTCTAAGGGACTTGCGGGTAGATAAGACACCAGCGTCATCCCCGTGCAAGCGGGAATCCAGGTCGGATTGATGACATTGCAGTGCCTTATTTCAAAACACGTCCCAGGTAGGAATTCAGTGGGATCGACTGGGTAAATTGGTTGTTTGTTGCTTTATACGATTGCTTGAACGTAGGGGGCCCTATGCGGGAGTTTGTTGTAACTCAGGGCGTTCTTCTGCGACGATTGCACCTTCTACTGGACAGACCTGCAGGCAGATACCGCAATCGATACAGGTATCAAAATCAATCCAGTACCAATCTGTACCTTTTTCATTCTTACCTGGGCCTTCATGAATACAGGCAACGGGACAGGCAGAAACACAATCCGCAACGCCTTCGCAGACGTTGGTAACAATTGTGTGGGACACGTGTATGTTCTCCTCAAAAATTGATCGACCCCTATAGTCTAGAATCGAGTTCCCGCTTAAGACGGAATAAATCTAACGAAAAATTGGGTGACACCGCCATCCAATCTTTCACCTCAAGTTGATATTCTTAGAATCTAGGGACTGTAATAATTCCAAGTCATTTTGCCCCGCCGATAGTATTGTTGTTTCCAGAGGGAAGCTTGTTGGGGACGGGCATTGGGCTGAGGATTGCTGTAGATCCGTAATTGTTTACCCTGTCGTATGATGATTTCTTCGCGCCAGTCTCCCGATACGTCAGCCACATAGAGCCGAGCTGCTTTTCCAGGAATGGTTTGAAGAAACTCCCCACTGATGCCATCAAAAATGGCAACATCTCCCTGCTTGTGTCGCTCTTTGGCTGCTAATCTTTGCTGCGGTTGACCTGTCCAATCAATCGGAAAAATTACCTCAACTCCGGAACGTGTCCAGCCCCTAGGCGCAACCTGCTTCATTTCATAGCGCTGAATCAATTGACCTTGAGCATCAAAAATAAAGGGTTCTTGGTTCCGATTGTTGCGACTACGACACCAAATTTCTAATCCTGGCCGATTGGGATCAAAGTCTCCAATGGCAGCATTTTGGGGTTCCTGATTGTTATAGTGGGTTTCCCAGATCAAGCCTTGAGGATTAGCTAAGAAAACACGATTCCCACCATTCTCCTCCAGCGCCACAACTTCTATGCCAGGAATATCAGGACGGACATCAGCGGCAAAGATAGAATCAATATGACCTTCGGCAGGAATCTCATACAACGTTTCTCCAGTCGGTGAGAGGAGCGTTTCTCCCAAAACTTCATCTCGATTATCGCCATCCAAGTCGGCCAGTCGTGCTCCATTGTGAGCATTTGGTTTGAAATCATCCCGTGTCCAAAGCGGCTGCGGTTGGGACTCAGTTAGCAGGTCATCAATGGCATAGGCGGCCAGGTGGCGGCCAGTGCGGTAGCGTCTGGATCTCGTGGCCTGAAGCAGTAGATCCCGATCTCCCTGACCTCGGAAATTGCCAATAACCAGGTGTTCCCACTTATCGGCCTCTGCAGGAACGGGTAAACGGATTTTTCCTTCTTCCTGACCACTCACCGCATCCAGCCAATGCAAAGTTCCTTCCTGATCCAGAAAAAGCAGCTCTATCTTGCCATCCTGGTCAATATCTGCTGCCTGAACGCCGGGGGCAAATAAGCCAGGTAATCCCTCACTCTCAGACTTTTCAGTCAATTGGATATCCGCTGCCTTTTGCCAGAGTTTCTTGCCGTCATGGGCATAGATGCCAATCCAACCTTCCTGAGTCAGAATAAAATCTCGGCGTTGATCTTGGTTAACGTCCACCGCAATGATTCCCCCCAGACCGTTTTTCACTGCGGGTAGATCCAGTTGGATAATCTGGGTGTTGAAATCAGAAGATGCCGCATCTGAAGCTTGAGTTTGGGCTTGTTTCACATACGCCCAACTGATGCAAGCGACAACTAGACCAAAAATTAGAACATACTTTAAGTACCGCAAGTTAGCGCCTATTCGGCCTTTCAGGAACTTAGGTTTACGCATAGGAAATATCTTGAATGAAAGTTCTCTACCAATCAATCCACCAGCCGACTGAATCAGTCTGATTTTCATATCCTGATTGGAGAAGCAACCCTTGGCTGTGGTTCTTATCACTAAGCACTATTCTAGCAACGGTGCTGATCAATTCAATTGAGTTTGTTACAGTCAGTGTTTTAGACAGAGGGCAATTGTAATTGCTCACACTTTGAAGAGCCACACTCTAGAAACCAAACGTAACAATTCAGGGGGTTGAGCAAAGCAGGCAGAAACAAGGTGGGAAACTCTGCTAACGTGAAGTCATGAACGAAGAGTGGCTGGAAATTAGTGAAGTAAAGATTCCCAGGGAAGATTGGGAAGCGACTCCTGCGAGTG
>JBHJGO010000043.1:0-13571 GCA_050331715.1 Microcoleaceae cyanobacterium
GTATAGTAGAAGGTATCAACAACAAGTTGAAGTTGATTAAGCGCTCTGGCTACGGCTTCAGAAATTTTGACAATTTTCAGTTGCGTTGCTTGGCTTGTTGGCATTTATCTGTTGGGTCGGCATAACTTAGACGATAGAGCCCTTTCAGGGGCATCAAATTATGTTGAACTATCGTACTTCCGGGAAAATTGCCCCTCAAGTGTCATTATCTAATATCCTGCAAGACCGGTTTAATCCTGAAGATATCCGAGATCGGATTGTCATTATTGGTACCGTTGCACCTAGTTTCAATGATCATCACTGGCTCACACCCTATAGCTACGGTTATCAAAAAGTTCAAAAAATGACTGGGATTGAAATCCAAGCCCAGATGGTCAGTCAAATTCTCAGTTCCGTTTTGGATTCTCAGCCTTTGATTTGGTGGCTACCCAACTGGGGAGAAGGAATCTGGATTTTTGTGTGGTCAACAATAGGGAGTTTATTAGTTTTAAATATTCAATCCTCTCGATACTCTATCTTGACGATAGGAATAACTTTAATCGTTGTGTACGGAAGCTGTTTTCTGATCTTGACTCAGGGGGGGTGGATTCCATTTATTCCTACCGCATTGGCATTAATCGTCATAGTAAGCCTTTTAGCTTTAAAACTGCCGCCCTTTCAGCAAAGTTGATGTAGTTTGTCAAGATGCCCGAACACAGTTTTATCACAAGACATTTCCGATACATCACGCACATTTCCTAGGATGCTCCCGCCCAATCAAATTAAACTTAGCTGTCTTGAGCTTCCTTTTCTCCTCAACCGTGGTTAGCGGCTTAAACTTCCATTAATCAATCTCCCCTAGGATGTCTGTGAAGATAAAAGTGACAATCTGTGGAGGAGTATTATGGCTAGTATCATATCTTGGCTAGTTCTAGGATTGATTGCAGGTGCATTGGCAAAGTTGATCTACCCTGGTCGTCAGGGAGGTGGGATTATTGCCACGATTGGACTAGGAATTCTCGGAGCAATGGTTGGAGGATTTCTAGGTCAAACGCTACTCGGTAGTGGTGGAGCCGCCGCTGCATCAGCAGGAGCTTTTTCAATCCCCAGCTTAATCTTTGCCATCTTGGGTGCAATGCTACTGATTTTTATCTGGGGCTTGGTTACAAAAAGAGCTTAGGGGAGAGCGTTTGAAGTAATTGATGTTTATATTGGTACAACTACACCAACCTATGCAGGTTGGTGTTTCTGTTGTTGGGTTCTCAAGACTTTGTGGTGCAATTTATCTTGCGGCTTCTGTTGTCTGGCTTAATTGATGACACGCCATAGTACTAGGATAGTGCGATCGCTCCGGGATCAGATTAAGTGCATCACATACCGCAGCAAAATTATCCTGGCTAGCGAATGGAGTGTTAATTTACTTTGGACTTGATGTAGACAGAGCAGACTTGAATAATAATATGATGAGCTATCATGACATCATTACTATTGAGCCGGATAAGCGGGGTGGCAAGCCCTATGTCCGTCAGATGCGGATTACAGTCTACGACATTTTAGGTTGGCTAGTTGCTGGTATGTCTATTAGTGAGATTATTGACGACTTTCCAGAATTAACGGAAGTAGCATGGCCAAGATGTGGAAATACACCAACAAACCAAGTTGAGAGTCTTATTCGTGCTGGACAGGAAGCAACTCAGGAGCTTTTAGGAAATCCTGCGTTTCACTGCTTAGAACTTCACTAATTAAGGAATGCACCTGATTTACAAAACTAAAGTGTAACGGGGCTTCTTAAGCCTCACATACTTAGCGAGAAGGAATAGTTACCAATGTTGGAGCACCGCTCAATTCATTAGACGCACCAGATTCCACCCATCGAACAAAATTCTGCAAAATCTGTAATCCCGCTGTTGAGGACTTTTCTGGATGAAACTGGACTGCCATGACATTTCGACGGGCGACGGCTGCGGTTACCGTTTGATGGCCGTGGGTAATAGTTGCAGCGGTAATGTCAGACTCTGCCGGATCAACGTAGTAAGAGTGAACAAAGTAGGCCCAGGGTGATGGGGGTAAATTTTCCCAGAGCATTAGATCCGATTGAGTGTACCGCAGTTGGTTCCAGCCCATGTGGGGAATTGTGAGGCCCGGTTCAGAACTGAAGCGACGGACGGTTCCTGAGAAGACCCCTAAGCCGGGTTGTTTTCCTTCTTCACTGCGATCAAATAAAATCTGTAAGCCTAAGCAAATGCCCAAAAACGGTTTTCCTGTAGCAATCACCTGGTGAATCGGTTCAATCCAGGCTTGGGACTGTAGGTGCTGCATGGCGGGGTCAAAGGCTCCCACTCCGGGCAGAATGACGGCATCGGCTTGATGAATCAGGTCAGGAGAAGCAATAACTTGAGGCGTTGCCCCTGCATTTTCTAGCCCTTTGCAAACTGAGTGCAGGTTTCCCATGTCATAATCAATGACGGCAATTCGGGTCATGACTCCTCTCCACGATTCTGGTGTAGAGTTCAATTCTAGATCGATTTTTGGTTGATCTGAGCTTGACTCTTGACAATTCTGGAGATTTCTCTTGAGCGGTGATTCCTATGCCGTAATCCAAATCATTCCTTTCTGCAACCCTTCAAAAACGGGGTTCAGAGCGGAGGAGTTTAGTTCAGCCAGCTCAGGTTCTTGTAGAATGGCGGACTTGAGCAGCTGGTAGTCTAGGGGGGTAATCTGACGAAATTCAAGCACGCGCTTGACGATGGCTTTGATGGAGGTGTCTGTTGAACGAATCTGAGTGTTCATGTGACGAATCCTGATAGCTGAGTTCGATATCATGATCATCTCGGAAAAAATGGGGGTCAAGTGTGATGGCTTTTCCCCATAGCGCGTGAATCCCGTCAAGGATTTTAGGTGATGCAATCCTGCTATTTCCTGTGATCTGAATCTCGCATTCTGTTGTTCAATCTAGCGCCATGGTGTATCTGCGTTTGTTTCAGAAATTTGTGCTTTGGTTGGTGTTCTCGTCGGTTTTGGTTGGCTGTCAGGCTAAAGTGCCTACAGCTCCAGTTGAGCAGGGTCAGAACGGCATGGTGGTTTCAGCCAGTCCTCTAGCCAGCGATGCGGGTGTGGCGATCTTGAAGCAAGGCGGTAATGCAGTTGATGCGGCAGTTGCAACGACTCTGGCAATTTCAGTGGTGGAGCCGTTTTCTGCGGGGATTGGGGGAGGAGGGTTTCTGCTATTTGGATCGCAGAATTCAGTCGAGGGGTATGACATTCAGGCGTTAGATTTTCGAGAGCGTGCGCCGAAAGCGGCTAGCCAGGATATGTATCTGGATCAGGAGGGGGAGCCGGATACGAGGGCCAGTTTAGATGGACACCGGGCAGCGGGAGTGCCTGGAACGATTGCTGGACTCTACACGATTCATCGATACTACGGTCAACTTCCCTGGGAAACGCTGGTTCAGCCTGCGATTGAATTGGCAGAAAAGGGATTTCCGGTGGGAGATTATTTTGTGCGGTCTGTCGGGCGACGTTTACCGGTGATGGGTCAGAATCCTGCTGCCCGAGAAATTTTCACCAATGATGGGGTGCTGTATCGTCCCGGAGAGACCTTGGTTCAAGCTGACCTGGCCAAAACTCTGAAGCAGATTGCTCAGGATCCGGAGAGCTTCTATCGAGGGGAGATTGCCACTGCGATTGTGAAAGATATGCAGCAGAACGGTGGGTTAATCACGTTGGAGGATTTGAACGCCTATACCCCAATTTGGCGCGATCCACTGTGCGGTGAATTTCGTCAGGCTCAGGTATGTTCGATGCCGCCGCCTTCCTCTGGAGGGGTTCAACTAATCCAGATGTTGAATATGATCGGGGAGACGGATCTGCAAGCCCAGTGTCATAATAGTGCTGATACGCTGCATTTGTTGGCGGAGATTATGCGGATTGCCTACGCAGATCGAGCTGAATATCTGGGGGATCCAGATTTCGTTCCGGTTCCGGTCGAGTCTCTCACCAGTGAGGGTTACGCCGGGGAACGTCGCCAAGAAATTGATCCAGAGCGAGCCAGACCGTCTAGTACTGTGAACCCTGGGACAGCTGAACAAATCCAACGTTATGTATGGGAATCGCCGGAAACCAGCCATTTAACGGTGGTTGATCAGGATCGGAATGTTGTGAGTTTGACCTTTACGGTGAATACGGGCTTTGGAGCCGGGGTGGTGGCGGCGGGAACGGGAATTCTGTTGAACAATGAAATGGATGACTTTTCGATTGCGCCCGGTGTGCCAAATGCCTTTGGATTGGTGGGGGGAGAGGCCAACAGCATTGCGCCGTTGAAAACACCTTTGTCTAGCATGACCCCAACGGTTGTGACCCAGGAGGGTGAATTGTTAATGGCAACGGGTTCCCCAGGGGGTAGCACAATTATTACCACGGCCTTGCAGGTGGTGCTGAATGTTCTGGAATTTGATCTGGATGTGGGTCAAGCGGTGTCGGTTCCCCGGATTCATCACCAGTGGTTGCCAGATCGGTTGATTGTGGAGCGGGGTCGGTTGGATTCCAGGGTGATTAATGATTTGAAGCAGCGGGGCCATCAAATTACTCCCTGGCAGGGATGGGGAAACGTAAATGCGATTGTCGTTAGTCCATCGGGAGAATTAACCGGAGCGGCTGATCCGAGGCGAGAGGGGACAGCCAGCGGCTATTGATTTTATCTTCAAGTCAAGCTATAATATAGCCTTTCCAGGCTTGGTGAGGTAAGGATTTGAGAGGTTCAGTTGTACTGCGTTCCAAGCTCCCAAATCTACCAGCGTTGAAAACGCTGCAATTCATGATCTGGAGACGTGGGCTTTCAACGGAGTTCACTGTAAACTAGTTGCTGGTGCTGATATCCACCTGAACATCGCCTGTTTTTCCGGGAGAAAGGCATGACCCAAATTCAAACATTTGACCCAACCCCGCAGAATGAAACCCCGACTCAGTTGGTACACGCACTCCATGAGTGTAATCGCGATCTCATCAGCCGAGTGACTGAACTGGAGACCGAACTGGAGACCTACCAACGGGCGCTCCAGGAGAAGGAAACCCTGTTGGTTCAACGCGGCCAGGAATTGGAAATGGCTGAGGAGCAAGTGACCCGGCTATTTGGCAAGCTGGAAATGACCAATCAAGTGGTGCGTCGCCAGCAAGTTTTAGTCGAAACGCTGACGGAACAGTGGGAATCGGGTCAGGCTCGTATGGCCCAGATGGAGCGGGAGTGTGCCACGACTCAACAACAATACAACGAGCAGTATAGTGAATTGATTCAGGCCCAGAATGCCTGTCAGGAGTTGCGATCGCGCCTCAATCGCCAACAACGCCACTCCCTACAGTTCAAGGTAGCCCTGGAACGATGCCTGGAAATGCAGCCGCCGGATCTTCTCCCAGAGAATCCCCCTGAGAAAACACCACAGAAACCGTTGGAGCAACTGCCACAACCAGACAATGATCCGCTCGGCATTCAGCCGATTACTCTCTCTGAGGATGACCCACTGGGTATTCAACCGATTACTCGCTCCGCTCCAGGGATCGATCCGGTGGTAGAGTTCGCCATGGAAGTCGAGGAACCCCCGCAACCTGAACCCATATTGCCCAGAACCGCTGATTTGCATCCTCACTCGATTACCTTGCTGCGAGCAACTCCGGTTCAACCCTGGTCAGCCGCCAGAGATAGCCCTGAAATTAGCCGCTTGGATGAAATTGCTCGACTTGATCTGGAAGCCAATGCCAATCCCTTTGAACTAGGTGACGACCCTGAAAATCTTGAACCTGATCTTGACCCCCAAGCCTTAGGGCAAGAGATTCCACCCTCTATGTCCATGGGAGATTTACCGCTGTTAGAAACCTACTGGCATATTGAACCCTCGGCCCAGCCGTTGACGAATCCACCTGAACCTCGCCCAACCGGAGGAACAGAAACCCAGGTGACCCACGATGAGCTGAATCATATTCGGTTGAAGTATGCCTCGATTGCTGATGCTTCAGCTTTGGAGGAAAACCCGGAACTTTCTTCAGACCCCAATTATGATCTAAAGCCAGAACCCTATCCTGCCCCCAAGCCAGAAATAGACTGGGAAACAGAAACCGATACTTCTCAAGTCGGGTTTGTGATTCATTCTTCAGAGCCCGATATTAGAGAACTGACATCAAATGCAGATGTAGAAATGCCAGCCATTCCTGCAGCGGCTTCTATGGTGACCCAGACAACTCCTGAGTCGGCCCCTACACCTGAACCTAGAGGTAGCAATTGGCATCTATTGTCTATCGATCCAAAAAAGCGCACAAAACGCCGTTCCCCTGCGGCAATTGAACTACCGAACATTCCACCACAGACCGCAGCTGGAGTTGTGACCCAAGACGTTGAGCGGTTCTAGTCAGCCTCCAATTGATTCGGAGCAGATCAAGCAACAAGCCTTGGCTCTGGGGTTTCATCAAGTTGGCATTGCCCGGATTCCCCGTGAGTCCCCCGACGAAGCCCAGATAGCAGATATTAATTCGGGTCAGTTGGCCGCATGGCTGAAGCAGGGCTATCAAGCAGAGATGGCCTGGATGACTAATCCCAAGCGGCAGGATATCTATCAGGTGATGCCAGGGGTTCAGTCTGTGATCTGTGTTGCCCTGAATTACTACACGCCTCACCCCCATTCAACAGAAGCAATGGATGCCAAGATCTCTCGCTACGGCTGGGGACGAGATTATCATCGGGTGATGCAGTCCAAATTAAAGGGCCTAACGCAATGGTTACAGGATCAAGACAGTGATATTCAGGCCCGATATTACTCGGATACGGGGCCGATTCAGGATAAGGTTTGGGCGCAACGGGCTGGGATTGGCTGGATCGCCAAGAATAGCAACGTGATTACCCGTAAATACGGTTCCTGGGTATTTCTGGGAGAAGTTTTGACCAATTTAAGACTAACCCCTGACACGCCCCACACAGCCCAATGCGGTACTTGTACCCGCTGCCTGGATGCCTGTCCTACCCAGGCAATTGTTCAGCCCTATGTGGTCGATGCCAATCGCTGTATTGCTTACCACACGATTGAAAACCGTTCTGAAACGTTACCGGAAGATTTGAATTTGCACGGCTGGGTCGCAGGGTGTGATATTTGTCAGGATGTCTGCCCCTGGAACCAGCGCTTTGCCCAGGAAACGGACGTTGAGTCATTCCAACCCTATCCCTGGAATCTTGCCCCAAAATTAACGGAACTGGCAGAGCTATCACCCGAGGAATGGAACCAACGCTTTCCCGCATCTGCCCTTAGACGGATTAAACCAGAGATGTGGCGACGCAATGCCCGGGCAAATCTTCAGCAACCTAACTCATTACAGATGGAGCATTTTGACTAATCTTGATAGAATGTATGACAATATGTCATAGAAGCTGTACTCCCTATCTGTGGCGGATTATCCAAGACAGCGGGAAACACTTCAAAACATCAATTTTCGTTTGAAAATCTAATGCGAGGAAAATATGCGTTTTCTTGAATCTATTTCTAGACAGGCTGTGATCGGCTTGTCAGTTGTATTACTTGTAATCAGTAGCTTCGTTGCGAGTGTTGCTCCTGCTGCTGCGGCAGACTACACCGTCAAGATGGGCGCTGACAATGGAATGCTGGCCTTCCAGCCTAAAACTCTGACTGTGAAGCCAGGGGACACCGTTGACTTCGTCAACAATAAGCTTCCTCCCCACAACGTAATTTTTGCGGACAAATCTTTGACTGACGAACTGACAAAGTCAGGGTTGTTGTATCAGGTTGGTGATGACACAAAATTGACAATTCCCGAGGGAACTGAGCCAGGAAAGTATGAGTATTACTGTCAGCCTCACCGGGGTGCAGGTATGGTGGGTTCACTCGTTGTCGAGTAACGCCAATCTCCTACTCCAAATTCATCGGAGTTCTATATAATCTAGGCTCCGTTCGCTATTACATGCCCTTCTGTTGAGAATTAGCCTTGGGTCATCTTGGGTAGATTCTGGACAGGAGGGTTGATTTTTGGGACTCAATCCTAGACCTGAACCGCAGTTTGAGTGAGTTCCATCAAACTATCAAATCGGAAGTCATTCACGAGTGCCTTGAGAGCGAGAGTTAGGGCTTCATGTTCTGCCGGAATCTGTTCAATGAGCTGTAACACCAGTAGATCGCTACACTGGGCAGCAGCCTCATGCAATTCTTGAACCCAGATTGATGACATAACCCGGAGAGATTCTGCCGTTATTTGTATTATTGGGTTCACATCAGGACTGGAAACATCTAGCAGGTCGGCGTCATCAGACTCATAAAGATACTCCACTCCTAGGTGCTGACGAATCGCTAGCAACAACTCCGTTTCTTGATAGGGCTTGCGAATGAAGTCATTACATCCCAGCGACAGAATCATTTGACGTTCTTCTTCAAACGCACTGGCCGTCAGCGCAATGATGACGGTTTTTTCCATCGCATCGAGAGCTTTGATCCGCTGGGTCGCTTCATAACCATCCATCACCGGCATTCGCATGTCCATAAAGATTAAATTAGGATGCCATTCAGACCAGACAGTAACTGCTTCTTGACCATTCTCCGCCTGCTTGACCTGAAATCCAATGGACTCTAGCAATTGAACCAACAGAAGACGATTGGTGTGTTTGTCTTCTACTACTAAAATCCGAGGGG
Source organism: Microcoleaceae cyanobacterium (assembly GCA_050331715.1). Taxonomy (GTDB): domain Bacteria; phylum Cyanobacteriota; class Cyanobacteriia; order Cyanobacteriales; family Microcoleaceae; genus JBHJGO01. Next base: position 8,655 of record JBHJGO010000043.1, read on the forward strand.
CGACCTGTTGGGGCTTGAGACTAGTAATTTTCTGAGTTTGACTCACATCAATTGAAGCTTCACTGGCAGTCTCCTCCCGAATACTAAAGGTAAACTGGCTGCCCACCTGTGGCTGAGAATCGACAGTAATCTTACCGCCCATCAGTTGTACGAACTTCTGACTAATGGGTAACCCTAGCCCAGTTCCTTCACCGGATTTGACCCCGATTTCTGTCTGACTAAAAGCTTCAAATAGACGATTTAACTCCTCTTTTGCGATTCCTGGCCCTGTGTCTTCAACCGTGAATCGAAGTGTGGTGTGTTGGGGTCGATCCTTGGTTCTGGCCAGCTTTGCAGCCTGGGTCGAATCATCCATCGGTAGTTCGTCAATTAGAACTTGTTGCACTCGCAGGATAACTTTACCGGATTCAGTGAATTTAATGGCATTGCCCAAAAGATTGATCAAGACCTGGCGCAGTTTGTTCTCGTCGGTAACGATGAATTGGGATAAGTCATCCTGTAGCATAAACTCCAGATTCAGTCCTTTAGATCTGGCTTTGAGATGGAGCATTTCGTATAAGCTCTGAAGTACCTTATGTAAGTCAAAGGCCTCTAAATTCAAGGTGATCTGGCCCGCCTCAATTTTTGACATTTCCAGAATGTCATTAATCAAACTCAGTAAATGTTCACCAGACCGAGCAATGATATCGAGATATTGTCGATGAGTTTTGGCAATACCCTTGTCATGGTTCATCAATTGTGTAAATCCTAGAATTGCATTTAGGGGTGTTCGCAACTCATGGCTCATATTAGCTAGAAATTCACTCTTGGCTTGGTTCGCTCTATCGGCGGTCTCCTTAGCAATTTTTAATTCCTCCGCTTGCTGTTGGGTCTTCATCAGGAGTTCTACTTGCTGAACCGCAACACCGAGCTGATTCCCCACCTGAACCACCATTTGAATCTCCGGTTCTTGCCAATGGCGAGGTCAGGAGTATTGATAAATTGCCAATAATCCCCAGAGCTGTTGACCGCAGAAAATTGGCACCGTCACGTAAGCTTTGGCTTGAAATTTCTCTAGAAGCTGCACATAACAACTAGCAAAGTCCGCTTGATGTACGTCATGGACACAGAGGTAAGCTGCCCCCTGGCGATAGGCTCCTCCCTGAGTTTCCTGGAGATAGGTATCCTCTAAATGATTTTCAGTACGGCTAAGTTGTTGAACAACACAGTCATCTGAGTCAATTGCCTGCTGATTCACAATCGAATCCTGGTTCTGCTCCATCAGAGAAACCCAACCGGGAGTAACCGACTCAGCCACAAACTCACCACTCCAGTCTGGATTAAATCGATAAATCACAGCTCGATCACTTTTGGCCGCTACCCGCAGTTCCTCAACGGTACTATTGAAAATGATGTCTAGATCTAACGATTGCCGCATCTGTTGCAGAATCAGGGAGAATGCCTGTTCTCGCTCCGCCATCTGACGCAGAGCCTCTTCAGACCGTTTACGTTCGGTGATATCCAGAGCGGTTCCCAAGGCCCGAATAATTTGCCCTTGACTATCGTAAATTCCTTCTCCTCTGGCCTCAACATGACGAATGGAACCGTCCAGTTGAATCACTCGACAATCAAATTCAGCACAAGACCCCTCGTCTGCAACTCGCCGAACATTTCTCCGCCACAGCTCTCGATCTTCAGGGTGGATCTGACGCAACAGTTCGCTGTAGGTGGGAACACTCTGACTCGGCTCCCAACCAAAAATCCGAAAGAGTTCCTCTGACCAAACCAGTGTCTGAGTTTCAACATCCCACTCCCAATTGCCGACGTGGGCAACACGCTGGGCCGTGGCAAGACTGGTCTGACTGGCCCGTAATTTTTCCTCTGCTTGCTTGCGGTCAATCCCCAGGGCAATACTACTGGCAATCGCCGTCATTTCTTCCAACACCATCTCTGGTAAGGGGGTCTGCGAAAAGATCGCCACAACTCCTAGCAATTGTTCCCTGATCATTAGGGGATAGCCTGCCAGGGAAACCGCATCGACGGACATCTCCCGCTGTTCCATGTCCGGTTCCGAATCAGCGAATGGAGGCCAGTGTTTGTGGGAAAGATAGGGTTGATGGTGTCGTAAAATCCAGTTGATCCTGGCATCTTGGCTGGGGTCATTGATATAGCAAAGGGTAGAATCACGCAGATCCAAACCGTCACTTGCCTGAAGTTCCAGGCTTTGCTTGCCAGGGTTGAGTGTCCAGATGCAGACAGAGAGGGCATCCAGATCTTCACAGAGGGCAGCCACGCACTGGTGCAGAATAGTATGCAGAGATTCTGCCTTTGTCAGAGCAACACCGATGTCAGCTCTGAGTGCAGAAATCTGAACCTGCTGCCGCAGGGTTTGTTCTGTGCGCTTTCGATCCGTAATGTCGTGTACAATCCCCACCAGAGCTGGATTCCCCATCAAATCTGTGAAGCCAATCTTTTTGGTAATCAGGGTACGCGCTTCTCCATGGGCATCCGTTAATGTCTCTTCCTGCTCAACCTCTGTCCCCACTGCCAGAATGTACTCATCATGATTACCCAGGGCCTCAGCTTGGGTAGACGACAGAGTCTCGGTACTGGAAAGGCCAATCAAAGACTGATGGGAGCGTCCCACCAGCTCACAAAAGGCGTCATTCACCATCGTCCAGTTGAGATGCTGGTCTTTTACATAAATCGGATCGGCCATTGCATTGATTACTTGATTGAGAAAGGCTTCACTCGCTTTGAGAGCGCTCTCCGCTTGCTTGATTTCAGTAATATCGCTAGCGGTTCCTAGAATTTGCTCTGGGGCACCTGATGCGGTTTTCGCAAAGACCGTGTCACGGCTGACAAACCAGAGCCAGTGCCCATTCCGATGTCGCATACGATATTCAATCTCAAAGACGTCTCCCTCATAGCCAATTGACATTTGGGTGTAATAGTCTTCAATGCGTGCCAAATCCTCTGGATGCAGTAGAGCCTGGAACAGGGTTTGCGGCATTGCTTGAATTTCCTCAGCGGTATAGCCCAAGATGTCAACAATGGTGTTGTTGATGTAAAGATTGCGATTGGTTTCAAGATTGTAGAGATAGAGGACACCAGGACTAGCATCTGTAATGCGCTGAACCCAGAGTTGGCTCTCTCGCAGGGCTTCCTCCGCTTGCTTATGGTCGCAGGACTCCATGGCTAGGGCGGTCATGTAGGCAAGATAGCTGGCAAAATTTTGTTCTTCTAAAACCCACTCCCTGGAGAAATCGGTCTGCTCCAACCAGATACTTCCCTGGGTTTTTCCGTTAAATCGAATGGGGACAATTAAGGCAGAGGTGACAGAGGCAGGCATCCAATATATCCGGTTCAGCTCTTGGGTACGGAGATCAGTCTGAACATCTGTCACAGCAATCACTCGCTCTCGCTCCAAACTGCGAAAATATCTAGGACAGTCTGCCTGAGACAAGCTCTCGGATAGCAGTTCAACACAATTTTCTTCACAGTCATGGCAATGCACTCGCTGCATTTGATCAGCCTTGTGATTGTGGAGCCAAATGCTGACACGTTTGACATTCAGGGTACGGCCTGCTACGCGGGCAATTTCTTTCAGGGCTTCGGTCAGATTCCCGTCATAAATCTGATGAATCTGAGCCAGCTCAATCAGCCCCCCCTGCTGTTTCTTTAATCGAATGCCACTGGTGAGCAGACTAAATTCGGCATCAACCCGTTCTTGAATTTCACGCTCTAGAGCAACATTGGCGGCCTCCAGGTCACTGGCTTGTTGACGTAGGGTTCGAGTCGCATCTTCAACTCGAATCGCCAGCTCATGGTGGGCTTTTTGCAGGGCTGCTTCGGCTTTGAGGCGTTGGAGTTCTGCCGTTGCCCGTGTTGCAAATACCGTTAATACGGTCTCAACATCAATGGAAGGGTTCAGAGGGAGCTGACCCAAGAGGTGAATGACACCCATTGGTTGTTGCTGATTAGAATCTAACAGCGGTACTCCCAGGTAGAACTCAGGATTAATCTCTCGGAATTCAACTAAACGAGGAAACTTTGTCTGAAGATCATCAGAGATAGATTGCACCATTCGAGTCCGCACAACCCACTCACAGGGTAAGCCCCTGGCATCCAGTTCGATAGAAGCTTGATGTTGACCCTCTGACCAGGCTGCACGTCGCTGTAGGATAAGGGGCTCGGTGTTGATAACCTCTGCCAGGCCCACATAGGAAACACCCAGAACAATGCCGAGCTGCTCAACTAAGATCCGAAAAAAATCTTCCCCTGTGACAGATGCAGTTTTCGCCAACAAATGCTGCAGTACTGCTTCTGTCGTCATGAATTCTGTCGCTGCATAGGTTGGATAGTGGGCAACGTCAATATTTCTCAACGCTTGAGATTGAGATCTTTGCCGAACCCAACGGAACAGGAAGAAGATTCCAAACAGTCCTAGAAAAACACTACTGAACATTTTGTACAATTCAACCCAGAGACTAAGTTGAAACGATTCAGAATCGAAATCTGCAAAACTTAGAATTAAATTCAGAATGAAATTCAAAGATTCTCTCATGGATTTTTCAGTCAGGATTAATGCCTCTTGGGTAGTCCTTTGCCCAGTCAACTTTTCATGGACTGTCTGATGTACCTTCTATACTTCCCCAGAGTAACGGTCAGTTTGTCAGATCATCATGAGTCTCCGCTGCATGGACTTTAACCTGTGTTCTGCGTCACCAATCCAAAGCTTTGCTACAGTAGGGGGAATTCTAGAGAGAATGATATACAGCATCGATACCCGATTAGCCGATTACTAGTCGGGAGTACCAGATAACAGAGCAATCAATCAAGTGTCTAGGAACTGCACTAATATCCTGAATAAGACCTCTTAATCCCTTACAGTATAGTTCGATCCTCTAGTTTTCATCAAAAGTAACTCCCTTGAAC
>JBHJGO010000044.1:0-33478 GCA_050331715.1 Microcoleaceae cyanobacterium
GTAAACTTGCTGGCTGATTCGTGCCATTGGTAGCGGTTAGTTGGTTTGGCATTGCTTTGAAGCTTTCAGAGAAAGTGGACGAGATGCGATTAGTTACGGTGGCTCGGTGAACCAAGAATCCCCTATCTTTCAAGTGGGGGAGTGTCAAACTATTCATTTGGGTAAATACTAAGTACAGCAGAATAGCTATAGCAATCGCAAGTGATTTGTGAAATAGGGGTGAAGGGGGCGTTCCCCCTCCTTAGAGACTTCGTCCCCAAACCCCTTTACGTTTTTCGTGATTGATTTAGGACTGCTATATAGTGGATTGGGTAAGTAATACGAGGCAAGTTCAATCACCTTGCATGGAATTGTAATGAAACTGTCGAGTGAAGCTCTTTTGATCGAAGCGGCTCAAGTTGTGCTGAGTCACTCAGCAGATAAGCCAGATGTGGAACAGGTTGTGAGTGCGTTGCTAGCCTGTGAAAAGGCAACTCGACAACGGAAGCAGACCTATGATTTTCATCAACTTCAGGGACGATGGCGCTTGTGTTTTATTACGGGAACTCGAAAGGCCCGGAATCGTGCCGGAATTGTGTTGGGGGCCGGTCGATATTTGCCGCGTTGGGTGGAAATTCAGATCGCTTATTCAGTGAATTCAAACTTGAACAAAACTGATTCTGTTGATGCGTTACGCTTCACCAACGATACCCGACAGGAAAGAGATTCAGAGATTCTTGTAGGTCGGGTTGAGAATGCTGTGAAGTTAGCGGGAATTCAGTTTAGTTTGCAGGGGCCAACTCAATTTTGGGACAGCAAAAATATTCTGGCTTTTGACTTTACCCGGTTAACCCTGGAAATTTTTGGTCAGCAACTTTATCAAGGTGGCATTCGTGGAGGAGTCGCTCAGGAACAAAAGTTCTATCAATCGTCGTTGCGGGAGCAGGCATTTTTCACCTATTTCTGGGTGAGTCAGCAGGCGATCGCTGCGAGAGGTCGAGGAGGTGGATTGGCATTGTGGGGTCGGCTATCCTAGTTCTGGAACGATGAGTCCCTTAAGTTGAATCGGTTGGTATTCTTGTAGTCCTTTGCTTTGAACTAAGACACCGAAATTACCAAGACCCATTGGATTGATTAAGCGGTGTAATGCTTCTCGGCACTGCAGGACTTCTTTTAAGGGTAGATTATCGGTCTGGTATAGTGTGTTCAGGCGATCGCTCAGCCCCAATGCCATTAAGAACAGGGCTTGCTGGGTAAAGCCGACAGGTTCCAGTCCAGCTTGTTTACACCAATATTCTAGGGCCGTAAAGTTGATATGGGCTGTTAAGTCCTGATGTCCAATATTAATGTAAGGATTATTATGATAGCGATGCTGAAAGTAGCATTGTAGAGATCCCGCTTGGCGAGTCGGGCTGTAGTACTTCTCAGTCGAGTAGCCGTAGTCAATCGTTAGCAAAAATCCTCGGTGCAGTTTACTGGCAACGGTTTCAATCCATTTGATCGCTTCCAGATTGACTTCGGTACGATAGGGTTCAGGATAGCGATTTGAGCTGAAATCAAACCCTAAAGTTTGAAAATATGTTGATAGCTCAGGGGTTGACAGGGGGGCGATAATTTCCTCAAAGCCACCTGAATTTGAAGATTGATCTGAAGTATTCGTAACGTATACCTCCTGCAGTTGTTCACCCTCGAAAACAACTTGATGGACGGGGAAGGCATCCACCAATTCATTGGAAAAGCAGCAGCCTGTAATTGAGTTGAGAGGAATACTATCCCAGTTACACCATTGCACTTGATACTCTGAATTAATCCGGTTTTGAAGTTGGAATCGCTGTTCAGTTTGGAACTGATAGGATTTCTCAATGATGATGTAATCGAGAACTTGAAAAAAGTCAGGATATTTTTTCTGTAAAAAGCTAAGAATATCGGCTGCTAGTAGTCCCTGTCCGGCTCCCATCTCAACTAGCGTAAATGGCTGGGGATGTTCTAAAATCTCCCACATTTGGACAAATTGTTCCGCTAGCAGTTCTCCAAAATCTGATCCGAGATGCACAGCGGTAAAAAAATCTCCTGACGCCCCAATTTTCGGGTGATGGCTAGCATAGTAGCCGTACAGAGGATGGTACAGCACCCAATCCATGTACTGTGCAAAGGTGATTCTCTTTTGGGGACTTGCTTCAATCTGTTGCTGGAGAAATTCACACAGCTCTCGATGACAATTGGAATTCACAGCCAGAACAATCCTTTATGTAACTCTTCTTCATTATCGGGTATCAGTGTGCTCCCACAGAATCTCTTGAGCGTCAAGAATCAAAATCATGGATTTACGATCTCTTTACAAAGACCTTTACAAAAAATTGGTATTTCTGTTGTGTCTAAAGCGAAACTGACCCATTATCCGGTTAAAGGTTGAGAGTATTTGTAGAGTGGCTTAGAGCTGATTGGATGTCAGCCCAACACGGGTTAAAATGTTGAGTTAGAAAAACTTAATATTTTTCTTGACTGTAGTTCAGATTAAAGAGAGGTTACCTTGAGTCAGCAACAAGATGCCATCGCAGCCCATGGCGGAGAACTGATTAATCGGATCGCCAGTCCTGAACAGAAGCAAGAGTTTCTTGAGAAAGGCGAGTCTTTGCCCCGCGTCCAGCTTGATGTGAGATCGCTCTCTGATTTGGAGATGATTGCGATTGGGGGATTTAGCCCACTCACAGGCTTTATGGAGCAGGCTGATTACGAGACAGTTGTTACCGATATGCGCCTGAAGGATGGCGTACCCTGGTCAGTTCCCATCACTCTTTCCGTCTCAGAAGAAGTAGCAGCACCTCTATCTGAAGGCAGTTTTATTCGGTTAGATTCTCCCTCTGGAGAGTATGTTGGTGTTTTAGAACTCACTCAAAAGTACACCTACAACAAGGAAAAGGAAGCCCAGAACGTCTACCGCACGACCGAGGAAAAGCACCCTGGCGTTAAGGTGGTCTACGATCAAGGCGCTGTTAACCTGGCAGGCCCTGTTTGGTTGTTGCATCGTGATGACCATCCTCAATTTCCTCAGTATCAACTTGACCCAGTGGTTTCACGGGCTATGTTCCGCGAACGAAGCTGGAAAACAATTGTGGGGTTCCAAACGCGTAACCCCATTCACCGCGCCCATGAGTACATTCAAAAGTGCGCTCTGGAAACCGTTGATGGTTTGTTCCTGCATCCGCTAGTCGGAGCAACCAAGTCTGACGACATCCCTGCTGATGTACGGATGCGATGCTACGAAATTCTGATTGAAAAGTACTATCAGCCTGATCGAGTGATTCTTGCTATCAATCCAGCCGCCATGCGCTATGCTGGCCCTCGTGAGGCGATTTTCCACGCTCTAGTTCGGAAAAACTACGGCTGTACTCACTTTATCGTGGGTCGGGATCACGCGGGTGTGGGAGATTACTACGGTACCTACGACGCTCAGCACATCTTCGAGGAGTTCAAGCCTGGTGAATTGGGAATTACTCCAATGAAGTTCGAACATGCCTTCTACTGCACAATTAGCGGCGGCATGGCAACGAGCAAGACCAGTCCGAGTAAGCCAGAGCAACGCATTCACCTTTCTGGAACAAAGGTTCGAGAGATGTTGCGTCGCGGTGAAACACCACCCCCTGAGTTCTCTCGTCCAGAGGTTGCAGCAGAGTTGGCTCGGGCAATGCAGGCTAAGAGCTAGGTAAATTGTCTTGGGGAACTTCAACAGGTTCCCTCACCCGATTGAACTTGACGATACTGTCAGTCCAGACCGTCACTATTCAGTATTAGGGTGCATCTTAATTTCTGCTTGTCCCCTCAAGTCTTGGTCAAGATTGTTCGTATTTTCTACAGTTCGCTGTGGGCGGAACGAAAACCGATTTAGGGCAGTCTATTCTCCAAAAGGGTTGCTCTAAGCTGATAGAATGAGTTCTGCCAAAGATTATCCAATTGTCTTAATCTTTGCTCACTGCAGTTCAATACAGCAGGTAGGATCGGGTGTAGTCTAGGGTCAAACTGTAGGACAGGTGTCAGGTGCAGAGCATGGGGCTAACACGGAGGGAATGGTTACAACAGGCTGGCCTCCTATTCGGGGTACTAGGGGTCAGTGGATCGGGCTGGTTACAGTTGACAGATCGCTATGCTCAGGCTCTAGCGCAAACCGCTCGGCGCAAGTTTGCTCTTTTAATCGGAATTAACAACTATCCAACTGGAAGTCAAAGGGGCTTTAAGCCGCTGCAGGGATGTGTGACCGATGTTGAGCTACAGCGAGAGTTGCTTCAATATCGTTTTGGATTTGAACCTGATGACATTCTGACTCTGACCAACGCCGAGGCGAGTCGGGAAAAGATTGAAGCTGCATTTCAGACCCATCTGCTTCAGCAGGTGCAGCAAGGGGATGTCGTTGTGTTTCACTTCAGTGGATATGGCTGTTCTGTTCTTCAGGAGAGCAGTTCTCAAACCAACACTTCAGATCAAGACCAGGATAGACGGTCTCAGGAGCAATCGGTTCTCCTGGCGGCGGATGGGGTCGTTCTCCCGCAGGATACCCTGAGACTCATGCTCCGTTCCTTGCCCACGTCTTGGGTGATCGCTGTTCTGGATGCGAGCTATACCAAGCCAGGTCTGCAACGATATGGCTCCCTACAGATTCGCTCTGTGGATTGTTCAAAGGACGTTCAAATCGATCCCCAGGAACAGCAACTCCAGGCGGAACTAGCTTCTAAGCTGAATCTCTCTGAGCAGCAAGTTCAACAGTTGAGTCGAAAACCAAATGCACCGATTGTAATCACCGCAGCCAAGCCTACACAGGTGGCAGCAGAGTTTAGCCAGGAGGGTTTCAGCGCAGGACTTTTTACCTATGCTCTCACCTGTACGATGTGGTCGGCAACGGCTTCAGAAACTTTGACCACTAGCGTCCATCGAACTGCTAGTACCGTCGAGCAGTATATCGGCGCGTCTCAACAGCCCCAACTCTACTGGCAGGATATTCTGGAGAACCAATCCAGGCTGAATCAGCCGATTTTGTCCGAAGCCGTCGTGGCAGATGGGGTGATTCAGTCGGTTGACGGCAACAGTAAAACGGCGAAAGTACTGTTAACGGGTCTGCCGATTGCTCTGTCGGATTGCTGCGGTGCAGATTCCCTATTGAAGGTTGTGCCTGAATCAGGCTTAGGAAAAAACGCTCGACTGCCTGACCTTCTGATCCGGTCTCAAGAGGGTTTGATGGCTAAAGCGGTGATCAGAACAGCTGGGACGGAGGAAATCCCGTCTGTGGTGCAACGGGGTCAGTTGGTTCAGGAAAATATTCGAGTCATTTCACGACAGCGGGTGCTGCAAGTTGGCTTGGATCCAGAGCTGACGCGAATTGAACGGGTAGATGCTACTAGTGCCCTGTCGGGAGTGGGTGAGGTGTCAATCGTGTCGGGGGAACAGCCCGTTGATTACTTGCTGGGTCGGGTGAGAGATACGACAGTAGATCAAGGCTCCGGCACTCCCCTGCCATCGATGCTTCAGGGACGTTATGGGCTGTTTTCAATTGGTCAGGTCTTGATTCCCGAAACAGTTGGGGAAAAGGGAGAAGCGGTAAAAGTTGCCGTTCAGCGACTCACGCCTCAGTTGAAAACTCGCTTGGCCTTCAAGCTGCTGCGACTAACGGCAAATGAACGCTCCCCATTGTTGAAAACCCGTGTCACCCTGGCATTGTTGGCCCCTCAGTCCAAGATTTTAATGCAGCAGGAGACTCCCCACTCCGGATCAACAACGTCAGTCATGGGTCAACCCGCTCAACTGGAGAACCTATCTGTATCAGAGTCAGATTCATCTGATGATTCAGTAGCAGCTACCCCAACCCAATCTATCCCTCCTGTGAATTCTCAGGGAATTATTACCCTGTCGAGGGGGAGTCGGGTGCAGTACCAAATTCAGAATAATGGTGCATTACCGATTTACTTTATTATGCTTCAACTCGATAGCCGAGGCAAAACCTATCTCCTAGATCCCACATTGCCTCCCCAACCTTCTATGGAGTCAAGCATCGTAGAACCCCAGCACCAGCAGCGAGTAGCGGTAGGAAAAACGTTGAGTTTACCAATGGGGAATACCTATTCTGATTCCAGTTCTGGGGATCGGATTGGTCAAGTGATCCAGGGGCCAGCCGGATTAATTGAGACCCACTTGGTTTTGAGCCACTATCCCTTCAATCAAACGTTGGAAAAACTGGCTGAATTACCGGAAGAAGGGCGTGGAGCATTACGATTAATTGCTCTTTCAACTTCTCTTGGGATTGCCAGGGCAGTTTTGGCAGACCTGAGTCAGGCGAGTCTGCTGGGAGTAGAGCGGGCCAATATTTCGACGGATGACATTGCATTGGATATCAATGCTTGGGCCACATTCAGTTTTGTTTGCCGAGTCGTTTAGGGCATCTGTTCCATGGTTGTTGCTGAGGAACCGATCAATAGGCTAGGAATCTGCCTTTCCCACTGCTTCAATTGCGGCTTCAAGGGCAATGGCGACGTGCGTCCAATGGGTTCCTCCCTGACAGAAGGCAATGTAGGGTTCCCGTAGAGGGCCATCGGCAGAAAACTCTGAGGTACTGCCATCAATAAATGTTCCTCCAGCCATAACTAATTTGCTCTCGTAACCGGGCATGGTGGCTGGAACCAGGTCTAGATAGGAACCAATGGGAGAATGCCGCTGAAGCGCCTGACAGAAAGCAATTAGCTTCTCTGGCGATCCTAACCGAATGGCTTGGATGACATCGCGACGGGGAGCTAGAGGCTGCGGATTCACAGGATAACCCAGTTGATCGAAGACATAGGCGGTTAGATGATTGCCCTTCAGGGCTTCTCCTACCATTTGCGGCGCAAGAAACAAACCTTGGAAAAGTAACCGATTTTGATCGAAGGTGCTCCCGCCTTGACTGCCAATACCTGGAGCCGTCAGACGACAGGCAGCTGCTTCCACTAATTCTGCCCGTCCAGCCACATAGCCGCCCGCTGGAATAATTGTGCCACCGGGATTTTTGATCAGCGATCCAGCGATCAAGTCAGCACCAACCCCTGTGGGTTCAAGGGAGTCAACGAACTCCCCATAACAGTTATCGACGAAGCAAACGGTGGTAGGGTTTTGCTGCTTGACCCGTTGAACGATTTTTTCAATCTCCCCCATCGAGAGACTATCTCGCCAGGAATAGCCACAGGAACGCTGAATCAGAGCTAGTCGTGTTTCGGGCCGAACCGCAGAGTCCAGGACTGACCAATCCACGGTTCCGGCCGATGTTAGCTCAAGCTGCCGATAGGTAATCCCAAATTCCTTTAGGGAACCCTGACCCGTTCCCCGCACCCCGATTACTTCCTCCAACGTGTCGTAGGGGGCTCCAGCAATCGAGAGCAGTTCATCGCCAGGGCGGAGTACACCGAAGAGAGCGCAGGCGATCGCATGGGTTCCAGAAACGAACTGCAGTCTAACCGCAGCCGCTTCTGCCCCCATCACCGCTGCAAAAACTTGGTCAAAGGTCTCACGACCTAAATCGTCATGGCCATAGCCTGTAACCCCTGCAAAATGATGTGTTCCGACCCGATATTGGCGAAAGGCATCCAGAACTTTTTTGAGATTTTCCTTGACCTGGGTGTCGATTCCGTCAAAAATCGAATTTAGCGCTCGTTTCGCTTCCTCTAGCTGTGTCATACTGATATGAGTGCCTCTGTTAAGTTATGTGTACAGAGTTTTGGTGCAGATTACTAGATCTTATGACGCAGGCAGGGGTACTTGATCAACTGATTGAAGGTTTTCATGACACTCGCAACTTCAAGACAACTCAGCCCTGACTGGAAAGTTATCGGCTTCATGGCCTTTCTCCACATTGGTGCACTATTTGCACTGCTACCGAGTAACTTTAGCTGGGCAGCGGTTGGTATTGCAATTTTCCTTCATTGGGTGACAGGAGGGTTAGGCATCACCCTGGGATTTCACCGATTGGTGACCCATCGCAGCTTTGAAACCCCCAAGTGGCTGGAGTACTTTTTCGTTTTCTGCGGGTCTCTAGCTTGTCAAGGTGGGCCAATCGAATGGATTGGATTGCACCGAATTCATCACCTTCACTCCGATACCGAAAAGGATCCCCACGATTCTAACCAGGGTTTCTGGTGGAGCCATATGGGTTGGATGCTCAGGGAGACTCCGGCGAAAGCTGATTTACCCCGCTACACCAAGGACATTAGCAACGATCCGGTTTATCAGTTTTTTCAGAAAAATTTTATTCAGGTTCAGGTTGGTCTAGGATTGCTCCTGTTTCTTCTGGGGGGTTGGCCCTTTGTCGTGTGGGGGGTTTTTGCGCGAGTTGTAATTGTGTTCCACTGTACTTGGTTTGTCAATAGTGCCACCCACAAGTTTGGTTATCAAACCTACGAGTCTAACGATAATTCCAGAAATTGTTGGTGGGTGGCCCTGGTGACCTATGGAGAAGGCTGGCATAACAATCACCATGCTTACCAGTACTCTGCACGTCATGGCTTGAGATGGTGGGAAATTGATCTAACCTGGATGACAATTTCTTTGCTTCAGTCCTTGGGGCTTGCGACCAAGGTGAAGCTGGTTAATGCGACTGCTTCAGCGTCCAAGTTATGAGCCTTCCAGCCTCGAATCCTGTCAGTTGACGCCGTTGTGATACGGGGCAACGGGCCTAAATGGTTGGAGAAGGCAAATGGGTATCCCCTTTGTTTTGTGACAGAAGCTCGATAACATGGGTTGGGTATCAATAATTTTGTTGTCAGTAGCTCTGCTATAGCAGTCCTAAATCAATCACGAAAAAAGTAAAGGGGTTTAGGGACTATGTCCCAAAGAAGTGGGCACCGCCCCCTTCACCCCTATTTCACAAATCATTTGTGATTGCCATATCAGTTCAGTTGATTGCTTATAGGTTGAGTGTTTTAAATTTGAATGACTTTAGTTCATACCCCTTGAAGGGATGATCGTGTGAGGAATGACTTCAACAACAAGTACATCGCCGTCCAAAATTCACTGGGAACACCTGGTGAGCTTAATTATCGTTCATGCTATTGCCCTGCTCGCATTTCTGCCTGCTTTTTTCAGTTGGAAAGCTGTAGGTGTGGCAATCTTGCTGCACTGGATTACAGGGGGATTGGGGATTACTCTGGGATGGCATCGACTGGTCAGCCACCGCAGTTTTCAAACCCCCAAATGGTTGGAATACTTCCTGGTTTTCTGTGGAGTTCTCTCCTGTGAAGGAAGTGTAATCCACTGGGTTGGGCTCCATCGAATGCACCATCAACATTCCGACATTGATGAGATGGATCCCCATGATTCTCGCAAGGGATTTTGGTGGAGCCATATTGGCTGGATTTTCTGGAAGAGCCCCTGTGAAGACCTGGTTCCTCGCTATACCAAAGACATTATCGATGATCCGGTCTACCAATTTCTAGACAAGAACCCAATCTGGATTCAGGTTGCCCTTGGAGCTGCCCTCTGGCTAGTGGGAGGTTTACCTTTCGTCATCTGGGGCATTTTCGTTCGCTTAGTTTTTGTGTATCACTGTACCTGGTTTGTCAATAGTGCAACCCATAAGTTCGGCTATCGAACCTACGAAACAACGGACAGCTCAACCAATTGCTGGTGGGTCGCCCTGCTTACCTATGGGGAAGGTTGGCATAATAATCACCATGCCTATCAATATTCAGCTCGCCATGGAATGAAATGGTGGGAGTTTGACATGACCTGGATGACAATTCGTTTACTTCAGAGCTTGGGTCTAGCTAGAAAGGTTAAGCTGGTTTCTGAGTAGATTGTTTCAAGATCATCAAGCCTTTGAATCAATGGCAACTCTAGGTGGCCAGGTTAATCAATTCCTCGGCAAAACCCGGTTTGTGGTTTGTCGGGTTTTTCTCCAACTGAGTGGAGCTGAAATTATCCCCCTGTTAGGTCTATTGAATCGGGTAACTCGCAAGGCGATTGAGTCGCAGGGAGATCTGCAAACACTAGGTGAAGGATTAGTCGAAGTTTGCCAAAATCTTCTACAGTATGGCCTGTATTGGCAAGCCGCAGCTAATGAGGGAGATGTTATCTGGGATGCGAATGAGGCAGCAGATTATGTTGATGAACTTTTCACAGACTCTGCTCAGCGCTATCTTGCTAACCCAAGTCTGATTGCAGCGGCGGAGGAGACCTTGACCGTTCCCATTAGCGAGAACTTGGTCGTAATGCTGGTGGTTGCCAGTGAGGGGGAAGTTCCAGCTCTGGAAACCGATCTGGCTGATCTGGAGGCTATGGAAGAAGGTTTGAAGGCAATGATCAACCTGCATTACCAGCAACGGTTACGAGCGATTCAGATTCATTTTTCTCCCGCTCGATTGGGCGATGAATTGACCGATGACCAACTGCTGCAAAATTTTCCAGAGTTAATTCCCCTCTAGGGCGATTGGACGCGGCTCTTTTGAGGTAACAATTCCTAATTAATTCAAAGTTGTTTGAGCCAGTATTTGTGCTGTACAAGAGAGACAATGCAGGACGTATCAACGGTCTCTAGCAATACCCAGAGAAGCCCATCGTCTAACTTTAACAACTTCATGGCAAAACTGTTGAAATCTATCGGCCAGAGCAACCCGTTCAGGTTGTGAGTACTCCCTGCACCTTGAGTGGTGAGGATGTTCTGCCGGGGTTTGAGCTGGAGGTTTAGAAATGCAAGCCACCGAAAAACTGACTTGGACAATCGTAAGCTGACTAAATTTTCATTATTGTAGTTTTGGTAACGCTTATCATTCTCGTTATAATCCCAGACCACTCCATAATTCGGCGCACGTCTATAATCATCATGCCAGGGATCGGCACACCATTCCCAGACATTGCCACTCGGCGTACTCCCATTCCGCTTCACTGGGCAGACGATAGGTTTGCTTAGTGTATTGTGAGAGCCGCGCCCATTTGCTTCCCACTCCCATTCTTTTCCACACGCATAATTTGTTGTGGGATTCCCACCACAATCCCTTGTTTATCAAAGGCTTTCTTGAGGCGGCGGCGAAATTCCCGAGCAACAGGCCATTGTTGCAGGGGTTGAGTTTTCATGAGCAGTCGAATCAAAATTCCAGTATGGGCAATCTGATCAACACCGAGCATTTCCGGTGGCTCTAAAATTCGATCTTGCCACTGCGGGTCGCAATATATTTCTCGGGCAACTGCTTCCATAATTTCCATCACCCGATCGACGTCAGCATCGTAGTTTACCTCAACGGCGTAATTGACTCGCGCCCATTCACTCGAAAGGTTTTGTACGATTCCGATTGATCCGTTGGGAATTGTGATTAACTCGCCATCTAAATTCCGCAACTGTGTGATCCGGAGAGAAATTTTCTCCACCAAACCACTTTGGTCGCCAATCATGACCACATCTCCAACCGCATACTGATCTTCCCAGAGAATCATCAAGCCACCAATCAAATCCTTGAGTAAATTCTGAGAAGCCAGAGAAAGAGCAAAACTAAAAAAACCAAGGACAACAGCGACAAGCCGAGTGATTGTCCCTAGCTGGTGCAAGTGGTGGGCAACCGTTACTCCTAACAATAAGTAAATAATCAATCTCAGCCAACCTTTAAAAGCTCCAGAGAGGGTTGGAGCCCTTAAACTATGACGTCTGGATTTTTGCTTAGTCCACCGGCGAACCATGGCATCACTAACGGCATCTCCACCCTTGATTGTCAGACGGGTTACCAGTAAGAGTAGCAAGATCAGTAGAGGGGTTCCCAGGCTAGCCTGCTGTCCAAAACTGAACAGCCAATCGGTTGGCGGCCAACCCATATCCAGAGCTTTTCCTGACTGATAACCTCGCACAGTTACACCAAGTATCCAATTACTCAGTGGACGAGTCCAGAAAAACAAACCCGTCAGGTAACCAATGCCCAGCATCCAGAGTAGCCATTGCGTCCAAAACAGTCCCGTTCGGTAAAGGGCATTGAGACTGCTACCTTGTTCAAGGGAAAGATGCTGCTGTTGTAGCGTTATTGATCCTAATCCGGTTGATGTTGTGAATGAATCCGCAATCTGATTTTCCTGGGACTGCAGGTTTTCCGACTCCAAAATTTGGTGATGGAGTTGTTTACATTGAGATTTCAAATATTTCTGTACCCACAGCAGGACGAGGCTGATACCTATCAAGATACCTAGCACCCTTAGTGCTTGTTGGGCTTGAGTGAGTAAATAGGGAGTTTGGCGTTCCTTCCAGGCTTGAATGAGGGTATCCTTACCTCCTTCAGCAACCCTCTGGGCAATATCAATTGGTTGTGAACTCACCAGTCGAGGAAACTCTACATCAGCTTGAGTAACGGAGTAGATGATTTCGGGCACATCCTTTTTGGGAAAGGTTTCGAGTACAACCACCTGATCTTTGATAACCGATACTTCAATAACCAACTGCTCTCTTAGTTCCCTTTCTTGGGCTTCTAGGCTCAATATCCCTCGGCTAGGAAGAACCTTTTGAGAGTAGTCAACCATATTATCTAATACTTTTTGCAGCTTACTATGAATCAATTGGGAACGGATATTGGCACGATAAACATCAGCATCTTCCCGCAGTCCAACTTCAATAAATGATGGAATCGTACCGACAAGCTTCCCATCCAGAAACATTGGAGATATCTCCAGGTTTCCCCGCTGAAAGATAGGAATATAAGACTCTCGATTGATTTCTTCCCCAGACCAATCCAAGCCTGGAAGCACCTGGGCAACTGTGGGAAATGTCCAAGTCAGCGTGAGCATCAAGACCAGAAAACTGACAAAGAACAACCAGGCTGAGCGCCAAACCAATCTTTGGATCATAGAAATTCTCTAATCAACTTCACCCTTATTCTGTACTACTAGGCGACACATTATAGCGTTTCTAATACTGGTGGAGTACAGGAGGAAGCGCCGCACGCCTCAACCTCTCAAATCCAAACCTCACTAGACCTAGAAAGGCTATATCGCCCCCGAGGGCGGGGTTATACTGATATTCCGTGTTCACCCAGCACAGTAACCATTTGTACCTAACTCGCTTTGGTCAAATGTCCCTGAAGCCAGATTGAGGTTGGATTGATGTAGCAATTGGTCACAGACCTAGCAATAACTTCGCAGTGCTGAGATAAACAAAAATTCCTAGAATGTCCACAACTGTAGTAATAAATGGCGAAGACATTAGGGCAGGATCGAAGCCCATAGCACTGAACAAAAAGGGTAACCCTGCTCCGGTAGCCGCCGCTAGTATCGTAATAAACAACAAACTCAGACCAACGGTGAGGCCAATTTCGATCTGACCCACAAATACAAATACCAGCACCACTACTGCAATTCCTAATAGGATTCCCAGCAATCCCCCTGCTAGAGATTCTCGTAAAACCACTCCAATTGGCTTGCGGTATTTCAACTCTTCTGTACTCAAACCCCGGATCACGACTGTGGAAGACTGAGCACCAACATTTCCCCCCGCATCAATCAATAATGGTGTGAAAAAGGCCAATGCAACCACTTCGTCCAGGACATCCTCAAAGTTTTGCATGACAAAAATTGTCAGGGTATTGGTAACTAGCAATACGAATAACCAGGGGATACGCTTACGAGTCACAGTCGCCAAATTGGCATCAAAATAGCTATCCCCCTCAGACTGAACCGCACCCATAGTGTAGATATCCTCGGTGGCTTCAGCTTGAAGAATGTCCATCGCATCATCGACGGTGACTACCCCCAGCATGGCTTGATCTCGATCAACCACAGGCAGAGCCACTAAATCATATCGCTGGATAAGCCGGGCAACTTCTTCTTGATCAGTACGGGTTTGGGTGAACACCACATCCGGATTCATCACCTCACTGATGGATTGGGTAGGTTCTGCAAGTAGCAAATCCCGCAATGATGCTACTCCCAGCAGACGTTCTTGATTATCTACTACATAAATGTAGTAACTCACCTCACGCTCACGGGCTAGTGCTCGAACCTGCTCAGCAGCCTGGGAAACCGTCAACTGATTTGATAGGGCAATGTATTCCGGTGTCATCAAGCGCCCTGCTGTCCCCGCTTGATACCCTAGCAACAGAGAAGTGTTTTCCCGTTCGTCTGGACTCAGTTGGTTAAGGATTCGTCCGACGAGTCGGGGTGGTAGTTCGTCAAACAAGTCAGCTCGATCATCCGGAGCCATACTATCGACAATATCCAAGACCTCTTGATCCCTGAATTCCTCGATGAGTGATTGCTGGATATCGGCATTAAGGTATTCATAAACTTCAACCGCTTCTTGTTTAGACAGCAAGCGAAATGCGGTGAGCTGCATGGATCGGGGTAGCCCCTCAATTGCTTCTGCAATGTCTACCGGTTGAACGGGTTTGAGTAATGCTTTTGTGCCTTCAAAGTTGCGATCTGCCAGCAGGAGCCGCAACTGCTCTCGGACAACTTCTCGTAGGCTACTCCGGGATCCGTGCTCTCTGGCTTGGGGCTGGATCATGATAGCCTCACTCGTCACTACAGCCTTATAATACAGTAGCCCTGAGTTCTTATCACATATGCATGGCAACGGAGAATTCCGGGTTCGAGAGGATTGTTGCAAGAGCGACCCATTGCTCGGCAATAGATAGCAGAATTCGTAATCTCAAGGCAGTTTAGCCAAGATGCATCAGTGGTTTTGTGAAGCCTTGCAACCAGCCTACGAGCAGTGGTGGAGTTGGATTCAGCAGCCAGGAGTGCGGTGTGTAGATGAAACCAATTATTGGCTCAATGGAGTGAATCATTGGATGTGGGTGGCTACGAGTCAAGAATGCTGTACTACTTTCAGGTCACTACTCAGTTTTCTAAGTATTGGGGTGGTCTGTCAATCTCGATGACGAACGAACTGTAAAAGCCTGTGCTAACGTCTTATAGGTTGACGGATGACCTGCAAAGTATCCAGACAAATAATACCGCGCAGGCTCATAATGGTTCTCGGCGGTAAAGGGTTCCAGAAACTGATCAGCCACCAAATCATTCCTAACAAAAAATGCATTGACCCCAGAGATATTACAACCCACCAAACAATAGCCCTTCTTGGCTAGATTTACTTCAAAAAACTTCAAAGAGGCTCCAAAGCAATCATCCTTTTCCCACACATGGGTGGGATTGTATTCCATGCAGTAGGAAACGGGAGGAGAAAACTTCGCATTGTATTCAACAATCACCACTCTAGGGCTGGTACAAGTGATCGCGTTCAGCACGTGGTAGTCATTGCCATCAATATCCACCGATAACAGATCAATTTCTTTTTCAGGAAAATTAGAAGAAATCAACTGGTTAATATTCTCTTTTGTGATAAATGATTCAACAATCTTCAACTGACCATTTTCAATTACTCTGGAGAAGTAAGTTCTAATCTTTTGGACTGAACTTGTGGAGGCATCAATCCACAGTCCCTTCCACTCTTCAAATAATAGCGCTAGTGTATTATTTTCCAACCCATTACCAATCCCGAATTCTACAAATATTTTGTTGGTAACACCAATTCGATTAAAGATTTCTCGAATGATCCCGTCTTCGTCACTCTGGGAATAAATTTTGTCGCCAAATGGAATTAAATTCTTCGGATCTCGATAACGGGGATGTTCCCTCAAGCGATCAATTTCTTGTAAGATAGGAATTTGATTGATTCGTTCTCTGATGGCGAATTGATAGCCAATTTCCTGAAGCTTAAACTTAATAGACTGCTGTAGCTGCTTGAATGGCATAAGCTTTTCCCTTGATCCAATACATTTATCGCCTTGAATGTTCAACGGTATTGATAAGCTTTCACCTGAACATAGCCGCGAATATCTTCACACTACCTGAGAATGACCATTTGATATATTCCTTTCATCAGAATTTTGCACCATCCTATTCGTGACAAAATTCTACGAATGCTGAACCATTCGAGGGTTCCACCGTGAGCGCTTCTCCTCAATATGCATATTCGTCTCATCCTTCTTCAGATGGCGAGGACTACTCTCAAAGGAAAGTGAAGACGGCAGGGGGTCGGAGCCATACTCAAACCGAATAAATGACTCTATGTCTGTGTAGGAGGGGAAAAAGTTCTCTTCTACAGACTTACTGGCTTCTGATCGCCACTGCTTGAATGTGGCAGAGAATAAACCTGTACCATCGTCAAAGAATCGCTCTGTTGTTACCCCATATTGTTCATAGGGGTAGAAGGTAACATCTCCAGGTGCTTTCGCTGCCACCCAAGAGGTATATGACCAATACTCACTAAATGTTCCAAATTCCAATGCTGATCGCATCATCAGCAATAACCAGTGATCGTCGGACTGAAAGTACTGACTGACTTGACGTTTAAAAGACTGCAAGTGCTCCTGTTTGAACCACATGTGATGTGGAACAAAGGTTCCTTCAGGATCCGTGATAGGTTCAACTCCCAACACTGAACGAATCCACGTGGCCCAGGTTGAAACAATTTTAGGGTTGCCCCACTGATTGTGCTGGAGCAGCGCGAAGGTATGCTGCACAGGTGCTTGATCCTCCGGCTGCTGCTTGCGAATGAGTGGCCAGGTTGCCACGGGCAGTAGATCACTGTCCCAAACCACGTACCACTCACTCAAATTGTCAATGCCCTCAGAAGCACCGAGCTTGAGAAGTTGCTGGTAGAACCAGCCAGGAGTATACAAGGATTCTCCTAGCTCAAGTTCGGCACAAATCTTCTCCTTTGTGAGACCACTGCTCTGAAAAAAGAGTTCCTCTTCGTAGGTGTGCAGCGGTGCAATCTGCCATGCTTGCGACACCTGTTTGAGCGATCGCGCCTCAGGCCCAGGTGCAATCACATGAATTGCCCGAGGTGCATAGTGAGTCGTAAGCCCCTCTAGTACTGCTCGCGTATTCCAGCGAATTCGGTAGAGAGGAATAACAAAGTCGAATGTTTCTTCTTGCGGCATGAACTTAGATTAATCGCCTCAACTGAATCATTTCAACTGGTTGTCTTAATAGTTAACAACCAAACGGCCTCAATGCGCCATCTTGCTAAACCGCTGACAACGCTTCTTCAGGATGCCCATGGTATGATGGTACAGGCTCAGCCGAAATCTGGGCTACTGTTGACGGATCTTCCAACCCAACATCACTACAGTGGGGTTCGCCTCCAAGTCCCTTCCTTGGGTACTCTGCACAGATTTCCTGGTATTCATCGATTGCCGCGTAAAGTTCTTCCTGGGTAAGGGAGTTCAGGTAACCGCAATGGCCAATCTCACCTTTTGGTAGGGGTGCCGCCAGATTTCGGCCTCGCTTTTGGATAATCTTCTCCTGAGATCCCCAAAGCGTTTCCTTTTTGTGCAGAATCCCATGCCACAGGCTCAGACCAAGGGAACTGATCAGGCGCAGAATTCGGTGGAATTCCTCTGCATCAATCCAGTTCATCCTATAACTCAAGTACGCGCCGAAGCCCATTCCAATGGAAACCGCATGTCCATGCAAGAGCCCAGCCTCGATTTCAAAACCAGGAGACCAGGTATGACCGTAGGCATGGGGACGACATTGATGCGTTTCATAGAGGTTGCCATATTCCGCCGCAACATAACTCCTCATCGGACCACCGAGAATCTTCTGAGATAGGGCCACGATTTCATCATCTGGCTCACAGTTAATCGTGCCGAAACGAGTGGTAATTAGCCTTGGGCCAGCCTTTTCCACATCCCGTAAGAGTTCTGCATCCTTAACAACGGCCATTTTGATAATTTCGATAATGCCGTGTCGCAGCCAACCTTCCCGTAGGGTCTTGAAGAAGAAACGGTCAGTGATAGAGAGAACCGGAGGATGGTACGCCCCAAACAGGTTCTTGTAACCAAATCCGTCGCAGCACGTTCGAGGAGAGGGGCCAGCATCGATCCCCGCCACAATTGAAGTGGAGAGCATTACATATGGGGTATTCCGATGATACAAAGCACAGGCTAATCCAGCCGTATCCGCCAGCACACCACCACCTACAATCAGTACGGGTTCATTCCGAGAAACGCCCAACCGCTTCAGGTCGCCCAACATACGTTCTACAGTGTGAATTCCTTTATCCACTTCCATAGCGCGATAGACCAGCTTCTCCAGTTGGATACCGTGGTAATCGAAGTAATGTTCGAGCTGTTCGCTATAGTAACGATCCACATTCTGATCGACCAGACAAACACAACGCCCCATCGGCATGTACATATCTCTCAGAAGCGGTTGTTCCGGATCAAGAGAATGATCAACCAGCTTGATAGAAGCAAAGGTACTGGTACGAACCACAGCTTCAATGGTTTGATCATCCGCAGTACTTACAACATGTCCACAGCTCTCACGATAGCTAGAGGTTGGGTAAACCGCATGGGGATTTTCCTCCACTAATCGACTGGCTAAGTCCTGATAGAACTCTCCACTTTGACTACGGGAGAGACGCTCTAGCAACTTATTCGCCCCTAAGTTGGACTGATGCATTCTGTCGGCAAAGGCATACCATTGTGCACCTGCGGCTTCGTCAAAGGCAGAGATCAGCTCAGCAAACAACCCAAAAAAACGGCTGAGTGAAAAATTCAGACAGCTTCTAAGACTGCGACAGGCCGATAAACCATGAATCGCACCAACTGCAGCAAATTCTTCCCCCAGTTCCCTGGAAAAAGCATCACTGTCAATCAATGAGAGCAGCAAAGCTGTAAACTGTTCGCTGCAACAAATGGCTTCAACGACGTGATCTAAATCCTGAGATGCCAAAGGCTCAATGCTACAGGTATCGATGAAAGCCCTAACCGCCGAAGTAGTCTTTGTCATATATTTCCGAGAGTAACGGCATTTGAGATGTTTTGCAGGGAGTTGTAACACCCCGCCCAAATAAATTAACACAGAGTTCCCAAAAATTTTAAGAAAACGTTAGAAATCCACTAATTTCAAATATGCTGTGATAGAATACGCATACTCGGGAGTATAACTAAAACTCAATATTGAGAGGTTTAAACTAATGATGGGATTACTCAAGACCTCTGACCTAGGGCATTGTAGCGGATTTGTCTAGTAATATATACCTGCCCAAAATATTAAGAATGGTTAACTAGTTTTTCAATATTCCTGTAGTGCTTCTGAAATTTCCGACTTTTTGTAGTATCCCCTAGGGAAGGTTGGTGTCACTCGCAATCAGGCAGCTTGACCTCACAAATTCTGAGGCAGCTTCCTGGAAAAGATATTCCTGACAGCATTAACAGCCCCTAAACTTTTTCTTGCACAGGAGTGATGGGGCGTTACAGTTTGAAGTTAGACATCTAAGCCTGAACCAAGCTGTTCAACGTTTGACTTAAAGTGCTCATCTGTTGGGTTTGCTGTTCGCGAGCCTGTAGCAACGGCTGCATCTCGGTAGTTGCTGTCTCTACCTGGGAACGCAATTCATCCCAGCGATCCTGGACGGGCTGCAACATTTCCTGATAGAGCTGCACTTGGCCTGAAATTTCTGCGGCCCGATTAGTCGCCTCTGCCCAAACTTGCTCCTGAGCCTCTAATGTCTGTCGCTGCTGATCCTGTTCAGTCATTTTCTGACTAACCGTTTGTTCATTTTCGGCAATTGCAGTTTGAAGCTTTGAAATCTCCGTTGTTAGAGTCTGCAAATCCTGCTGATGTTGTGGCTGCTGTGATTTGAGGCTGGAGAGCAACAGATCGAAGGTAATGGGGCCATCCGCATCCAAGGTTGGAGACTGGCCCTGGCGCTGCCAGAGTATGGTTTGATAGCGATTCAGGACTGCTTCTCGATCCCGTAGGGTCTGAAGCTGACCTTCGACCGTTCGATTCAACATCTGATAGGCATCTTGCTCGTCCGAGAGTTCTGACTCCAGAGCCACCCGCTCATCCCTCCCTGTAGATTGAATTCGATTCTGTAATGTTACGATTTCTTCTTGCTTGGATTTGAGTTCTTCTTCCTCATCAGCCACTAGACGCTTACCCTTTTCCCATTCCTGGCGTAGGGTTTCGACCTCTGCTTGCAGCGTTTCAAGGGGCATATTTTCCAGAGCCCCGACATCGACTACAGCAGAACTCCCTGTGGAGGACTGTACTTGAGCCAATCGCTCTAGTTGCTGAATTAGAGTCTGTTGTTCTTGGATCAGAGCCTGTAATTTCTGTTGCTGAGTCTGCTTGATTTGTAGTTGATTGCGCTTGAGATCGAGATCAGAACGTGCTTGAACCAGGTTCACCTGGGTCGCTTGAAACGCTTGGCGCTGATTTTGTAGCTCCCGATAAGCGGCCTGGGAATCCCGTTGAAGTTGAGTCAGACTAGATTGCTTCTCCTGTAGTTGTTGCCAGTGAACTTGAAGCAGAGATTGTCCGGCTTCTAACTTCTCCGACGCTTGCTGAACCTGGGTCTGGAGTGCGTCTAAATTCATTGGACTCATCTGATCCAACAAACCTCTTAGCGATTGGGCCTGTTCATCGCTCAAGGAGGGAGCCGATTGTACTGCGGCTTGCTCAGCGGCAAGGGCCTGGGTTTGGGATTCGAGCTGACCGCGAGTCGCTTCGATTTCTTGACGGGCTTGCTCTACTTCCTGTTGCAGGCGATCGCTTTCTTCCTTGGCATTGGCAATTTCTTGGCGCTGTTGCTCTAAACGCTCAAATTCTTCCTCAAGTTGCTCAACCTGCTCTCGTTGAGCTTCCATCTCCATTTCGCGACGATTGAGTTCTTGACTCTGGTAGGTCAAGGATTCTTTCCACTGCTCAATCTCTTCCTGCTGGGTTTTGAACTTTTCCTGTAGCCGAGAAAACTCTTGCAAGATACTGACCAACTGACGAGCAGCCTCTTGAATTCGCTGAACCTGCTTACCAGAATTCAAATCCACCAGAACCAATGCACCCTCTTTGAAGTTGCTGGCATCATCGGCTGGAATCACGTCGTCACCGGGAACTGCAACCCAATTATTCTCACTTCTTTGACAGGCTAATAGCTTCAGTTCAGAGCGTCCACCCCCCAAACCAAAACCACTTTTCTGCTTTTGTACTTCAGCTAAATACAGCACGGCAATTCCCCTTCTGAGGTATTTCTGCTCAGTTGCCAGGTCAGTCCATCCATCCTTGGGTGGATTTAACCCTTAATCCCTGCTCAATTCTATACTATACATACGCTAATTTATTTGGTGTGGAGCTCGTCATTCTCCGGAAAGACTAGAGGCTGTAGCAAACTAGAGAATACCTGAATTGCCCCAGCGTTCCTGGACGGCGTGTGAGAGGATGAATAAAGACTGCAAGAGGATAGGGAGGCCGCTTGCTCGATGCAAGGCTCTTTGAGTGAAATTGATATTCGTAGTATCTTGCAACTGATCGAACTCGGTCAGCGCACAGGGGAGTTACTGGTTGAAGCCTATATTCCTGCTGCGAATGGTGTTGCTTTGACCCAGCCCAACCGCTTCCGAGAGCCCTGCTGGTTGGTATTCTGTCTCAATGGTCAAATCATTTATGCTGGCCCCAGTGAGAGTAATCTGCAGCGACTTCAGGACTATCTCCAACGCTATCGCATTGATGCGGCTCTGAACCAACTGGAAATGCCCTCCCTAGCAACCGTCAACGCGCCGGAATATGGCTATCTCTGGCTGCTATTGGAGAAAAACGCCATTACTCCTGCCCAGGCCCGCAGCATTATTCACAGCATGATCTATGAAACACTCTTTGATCTGCTGAGTTTGCATCAGGGGTCATTTATCTTTGAAGTTGGTTCCCCCCTTTCGCCACAGCTCACAACGCTGGAAATTAGTTCCCTGCTGGCTAAAATTATGAAGCAAGTGCAGGAATGGAAGACGTTTCATCCCCACGTCCAATCTCCGGATCAATGTCCCCTGATTTCAGATGTCGATAAGTTACGGGCCACCGTCAAGCCCAGTGTTTTTGAGACGCTAAACCGTTGGGTGGATGGTGTGACATCCTTTCGGCAAATTTCTCGATATCTTAACCGTGATACTGTCAGTATTGTTAGAGCGGTTTATCCCTTTCTGCAGCAGGGTTTGGTACATGTCATCTCCCCAGACCCTCTGACGGAATTTGATCTGAAAAAGAAGCTGACACCCGTTGAAGCCCCTCGAATCATTTGTATTGATGATGATACGGTTGTGCGTCAGTCTGTGGAGGCGATTTTGCGGCCCCATGGCTACGAAGTAACAACGGTGGGACATCCATTAGAGGCCTTAAGCTTGGTGTTCGGTTTTAAGCCTGACCTGATTCTATGTGACATCGCGATGCCTGAACTGAATGGCTATGAGATCTGTGCCATGCTACGCAATTCGACGGCTTTTCGCCAAACGCCAATTGTGATGTTGACAGGGATTGATGGATTTATTGATCGGCTCAAGGCTCGCATGATCCAAGCCACTAACTATCTGACCAAGCCCTTTGGGGAATCTGAACTGCTGACTCTGGTTGAATCCCATGTTGGCCCAGGTAAACCAGAGGCGCTCCACCCAGAATCTGATGTGGCCTCCCAATCGGACTCCGCTTTGCCCATCTTTCCGACACCGTTGTCCTGAGGGTGCGGTGGTCTTCAATCGCGTGAGGTATAAATTTGAGCGGTGACGGCGTGGTGTACCACCGACTCTTGGTATTCCAGTAGCGTTAGAAACGCTGTAAGATTTGTCAGGTATTGAGTGGAAACCCGTGAATTAATCCCTAGTGAATTTGGGTATACTTGAGTCAAATGATCCGATTACACTCTAGCTCCATGGCAATTCTGACTTAAGATTTAGTTGATTGCTAACGGGTGTCGATGGAGTGTGTGATCTGTAGTTAGTGAGCTGTACAATCCCATTCCAGCCAGGTTAGCCTAGCTTGAATCAACTCATCCGGAAAACATATGAGTAAAGTTATGGTAGTCGAAGACAGTGTGACCCAGCGGGAGATGATTTCAGATCTCCTGAGGGATAGTGGTCTACAGGTCACCGTGGCGAGGGATGGTTTGGAAGCCCTGGAGAAGCTTCAGAAGCACAGCCCAGATCTGGTTGTCCTGGATATTGTCATGCCTCGTATGAATGGGTATGAGTTCTGTCGGCGGCTCAAGTCTGATCCGAAGACGCAGAAAATTGCGGTGGTCATGTGTTCATCGAAAGGGGAAGAATTTGATCGCTACTGGGGCATGAAGCAGGGGGCAGATGCATACATTGCTAAGCCGTTTCAGCCAACTGAATTGATTGGAACGGTCAAGCAACTCCTGCGGGGTTGACTAAGGAGAAGGACATCATGGTTGGAAGTTCGGACTTTTTAACAGGCCAAAATCCAGACAGCCCGGAGTTTCAGGAGCTTGAAACACCTGAAGGAGAACTCCATTTGCGGTTTTTTCTGCCCTCTGGCTTTGAACTGGCTCTACCCGCGATGGGAATCAAAGAAGTGATTTCCCAAGCTCCAGATCGAATTACGCCGATTCCAAATGTTTCTCCTTTGTTATTAGGGACTCTCAACCTGCGGGGTCGCGTGGTTTGGGTTGCCGATCTGGGTCAGTTTTTAGGGGATTCGGCTCCCTTAAACACAAATCGCACTGAAATACGGATTATCGCGGTAGAGGATCAGGATATTACCCTGGGGTTTGCGGTTCAGGATATCAACGAAATTGCTTGGTTACCCCCTGAAAAGATGCAAATGCCAACGCAGATTCCAGATAGTATGGCCCCCTTTGTCAAGGGAGAGTGGCAGGTGGAGGATTCGGAACCCTTACGGTTACTGGATTCGGTGGCAGTTCTGAGATCGGCCCGCTGGGCAGCTTAACCCAGGGAGCATGATGTGAAACGAAACAGGGAGGCACAGTTAAACGGCTGTTATGGGCCACGAATTGAACAGGAGAGCGGCTGAGGAGTTTAAACTAAAGAGCAGACCTAACATCATAAATAGAAGAAATTGGCGCTAAAGCCTTAGACTAGGGGCACTAATCTAGCCGTTACTTACAAACTTAGTACTTAGATTTAAGCATAGACTTCAGGCTTGGCAGGTATAGACAGAGGAAACTTAAATTTATTGTTTGGATGGTAGCAATTAAAGGGGAATCAGGCATGACACCAAGTGTAGACTTCTTGCAAGAATACGAACAAACTGAAAAAGCTTACACTGACGGCGACTACGAGAGGGCTGCTGCTCTCGTCTATCAATTGGTTGAAGATTATCCTGAGAACCCGAATGCTCGGTTGCTGTGTGGCCACATCTATGGGTACGGTCTTCAACAGTACGATGTGGCTCGGGAACAGTATCTGGCGGTTCTGGATTTGACCAATGACCCAGAACTAGTGGATCAAGCGAATATGGCCGTTGAAGCAACGGAACAGTTTCTCAATTCCGACATCCCGTCAGCAATTCCAGAAACCACCTCAGAACTCCCAGCGGAGTCGACCGACGCGGATGATTTGGACGAGGCCCTCGATACGATCCTAGAGCTAGGCGATGAGTATGATAGCGGCAATGGAGCCATGCCGGATTTGGCCGTTCAACAGGAGGCCGAACTCAATGATTTGTTAGATGATTTGCCGGAGTCGGATCTAACCGATCAAGAACTGTTAGAACTGAGCTTAAGCGATAGTCCAGAACTCAGCACTAACGAAGTGAATACTACCCGTCCGGGCAGTGAAGGGGATCTAGACCTGGAGGAATTGGAACTGGGGTCGCTTGAGATCGAAACTGGAGCTGAGGCAGACTCCAGTTTAGAGGATTTGGGAGATTTGGGGATTGGTGACCTAGAAGTTGGAGATTTGTCAAGTGCAGATTTGTCCAATGTTGCCCAGGAGCCTGAAGACACAGCGGTAGCCAATCCCTTTGGCAGTCCAGTTGAGGACTTGGCAATTGATGAAGATGACTTTGGGTTATCTCTCGATTCTGGACTAGCTGGGGAAGATTTAAGTCACTCTGATGCAGGTCAATCGGTCGGCCAGGAGGAAGAGCTGTTTGAGGAATCATTTGATGCTGCGGACTTGTACGAGGATGATGTCCAAACCCGTCTTGAGTTTACGGATGCTAGCCTGGAAACCCCCACTGATGATCTAGATGCAGATCAATTGTTTGAGGAATTGAACTTGTCTGGTGATCTGATTGCACCAGAAACTGAGTCAATTCCCCATACGCTTCCCGATGATATTTCGGCCCCAGAACTGCTTGATGAATCGCCTGCGATGTCTCCGTTTGAGATGGAGCAAGAAAACATTGCCGAACCGACTGTGGAGCTGGAAGTTGCTCAGATTCCTCTGGCAGACAATTTTGAGTCCGGATCAGATTTTTCCAGTGATCTGTCCCTCGAAATGACGGAGTCGTTGCATCCGGCCTCTGATGATACTGCCACCATGGGAGAGAGCGTCGATGAGGAGATAGAAAACGAGGAACTGGGTGATATTTTTGCTGCCCTGGAAGAATCTACAGACTTCACAAAGCAATCCCAGTCCTACGCAGAATCTAGCGACTATACCAACGGTACGAATGGCAAAGCAGCTGCGGTTGAGCCAGAACTCGCTTTTGACCCGCCTGATCTTGAGGACATGCCAGAACCTACAGACTATCCAGAGGTTGAAGCTGAAACGCTGATCACAGAATCCCATCAAACCTCGCATACGGGGGATCATAACTCTAATGACGTGCAGGATGTGTTCTCCCTGGATGATGCTGACCTACAAGCTGATACACAGGAGATGTCCTCCCCCAGACCTGCCCTAAATGCTTTCAGCCAATCCCTGGATCTGGTTGAAGATTCTGACTTCTCTGCGGAGCTTGATTTCATGCCGCAATCGGACGGGGCCGAGACCGTAGAGGTGAATGAGCAAAGTGATTTTCTCGATGACTTTGAGGAATTTGAAGACCTGGAGAACCTCAACTCCTTTGAATTTGATGGAGAGGGGACAGGCCCGTTGATCTCAGACGATACTTCTGGATTTGATGACGAAGACATCGAACTTGATAGTGCCTTTGTTGCAGCGACCAGCTCAATCGGCAAGGATAGTTCTGCGATTAGTAATGACGAACTGTTTAGTCCCATTGCTGACGGTGAAGCGGTTTCCTCCTTTACGATGTCTGGGGAGGGGCCGGTTGAGACAGTTCTCACCACAGAACAAG
Source organism: Microcoleaceae cyanobacterium (assembly GCA_050331715.1). Lineage (GTDB taxonomy): Bacteria > Cyanobacteriota > Cyanobacteriia > Cyanobacteriales > Microcoleaceae > JBHJGO01. Next base: position 26,026 of record JBHJGO010000044.1, read on the forward strand.
GGCCATTTGCAGCCTTCTTAGAAAATGCTTCTCTTAAAACCAAGTTTTTCTATACCGCGCTTGGAACTGGAGTTACCTCATTATTCCTGGTGGCAGCCACCTTCTTTGTATTTGCCCAGATGACAGCGAGAACCCAGGATCGAGACACCTTCTATCAGGTTCGAAATACTGGAGTTGCTATGACGTTGATGGCAGGGGCCGCCGGATTTTTGACCACTTGGGGATTGGGAAGCTTGGCCTCGCGCCAGGTGCGTCGATCAACGGATAATTTACAGGAACAGTTTGACGCCGTTACCCACAACAACTTCAAGGCCAGAGCCACGGTCTATGCCACCGATGAATTTGGACAGATGGCAGCGAAGTTTAACAACATGGCCCAGTTCATCGAAACGACGACCTATGAGGCCCAACGCAAGGCGGAAGAGCAGGAAGAGGCCAAGGAAAATCTCCAGCGTCAGGTAATTCGATTACTAGATGATGTGGAGGGCGCAGCCCGAGGTGATTTGACAGTAACGGCGGAGGTGACCGCAGACGTTCTGGGTGCGGTGGCTGACTCCTTTAACCTGACGATTCAAAACCTGAGAGAGATCGTTATGCAGGTGAAACAGGCGGCGCGTCAGGTGAGTCGAGGGGCGACAGATAGCTCGACCTTTGCAAAGGACGTGGCCAGCGATGCGCTGCGACAGGCGGAAGAATTGGCTGCCACACTCAATTCCGTTCAAGTCTTAACCGATGCGATTCAGCGGGTTGCTGACAGCGCCCGTGAAGCAGAGGAAGTTGCCCGTTCTGCGGCGGCTGTGGCTACACGAGGTGGAGAATCGGTACAGATGACGGTGGCTGGAATTCTCAAGATCCGAGAAACAGTGGCGGAAACCACCCGTGAGGTGAAGCGGCTAGCCGAGTCCTCCCAGGAAATTTCCAAGATTGTAGCTATTATTTCTGGTATTGCGTCTCGAACCAACTTACTAGCGTTGAACGCCAGTATTGAGGCGGCTCGTGCCGGTGAAGCAGGGCGAGGATTTGCGATTGTGGCTGATGAGGTACGGCAGTTGGCGGATCGTTCGGCTAAATCCCTGAAGGAAATTGAACAAATTGTGATGCAAATCCAGAGCCAGACCAGTTCGGTAATGATGGCAATGGAAGAAGGAAACCAGCAGGTGATTGAGGGAACGCGACTGGCGGAACAGGCTAAGCGATCGCTGGATGATATTATCCAGGTAACCAATCGCATCGATGTCTTGGTACGTTCGATTACGGCGGATACGGTGGAGCAAAATGAAACCGCCCGTGCGGTGGCCCAGGTGATGCAAACCGTTGAACACAGCGCCCAGGAAACCTCTCAAGAAGCCCATCGTGTGTCCTCCGCTCTGAGTAATCTGGTGGGCGTTGCCCGAGATCTGTTGACTTCTGTTGAGCGTTTCCGAGTGGACAGCACAGAGCGGAAGTAACCCTTTAGAATTAGAAGAACCGTTGAACTGGAGCAAGACGTGCCATGCAGGTTGAACAGCAGCAGCGAATCATGGGCTACTTTATCGAGGAGGCAAAGGATCACCTCGATACCATTGAACAAGGATTATTAAATCTCCAGGCCACCATCGAAGACCCGGATCTTCTCTATGAGGTGTATCGGGCTGCTCATTCCGTCAAGGGCGGCGCTGCCATGCTGGGGCTTAACAGCATTCAAGCAACGGCCCATCGTCTTGAAGATAGTTTTAAAGTTCTGGAAAAAATTCAGAACAAATCAAAGGTTCTGGTTGACCAAGAGCTAGAGTCCCAATTTCTAGAAATTTCAGATACGCTCAAGGCCTTAGTGGACGGTCTCTCTAGTCCCTATGGCCTGACCGAGGATGTTGCCCAATCCCTCTTGCGGGATGTGGAACCGGCTTTTAAAACCCTGAATTTGCATCTCAATCAACTAGCCCAGCAGAGTGGCTTGGTTTTACCTGAGCTTTCTTTATCTACTGGGCAAACGTCTCAAGTTGTCTCGCCCCAGGAGACCGTTGTTGAAGCGCCACGCTCCTCTACGATTGACCCCCAGGCCCAGTTTTTCCAACATCAGGTTCCAGAACAATTGCGCGAGATGCTGCAACTGTTCAAGCGGCCTGAGAATTCTAAGAGTCGGACAGCCCTGTGCAGCATTTGCCAGGATCTATCTCGCAAAGGTACAAGCCTAGATTTGCCTGAGTGGACAAACTGCGTTGAGCACATAGAACAGGCGATCGCCAACCCTGTTAACAATTATCAAGCCCTGGCACCGGTTGTCATTCGCTCTCTCAAGCAAGCTCAGAACCTCGCTCTCAACAATCAAGCCCATGAGATTGAAGTCAGCCCAGAAATTCAGGATTTAGTTCACGCACCCGCTGTAGGTCAGCCTACCATGGCTCCCCGATCAACCGAAAGTACACCATCAACGGACTTAACCCTCTCGGCAATCCTGGGTAATCTTCCTTCAAGTGAACCAACCGTCGCCGAGACCGCTGGAAAATTTGCTCCAAAAGGGCCAGAAATCGCACCCGTAGAGTTGAAGAGCTTAGCTGACCTGTTTGTGGGAGTAGAGCTGACCGATGAAGGTTGTGAAAAAGAAGCGGTTCGATCTCCAGAGATGGACGCAGCAGAAACTGAAACAGAATCTCATCAGAATTTTCTGGACTTGTTTGATGATAGTGAGGATACCGTCGCAACCCGTCGCGTTTCCTCTGAAATATCAGCCCCAGTTCAGGAGCAATCCGCTCTGAGTTCGGGCGATGAAGATTTCTCTGACTTCGACGACCTGCTGAATATTGGCAGTACGATTGATTCAGACCGCAGTCCCTCTGTTGACGAGCTGCTGGCGGAGCCCTCTATTCAATCAACTCCTGAACCCATTGCCCCCGATTTTCAGGATGTCTTTGGTTTGGAAGATGATCCTATGTCTGCTTTTCCGGCATCTGCCCCGTCAGCAGACCCAGCGACTCCTCCCCAATCCTCACAACCAGCTCTGGACAACTCCGGTCATGATGAAGACTGGTTCGAGCAACTAGTCAGTGGCAATGTAGAATCAGCGCTAGATGCAACGGGTATCGCCCACCAACCCAGTGACTCTGAAATGGCAGGAGGTGAACTGTTTGATGAATTGTTTGGTTCTCTTCCAGAATCAGAACTATCAGAGGGAACCTCTCAGAAACCCTCCCCCTCCACTCATCCGACAATGGCTGATTCGTCAGGTTTTGAAGATTTGGACAGTTTGCTGGAGGATACGGAGGCTGTTGTTGCCCAGTCCGATGAGAGCTTTTCAGATTTAGACAGTTTGCTGCAAGCCAATGAATCCACTTCGGATAGTGACGAGGAACACCTGGACGACGCGGATTTTGCAGATTTAGAACAGTTGCTCGGCGATGAAGTTCAACAAACCAGTGCCCTGGCGTCCGGTCGAACTCGTGCGCCGGCAAAGGGTGCACGGATGTATGAACCCATTGCCAAGGTTCCCGTCAAACAACTCGATGATCTGAGTAACCTGATGGGTGAGCTGGTGGTCAACCGCAATAGTCTAGAGCAGGATCAAGAGCGGATGCGACAGTTCCTCGATAATTTGCTCGACCAGGTTTCTCTCTTGAGCGATGTCGGCCAGCGCATGCAGGACTTCTATGAACGTTCCTTATTGGAGATTTCTCTGTTATCCAATCGTAAACAACCCATCTGGAATGTGAGCAAGGGGTCGAGTGGCTTACCTCATGAGATGGGGTTTGACTCTACGGAACTTGACCGATTTACTCCGTTTCATACCCTTTCCCAGGAAATTATTGAGCTAGTCGTTCGGGTGCGGGAATCTGCAGCAGATATTGGGTTCCTGGTGGAAGAAGCGGATCAGGTGACCCGTCAGTTGCGCCAGATTTCAACTCAATTAGAAGAAGGACTAACCAAAGCCCGTATGGAGTCCTTCGCCCAAGAGGCAGACCGTCTCAAGCGCCCGGTACGAGATATTTCCATTAAGTGTGGCAAGCAGGCTGAGCTTTACGTTGAAGGTCGCGACACTCTAATTGACAAAATGTTGCTCGGCAAGCTGCACGATCCACTAGTTCATATCGTTAACAACGCGATCACACACGGGATTGAGACCCCGGAAGTTAGGGTTGCAGCTGGCAAGCCTCCGACGGGAAAAATCACAATTAAGGTGTTTCATCAGGGCAACCAGACGGTGCTTGCAATCTCAGATGATGGCGCTGGAATCAACACAAAAGTCGTAAAGCAAAAGGCGGTGAAAAAGGGCCTGATTACCCCTGAGCAGGCTAGAGCTGCATCGGATATTGATGCCTATGAACTCCTGTTCCATCCTGGCTTTAGTCTGCGGGACAAAGCAGACGAGTATGCAGGACGTGGGGTTGGTATGGATGTGGTGAGAACCAGTTTGACGGAAGTCCGTGGTTCGATTACAACAGACTCAACGGTTGGACGAGGGACAACTTTCACCATTCGCCTGCCGCTCAACATGAGTATTTCCAGAGCCTTGTGTTGCATCAGTGACCGGGCGCGGATTGCCTTCCCAATGGATGGGGTTGAGGATATGATTGATGTTCCTCGAGACCAAGTTCAAACCGGCGAAAATGGAGAAACCACTCTAGAATGGCGAGGAACTCGCTTGCCCTTCCGCCATCTACGGGATTTGCTGGTCTATAATCGTCACCTGGGTCGCGGCAATGTCTATGGGGCGAACATTGATGAAGATATGATTTCTGTGGTGGTACTGCGTTCTTCCGGCAGTTTCCTGGCTGTTCAGGTAGATCAAGTGCTAATTGAGCAGGAGATTGTTATCAAGCAGCTAGAAACTCCAGTCCCTAAGCCCGTTGGGATTGCAGGGGCTACGGTGTTAGGAGACGGACAAATTGTTGCGATTGCTGACGTTCTAGAGTTAATTGACCTGGCCACTGGACGAATTCGTCGCGACGGTGCAGGCAAGATTTGGCAGAGTGAACCGCCTCTATTGCAGGAAGTTTCTCAACAACAAAGTGAATCCACCGTACTGATTGTGGATGACTCAATTACAGTGCGCTCGTTGCTGTCAATTACCTTTGAAAAAGCAGGCTACCTGGTTGAAGAAGCACGAGATGGTAAGGAAGCCTGGGAAAAACTTAAGTCCGGTCTGCCCTGTGACTTGGTATTCTGTGACATTGAGATGCCCCGCATGGATGGTCTAGAATTACTATCAAGGATGCAGAAGGATCCTATTCTGTCGAATCTGCCCATTGCGATGTTGACTTCGCGCGGTGCAGATCGCCATCGCCAAATGGCTTATCAACTGGGTGCAAGGGGCTACTTCACCAAGCCATATCTGGAGGAGCAACTACTGGAAGCGGCCCAACGTATGTTGAAAGGGGAAATCATCGGTAAGGTTAATGTTCAACCGGCTGCAACAGTCTAGATACGATCTAAGAACCGCTTATTCCTCGATCCGGTATCCAAAGTCCGCTAGATGAGAGCGGGACTGTCGCCACTTGGGTTGGACTTTAACAAACAATTCCAGGTAAACCTGACCGTTTACTAACTTCTGAATCTGCTGCCGAGCATCACTACCAATGGCTTTCATCGTCTGTCCTCCCTTGCCAATCAATATGCCTTTTTGAGAAGGGCGCTCTACACAAACCGTTGCTAAAATCCGAGTAATTTTAGGGTCTTCCACGACTTTGTCAATAATGACAGCAACGGAGTGAGGGACTTCTTCCCGTGTCTGTAGTAAGATCTGTTCTCGAATCAGTTCAGCCATAATGAACCGCTCTGGCTGGTCGGTGACCAAATCCGGGGGGTAGTAATAGGGGCCAGGTTCGAGGTGTTGAATTAAAAGCTCCTGTAGTGCTTCAACGCCCTCACCCGTTAAAGCGGAGAATTTAACCATAGGCCAATTTTGCAACTGTGCAAGCTGGTCATAACTTTCGTCGAGATCCTGGAACTGAACGGGTTGTTGATCCGACTTATTCAGGCCCAAAATTACAGGAACCTCAGTTGATTTCAATAGGCGAGCAATAAATTGGTCACCTCCCCCAGCCTTAGTGGAGGAATCAACCACGAATAGCAACACATCAACAGAACGGATTGCTGCTTGAGCATTCTTAACTAACACCTCCCCCAGTTGATGATGGGGCTTATGAATTCCTGGGGTATCAACAAAAATAACCTGGGCGGCGGGTGTCGTTAGAATCCCACGTAAGCGATTGCGGGTTGTCTGGGCTACGGGTGAAGTAATAGCAACCTTTTGACCAATCAATTGATTCATCAGTGTTGACTTGCCAACGTTAGGTCGTCCAACAATGCCGACAAATCCTGAATGATATCCTGAGGGGGCGATAGGAATCTCGGTCAGTTCAGAGAAACTTAAGGACATAACAAATTATAGACAGAGTCATTATTCTAGTTTTAAATCTGGCAAAGCACTATATGTAGTAGCCACCCGAAACATAAACTCCTGTGTCTGATCAAGGTGCGAAGCGCTATATTAATGCTATGCTTATCCAAGCACAATTTACAATTCAGTAGTTGGTGAAATTGAGGAGATGAGTATGGCCAAGTCTAAGATTTTTGGAGGATTGTGTGCTCTAGCTGCTGCAGTTATTCCTGCACCTGCACTGGCACAGATTGGAGTGATTACTGTCCCTTCTGATTTTGACTACAGATATAAGTCAAAGGATTCTGAGACAGGTCGAATTGATCCTCCTAGATACGAAACATTACCTAACTTAGAGATACCTAACAGAACTCTACCTCGTAAGTTCAGCTATCCTATCGTCTATGAGATGGCTCAGGATGAGAGCATTACGAGCGACGCAGTTATCACTGATGAGGTTTTCATTGCTAACCTGCCCCCAGTTGCTACGGGTGCGACCCTAGATGACATCCCTCGTGCTAGAGCAGAATATACTCGTGCGGTCGAGGAATGGGGAGAGCTTATTCAAGAATGCCTAGCTGCGGATCCCTTACTGATTAAAGAGGATACAGGAAACCCAGTCTTACTCAACGAGAAACCTGCTGGTACGATTGTGTTTAACGCAAACCTGATTCCAGTTTGTCCTCTTTAATTTAATTCTGTCTAATGCTTGGGTATACCCAAGCATGTTGAACCAGTACAAACCTTATTGAAAATTGAGGGAGCATCAAAATTTTTTGATGCTCCCTCGTTGGTTTATCTTCAAAACCCTAAAGACTGCATAGAGAGGAGAGAAGAGAGAAGTGTTAGGTCAAGCCCTCGGTCTATTAGTATGGCTTAGCTGCATGCATTGCTGCACTTCGACTTACCACCTATCAACGGGTAGTCTACCCGTGACCTTACTGGGTTAACCCCATGAGAGCACTCATCTTGAGGTGGGCTTCCCACTTAGATGCTTTCAGCGGTTATCCGCTCCGCACATGGCTACCCTGCGTTTACCGTTGGCACGATAACAGGTACACCAGCGGTGCGTTCCTCCCGGTCCTCTCGTACTAGGGAGGA
>JBHJGO010000045.1:0-9368 GCA_050331715.1 Microcoleaceae cyanobacterium
CGATTGGAACAAGATGTGTGATACAAAAAAGCCCTCTACGATATGATGAAGGCACAACTGATTTATGCCCTAGCCGCTGTGGCAGAGACGGGCAGTTGTTTGCAAGTTGCTCAGCCAGCCTTCGCTCCAGAAGTCGAAACGCCCGAAGCCTTGAGCTTTGCTCTGATTTTGGCAGGGGGAGGATTGGTCGGCATTCTAGGGGGAGCGGGTTTGATTTTTGTTTTGGGCATGCTCAGTGGCAAGTTCTACACCTGGGAAGAAATTCGCGGTGCATTGCAGGAACGAGAGATTCCACTGCTGGGAAATTTACCCAGCCTACCTCTCCTGGAAGAATCGATGGATCACCTGCCCATCCTGCTAAAGCCCAATTCTTCCTATCTAGAATGCTATGAAAAAGTTCGGAGTAATTTGACCCGAATTGGGGAAAAGCCAGCCAGAATTATCCTGATCACTAGCCCTAGTCAGGGGGAAGGAAAAACCTTGAGTTCCTATAACTTAGCGATCGCCGCTGCCCGTGCTGGAAAACGAACCCTATTGATCGAAGCAGATTTACGTTCTCCAAGTGCCTGTGAATCACTGAATTTAGCACCTGATATCTACGGTGGAGTGGAACCTCTGCAATATTACGGAGGTCTAAATGACTGTATTCGGATGGTTCCCGATGTGGAACGGCTCTACATGATTCCCAGCCCTGGCCCCATTCAACAGGTCTCTGGAGTGTTAGAGTCTAGCGAGATGCGGCGTTTACTCAAGGAGGCTCGTTACCGATTTGATTTTGTCGTGGTTGATGCGCCTGCCCTAGGTGACAACAATGATGCTTTGACCCTGGAACCTCACACCGATGGCATGGTGATGGTGGCCCGCCCAGTTCATACCTCCACCAGTTTGTTAGGAGAGTTAGCAGATCGGTTTACAGAGGAAGCAGATGAAGAGGATGAAAATCAACCCTATCAACCTCGGCTCTTGGGCGTCATTATCAATGACTCAGATGTCGAAGTCGAACTCACCGAAGCCGATCTGGAAAATCCCTATATACCCGTCGCTCCACCCACTCAACTCAGCCTTGGTTCAGGAGCAATGCCTCAGCTTCTATCTCAAAGTCGGGTAGTGATGCGGAAGTAGTGACGAAGCTCAAACAACTGCTATCTGATAACGTGAAGATCATCAAAACATTTACCGTTACACTTTGTCTTCTGTGTCCACCCCTGGTGTATGCAGCAACCGATCTGGTGCAAGATCCCGATTTTGCCATTGAGCTGCAACAAAATACAGAATGCAGCTTCATTACGGGCGACAACGTCAATATTCGCAGCGGCCCAGGGACACAATATTCCGTTGTGACCCAATTGAATCGGGGCGATGGCGTCCGGGCCCAATACCGCGAGGGGAATTGGGTAAAATTAGCAGCCAGAACCTATGGCACTGTTCCCAATGAACGCTTTGAACCCCTGGATGGCTGGATTATAAATCAATACATTAATGGTTGTTCAGAAGACCAATTTGATCGCTGGCGTGCTGCTAATTCTGGAGCAAATCCCGAAGCGAACCCTGAAATAACAACCGCGCTTGCGCTTGATTCAGAAGGCTTGCGATTGATTAATGCTGCCACTGGCTCCACCAAACCACTTGCATTTGGGATGAAACAGGACGACGTGGTAACGATCCTGACGAACCTGCGGGGGAAGCCCAGGAATCAAGGGGTTAATCCAGAATGCGGTGCGGGTGCATTGACCTTTGCCCAATGGGATGATGGGTTGACACTATGGTTTTCAGAAGATCAATTTGCCGGGTGGATTGTAGATGACCGCAGCTCCGGTGCTAAAAATTTAACAACGATGTCTGGCATTGGCGGCGGCTCAACGCGAGCTGATTTAGAAGAGAGCCTCACTGTTGAAGTACAGGAGAGTTCGCTAGGCACTGAATTTTCTGCCGGTTCTTTCGGGGGTTTGCTGAGTGGCAGCCAGCAAGATGCTCAAGTTACTAATCTGTGGGGTGGGACAACCTGTATCTTCCGTTAAGCAATTCTGTTGATGCTGAGAATTAATGCTGAGAAATGTCCAATCTGTATGTTTCGCAAGTAAAAGCACGTACCCTAAACTTCTCAAGCTAATTTATTACGATCAAACTGAAATCACGAGCTGCTGACGAGACTAGAAGACAACTACGTCGATTGCTCCAATCTCGCTAAACTCTGCAACGGATGTTGTCTGTAGAATTGCCAGGGTTTCACCCGTTGCAGTCAGATTGATCAACATACTGCCATCGTTTGTCCCTGCCCCATCAACCAGGGTTAGATCAGCGGCACTAATGCCATCCGCAGCATTCAGGACAATTCTGTCACCTTCACTGTAGTTGATGATGATATCGGTTCCATCCCCTGGACGGAAAACAAATCGATTCTCTCCCCCAGCACCAAACAAAGAGTCATTTCCAGCATCTCCAAACAGCCAATCATCACCCAGATCTCCTCGGATGCTGTCATTCCCCTGACCACCGTACAGGCTGTCATTTCCATTACCTCCGTCTAGGGTATCCTCATTCTGGTTACCAAAGACTTGGTCATCGCCATCACCACCAAAGACTGAATCAACACCGATATCGCCGAAGAGAATATCAATGCCCCCTAGACCATCCAGTCTGTCATCCCCTTTTCCCGCAAACAAGAAGTCATTTCCTAGAGCGCCAGTTACAGCGTTGGCACTATTTCCGGTTAAAGCATCATCGCCAGGGCCACCCAGCAAACTGTCATTACCGCCACCGCCTCGAATTACATCATTACCATCCAGGCCAAAAATAGAGTCATCGAAGTCACTACCCAATAGATTATCCTGGTCGTTTGTTCCAAACAAAGAGGTCATAAGGTCTGTCCTAAGTAAAATATCGTTGCTGACACAACGGTGTTTGCTAGCGGATCGATGAGACATGGAAAACGCTCACCTCCATCCACACTCAGAAATATAGGGAGGTATATTGGGTGCTATGCAGTAGACTTTTTCTTCACATAAATTAGTGTTTCCAACGCTGCTCAAATCCATACTTCACGCAATTGGAAATTGCTATTTAGCAGTCCTAAATCAAACACGCTAAAAGTAAAGGGGTTTGGGGACTTTCCAAAAAAGGGCAACGCCCCCTTTACCCCTATTTCACAAATTATTTGTGATTGCTATAGATGTTTTCTCATATTGAGATAGGGAATCTGTAAACCCTCATTAGTCAAAAAATGAGATTGGCTAACCAATTGATAACCATTGGCTTGGTAGAAAGATTTAGCGTTGAAGGAAGCAGCAACTCTGAGAGTATTGACCCTGTTATTCATGGCCATTTGTTCCAGGCCGACGAGCAATTGAGTGCCAATTCCTTTGCGGGCAAATTGGGGATGAACGTAAATTGCAGTAATTCGATAGCCCATCAGAGTAGCACAACCCCCGACAACCCCATCTACCTCCGCCACCAGAGTAATTTCATTACGAGAACCTCCAAAGCTAGAATGCCGAATATTCCGCTCAATCAAAGCTTCAATCTGCTGCGGCGTGTAGTCGCTAACACAGAGAGTACGAAGCGCATCAATCTGAACTCGCAAAACCCGAATCAAATCCTCCGACCCAGCATAACGAATCGAAACCACCGGAGGAAAAACCTGGCTCATAAACCAACAACCAATGACCAATAACTAATAATGCGACCCAGTCTTCCGATAATGCACCGCCGTTACGCCATCGGAATTGAAGACCTGACCCTTGCTCACTGTGGCATAGATCACCCAATGATCCCCACATTCCATCCGTTGCTTGACCTCACATTGCAAATAGGCCAGAGCATCTTTCAAAATCAAACAACCATTCTCTGCCTCTTCCGTCTCCAGATCAGCAAACCGATCCTCTCCCGGCGCAAATCGCTTCATGAAATGTTTGCCGAGAGCGCTGCCCTCCTCCAGAATATTCAGGACAAAGCGATCGCCACTGTAGGTCAGAGATTCCAATGCCCGATCCCTGGCCACAGCAACCGTCAATCCCGGTGGATTAAACGTGGCTTGAGAAACCCAAGAGGCCAGCATCGCACTTTGAACGTCGTCCCGCCGACAGGACATGACACAGAGAGAACCCACCAACCGACCAACTGCCTGAGCCGTTCGATCTGCCCCAACCGCGATGGTGGAACTAGAACGGGGAGCCTGACGCTTTTGAGCACGCTTTAACATCTGTGCAAAGTCAATGGCGGTCTCCTCACAGGTTTGAATCGTGACATCTGTCGGCTTAAACTTGACCCGAATCGGTTCAAAGCCAAACTTGAAACCAGCATCCTTGAGCTTGCTTGCAAGGATATCAATCGCTTCACCACTCCAGCCAAAGGAACCAAAGACGCCAGCCAATTTCTGGGTTGAGGCTTTGTCGAGAATAATGCCCAGGGCCGTTTGAATTTGGGTGGGGGCATGACCGCCCAGGGTCGGAGAACCAATAATAAACCCATCGCACTTCTCAATTGTTGCTTGAATCTCGTCGGGTTTGGCATGTTCGCAATTGATCGAGTCTACGGCTATGCCAGCACGGGTCAGACCTCGTGCCAGCGCCTGGGCAACGGTGGCAGTATTTCCATAGGCCGAAGCATAGAACAACGCAACAGTTTGAGCCTTGGACTTTTGCTGATTACTCCAGTCCTGATAGAGATGGGTTAGTTCCGTCAGACCATATCGTACGAGTGGCCCGTGACCCGTGGCGTAGAGCTTAATCTCTGGCAGGTCAGCAATTTTTTCAAGAATGCCTAAAACCTTCTGAGCCTGAGCCGCATGGAGCGAGTCGTAGTAAAACTGCCGATCTTCCTGATAGATTGACCAACCTTCATCAAATACCTGATCTCCACAAACGTGTGCACCAAAAAACTTATCCGTGAAGAGAATCTGAGTTGCGGGATCGTAGGTGAGGAGTCCACCAGGCCAGCGGGGTGTGGGGGCGATTACAAACTGTAGCTCATGGCCCTGCCCCAAATCCAGGGTTTCTCCTCCCTTAACCGTTTTGATTTTAGGAGATTGATCACTGAAGTACTCCTGCAACGCAATTGCAGCGGGATTTGAGCAAACAAACTCGATCTGAGGAGCCTGAGCCAGAATTCCCTTCAGAGTAGCAGCTCGATTGGCATTGAAATGTCCCAGAATAACGTAATCAAGCCGTTCCCAAGGCAACCGTTCTCCAACTGTTGCTAGATAGTTTTCCGTAAAGGACTCTCCAGGGGGGTCAATTATGGCTGTTTTCTCAGCTTGAATCAGATAGCTATTGGCGGTTGTTCCGCGTTTCAGGGAGTACTCAACCTCAAACTTCAGCCGATCCCAGGTACGGGAGCGAAACACTAGAGTGTCACGGCCCACGGGCGCAATTTGAACATCGCGGCTTCTCTGGCCGGACGGGACTGCTGTGTTCGTACTCTGGTTTATCACCATGGGATCTGCCTCAAATTCAGATGGAGCATATAGTTTTTAGTATACGGTTGTTGTTTAGCATTGGTGATTTGTTATTCGTTGTTCGGTGTTTGCTGCTGCTTATCGATCAGGTCAGGGCGCCGTTCTCTGGTGCGTTGTAGTTGCTGTTGGTGTCGCCATTCGGCAATGGCTGCGTGATTACCGGAGAGTAGAACTTCTGGAACTTGCATGCCCCGAAATTCTGGAGGGCGGGTGTAGTGGGGGTAGTCGAGTAGGCCATCTTCGAAACTGTCAGCTTCCAGGGATTCCACCTTGCCCACCGTGCCGGGTAGCAGGCGAGTCACACCGTTCACGATAGTAAGGGCTGGAATTTCTCCGCTGGTAAGAACAAAATCTCCCAGAGAAATTTCACGCGTCACCAGCGCCGTTACTCGTTCATCAATCCCTTCATAGTGGCCACACAGCAAGACCAATTGATCCCAATTCTGGGCAAATTCTCTAAATAATTTCTGATGCAAAACTTCCCCTTGGGGTGTCAACAGGATTATCTCCCGCCGGGGCAATTGGGGCAGAGATTCAACGGCAGCAAATATGGGTTCTGGCTTCAGCACCATGCCAACACCCCCGCCATAGGGCTCATCGTCAACTCGATGGTGTTTGTCGGTGGTGAAGTCTCGCGGATTCGTGAGGTGAATCTCGGCAATTCCTTTGGCCAAGGCCCGACCCAAAATTCCAGAGGCGAGGGGAGTTGTGAAGAAATCAGGGAATAGAGTGATAATATCGAACCGCACTGGGTTAAGATTCCTTACGAATCAGATTAAGGGTTGCTTAAGGGCAATAGGGTAAAATTCTTGTAGTTGCTACATAATACTTGACGAAAGCCGCCAGTAGTTGCAGACCAGTTTTCGTTCGCTCAGTTTAGTTCATAGAATAATGCAGCAGTTGACTTCATACAGCCTAGAACAGATGAATTCCTCTCGCACTCATACGTCCATCCTGGTTATCGGTGGGGCTGAAGATAAAGTACACGGGCGAGAGATTCTTCAAACCTTTTTTCATCGAGCGGGATCGTCGGCTGCTCAGTTAGCAATTGTTCCTTGTGCTTCACGGGAACCGGAAGCCCAGGGAGAACGCTACAGCAAAATCTTTAGTGAGATGGGAGCGCAGGAGATCAAGGTCTTCGATATTCGAGAGCGGCATCACTGTGAGCAGGTTGAGTGGCACTCCTTCCTTGAAACCTGTACAGGAGTTTTTATGACGGGTGGCGATCAGCTTCGGCTATACAGTTTGCTTGCTGATACCGTTCTAATGGACAAAATTCGCATGGCAGCTCAGAGCGGTAAGATTGCCCTAGCTGGAACGAGTGCAGGCGCAGCGGTAATGAGCCATCACATGATTGCTGGAGGCGGCAGCGGTGAATCGCCGAATCGAGCTTTGGTGGATATGGCAACTGGGCTAGGAGTTTTACCCCGTATTATTGTGGATCAACATTTCTCCAATCGGAATCGCTTGTCTCGTTTGCTCAGTGCAGTCGCATCCTACCCCAATCAAATTGGGTTGGGCATTGATGAGGACACCTGTGCCCTGTTTGAGGACAGCAATCAATTGCGGGTCATTGGCAAAGGCACGATTACAGTGGTTGACACCAGTCAGGTTTCTTACACAAATGCAAATCGTATTGATGCGACTAAACCTCTGAGTCTGTTTAATCTCAGAATTCATGTCCTGTCCTATGGCGATCGCTATGATCTGGCCTCCCATACCCCGATTCCGGCTTCGATGGACTTGGGTCAAGGAATATAGATAAATGGTTAATAACTCAGATTAGTGATGGATCTTATCCTCTACAGCAAGCCGGGTTGTCATCTCTGTGAGGGATTGCAGGAAAAGCTAGAGCAAATTCAGGCAAATCCCCAGACCAATTGCCAGATTGAGCTTGAAATTCGGGATATCACCACCTCTGAGCCTTGGTTTCAAGCATATCAGTACGAAATTCCTGTACTGCGACGTCGCCGCATAGACGGTACGGAGGAAACCTTGCCCCGAATGTCCCCTCGCGCCAGCGCGGTACAAATTGAGAAGCAGCTCCAGAAATTTTTTGAGTCGGATCGAGCTTAGTTCTCGCTGTTATCTGCTTTAAGGTTCCCACAACGTTCTTCCAGGCAAGACTTCAGGCTTTCTGGCTGGAACAGCATGGGAAGAAAGTGAATGCTATTGACTTCTTTGAAGTAAAACAAAATCGGTACAGGTGACCAGAAAATTTCCCAATTCAGCCAATCTTTGTAGGGAAAATTCCGAATCAGCTTGCCAGACCGACAGACATCCAGGGCGGTTTCTGTAAACTGCAACCGAATTGTTGCCGCCTGAATCATCAGAAAGATACCAAAAATGGCAACGATCAAGCCAATCCATGTCTGAATCAAAATAATGGCCAACCCACCTAGTAAAATTACGGCAGGCAGAACGTAGCTCGGAGCCAGCTCAACGGTCTGAGATGAAGTGGTTGAAGTTTGAGAACTTGTCATGGTGGATTTAGTACGTTTGATGGAAGTAAATTTGATCGAAGTTGTGTGGGACGCGTCAACTTTCAATCACTTCTAAAATTCTATAGAATTTTTACCGACTGGAGACAGCCTTCATTGCGTTCGTCGAAGATATGAGCCACCAGCGCCGAGTCTCGATCTAATCCCAGGAGGAAACCGATTGACGTAGACCGAGGAATTAAACCATCCAGATCGAACCTGCTGCCGTTCCCAACCATCCGGCAATCTTTACAACAGTTGGAGCCACTTCCTGGATAAATTCCTTGATTCCCTGGCTAGTGGTGCTAGCTTCCTTCAGGCTTTCATTCACTCGCTTTAAATTCTTGGCAATCGATTCTTTGTCGGGTTCGGTTTCCTGGGCTTCAACTTTGGCAGAGGCCAATCGGGTGGTTGACTTTTCTCGTTCGGCGGCGGGGAATTCGGGTAGATTTTGGATGCGGCTTTCTAAGTAGGCCAGAAGTTCAACAACTTGCTGAGGAGTAATTTGTTCAGAATCAACGCCTTGATGAATTTGGTTGTTGTCTCCCTGAACAAAGGTACTGTTGTCGCCTTTCGCTGCAAAATTGTTATCTCCTTGAGTCACCTGAACATCGCTAGCATTAGAAATGGAAAAACTATTAGGATTGTTTGACACTTTGACATCTCCTTGACTTTGACTAATTGTGAGCGGTTGACTAACTTTTAACTTCAGAAGTTCGACTAAATCTTGATTGTAACGATCTGCCAAACGCGCCCTGTCTTCGGCAGCCGCTAACCTGGCTTCATAGACTGCTCGAAACTGATGTTCAACCTCTCCCTTGTCGGTTTCTTCAGGAACAGCAATCTTCACTAAAACATCATCGCCTTTTTTCTCAATTGACTGGATGGAATTGTAGTCAATCTCCGGATGTTCTGACATTAGTTGTTGAAATGCCTGCCGAAACGCATCAGGATTCATGCCATTTCGAAGCAGAATCTCGACCGTATTCATAATCTGTCGATAGAGTTTTTCAAAGTCCCCTGACTGAAAAACGGTGTCTGGATCATGAGGACGGCGTTCGCGGTTGCCTCTAGCATCAGGTTCCTGCAACAGAAATACAAAATCGCAATCAATATCTTCCAAAACCGTTGTGCTATCAATATTCCACGCTTCTAAACACGCTGCTGTTAGCTTTGCTCTGGTGAAATTTGCACCAATACAATTCGCTTCAGTTAAAATTGCACCCTCTAAATTTGTTTCCCGCAAGGTTGCTTGATTCAAATCGGCTTGGGCTAGATTAGCATAGCTCAAATCCATGCTATCTAAATTTGCGCCTCGCAAATCGGTTGGCTCTTCCGTATCAAGGGGGAGGATGGTATACTGAGATACAATATTAGTCAACACCTCTCATGGATATACATCTTGATACTCTACTCAATTTGCCCTATGTAACGGT
>JBHJGO010000046.1:0-74183 GCA_050331715.1 Microcoleaceae cyanobacterium
GATACAAATTTGGGCTATCGCACGCAACTTTGCCCTCAACTTATATCGAGAACAGGGTTTCAAAAATATGGCTCAAGCTCAACGCTTTGCTAGTTTTGGTCTTAACACGCTCAAGACTCTTTTTAGAATGAAATAGCCCTGGTATAACGACTAATATTAGGCTTTAAACCTTACCAGAAAACCCCTACGTATTTCTACACATTTTTTGAGAGTAATTAATTCAATTTCCTAAAAAGAATCGCAAATTAACGGATGTGCTGCCTTTAGAGAAGTTGCTAAAGTAAGCATAACATCAACCAAGTCTATATATCGAACTTGAAACTTTGATGGATCACTCCCGATAACTTAGAGGTTTAAATATGATTCTAGCGTTACTCATCAAAGGTTACTCTGTTGTAGCAGCTCTTAATTTCGCAGTTTATCTAGGTGCTTTTCTCAGAGACAATTCAACATCTAAGGCTGATGGTCAATCATGGTTTGTTCTAGGACTTGCTTCTATGCTCTGGCCAATTGTTGTTCCCATTTCTTACCTGGAACGTCGTACCCAAGCGATTACTGAAGCGACTGTTCAACAAACTCAGGTAACATCAGAGGTCAGCTTCAATACAATGGATTTGCGTGAATACATGCTGAGCTACTCTTTTCCTGATGCAATTGCTGTTCAGCCCTCTGAATCTAATTCTTAGGTTTAATCGAGTTTTCAGTTCGTACGCTACGGGCCTACTCTTTCTCCATCAGGGTGTGCTACCAATCGTGTGATCAATACTGTTCCAAGTAATAACTGCAAATAACTACCGCAGTTAACCTTAGATTTCAAGACTCTTTTCTGCAAGATGGTTGCTCTACTCTAGCTGTTCTGCTCTACAAAGATTGTTGAGAACAATTTGTCTAGGGGTGCAAATATTTAAGAATAGTCAATTGCTGAATCATGATAGGATTAGGGCTTACAATACCCAATATTCCTGTGTTTGCAGTGACATGACTGACTCAATTCGTTTTTTGATGTGCTCTCCAGATCACTACGATGTGGATTATGTGATTAATCCATGGATGGAGGGCAATATTCATAGGTCTTCCCGTGATCGCGCTGTTGAACAGTGGCATCAACTCCACCACCTAATCAAAGATCATGCGGTGGTTGACCTGGTACAACCCCAAAAGGGATGGCCGGACATGGTGTTTACAGCCAATGCGGGTTTAGTGCTGGATCAAACGGTTGTTCTCAGTTGTTTCTACCATCGGGAGCGCCAGGGAGAGGAACCCTATTTTAAAACGTGGTTTGAGGATCAAGGATTCGCCGTCCATGAGCTACCCCGTGAGCTGCCGTTTGAAGGGGCTGGAGATGCCTTGTTTGATCGGGAAGGACGGTATCTCTGGGCAGGATATGGCTTCCGCTCTGAACTTGATTCCCACCCTTTACTAGCAGAATGGTTGAATGTCGAGGTGCTCTCCCTGCGTCTGATGGACGAACGGTTCTACCATCTTGACACCTGTTTCTGTCCGCTGAGCGGAGGGTATCTGCTCTACTACCCCCCTGCCTTTGATAGTTATTCCAATCGCTTGATTGAGATGCGCGTGGCTCCGGAGAAACGGATTGTGGTGGAGGAGCCAGATGCGGTGACCTTCGCCTGCAATGCAGTTAACGTCAATCAAACAATCATCCTGAATAAAATCAGTGCTGATTTGAGGAATCGTCTCACCGCAGCAGGTTTCCAGGTGATCGAAACGCCCCTAACAGAATTTCTCAAAGCAGGGGGGGCGGCAAAGTGTCTCACGCTACGGGTAACTGAGCCTGTGATTGAAGATCGCTGTGCTGCTGTTCAGGTGGAGAGCCGCACCATTCGGTTAGAAGGACATTTGTTAGATGCGGGCCTGATCAACCAAGCCCTCGACTCGATTGTTGAGGGGGGCGGCAGCTTCCAAGTCCAGCGATTTGAGCTGGGAGAACAGCGCCAAAGTACCTCCTCAGCTGTGATACGAGCCTCTGCCCCATCCCATGATGTGATGGAAGAAATCATGAGTCAGTTGATTGACATTGGGGCTGTTACCGTCGAAGAAGAAACGCAAGATGTCCGACTCAAACCCGTAGAACTGGCCGGGGTCGCTCCAGATGACTTCTACGTAACAACGATTTATCCCACAGAAATTCGAGTCAATGGAGAATGGATCAAAGTACAGAACCAACGAATGGATGGAGCCATTGCCGTGACCCAAACTGCAACGGGATTAACGGCTCGTTGTAAAGTACTGCGGGACTTGCAAATCGGAGAACAGGTTGTGGTGGATGTGACTGGAATTCGGACGGTTCGTAAAACCGAGTCCCGGGAGCAGCGAAATACCCAAGAATTTAGCTTCATGTCTGCTGGGGTCTCCAGTGAGCGGCGGGTTGAATTGATTGTGGAGCAAGTAGCTTGGGAGCTACGACAAGTCAGAGATTGTGGCGGCAAGGCGGTCGTTACTGCCGGGCCAGTGGTGATTCATACGGGTGGAGCTGAAAATTTATCCTGGCTAATTCGAGAAGGCTATGTCCATGGATTGCTAGGAGGCAACGCGATTGCGGTTCATGATATCGAGCAGGCGCTCATGGGAACCTCTCTGGGTGTCGACATGAAGCAGGGAATTGCCGTGAAAGGGGGTCATCGCCATCATTTAAAGGTGATTAATACCATTCGACGATACGGCAGTATTACCGAAGCCGTGAAACAGGGTGTTCTGACCCAGGGCGTTATGTACGAATGCGTACAGCGAGGGATTCCCTTTGCCCTGGCGGGATCGATTCGGGATGATGGCCCACTGCCTGACACCCAAATGGACTTAATTAAAGCCCAGGAGGAATACGCGGAGTTGCTGCGGGGCACAGATATGATCCTGATGCTGTCTACAATGTTGCACTCGATTGGCGTGGGTAATATGACTCCAGCTGGGGTCAAGATGGTTTGTGTCGATATCAATCCAGCCGTTGTCACTAAACTCAGCGATCGCGGCTCCGTAGAGTCCGTTGGCGTTGTGACGGATGTGGGCCTATTCCTCAGCCTGCTGGTTCAACAGTTAGAAAAATTGACCAGTCCGTATCCGACCCCTGAAACCTCCTGACCTGAGCTGATGACGGGCAGCAATATATTCCCTGCTGCCTGATTAAAACTGCATTACAACTGGCCCATATTTAACGAAGAATGGATTGATATTGAATTCAATATCGAAAGTGTATAGTGAGACTCTGAAATCATGTTAAGATTTGCACTAGAATTGTGACGTAATATTTCAGGTTTGGAAAGAGGGGAGAAGGTATCCCTTCTGGAAAGTGTTTGGGGTTGATTGAGTGCTCTGAGTTATCCGTTCCAAGTTTTCAAACAAAAGAAAAAACGACTGGGTCTTAGACTATTACTTGCTTTAGTTTTTTGATTTAGGTTGTGCAATATAGCAATCCTGAATCAATCATGATAAGCACTGTGGAGGGGTTTGGGGACTTTCCAGGAGGGGAGCAACGCCCCCTTCACCCCCTTTTCACAAATCATTTGTGATTGCTATATGAGCACACTAGTTCAGGAATTTCAACTATTGTTTTTTGGACATAGATCTGCATATGAAAGAGTATTTGACGAACATTATGGATTGTGTGGGGCTTGCCTTTTGGATCAAAATCGAGACCGAATATCCAGCCTGCACTTACTACTTTGGCCCGTTCCTGATAGCCTGTGAAGCAGAGGCCCATCGAGCGGGATACATTGAGGATTTGGAGCAGGAAAAAGCAGTCATACAGCAAGTCACGGTGGAACAGTGTAAGCCGACACAACTCACGATTGATCGAACCGATTCAGATGATTCGCCACCCCAGATTATTCGGTCAATTTCGATATTAAATCCTTGAACTTAAGAGGATTAACCCAGGAGACAATCTCGTCCCCCGGTATTTTTTCAATTCTCCTCCACAACCTGTAAACGACGGGTAACAGCGGTCATACCGCCAGGTCGAATCAGGATCGCCGACACCCAGTTGGTCTGGGGGGTGCTGGGAGCCTCACCCAGCTTGAAAAGACCACCAGCAGATAGCTGCTCCAATTGAAAGGGAGCTGAGACAAAATACCCACGAGGTCGGACAGGTTCTTCCACAACAGTACCCAGCAAGAGATCCCGGTTTAACGGTTCCTGAATCACCACATCAATGTCAAATTTTGCTTCAGTGCCTACAGTTTTGGGGAGATCAAAGGTGACGGTGGGCGGTTCTTCCCCTGAGCGGAATTGGGTTTCTTCCATTAAGATTTGCTGCTGAACAATCTTGCCATTCTCAACTCGTTGTTCTGAAGTGATGACCGCGCTCAGAGCCAGTTCGCGTCCATCTAGTTTCTCGGTTGCAAAGATTTGGGTCTCGGTCACCGCAACAATTGCCGCTCCTTCCTGCTTCCAGGATTTCAAATTGGTCTGATATTCCAGGGTTGTACACCGCTGCCAAAACTGAACCAGCCCCTCCTCCAGCGCTTCGTGGTTCAAACCATCTGAATTCATAAACTCAGAACCATAGAAGGCCATGACAGCGTCTATGTCTTGGTCGTTTGCAGCACGATTGAGACCTTCAATAACCTGTACCAGTGCGTCGGGGGCGGGTTCTGAAGTTTGATCTGAAGTGGTGTCAGAAGGTTGTTCCGTAGAGGTATCTGTCGTCTGGGCAAGTGCTGGAATTGGATGGAGAAAATCAACGCTTAAACTAACAGAAAGAGGAACCAGTCCGGTAAAGCTAGCCAGTACAAATGAGACCGATTGACGACGTAAGGTTTGGAAAACAGACATAAGTTAAGTTTGTCAGAAGTTGATTTGAGGTTTTCCGGATCAGGAGCAAGGAGAACACCAAAATAACAGAGAAGGGAGGGGATCAATCTAACCTCAAGGATTTCTTGTCCTGAGTTCATGGTATCGTAAACCTTACGTTTCCATGCGTTAGCGAGTTCCCGATAGACAGGAATCGACTGAGATGTCAAAGCGACTACTGATTGCTGCGAGTGGTACCGGAGGTCATCTATTTCCAGCGATCGCCACTGCTGCCCAACTCCAGGGTTATGAAATTGAATGGTTAGGAGTTCCTGACCGTCTGGAGACTTCTCTGGTTCCCAAACAGTACCCACTACATACTGTGCGAGTCGAAGGGTTTCAAAAGCGGGGTCTCTCAACAATTGGAATTCTCGCTCGGTTTGTCAGCTCGACTCTCCAGGTGCGCCGTTTGCTGAAACAGGGACAATTTCAGGGCGTTTTTACCACCGGAGGATACATTGCTGCCCCAGCAATTCTAGCAGCGCGATGGCTAGGATTGCCCACTATCCTGCACGAATCGAATGTGTTACCTGGAAAGGTCACACGATTTCTGAGTTCCCAGTGCAATATGGTGGCCCTGGGGTTTCAGGATACTGCCCAATATTTACCTAGAGCGAGGCAAACGATTACAGTCGGTACCCCTGTCCGGTCAGACTTTCTCTCACAGCCTGAACCCCTGCCCTTTGATATTCCGTCGGCAGCACCTGTGATTGTTGTAATTGGGGGAAGTCAAGGGGCCGTGGCCGTGAATCAATTGGTTCGGCAAGCGGCACCTGCTTGGTTCGAGTTAGGGGCTTGGGTTGTTCACTTAACTGGAGAGAACGATCCAGATGTGGGGCAATTGAACCATCCTCAGTATTTGGAGATGCCCTTTTTTGGCAACATGGCGGCCTTGTTTCAGCGGGCAACGTTAGCGATTAGTCGCTCTGGCGCAGGAACTCTAACGGAGCTAGCAGTTACGCATACTCCTTCATTCCTAATTCCCTATCCCTATGCCGCAGAAGACCATCAGACTTATAATGCCCGAACCTTTGCAGATGCAGGGGCAGCGTTAATGGTACAGCAGGCCGATCTAACGCCTCAGCTTTTAGCTGACAAGATTGCCCACTGGTTATCCTCTCCTGACCTATTGCAGTCAATGTCCAAAGCTACCGCGTCCCTGGCGGTTACCGATAGTGCGGAACAGCTGGCGACCCTAGTCCGCCGGGTAGTGGAGGCATGATCGATATTTCAGCAGATTTAATAATTCAGTTTTTTGTCCAGTTCCCTAAGCTGAGAGCCTGGTTCAGAAATCTTTACGGGGTTGTGATTCTCGTCACCCAAGGCTTTCTGCAAGATCACACCAGAGGAAGACTCGACTCATATCCCATTCCGGTAGAATAGCCCATAGTATTAAAGAATACCAAGCTTATTGAGGGTGGGCATATGAAGTCTGTAGCATTAGCCACCATAGCATTGCTGGTAACCGGAAGCTGGGCAGTTCCCGCAATTGCCGAAGATCCGACACATCTGCAGCGGCTACTCGAAACGAAGAGTTGTGTAGGATGTGACCTGAGCGGTGCTCAGTTGTCAGGAGTTGACCTTCAAGGTGCAAATCTGGAATCGGCCAATCTTGATGGGGCAAATCTAGTTGGCGCAAACTTGAACGAAGCAACCTTGCTTCGCGCCAGCCTGGTTGAGGCAAATTTATCAGGAAGTAGCTTGGTGGCATCCAAACTGCACGGTGCGAACTTAACCAACGCTCGACTAACCGGGGCGGATTTGAGTCTGGCGGGTTTAGTCATTGCCAATTTGAAGAATGCTGACCTGGGTCAGTCAAACTTGATTGGCGCAAATATGGAAAGTGCGGATTTGACAGGCGCGAATCTGAAGGATGCTAAGCAATCTATTCAGATGCTAGGCCAGGTCAAGCTGCAAGAGGGGAGTACATATGGTTTTGATGTGAGTGGGGTAAATTTGCGGGATGCGAATTTGACGAACGCAAATCTCAGTGGAGCAAATTTGAGTGCATCTGATTTAGCAGGTGCAACTCTGGATAATGCTAATCTACATCAAGCTAATCTAACCGATACCCGACAGTGATTACACATAGCGCTAAGTAGTTACGCTACCTAACTCTATGGAGAAAACGTATAACATTACTCAACAAGGTGGGTCTTTTAGTACCCATCTTCTTTTCGATCAATGGCTTGTTTAGACTGGATTCGACTGTTACAGAAATATCGAGTGATCGCTGTCATCCGTTCGCCTCAGTTCCACATCGGATGGCAGATGGCAAAGTCAGTCATTCAAGGAGGAGTTCAGTTAGTTGAAATTACCTGGAATAGCGAATTTCCAGAGCAACTAATTGCTCAATTGCGCTCAGATTTCCCCGAATCTGTGATTGGTGCTGGAACTCTGCTTACCCTAGAAGATCTGCAACGGGCGGTGGATGCTGGATCGCAATTTCTATTTTCGCCGCATACCAATTCCCAATTGATTCGAGCAGCCAACCAGGCTGGAGTTCCTATTGTACCGGGAGCCTTTTCCCCCACCGAAATTGTTACAGCTTGGCAGGCTGGGGCCGATTGCGTCAAGGTCTTTCCCATTTCTGCCCTGGGAGGCGCAACCTATCTTAAGAGCTTAAAGGGGCCGCTGGGTCAGATTCCCCTGATCCCAACGGGGGGAATTCGATTTGACAATGCTCAAGGCTTTTTGGCGGTGGGAGCAGTTGCCGTTGGGTTATCCAGCGATTTTTTTCCTAAATCTTTGGTTGAAACGGAAAATTGGCCAGCCATTACCCAGCGAACGGCTCAGTTTCTTGAAACAATTTCATCGCGTATGAAGTAGAACACTTGCTCAATATTTATTCAAAGATCGTGGGAAATGCCGGATATTTCAGGAAGCCAATGTTAATTTAAGGGTAAATAGCAATTTTCTTAGGGAATAGTGTGATGAGCTGGCACAAATTGCAATCTTTTCAAGCACTGACTATCGCAGCAGCCATGGGGTTCGTGACCTGGTTGCAGGCTCCACAGCCAACCTCCGCCAATGAATTTCAGGATGTAATCGCCTATCGAATGCTGGAATTGCAGCAGTCTCCGGATCGCTGGATCGAGATTGATTTAACTCGGCAACGATTAGTTGCCTGGGAGGGCAATAAGCCCGTTTATGCAGTGATTGTTTCCACAGGAAAAGCCTCAACTCCGACTCGCAAGGGGACGTTTGAAATCCAAACTAAGCACGTGGAAGCTCGAATGCAGGGTGAGGATTATGACGTTCCAGATGTCCCCTACACCATGTACTACGATGGTGGCATGGCAATTCATGGGGCTTATTGGCATAATAGGTTTGGGACTCCTGTCAGCCACGGCTGCACAAATGTTGCAGTTAACCATGCCGAGTGGCTGTTCGAGTGGGCCTCAGTAGGAACGCCTGTCGTGGTTCATGACTAATGTTCGCAGAGCTGCAAGAGTTTTAGCGGTCGGGGATATACATGGTTGTTCAGCAGCATGGGATACCTTGATGGCACAGGTTCGCTTGCAACCTCAAGACAGATTAGTGACGTTGGGAGATTATATAGATCGAGGGCCAGATTCTAAGGGGGTAATCGAGCGGTTGATGTCGCTGCATCAAAAAGGTCAACTGGTCGCACTCCGAGGAAACCATGAGCTAATGATGATCCGGGCAAAGCGTTCCCAGCCCTTTGCCCTACATCACTGGCTATCAGCGGGTGGAAAGGAAACGCTGGCCTCCTACTCTAAAGCGGATCGTAGGAACTTGGCCGTTATTCCTGATGAACACTGGCATTTTATTGAGAAGATTTGCGTGGATTGGTGGGAGACAACTTCACACTTCTTCGTTCACGCCAATGCCTATCCGAATCTTCCCCTGAACCAACAGCCGCCTCAGATGTTGTTCTGGCAAAAGTTCAAGTGTCCCTCTCGTCATCGTTCTGGCAAAACTATGGTTTGTGGTCATACCAGCCAGAAGAGTGGTCGTCCCCTGAATTTAGGTCATGCGGTTTGTATTGATACCTGGGCCTATGGCCGGGGTTGGTTGACTTGCTTGGATGTAAATAGTGGACGGGTTTGGCAAGCCAATCAGGGCGGTCAGCATCGCACCGCCTGGATCAGTGATTTCAATGGCTTTAACAGTTACTAAAGGTTGACTACAGTGTAGTGAGATACGTGACCCAACCTCGAACTGACCATGTCATCTCATCTTGAGTCGAGAGTTGAGATGGGAAGTGATACGTTTCCTTCCTGGGCTGCGAGAAAAAACCGAATAGACACTGAACACACGCTAGAATCGCTGGTTAATCAGCAATGGCCTCCTGACTTGATCTTGATGCATCTCTAGGAAACCTTGGCAAATTCTGCCGGATCTTGGTCTCGTCGATGACGTACGGGAATGGCTGGCCCCTGACCATCGCCCACCAATGCTGCGGTTTCCTCTAAAGCTGCTCGTAATCTTTTTGCCGCATAGATCGACATATCGCGGGGGACATTAATGCGATCGCGCAAATACCGCAGGGCCGGATCAGACCCCTGGGGCGGAACACAGATCTCCTTTGTCATCATGTGGGTCAAGGCACAGCGCAATGCCTCATCAAACAGCTCATCTGGTGCTGGATTGACCCGGATAATATTTTTCCGATGCTTAATCACTCGCTGTAGCGCTTCTGCACAGGACGTTGCTGGTTCAGGATAGGCAACATCTGGAAGACCAAACCAGGGGCCATGATCCACACGGTTTTGATTCAAGCGAGTTTGGGCTGCCTCGTTTTCCCAGCAGCCTCCCATCTGAGGTGGTAAATCGTGAACGTGAGTATGGAAATCGCTCTGAGTGCCGCGATAAGTTGAGCGACTCTCCAGCCCATCAAACCAGATTGAAAGCTGAGGATTTTCTTCCCGCAGTGAATATCCTTTGTAGTAATACAGGCTAGCATTCATCCGTTCCACGTAGGGTACGAAGACCACATCAGCCGTACTGAAGTCCTCTAAAAAGTAGGGGCCAGGTGTTTGACTCAGGGCTGCTTCGACCTTTTGGACAACCGCAATAAATTGTTCTCGATTCCGTTGTTCTTCCCGCGACGAACGGGTTGGGTAACACAGCCAACTGCACCAAGCTCGAAAGAGTAATCGTTCTAGCTGCCGCAGGGGAAACACAGAAGGGTGATCCAGGCCGAATTTCAGGGGGGCATAGGTCTGTTCTAGGGCATACAAAATATCATCACTTTCTGTAATGACCTGACCATCCAGTTCAATGGCAGGCAACATTCCCGACGATACCTTCCGCTTGTACCACGCTTCCTTTGTGCCATAGCAGAACATCGTTACCTTCTGAATCCGATAGGGGACTTGTTTCTCCTCTAGCCACAGCCAAACCTTCTGACAATAGGGACACCATGCATGGTTATCCCGATAGAGGGTAACTCGAATATCAGATTCAGTTTGATTGAATAGGCGTAAGCGGGCTTGGGCATTGGTTGGCCCATTCACGGGATCGATCTGAAAATCCGCCAGGGTTTCGAGTTCAGACCAATTTAGAGCAGCGATAGTCATAGGGTTGCAACTTATTCAATCAAGACCAACTTCTGGATTGAGAAATCCTCCTCTGCATCATAGGACAACAAAATGCTAATGAGTAGTTTCCAGCCCGTTAGAGAAAAGCTAAACGGCAGAATTTGCTTCAAACCATCCTGAACTTTTCCGTTCTGAACTTTCCTCAAGCCCTGATGCAAAAGCGTGTAAATTTCCAACTCTCTCAAGTAGCGAACCTGTTGTTCGCTGAGTTCAGATTGATCCGGCTGTAACTGATTTGAGAGATAGTCTGCCTGGGAATCGTCAGTTGATTGTAAGGGAATCGAGAACTGCTGACACTGACGAGTTGCGATCCCACCAATTAACAACTTCCAGGCTGACAATGAGAATAATGAAGCTGGGGTAGCAATCTGAAAAGCTTTTACGACATTAGCCCTTTTCAAAGCAACAAATGCCCAATGCAAGCCCAGATAATGCTCTATCTCAGAAAATTTGGGTAAGTGCTGCCGATACTTGTCGTGAATCAAGGGATAAATCTTTTCCTTCATCTTGATATTGGTTTCCAGTCGGGTCTGATAGGGAAACGTCTGATTGTAGGCCCCAGGCCAAACCGTGCGGTATGCCAGGCATTGATTGAGAAAAATTGCATCACCTAGCTCAGCAATCCGAATCCAGGAATCAATATCATCACAGTTCACATCGAAGTAGGAATCCCATCCCCCAGACTCTATAAACGCATCTCGACGATAGGCAACCTGGGCGGGCGTCCCAAAAGGAACCTGATCCAGCAGCATTCCAAAGTGAATGTCCACCTGTGGGATACAGAAAACTTTACCCGGCCCAAAAACTCGAGTCTTTCCGATTTCATTCTGATCTGGGTCAACCTGGGCTGCTCTGCACGAACAAATAACAACCTGACTTTGGCGGTCATGGGTCGGATTGTCCCTCACCTGAAGGTTATAGGTGTCAATAGCCTTCTGCATTTCTTCCAGGCAGTCAGGTGCTAGATAATCGTCGTCGTCTAGGGGCTTAATCCATTCTCCAGATGCGACCGTGACCCCCTGATTCATCGACTCCGAGTGACCACTGTTGACAGCATTGCGATGGTAGATCAGTCGATGATCTCCGGCTGCATGCAGCTCAGCAACTCGGCTCTGCATATACTCCGCTGTGCCATCATCACAACAGTCATCTACAACGACGACCTCACAGGGAACCGTCTGCTGCAACGCAGAATCAATCGCTCGTCCCAGTAGAGCCAGACGATTATAGGTCGTAATCACGACGCTGAAGCCGGGATATGCTGCCTCCGTACACTTTTGCATCACTTGAGTGAAGGTTGACGACCTAATATTGCTACTCAGGATGAGCAAGCAGTATCACATTCTGATAGTCTAACTGTTCTGTTGAGATTCTGCCCCGATCACTAATTAGCATTAGTCCGCAAGGACTGAAGCTGAAGAAGCAGCGTTTCTACCTCTGCCTGCAGGTGCAAAAACTTCACCTGTTGAATCACAGTATAAGGTGATGAGAGAACAGCACTTGACATCTCAGCGGACTCATCACGGCTGTAGATCTCGATATCTTTATAGACGCTTGGACGCGTCAGGGTAGCAGAATAGTTTGTCATTAGCACTTGGCCCAGAACCTCGCTAGGTATCTATACTCTGTTTGTTATCAGCTTCTTAATATACCTTAAGGTGTTCCCAAACATTGAGTAAATCGGATACGAACAGTTTTATTTTTCTAATCGAAGGGTGAATCATGTATTAACTCAGGCCAGGAATGTGCACTACACAACATTCTTAAATTTATTTCCAATTTGGCGGAAACCTCATAAATGTAGCGATAGACTGGGATTGAGAAAGGTAGTTGAATCAACATGACTGTAATTTCCCATGCTCCACAAGTCAGACTGAATAACTGGCCCGGTCTGATTGAAGCGTATCGTTCTTTTCTTCCGGTCACAGAGGCCACCCCGGTTGTCACCCTTCAGGAGGGCAATACTCCTCTCCTCCCCGTTCCAACCATTGCTCAGCAAATTGGTCGAGACGTTCAAGTCTACGTTAAGTACGATGGCCTTAATCCGACTGGAAGCTTTAAGGATCGAGGCATGACCATGGCAATCTCCAAAGCCAAAGAAGCAGGGGCAAAGGCAGTGATTTGTGCCAGCACAGGAAATACCTCTGCCGCTGCCGCTGCCTACGCTCGCCGCGCTGGACTGAAAGTATTTGTCGTCGTTCCCGATGGTTATGTTGCCCTGGGTAAATTAGCGCAGGCCCTGGTTTATGGTGCAGAGGTTCTCGCGATTCAAGGGAACTTTGATCAGGCCCTGGAGACCGTTCGAGCTGCTGGAAAACACTACCCCGTTACCCTAGTCAATTCAGTGAATCCCTATCGTTTGGAGGGACAGAAGACTGGAGCATTTGAGGTTGTGGATGCGTTGGGGGATGCACCGGACTGGTTGTGTATTCCCGTGGGAAATGCTGGCAATATCACGGCTTACTGGATGGGATTCTGTCAGTATCACGCGGTCAATCGATGTACTCGCCTACCTCAGATGATGGGCTTTCAAGCGTCTGGATCAGCACCTCTGGTCTCTGGCTACCCTATCACTCATCCAGAAACCATTGCTACGGCCATTCGCATCGGTAATCCTGCCAGTTGGAAGTTGGCGATCGCGGCCCAAGAAGCGAGTCAGGGAAGCTTTACGGCAATTTCTGACGAAGAGATTCTAGCGGCCTACCGATTGCTCAGTTCCCAAGAGGGAATTTTCTGTGAGCCGGCCAGTGCCATTTCCGTGGCCGGGTTGCTCAAGGTTAAGGATCAAGTCCCTGCCGGAGCAAGGGTTGTTTGCGTTCTCACGGGCAATGGCTTGAAGGATCCAGATACTGCGGTGAAACACAGCAACAATCAACTTCGTACAGGAATTGCTCCCAATATTGATTCGGTCGCTAAAGCGATGGGCTTCTAGATCAATTGAGGAACGATTTGACTGTGCAGAGGGAGACAATTTTAAAGCCTTAATTTGTGGGTCGAGAAGCTTGGTTTCTCCACCCAAACTGATAACTGATAGCGGATTTTTAATCGCGTAGGGGAGCAACGCTCCCTTTCCTTTTTTTTACGAATCATTTGCATTGCGATCCACCCTGATTCCGCCAGCGCTGGAAATGCTATACATAGCAATCATAAATCAGTTATGAGAAAACCTATGGAGGGGTTCGGGGACGAAGTCCCCAAGGAGGGGGAACGCCTCCTCCACCCCCTTCTGACAAATCACTTGTGATTGCTATACAGTATTTTAGTGACAAAATATTTTTACGATTATCTTTCTACAATTCAAAGTGTCTGTTATAGTTCGACGTATAGCGAGTCGAAAAAACAGTTATGACATCACGATATGAATTGGGTTTTATACAGAATGATTTCACACCTGATATGATCACTATCGATTTTTATCGATCAATTGAAACCGATAATCTACAAGTCGCAATTCATCTGATATTTCGAGTCAATATTGATACAATTGCAAGCTGTATAAAACATGATAGAACACTCTACACAAGATTATTCAATGCGTTGGATAGTATCAAGTTTATTCCCCCGCTTGAAATGTTTGAGGCCTATGCTTCAACCATCGCAGACAAGCTAAATCAGGCTTTCATTGAATCCTTTTCGTAGGACATCCATTACGGGTGCATTATTTGTGGAAGACTTTAATCGACTAGGATGTTTTGTTTTAGGGTCTGGATTGACGATAGAGGTTGATAGGATGACTTCA
Source organism: Microcoleaceae cyanobacterium (assembly GCA_050331715.1). GTDB lineage: Bacteria > Cyanobacteriota > Cyanobacteriia > Cyanobacteriales > Microcoleaceae > JBHJGO01. The sequence goes on from JBHJGO010000046.1 coordinate 14,110, forward strand.
GTTTCATCCGCTGCAATCGAGATTTAATACCAAATTTGTAACGATCTTGAATATCTACCGAGGGTAGCTTTACAGGCGCAATCGACTGACGAATAAATTTATTTTGGATAGGCTGAAATCGTCTGATCATAAACTGCTCTACCTCCAGCAATTGCTCAGTAGGACATTTTAGAAACCGGATAGTATATTGATGCCAGGATTGCCCTTTATTGTGAGACTTGAGACGCATTTTCATATTGCGGGACTGACCAATATAAACCACCCGGTTCATCCGGTCGCAAATGAAATAGACACCACTTGTGGCTGGGAGAAATTGCCTTTCCTGAAAAGAGAGCGAGGGTAAGTCGCAAAGGTTGAATTGATTCACTAGTGGTTTGTCGATTCAAACTCGTGAGCGGCGCTGGTGAGCTGCCTGGATTCCCACCTATGCAGAAATGACAGCAAACACAGCATAAGATTGACAGACCACTAGCTTACATCGTTGAACAGAACTCTGGACAGTAATCTCAGATTACCCAAGATCCGGACTCATGCCAAAGGTTTTCACCAAAAACGCAAATTCATCCGCCAACTCTTCAATGATCTTTGCAGTCGGTTTACCTGCCCCATGTCCTGCCTTCGTCTCAATCCGAATCAGAACCGGCTGATCATCGGTTTGAGCCGCCTGCAAAGCCGAGATAAATTTAAAACTATGGGCAGGAACCACTCGATCATCATGGTCAGCGGTGGTTACCAGGGTGGCGGGATAGGCATTTGGTTTTAGATTATGTAGGGGAGAATAGGCATAGAGTGCTTCAAATTCTTCGGGATTCTCCGGGGAACCATAGTCCGAACACCAGGCCCAACCAATGGTGAATTTATGAAACCGCAACATATCCATCACACCCACCGCCGGGAGTGCAGCGCCGAACAATTCCGGTCGCTGTATCATACAGGCTCCCACTAATAAACCGCCATTACTACCACCAGAAATCGCCAATTTTTCAGAACGGGTGTAACGGTTTTCGGTCAGCCATTCAGCAGCTGCGATGAAATCATCAAAAACATTCTGCTTGTTGAGTTTTGTTCCGGCCTGATGCCAGTCTTCACCATACTCGCCGCCGCCGCGAATATTGGGAACGACATGAACCCCTCCCATTTCTAACCACACCATGCGGCTAATTGAAAAGCTTGGGGTGAGCGATGCGCCAAAGCCACCGTAGCCGTAGAGAATCGTGGGGTTATTCCCATTCAGTTCTAGCCCTTTTCTATGAGTGATGAACATGGGCACTCGTGTCCCATCTTTACTGGTATAAAAAATCTGCTTAGTTTCGTAATCGTCTGAATTAATCTCAATTTGCGGCTGACGATAGAGGGTGCTTTCTCCCGTGGTCATGTCGTAGAGGTAGATGGTTGAAGGAGTGGTGAAACTTCGATAGGAATAGAACGTTTCAGTGTCTGCTTTTTTCCCACCGAATCCCCCCGCTGAACCAATTCCGGGCAATTCTACTTCCCGAACAAACGTGCCATCTAGATCAAAAATCCGAATTTGAGTATGGGCGTCCTTGAGATAAAAGGCGACGAATTGATAGTTTAGAACGCCCACCCCCTGAAGAGTTTCTTCGGCTTCCGGGATAATTTCCTGACGTTCCTGGGTATCGATATTAATGCTGATCACCTTACTGCGAGGCGCATTTGAATCCGTTTGCAACCAGAATACGGAGCCGTCCCGTTCGATGAAGTCGTATTCTGCTTCAAATTCTGGAATTAGCTCAACGATGGGAGCATCGGGTTGAGTTAAATCTTTGTAGAACAGCAGATTCTTTGGATCAGTTCCCTGGGAAACTGAAATGATTAGGACTTGCCCATCTTCTGTCACCCCAGCCCTGAATAACCACTCTTTTTGATCAGGGCGTTCATAAACCAGTATGTCTTCTGATTGTGAGGTTCCGAGGCGATGATAGAACACTTTATGGTAGTAGTTCTCCGCCTCAAACTGATTTTCTGCTTTTGGTTCATCGTAGCGACAGTAGAAGAAGCCCTTGTGGTCGTGTGTCCAGGCGGCTCCGGCAAATTTACTCCACTTGATGTGATCGGATAAGTCCTGCTTAGTTTGAATGTCTCGAACTTTCCACTCCTGCCAGTCGGAGCCTGAACTGGAAAGACTGTAGGCCATCAAGTTCCCGTCTTCGCTGATGGCAATGCGAGACAGGGCAACGGTACCGTCTTCAGATAACAAATTCGGATCGAGCAGGACTTCCGGTTCCGCATCCAGATTTTCTAGAACGTACAGAACAGACTGATTCTGTAGGCCATCATTTTTGAAGTAGAAGTAGCGATCGCCCCGCTTGAAGGGCGTACCGTATTTTTCAAAGTCCCAGAGCTGAGTTAGACGCTGCTGTAGTTGATCACGGGCTGGAATTTGCTTGAGATAGCCAAAGGTGACCTGATTCTGGGCTTCAATCCAGTTCTGTGTGGCTTCAGAATTGCTATCTTCCAGCCAACGGTAGGGATCAGCAACGGACTTGCCATGGTAAACATCGACTTGATCACTGCGAGCTGTTTCAGGATAGGTTAGAGACACGTTTGAGTTCGACATGGATTGAATTTGCGTAAACTATAGATGCAACGCAGCTTGGCCTCAGATCTCAGGGATCAAGGAAGTTCATTGCTTTTTCTCCAGATACCATACTAAGTTATCAGGCTGGAATCCAACTCCCGTGGACTCCAGTCAGAATTCGTGCTGGAGATGAACAGTGGCAATTCAGAATGCAACCCGTGGAGCATGCCACCTCCATCCGGGGAATATTGATAGGAGGAGGTTACCGAAATGGATTTGGCCCATTGTCAATCACGTGAGGTACAGACTTCAGAGTTGGTAACCTGCCGCGCTACTAACCCCCTACGCCATTAGTAGTGTAAGAAACGCTGCATTACGAATTTCTCAGCTTGAGAATCTGAGCCGTCATTGACAAGCTTTCTTCGTAGAGAACATTGCGTCCCCAGCGTTGAAGTTGCTGAGTCATCAAGGATTCCGCCTTTTGGTCAGAGGCAGAGGTCACCTGTTCGGTGCGGCAGGACTGGGCGCTGCCCCCCGCTTCCATGCGCATACATCCAGTGGTTTCAGAACACAGAATTGTGCAACAGTCCGCATCCGGATTGCAGGTAGACACCAATCGAACACCGACTAAGTCCCCTGGAATCTCTCCCACATCCGCAATCGGAAGTGCAGCTAGCTCCGCCGTGATCTCCTTGCCGTCGGCACTGGTGAACTTGGCATATTTCAAGTCGTAGTCTCCACCCTCTTCCTCGAAGGAAACTGGACTCCACTCCAGGCGGCTGGCTAGCCAACCCAAATACATTAGGGCTTGAGCGGCATTGCCCTTTTCGTAGTCAATGGAAACATTATCAATGTAGGTCAGGGCCTCCCGCCTTTCTGGCGGGTCGTAGGCTTCAGCCGCCAGTTCCTGCCAGGGGGAGAGGCGATGCCAATTTAGATCAGCAATGTAGGTTTCCTGCTCAATTAACTCCTGCATTTTGAGCAGTTCCGATTCTGGATCGCTGAAATAACACGAATCTACAATCACACAGTTACTCGCACTGGCCAGACGCTTGAACAGGTCTTGGTCGGGATTAGGTGTTGCTTTCCACCAGCCGAAGCGGGGCAGATCAGAAATCATCAGGGAAGCCACCACATCACTCACGCGCTCCATCGCATCTTTTGTACCTTGCAGGGTGATGTATTCTGCACAGACCAGTGTGTCCTGTTTCTTCTGAATGGGGCAATAGGCTGAAACTTGAGCAGTTACTCCTGTATCCTCGCCGAGGGTGGGAGATACTGTGACGATACGGCAGGGATTCTGGGCAGCAATGGTTTCATTAATGCTGAATCCTCGACCATCTAGATTAGAGAAGGTCTTGTGTTTGTCCGGCAGTTTGTTTAATTCTTCCCGCAATTTTTCTAAGGTCAATGTGTCCACCCGCCCAGTAATGCTGAGACCATAGGCTTTTTGAGCATCTCGAATTGCGTCGCGGGTGGCCTCACCATGAATTCCGTCAATTGCACCCTTGTAGAAACTGAGTCCTGCCAGAAGTTGCTGGAATTCTTCTGGTTCGTAGATCACCATGCTAAAGGTGGCGGCTCGAATCGCAACTGCTGCCGTTTTGCCATCGTCGGCCCTCTGGCTCAACCAGATATTATTGAGTTCTGCTTCAATCTCGCTGAGAGAGATATCCTTGGGTCTTTGGAGTGCAACAAGTGGTGTATTCATTAATGCTTTGCTGTGTATAGGTTTCAGGGGTTAGATTTCAGGGGTTAGATGAGTGGCTGAGTGCTGAGTTCAATAGAAATTCTTAAACTCCACATTCTCAAACTCTACATTCTCAAACTCTACAACCGTCGCCAGCGGCGTCCATCTCGATTGAGCAATAACTCGGCCTCAACGGGTTCCCAGGTTCCTGCTTCATAGAAGGGAATCGCGTCGGGTGGAGCAGGTGCATCCCATGCTTCTAGAACAGGCGTTAACATCTTCCAGGAGGCTTCCACCTCATCATCACGGGTAAATAGCGTTTGATCGCCGAGCATACAGTCAATTAGCAGTCTGGCGTAGGCATCGGTACTGGGCTTACCAAAGGCTGCATCATAGCGAAAGTCCATATCCACCGAACGGGTTCGTAGGGAAGTTCCAGGGGTCTTCACCTCGAATCGCATGGAAACGCCTTCATTTGGCTGAAGTCTCAGGGCCAGAACATTCGGATTCGCTTGCTTACTGGCGGATTGGAACATCAGGAATGGCACTTCCTTAAACTGAATCGCAATTTCTGAAACCTTCTTGGGCATCCGCTTTCCGGTTCTCAAGTAGAAGGGAACGCCCTTCCAGCGCCAGTTATCAACATAAAGTTTCAATGCAGCATAGGTGGCTGTGGTGGATTCGGGACTAGCTCCCTCTTCGTCTCGATAGCCTGGAACTTGCTGCCCTTTCATCCAGCCAGCAGTGTACTGACCTCTGACGGCTGCTTTGTCTAGATTCGTTATGTCGGCCAATCGAGTTGCCTGTACTGCCTTTACCTTTTCTGTCCGGATGGCATCGGCATCCAGAGAGTTTGGCGGTTCCATAGCCGTGAGGGAGAAAACCTGCATCAGGTGGTTCTGTACCATATCGCGCAAGGCTCCAGCCGTTTCGTAGTATCCCGCTCGACCTTCTAATCCCACCGTCTCTGCTACGGTAATTTGAACGTGGTCAACAAACTGACGATTCCACAGGGGTTCAAAAATCGCATTGGCAAATCGGAATACCATCAAGTTCTGGACGGTTTCTTTGCCGTGGTAGTGGTCGATGCGATAAACTTGCTTCTCATCACAGCCATGCTTCACCACTCTGTTCAAGACCTGAGCAGAACCCAAATCACGACCAAAGGGCTTTTCAATGACTAGACGGTGCTTACCGGGGTCTTCCAACATGCCTGCAGCCCCCAACTGTTGGGTTGCTTCCCCAAAGAATCGAGGCGCGACGGACAGGTAAAATACTCGATTTCCACGGGTTCCACGTTTCTCATCAAGTTCTGCCAGAAACGCTTTGAGCTTTTGATAACTCTCAGGATCATCCATATTGCCGGGACAGTAGAACAATCCCTGGGCAAACTCATTCCAGAGTTCTTCCGCTTGCAGGCCTCCCCCAAATTCCTCAACGCCGATTCGCATCTGCTCCCGGAAATAGTCATGGCTCCAATCACGCCGCGCCACACCAACAATCGTGAGTTCCGGAGGCAGCTTTCGCTCCAAACGCATCTGATAGAGCGCTGGAACCAATTTACGTTGTGTCAAATCGCCAGATGCTCCAAAGATGGTCAGGATCTGGGGTTCGGGAACCTTGTCCTGCTGTAGACCGACTCTGAGTGGATTTTCTAATAAAACAACCATTTAGCGTTCCTTTCGTTTAATAGCAAGTTCGTCTGTAAACTCTAGATTTGCTCTGGCAAACTTCTTGGGGTTAAGCCTTTCTGAAATTCTGAGAAAATTCTTTACCTATCCTACAAAACCACCAACCTTTTGGACGCCATATTTGGCCTTCCTCAAAATAACTAAACCTTAAATAACCAAACTCTGATCTCCAGGAATCTTTAGTTTTTTTTAATAAGAAATTATCGGGTTTTGAGAGATTTTTCGGATGAGAAACACCCGTAATCTGGGGATACCATCGCCCCCTTTTCCTGAAAGGGCAATGGCCTTCCGAAGGGGAAGGGAGTATAAGCAGAGGAATCCTCAGTTGCTCACGTCTCCTATCTTCTTGAACCTTAAAAATCTGAAAAGGCTTGTTATCGTCAACCACAGGATGGAACTAGGGGGTTCTGCACCGATCCCACTTAATCCCCCCTCTCTCCAACAAGAAGCCGCTTTGCGCCTGGAGAAAGGGGGGGAGCTACTGGGTGTTGACCAGATTTCGACTAACCCACAGGAGTTAACTGTTGGGTCTTCTCCTCTAGGGAACCCATCAGGGATTCAAAGGGCTTGATGAACTTATCAATTCCTTCAGTTAATAGCTCATCCATCACCTGATCCAGGTCGATTTCAACGGTGGGATCTTGCAGGCTTGCAATCAACTGATTGGCTTCTTCAACGTTGGACTCCACCCGATTTTCAACATCACAGTGATCCGCACAGGCATCAATCGTGGAAGGAGGCAGAGTATTGACTGTGTTTGGCCCAATCAGTTCGTCAACGTACATTACATCGCTGTAGTCAGGATTCTTGGTGCTGGTGCTAGCCCAGAGCAGACGTTGAACACTGGCTCCCTTTGCAGAAAGTGCCTTCCAGCGGTCGGTTTGGATGATTTTCTTGTATTCCTGATAGGCAACTTTAGCGTTGGCGATCGCAATCTTGCCCTTGATCTTCTCCAACTTAGCCTTCTGATTCATGTCATCAATTCCAGCCAATTTCTGATCGATCATCTTGTCGATCTTGACATCAATACGGCTGAGGAAGAAGCTAGCAACGGAAGCAATTTTGCTGATGTCCTGATCTTTTTCAACACGAGCCTCTAATCCTTTGATATAGGCCCAGGCCGTATCGATATAGCTCTGAACGGAGAACAACAGCGTCACATTTACGTTGATCCCTTCAGCGATAACTCGTTCCACCGCAGGTAATCCTTCGGGCGTGCCGGGAATTTTGATCATGACATTTTCCCGATCAATTGCCTTGTAGTAGCGGATTGCTTCTTGAACAGTACTCTCAGTATCCTGGGCAATCGTAGGAGGAACTTCAATGCTGATGTAGCCATCTAGACCTTCAGTTTGGTCATAAACGGGCTTGAAAATGTCGCAGGCATTGCGAATATCTTCAAAGACCAGGGATTCATAGATTTCCATCACGGACTTGTTCTGAGAAATTCCCTCAGCGATATCCTTGTCATAGATGGCATTTCCTTTGATCGCCTTTTCAAAGATGGCTGGATTGGAAGTGATGCCTCGAATTCCCTTGTCAGTGATCATCTGTTTCAGATCTCCCGACTCAATCAAATCCCGACTCAGGTTATCCATCCAGATGCTCTGACCTAGATCCTTGATTTCGATCAAATGGTTCGTTGTCATAATCCTTAGTTGATAGGTTTACTGTCCTCGGCGTTCTCGATCATTGATAAACGACACCACCAGATCCACATCTTCGGGACTGCCAATGATCAAAGGTGTTCGCTGGTGCAACTTCTCAGGCTCAAAATCCATGATGGATTGCATTCCCGTTGTTGCTTTGCCCCCTGCTTGTTCGATCAGAAATGCCATGGGGGCGGACTCATAGAGAAGTCGCAGTTTCCCTTCTGGTTTTTTAACCGTGCCAGGATAGAGAAACACCCCACCCTGATACAAAATTCTGTGAATATCACCCACTAATGCACCGCTGTAGCGTGCCGTATACCCTTCATGTCGGTGAACATAACGGGCATAATCTCGAATGGATTCTTCCCACTGCCAGAAGTTTCCCTCATTCACACTGTAGACCGGGCCGTGTTCTGGAACCCTGATATTCTCATCGGCGAGAATAAATTCTCCCAGGGACGGATCAAGCGTAAAGGAATGAACCCCTTTGCCAATCGAGTAAACCAGCAACGTACTCGGCCCGTACAGAATGTATCCCGCCCCAATTTGCTTATGGCCATTCTGCAACAAATCCTTGGCTGTGCCGTCCTCATCAACTCCTTCCTGCTGACGGATGGCGAAGATGGAGCCAACGTTCAAATTTGTGTCCAGGTTGGATGAACCATCCAGAGGATCGTATAGCAAGGTATAGCGACCGACAGGGCAGTTCTCTGGAATGTAATAGGGCTTCTCCATTTCCTCAGAGGCCAGACGACAAACCAGGCCACTTTGATGAAAAACAGAAATGAACACCTCGTTGGAATACAAATCCATCTTTTTGACGGCTTCACCCTGAACGTTTTCCGCCCCTGTGAATCCAAGCGCATCGTCCACCAGACCTGCCCGACTGAGCCGCCGAGCAATTAACTTTCCAGCCAGACCAATCCGATTCATCAACGCACTGATATCCTGAGCTTCTGCTGAGAAACTCTGGAGTTGTTGCAGGACGTGACGGGAGAGCGTCGTACAGTCTCGGTCAAGATACTGACCCTGATCCATTGGATCTGAGGATGCTGGCGGAACTTGTGCTTGTACCATAAATCATCCTTCCTAAGTGTGATGGCATCGAGTGTAAGCGAGGTTAGACCACAATGTACGTGTCACTCTGTACCTTCTATTTAAAGGACATCTATCTAGAATCGACCAAATTTTAAGCTAACTTTTAGAAGTGGCTTGGTGTTTTGTAACATCTTCAGGTCTGGTGAGGTAGAGGCTTGGAAGGCTATGGCGCGCTGCGCCGCCATCTTTCGCACTCCAGCAGCATTGGAAACGTTGTGTAGACAATAGTGAGTATTATCGCTTAATTCTTGAATTATTTTTCTGTCCTTTTAGTGAATGGGTTTGTAGAGAACAGTTTTGCCCCGTCGCTGACCTGAATCCTGCCAGCCTCGTTTTTCCAGGTCTCCAATTCGATTCAAAGTTGCAATGTAGGGCGCTGAAACACGTAAAATCTCAGCTAATTCTTTCGCTGTTTTGAGAATTGGCTTGGAATTTGACGTCTCAGAAACAGCAGCTTTAGAAACGGCAGCTTCGGAGTCGGTTGCTTTGGAGTCGGTCAACTCAGAGACAGTTTCCCCTGACGACGCTGAAGTCTGGGAATTCTTGAAGATGTTCTCTGGAGCAGTATCCACTGTTGATGAATGTAAGTCCTGGGAATCTGTCTGATTGTTATTAGAGTTCGGTTTCTCCGTTTCCGAAGCGGGAAAAGTAGTTTGAAGTTTTTGCTCAACTGAACGTTTCAGGTGGAGCTTAAAATAATGTTCGAATAAGCTGGATAGTTGAACCTCTAGCTTCTGGTCAAGAAACTTCTCAACCTTCTGCTGGACATAGTAACTGACGAGCTGATCCAGACTCGATTCAGAGGGAATGGGTTGTGAAGTGAAGCTGATTTCTGGTAGATCAGGAGTTGTAGCGGTATCGAGATAGTTCCTAACTAACCTTTCTAAAATGTCTGAGGGTACTGTTCCGTTTTTAACACATTGCTGCTGAAGGGCTTGCCATACTTCCCAACTAATCTGGCAAGTCACTTGCATTGGGTGAGTCGTGCTGCTATGGGATTGATCTGCCAAAACCATTTACCTCTGTTCTAGAGTCATAACCTGCAAGTTACATTTAAGCCCACAGACAATTAAGGGTGAAAGGTCGCTCACGAAGTTCAGTAAAACATTAAGTAAAAAGAAACCGCTAAAGCGACTTGCCTGAGTTCTCATAAAAATGAACTCTCGTAAAGTGAATTAGGTATTCACGGATATTGACTTAACTTATGAGTTAGTCTAACAGATATTTCAGCACAATTCTAATGGGTTAGCTTATTGAGAAAAAGTATTGTTAGTGAGCTATTTTGAGGATCAAAATGCCCCTGACAAACTGAAGGAGAGTATTTTTTTACTCGTATAACTAGACCTTTCATGCCTGAAACTCAGCAGGAATTGATCTGTTTCCCTGGACTTGCTAATGCAATTTATTTGCAACTGATCCCCTTTCTAGTTGCTTAACAGATTACTCAAAGCACCGCTCAAGCAGAAAAAAGAGGGGTTGGGGTAGCGTTTTGAAATCCATGACTCCCAGAACAGTATTATTATCCACTTGTCTAAAGGCATCATGAATCGGTAAGTAGTCATAGATCATTGTGGCGCTGACCTTGCCTCGGTATTCCATCATTCGCAGTCTTGCCTGGCTATCTTCCGTTTTTAGCAACAAATTGACCAACGGAGATAATAGTTGCAAAACATCGTTTTTGAGTACTGGCAACTTCAAGACCCAGTGCATTGCGATGGGATGAGGTGCAACCTGGATGATTTTTCCTTCGTAATCCAAAAACAGTAACGGATGAACCGTCTCAGGATCGATGAATTCTTTGCCATACCAGTTTGAAGCTTCTAGAAGACCATCCATCGGATGGGCGGTGTGAAGCCCCAAGCCCCGCCAGCGACCCAGCATGAAGTCCAGGTCTATAGGTTTCAGGCTGTCAAAGACCTGCAAGGCCTGCTCAGTTGTTGCTTTACCGATTTCGAGGAATGATGTGGGGGTTTCTGAGGCTGTCATTGAAAGAACAAGGTCGATTGTTTCATACAATTGTATTGTTCAAGGCGGGTGAAGCTCGTCAACGAATCACTGGGCAGATGTTAGGAGCGATCTATTTTGGCCAGATGCTTGCCAAATCTATGAATAAGTTTACAAATTTGCTCAGCTTGCTTTCTGGAAGTTAAGTTTTAGAAACGATTCGGTAACGACCTATGAGTCCTGTGAAGAAAACCTACGTCCTTAAGCTTTATGTTGCTGGCAATACCCCTAATTCAGTCCGTGCTCTGAAGACACTCAAAGATATTTTGGAGCAGGAATTTCAAGGGGTCTATGCACTGAAAGTGATTGACGTGCTGAAAAATCCGCAACTGGCTGAAGAGGACAAGATTTTGGCCACTCCAACCTTGTCTAAAATTTTGCCGCCACCTGTTCGCAAGATTATCGGCGATCTGTCGGATCGTGAGCGCGTTCTGATCGGCCTTGATCTGCTCTATGAAGAACTGGAGGACAAGGCTATGAATTTGCAAGATAGCCCCAATCATTGAAAAACCTCGCTGAAGATAGAGCGACAAAATTCGTCCCACGTTCCTCACGCAGCGTCATAGATTGCCATAAAGCTGTCTTTAGCCTCTCTATTTTTCTCCGAAAGCGCAAGGCACTATATAATAGGGTTTCTGTCGCAATCAAAATCTGTAACCTCACAGTGCGTGACTTAGGGCACTTCGGTAACTGAGCACCTGTGTTTCACCCCCCCAACATGAGCGAAGTCATTCAAGACGGTAAATCAAGCGGTCGCAAGCTAATTGGTGTTCAAAAGATCCGCACCATGATTGAAGGGTTTGATGACATCAGTCATGGTGGAATGCCTCTCGGTCGAACAACTTTAGTCAGTGGGACTTCTGGAACCGGGAAGACCTTGTTTGCGGTTCAGTTTCTCTACAACGGCATTACCTACTTCGATGAGCCCGGCATCTTTGTCACCTTCGAAGAGTCTCCTAGCGACATTATTAAGAATGCTTCCAGCTTTAACTGGGACTTACAGAATCTGATTGAACAGGGTAAGCTCTTTATTCTAGATGCCTCTCCCGATCCAGAAGGGCAGGATATTGTGGGTAATTTCGATTTGTCGGCTTTGATCGAGCGAATCCAGTACGCAATTCGCAAGTATAAGGCAAAACGGGTCTCGATTGACTCTGTTACAGCCGTGTTCCAGCAGTATGATGCGGCAGGTGTCGTGCGACGGGAGATTTTTCGGTTGGTGGCCCGTTTGAAGCAGGTCGGGGCAACCACGATTATGACGACTGAACGGGAAGCAGAGTACGGCCCAATTGCTCGGTTTGGGGTGGAGGAATTCGTTTCCGATAATGTAATGATCTCGCGCAACGTTTTGGAAGGGGAACGTCGCCGTCGCAGTATCGAGATCCTAAAACTGCGGGGAACCACTCACATGAAGGGAGAATATCCCTTTACGATCACAAATCAAGGCATCAGCATCTTCCCGCTGGGTGCAATGCGCCTAACTCAACGGTCTTCCAATGTGCGCGTTTCTTCGGGGAACCCTACTCTGGACGAAATGTGCGGTGGTGGCTTTTTCAAGGATTCGATTATTTTGGCAACGGGAGCTACAGGAACCGGAAAAACCCTGTTGGTCAGCACGTTCCTGGAAAATGCCTGCCAAAACAATGAACGGGCAATCCTGTTTGCCTATGAGGAATCCAGGGCGCAGTTACTTCGCAATGCCAGTTCCTGGGGAATCAACTTTGAGGAAATGGAGCAAAAGGGATTATTAAAAATTCTCTGCACCTATCCAGAATCAGCAGGATTAGAGGATCACCTGCTAATCATCATATCCGAAATCTCTGAATTTAATCCCTCACGGATTGCGATTGATTCCCTATCGGCCCTGGCGCGAGGTGTCAGCAACAATTCCTTTCGTCAGTTTGTGATCGGGGTAACGGGCTACGCAAAGCAGGAAGAAATTACCGGGTTCTTCACCAATACAACGGATCAATTCATGGGTTCCCACTCCATTACGGATTCCCATATTTCGACCATTACTGACACAATTATTATGTTGCAGTATGTGGAAATTCGAGGTCAGATGTCCCGTGCCATCAATGTATTCAAGATGCGAGGTTCCTGGCATGATAAGGGCATTCGAGAATACACTATTACCGAAAATGGCCCCCATATTACCGATTCATTCCGTAATTACGAGCGAATTATTAGCGGTTCTCCTACCCGAATCTCTGTAGATGAAAAGAGTGAACTGTCTCGGATTATTCAAGGGGTACAAACTGAAGAGAAAGACGTTTGATAAAGTCTATTGATAAAGTCTAATAAGAACTTAAATGGCGGGTCACTCAGAATCCGCCATTCGTCAGAATCATCATAACCTAGTAGGTTATAGAGTTTTCATCTCTGCTTCAAGCATTTGAATCAAGTTCTGGTCACCTTTTGCTCTGGCAACTTCTAAACGATGGGCCAAACGCTTTTGCAAGTTAGCACGATGTGTTGCTGAAACCTGCTTTACATCCTTACGATTAGCTCTATTGAACATAACTCTTTCCTATCTGCTGCAATAAGTCTCTGTTATTACAAGTATAACGAGATTCGGTCAGAGAAACATAACATTCGACAGGTTTTGTCAAAAAAAGTAACATAGGCTACAGATAATTATTGGACGTTGCCCTGTATGAGTATTTTTACTCAGGATGATTGACGACTCTTAGGTCGATACATCTTAGGTTGATATAGCAATCCTGAATCAATTATGAAAAGTACTATGGAGGGGTTTGGGGACTTTCCAAGAAGGGGGCACCGCCCCCTTCACCCTTTTCACAAATCATTTGTGACTGCTATACATCTGTATGCGAAAGATGTGACTCGGTTTCTGGCTCATTGATGGGTTCTAGATACTGGCTTTCCATTAAAAAAGCACCTTTCTCAAACTGAACTCCCCAATATCCCCCCGGTCGCCTATCCAAGACAATGCCAATTTCCCCCAGCTTGACTACGTTAGGGGGGCGCAGCATTGGCATTGGTTCGGCAGTTTTAATGTATTCCGGCAGTGCCACCACTCGTACTTTCTGGTGAATCTTAAATTCTTTTGTCATAATCTGCGGGTAAATGAGTACTATCAATTTATTGGATACTTGTCTGATTCAGCATCCCCTAGCTAATGTTAAGGACAATATGAATCCTCAACGACTCAAATTTTCTCAACTCCGGGCACTGATCGCTGTTGCAGAATGTAGAAACTTTGGTGAGGCGGCCTCACAGTTAAACCTATCTCAATCTACCATCAGCCATGCGATCGCTAGTTTGGAAGAGGAGCTGGGAGTTGTTCTACTGCAGCGGGGTCGCCATGGCGCTAATCTGACCCCTGTAGGTCAGCGGATTCTGGCCCAAGCTCGGCAGATTGAAGGACTGATTGATCAGATTGTGGCGGAGGCCAACCGAGAGCGAGGATTACATGGCGGAACCGTTCGAGTCGTTTCATTTCGCAGCGTTGCAACCCATGTTTTGCCAATGGTGATTGCCCAATTTCGACAGCAGTTTCCTAGCATTTCCATCACCCTGTCAGAGGTGGATGATACAACCGAGATGGAACAGCAGGTGCGGGAAGGGCGGGCGGATATCTGCTTTACTTATCTGCCCACAAGTGATGAATTTGAAGCCTGGGAGGTTCTGCGCGATCGCTACATTGTTCTCTTGCCGCCTGATTCTGAAGTGGAAAATGCACACCTGACCTGGGAACAACTCGTTTCCTATCCCTTGATCATGACAAGCGTGAGTTCTTGCTCTCAAATCATCCGCAACTATCTCAAGCAACAGAATTTTCAGGTTAATGTTGCCTATCAAGTTCGAGAAGATTCAACGATTATTAGCATGATCAGGCAGGGCTTGGGTGTAGGGATTCTGCCGCGTCTAGCAGCAGAGCCGGTTCCGGACAAACTGCAAGTGTGCCAACTACCTTCTAACCTGGAACGAGTCATTGGTGTAGCAATTTTAAAGAGTGGTCTGCATTCTCCTGCGGTGTATGCATTTCTGGACGCCTTGAAGCAGTTTCGCTACTCGCAATATGCGGAGGTTGATGTGTTGAACTCTGTATCCGGTGGTTCCTGATTGATTTTTCTATTTGACCTTGATGGTTCCCCGTCTGACTGAACGCAACAGACGATCAATCGAGCCGTACTCCTCGCGAGTGAGAGAATCGCTGAGAATCGCTGCCATCAGACCATATCGATCAGACTCAGTCAGGCAGTATGTGTCTGCTACTGAGGCAAGAATTTCATTGACAGCACCGGGTAAGAGATTGACTTGCAGCATGGGGGTTTCTGATTAACGCCATGGATTCATTATGTCTGAGTTTGAAAGCTGACAGAGAGATCAAGATCACCTCCCACAGGGACAGTTGCGGTTCCCGAAGCATGCTCCTTAGCATCGGGCGATCCAGGTACAGAATCGTAGTACCTTCTAATCCCTAACTTCGGGATGGTTGAATTCGGAGAATGGGCGATTCAATTAAGTTTTGCCGCTTTTAATCCTGTTGCAGGATTTTTAAAACTTGGCGGGCGAGTTCCATGCCTTTCTGGAAATCCAAATTTCCCCCGTAATAAAAGGTTTCCACTGCATTAACCAAATTCTCTGGTAGTGCAGGTTCTCGGTGAATTAGCAGCGTTCTTTCTGGAAAAAGTCCTAAGCAAGCCCCCAGATCCAGGTGAGCCAACACATTAGCTGAACTGTCTGGAGCCGCTTGAGGAGGCAGACAGATAATCGCGCTCCCACAGGAACGAATTCCATCAATTCTAGAACTCACCGTTGCCAAGGGATTAAGCTGATTTTGATCCGTTGGCTTCAAGTTGTCCATCTCCGATGCCAGCCCCCCTAGCATTCCGAATACCGTTTCAATTTGCTCCAGGATTTGGGGATCGTCGTAGGAAACGAAGATCATCGAGGAACGATGTTGACGAGGCTTGTCTGGAACCAGACTGAGGTTGGATTCAAAGGGGGTCTGTCGTTCTTCTTCCAATAGATTTTCTTCTATAATCTGAACCACCTGGAGTAGTGTGGCCTTTCCCTCCTCGAAGTCGCTATTTTTAACGGCTCTACGACGAACACTCAATAGCCCCTTGCCTTCTTTGAACAGCAGGTCAACCTTTGAATGGGGAAAGTAGCTGGCAGCTTCCTCTGCCAAGTCCTCCAATCTATCGAGCAACCTCGAAAACTCACGGGTTAGATCTTCAGGACGACCTGTTCTAAAATTTTTCTCGGCAAAGTTACCATAATTTGCCTCACTCAACCCTGATTTGATAGCACTGGCTTTCGCCCGCATTTCAGATATATTCATCAGTTCCTTCCTGTGTTTCTAGGGATAGATAGGCATATTCACCGTGCTCTGACCAATCCAAACCCCCGATTTCCTCTTCTTCAGAGACTCTAATGGGGCTAAGAGAGTTCAGCAAACTGAGTAACAACCATACAGAACCGAAGGCCCATGCAGGAATCAGCAATACGCCTATGATTTGAATGCCAAGATTAATATTGGCAATTCCGAAACATCCAACCGCCAGTCCACCCCACATGCCACAGAGGCCATGAACTGGAATCGCGCCGACCGCATCATCGATTTTGAGGACAAATAGCAGGTTCACTCCGCCAATCACAATTAATCCAGCGAAGATCCCGATAATCAAGGATTGGGGTGGACTGACGACATCACAAGCAGCGGTAATCGCGACTAGCCCGCCCAAAATCCCATTGAGAACACTGGAGAGGTCGATTCTACACCTATTCCTGAACCAGCGATAAACCATAACGGTGAGGGCACTGGAACAGGCTGAAATTGTGGTATTCAGTGCAATTCTGCCCAAAATTTCAGGAGAGCGCAGGTTGACATCTCCGATAATCCCCAAGGCACTCCCTACATTAAAGCCGTACCAACCCAACCACAAAACGAACATACCTATGGCAGCAAGGGGCAAGCTATGGCCAGACAAATGATTCTCCTCAGCTTTAGATAGCTTTTCCCAATCTCCAAACTTTCCAGCACGGGGTTTTAAGATCAAAACTACTGCTAGAGCCGCTCCCCCTCCAAGAGCATGTACTCCTAAAGCACCGGAAAAATCATGCAAACCCAAAGTGCCTAACCAACCGCCACCCCAAATCCAGTATCCGCTGATGGGATAGACAAGACCTGTGATGATGACTGTTAATACTAAGTAAGCCCAGGGCTTAATTCGACCTGCGATCGCGCCAGAACAGATCGTTGTGGTTGTAGCGGCAAAGGCCGCTTGGAAGAAGAAATCAATGTAAACCGACAAATGTTCGGCCCCATCCCTGGGAAATAGGGTATCGAGCATGATGTAAGGCAAGCTAATCCCCATAAAGCCAGGAATTCCCAAGACGTAGGCCGATTCACAGGTTACCTCTGGGCGGTACATCAGAGCATAGCCAAAGGCAAAGTAAATAATGATTCCTAAACAGGCATCAGCAACGTTTTTGAAGAGAACGTTGACAGTATTTTTGGCTGCATTGAAACCAGCCTCTAGCATGGCAAAGCCCAATAGCATGGAGAGAACCAGCACTGCTGCCACCAATACCCAAAGATTATTGACTGCATTTTCTAAGGTATTAGTGGTCGCAGGATCAACCGCACTACAGGGAAGCTGACTTTGCAGATCTTGTGCAGGGGATGCAGAGGAAAAAATTGCGGAAAAAATTGCAATTCCGGCTGCTATGGTAAATGGTTTAATCCACGGTCTAAATCTCACCAAGCTTATTCTAATTCGTTGTCGATTCACTCTTTTGATGACCATTGGATTATCTGACTCGCTCCAATTGTTTCTACATAGTTTATTCTTCGAAGCACCGCTGAATCAGGGTTATTTGTTATTTGTCATGGGTCATTAGTTATTGGTTGTTGGTTGATTGCAAAACCAGCTATAGTTGTGGCCTTCACGTTTAATGGTCTAGAAAACTCTCACGCAAATTCGTCCCCTTCGTAGAGGGAGATCAAGGGAGGATCAATACAGTGTTCAGGAAATTGATCGAACTATATCAACCCTCTCCTTTACTGAAAAATCACCGATGAGAATCTAGCTCACCACAAACTACAACAGCTTTTACAACCCAAATAACAGCCCCATCTTTGGAGCCTTTCAAAACCTAAACCAACTAAAAAATCTTATTCCAAGTACTAACCGAGAACTAGGAAAGAGGTGATGCTGTTACCCTAGTCATGAATAACCCACTAATAATGCTAATCAAGATTTTGATCAACGACAAGACCATGGCTAAGCTACCGCAGAGCTGACCGTGTTCAAATGACCGGATAACCCAAAGGCCGAATGAATCGTTTGCAAGGCTTTGACTCCTTCCGCCTCATCCACGACACAACTAATCTTAATTTCTGATGTCGCAATCATTGAGATATTAATCTGTTCCTGGGCCAGAGCCTCGAACATTCGGGCCGCTACACCTGGAAAATTCACCATTCCAGCTCCCACGGCACTGACTTTGGCGATCGCCCGATTCACCACCAATTCTCCGCAACCCAGTTCAGTGATAATCTGTTGCAGCAGTTTCTCTGCCTCATCTGCATCGGTCTGGGCCACGGTGAAAGCGATATCACGGGTTAAAACGTCTCCAACACGGTGACACCGTTGGGACTGGATGATCATATCAACGCTGATATTGTGTTCGGCTAGCACAGCAAAAATGTGAGCGGCCCTGCCGGGGTGATCTGGGACATAGCGAATGGCCAGGCGAGCTTGATTTCGATCCAGGGCAACACCTCGAACGGCGGGAAGAGTGGGGTCTGAGGTTTGAGCGTTATTTTGAACCGATTCCGCGTTTGCTTCTAGCTCAAAGCAGTGTCGAAGCGTTTCAACCGCCCGTTGACAATCCGCTGCTGCCACCACACAACTAACTTTCACCTCCGAGGTAGAGATCATCTGAATATTAATGCCCGCTTCCGCCAGGGCTGTGAACATCTGAGCCGCCACTTTGGGACGACCAATCATGCCTGCCCCTGCAATGCTGACCTTGGCGATGGGGGTATCGTCGGCCTTGACTTCTGGGTGGCCCAGTTTTTCCTCAAGTGTGCCCAGGGTCGGTAGAATGGCCTCAGCCACGGCGATGGCAGGTTTGAAGCAGCCCTGTGTCACGGTGAAAGTGATGTCGTTGATATTGCTCTCGTGGATGGATTGAATGATCAAGTCAACATTTAAGTCTTGGGTTGCGATGCCCCCGAACAGCTTGGCGGCAATCCCAGGGCGATCTGGGACGCGAAGTAGGGAAACAGCGGACTGATCACTATCCAGCTCAACGGCATCTACCGGATGGGTTAGCTCCAAGCCCTCAAGCGGTCGAGATTGGCGGGCAGGAGAAACCACACGGGTTCCAGGTTCATCACTCCAACTCGACCGCACCACCAGGGGCATACCGTAATTTCGAGCAATTTCCACGGCGCGGGGATGGAGGACTTTGGCTCCCAGGCTAGCCAGTTCTAGCATCTCATCGCAGGTAATCTGATCCATCAACTGGGCTTCGGGAACAATCCGGGGATCTGTGGTTAGAATCCCAGGAACATCGGTGTAGATTTCACACTGGTCGGCTTGTAGAGCTGCCGCCAGCGCGACGGCTGAAGTGGCTGAACCGCCACGCCCCAGGGTCGTAATTTCCAGGTCTCGCCCGGTAATTCCCTGAAATCCAGCCACCACGACTACCTTGCCCCGATCCAGGTGTCGTTGCAGGCGTTCGGTTTTGATATGCAAGATTCGAGCGCGGGTATGCTCAGCCTCGGTGACAATCCCCACCTGGCCCCCTGTCATTGAAATTGCGGGTTGACCTAGCTCTTGCAGGGCCATGCTGAGGAGGGCAATGCTGACCTGTTCTCCAGTCGAGAGTAACATGTCCATCTCTCGGCGATTCGGCGTGCTGGAAATTTCGTGGGCCAGCTTGACCAGGCCATCGGTCGTTTTTCCCATGGCAGAGACGACGACTACCACCGAATGTTCTTGGGCTGCTTTCGCAACTCTCTGGGCTACAGCCTGAATCCGCTCTACAGAACCAACCGATGTACCGCCGAATTTTTGAACAACTAACATAGCTAAGTTTGAGTCGCTAGAACAACACCAAGATCCTTAAGAACCCGTCACAGGATTACCATAATAGTTCAATAATTTTAACTGACGGACAGGATAGACAGAGAAAAGAACAATGACTCACCAGGAACAACTCTACGAAGGCAAAGCAAAGATTATCTACAAGACAGATGATCCAGAGGTCTTGCTGGCCCACTACAAAGATGATGCAACTGCCTTTAACGCTCAAAAACGGGGCACGATAGTCGGAAAAGGAGAGATTAACTGTACGATCTCAACCCATCTATTTCAGTTGCTAGAGGATCGCGGAATTCCTACCCACTGGATCGAAACCTCAGCGGCGAATGAAATGCGAATGCGACGGGTGACGATTGTCCCGGTTGAAGTGATTGTTCGCAATATTGCAGCGTGGAGCCTGTGCAAGCAAACCGGAATTCCTCTGGGCACGGTGCTGGAGCCGACCCTGGTGGAGTATTGCTATAAAAATGATGATCTAGGCGATCCCCTGCTCACCCGTGACCGATTACTGCTGATGCAGCTCGCCACGTCCGAGGAATTAGCAGAAATTAGAACCCTATCTCTGAAAATCAATCAAGTTCTGACTGAGTTTTTTAATAGTTGTCAGATTACCCTGGTGGACTTCAAATTGGAATTTGGCAAAACTTCAGACCAGCAGATTGTTCTAGCAGATGAAATTAGTCCGGATACCTGCCGCCTTTGGGATCAAACCCAAACCGACCCGGATCAACGGGTTTTAGACAAAGATCGTTTCCGCCATGACCTGGGTAATGTAGAATTTGCTTACCAACAAGTTCTGGAACGAGTTTTGGCACAGGTTCAGGCTTCAACCAAAGCTCAAATCTGAGGGGGAGAGGGTTTAAGACCATTGATATAGGGGTGAAATCAGAATGTTGGTTTAAATCACCCAGTTTCGGGAAACGGAATAATAGGGTAAAATTTCACAGTTTGTCGGGTCTTGTCTGCCGGAGATACGGTTCTAGCGAGTTTACAGAATTCATTCTGAATTGAGTAACCTCGTTGGAGGTATCCTGTCAACGGCTCTTTTGGTGTGTGGAACGTGAGAATATATAGTCATATGCGCTTCTCTCCTCTTCTAGCTGCCGTTTTTGCGGTTTCAGCTACGCTGGGTCTGTCGGCTGCGGCTGACGGAGAAACTTCTGGGTCAGATTTTGTCAGTTCATCTTTGGGGAAACCGGAGAAAGAATTTGAGAAAAGTGGTTCAGGGCTACAGTTATCAAAAGGACAGTTATCCAAGGGGCAACCTTTGTCCATTGAGCTGTCAACGATTCAACTCTCGAAGTCAGGCTTCTCAAAGGCTAGCTTTTCCCAGAGTCAGTTTGAGCCGTTGCCCCTCACGCTACAGGATAAGCCTCAATCCAAGATTGGTCGCTTAGCGGTCGAATCGTTGCAGGACGGGCAGCATCAGAAATTTCTAAGTGCTAAAGCCCTGTCCAGGGATTTCTTGAGCCATGAATCGTCCTCCAGCCTGGAGTTGGCTCTAGGAAAAGCACCGGATAAATACCTGAATTCAGCACCGCTCCGGTTGGATAAGGCAGAAACAAAGCAATTTCACCTGGAATCCACCACCACAGACTCTGTTGCTGCAACACCAATCACCACAGCCTCCGAGGAAGAAGAACTAGCCCCGGGAGAAGCTCAGTTACGGGAACTCGGAACCATTTCATTAGAGGGCATTCCCGATATTGCTTTGAATAAGGTGGTGCTGGAGAAGGCATTTCCTCTGAATGGTGTCGCCTTAAATCGCAATACTCCATCTATCACTCTGGCTCAATCTGAGATTGAGAGTGCGCCATCGGAGATTTCTCCAGAAATCGACACATTTCCGACTCAAGGCGTTCCGACCGAAGTGCCAGACGACTCCGCTCCAACTGAATCCGTTCCAACCGAACTGCCAGACGACGTTGCCCCGACTGAAGAAGTAGTTCCCGACCCCAATCTAGAATCACCTGCTCCCCCTTCAGATTTACCCTCAGACTTGCAGCCTGAGCCATCGATTCCCGGCATTGAACCACCATCGGCAGCCCCCGCACAACCTGGTGAGCCTCAAGTACTCGTAGCAGAGGTGGTCGTGGCAGGTGTGGACGACGAAGAGGTGGAAAACAGAATCTACGATGCGATTGCAACCAGGCCAGGTTTTCCCACTACCCGATCTCAGTTACAACAGGACATTAACTCAATCTTTGCCATTGGTCTCTTCCGAAATGTACGGGCAATTCCTGAGGATACGCCTCTAGGGGTACGAGTCACCTTTCAGGTAGAACCCAACCCAGTTTTGCAGGGTGTGGTGTTTGAGGGCAACCAGGTATTGCCCCAAGAGGTGATCGATGAAGCTTTTGCGGGTCAGCTCAATCAAACCATCAATTTAAATCAAGTTGAAGAAGCGATCCGCACCATCAATGATTGGTATCAAAGTAATGGCTATGTTCTAGCTCAGGTGATTGCAGCCCCTCAAGTCACCGCCGATGGCACGATTACGTTGACTGTGGCTGAGGGTGTGATTGAGGATATTCGGGTTCAGTACTTCAACAGAGACGGTGAAGCAACGGACGAAGACGGCAATATCATCGAAGGAAATACCAAGGAATACATCATCACCCGCGAAATTGAACTGCAACCCGGTGACGTGTTTAACCAGGCCGTGGCCCAGCGGGATTTGGGTCGAGTCTTTGGCCTTGGGATCTTTGAGGATGTCCAGCTCCAACTTGAACCAGGAGAGGCAGATCCGGAGAAGGCCTTTATGGTGGTGAATATCACAGAGAGCAGCACCGGATCAGTTGCCCTTGGAGGTGGAGTTAGCTCTGCCAGTGGTCTATTTGGTACGGTGTCTTACCAGGAATCAAATTTGGGCGGAAATAACCAGCGGGTTGGCCTAGATGTCCAACTGGGTGAGCGAATTCTATTACTTGATTTGAGCTTTACCGATCCCTGGATTGGCGGTGACCCGAATCGAACGTCCTACACCGTTAATGTTTTCCGGCGTCGGTCTATCTCGACCATCTTTGAACCGGGGCCAGACGAGGATGACGAGGTACGACTGCCCAATGGCGATCGCCCGCGTGTGATTCGAACAGGAGGCGGAATTACCTTTACCCGTCCCTTTGCTGAGTCTGTCTTCGTTGATCCGGACTTCGTTGCCTCTCTGGGTCTTCAGTACCAGCGGGTGCAAATCACAGATGCAGACATCGACGTGACGCCCAGGGATGATGCTGGAAAGCTGCTCTCCGCCAGCGACTCCGGAGAAGATGACCTGATCACCCTTCAGTTCGGTATTGCTCAGGATCGTCGCAACAACGTGCAATTCCCGACTTCTGGTTACACCTTCCGGGTAGGAACCGAGCAATCTATCCCCTTGGGTTCCGGCAGCATTTTCTACAATCGCCTGCGTGGTAGTTTCAACTTCTATGCACCCGTCGATATTCTGAACTTTATTCCAGATGCACCAGAGGCGCTCGCTTTCAGTCTTCAGGCTGGAACTATTGTGGGAGACTTTCCTCCCTATGAAGCCTTTCCGATTGGTGGAGCTAATACCGTTCGAGGCTGGGAAGAAGGTGCCCTGGCGGCAGCGCGTAGTTTTGTCCTGGGTTCGGTAGAATATCGCTTCCCAATTTTCTCAGTGGGTAATTTCCTGATTGGAGGAGCGTTATTTGTCGATGCTTCCACGGCCCTGGGAACTCAAAGTACAGTCCAAGGCAATCCGGGTGGAATTCGAGGTAAGCCTGGTACAGGACTCGGTTTTGGAGGAGGACTACGAGTTCAGTCACCGCTAGGCCCTATCCGTATTGACTACGGTATCAATAATCTTGGGGATGGGCGCATCCACTTCGGTATCGGAGAAAGGTTTTAGATGACCAATAACAAATCCCACGTGTTTTGATCGTGGGATCATCTAGAACCTAGGCTACTAGCTGTAAGTTGGTAGCTTTACAAATCTCCGCTGCGGAATGCGAGTAAAACGATCACAACTGGGCCAGCAATGACGATCAGAGCCAGCATTGTGAGTTGAGCAATTAACTCAAAGTTGATACTACTGATAAAGTCAGTAATGAAGTCCATCTTTCCTCCCGATATGACCAAATGAAGTTCAACAATCCCAATTAACCTGTAACCAAGGCTAAATCGTACAGGTGATTAGGGCGTTTCTTAGAATATTTCATAAAATGAAATATTTTTGCTTCCTGCAATTATAGGGCAGTTTGGGCTTCATCAATCTTGTAACGTTTCAACAGCTTCAGTTGGGTATTGTCTTGGGTACCCCAGGCAATGACTCTAAGGTTGTGCTCCGCTGCTAGCTTGACCCAAGTTTGTACCGCAGCGGGGTGAGTATCAATGCCATCGACCAGCTTCGCCTTCAACTTGACCTTGTCAAAGATTCCTTCCTTCAAGAACTCTGACGATATATGTTCCAACCCCACGTCATTCAGTGTCAATCCAACACCAATCTGTTTGAGACGCTGAAGCCTAGACTCAACATATTTCGGGTTGTGGACGGGGGTAATGAGATCAGAAGAAATCTCTAGTTCTAAATTCTGAGGCTTGGCCTTTGCTCCCTGGAGACCTATTACTAATATTTCCTCAAGATTTTCGGCATAGAACAAGGGCGTTGGTAGCTCAACCGAGACCCTATAGTTCACTTGCTGCTTCAGACATTGATTTAATTTAACAAACGCATTACGAAGAAACCACTTGCCTAATTCGGCGGACAGACCTGATTCCTCAATCAAGGCTATAAATTTTTCAGGAGGAATAAGGCCACGAGTTGGATGCTGCCAATTTCCTCTCACCATCCCTCCAATCAATTTTTGAGTCTGTAAGTCAATTCGAGGAAGATAAACAATCTTCAGTTGTCTCTTCTGCCAAGCTTGAAGCAAATCAGCCGAAAGCATTAGGTTGTCAGCGGTTTCTCGCTCAGAGGGCTTGCGAATATAGGTACGACAGAGATTACCCCCTAGACTCTTTGCTTCATGAAGGGCGACCCCTGCTTGTCGCCGTAGCTCTTCTAGGGTGGCGGCGATGGGATAAAAAGCAGCCCCGATGCTGGCCGTAACCAAAACACTCTGGTCTCCCAAATTAATCGGCTTTGCGATCAAGCCTAAAATTTCCTGAGCGGTGCTGAGGGCCAGGGCCGGATGAGCTACGGCAGGTAAAAGTAGTGCAAGGCCATTCCCCCGTAACTGAACTAATGGACTGCTGTCCGGCTTGAAATCTTGCAATCGATTAGCCAACCTGAGCAAGACCTGATCACCTTTGGAATAACCCATCGATTCATTAATCTTCTCAAGTTGATCAAATCCAATGACCAAAAACGGAATAAAGCGATAGGTGGAGTCAATTTTGTGAATCGCCTGCGTCAAATATCCATTTGAGCCTGCGAGAGTAGATTCTAATGGGAGTTTGGTGAGGGGATCAACCTCCCTCTGAGCAGGAGCCGTGAGCTGTTGCAAAGCACTGTAGTTGTGGGCGACTCGATTCAGCCGGGCTTCAACAGCAGCTAGAACTTCCTCTGGGGTAAAAGGCTTAATCAAATAGTCATCTGCTCCCAAATCCATCCCCTGACGAACATCAGAACGATCTGCCTTAGCAGTGAGAAAGATAAACGGGATATCCTCTGTCGCTGGCATTTTTCGAATCGCATTCAGTACAAGATGACCATCCAAAACCGGCATCATAATGTCACAGATAATCAGGTCTGGCATATGCTTTTGTGCCAGCTCTAAGCCTTGCTGACCATCCTCTGCACTAACTACTTCATAATCGGAAAGCTGCAGAATCGCCTCAAGATTCGTCCGAACGACGGGTTCGTCTTCAATTACTAAAATTTTCTGCATAAACGAGTTTCCTTAATAGGCAGATGTCAATGAATTGCGGAGGGGGATAACTTCGTGGGAATCTCACAACATTATACCTGTATCTCTCCAAACAAACCCATTTAATCTTCATGGTTGAAATTCAGGAAACTCTGGAGGGCTGAGACATCATCCGTTAATAGTTTTTGCAACTGGGTTGCTTCGTTTAAAATTCGGATTTCCCTAGCACATTCTGACTGTAGGATCTTAAGATAATGCTGACGCTGCTCCTCGGTAGATGCCTTACAAAGCATTTTAAGCGCCAGATTAATCGTTGACACTGGATTCGACAGATCGGAAATGAGTTTAGCGATTAAATCATCTTTGAGTTGAGCCGCTTGTTCATTCCTATCACTCTTCTGTTGGTGTTGGGCAGCAGTGATCTTGAGTTCTAAAACCTTCTGTCGTTCTTGTTGTACTTCAGCTTGGTACAGCGTTTGGCGTTCTAGGCGCGAGCTAATTGCATTCAGTACTTCATTCGGCAGAAACGGCTTGGTAATGTAATCATCAGCTCCCAGGTTCATCCCATGGCGGATATCGGATCGGTCTGCCTTAGCGGTCAGAAAAATGACGGGGATTCTTGCTGTTCCTGAACTCTGGCGCAGGGCTTCAATCACCTGATATCCGTCAAGCCCTGGCATCATGACATCACAAAGAATTAGATCGGGGATATGCTCCCTTGCAAGTTCTAGACCAATTTGTCCATTTCTTGCAGCTAGAACTTGATAGTCTGAAAGCTCTAATATTTCTTCCAGGTTCTCACAAATATCAACTTCATCTTCTATCACTAAAATTGTCACTGTTTTATTATTCATTTTTCCCTATCTTAGTAATCATCAATATTGGAATTTGTACTTGTAAATTTCTCTTTAAATTCACTCAATCTTACCTTAGAAGTCTATAGCAATCTCAAATGATTTGTGACAAAGGGGTAAGGGGGTGTTACCCCTTTCTTGGAAAGTCTCCAAACCCGTCCATAGTGCTTTTCATGATTGATTCAGGATTGATATATCCGACGGATATAAACCAATCGGTAGTGTTACCGTAAACGCTGAACCCTGGTCAACTTCACTAATAAATTCAATCTCTCCCCGATGGAGTTCGACGCACTTTTCAACAATTGACAGACCCAAACCTGTTCCCTGAATATTACCTGCATTTTCTGCTCGAGAGAAGGCTTCAAAGACAGATGCTTGACTCTCTAGAGGGATACCAATTCCCTGATCTGTAACCCTAAATATCACAGTCTGAGCGGTGACTCGAACAGACAAATCAACCTTACCCCCTTGCGGAGAATACTTAACTGCATTTGAGAGCAGATTAGAAAGAATTTGCTGTAATAATTTCTGATCCAGCTTGATTTGATTTGTTTCCTGCGGTTCAACTGATGCATAACTGAAAAGCACTGTATGACTCTGATTCATTGTCTGTATTTCATCAACTAAAGTTTGACAAAAGTGACATAAATCGATGGGAGATGGGTTAAATTCTAGTTTTCCAGCCTCCACTCGATTGATCATTAAAATGTCATCTAGCAATTGTGTTGTATGCTGAACATAGCTCTGAATTTTTTCTAAATGCTGTAGTTTTTGGTGGTCTGAGAGCTTATAGCCAAAGGATTTAAGAATCCCTGCCGATGATGAAATGACCGATAAAGGGGTTCGGAATTCATGGGAGGTTAAGGTGATAAATCGGGACTTTAAATCGCTGAGTTCCTGTTCTCTAGCCAGGGCCCGACGAACTTCAGCTTCAGACTGTTTTTGTCGCTCTAAAAGCTGGGCATTCTCCAATGAAATCGCAGCTTGAGTTGCTAATATTGTTAAGGTACTAACTCGATCTGGAGTAAAGACCTTCGACATTTCGCTGTTTTCCAGATACAGAACTCCAATCAGCTGAGTCTGTTTCAATAGAGGCAAGCATAAAATAGATGCGGGTTGCATTTCTAGAATGTATCGGTCAGCGATAAATGCTTCATCACTCTGGGTGTCATCTAATACAATGACTTCTTGGGTACGTGCAACTTGATTCACGATACTGATTGGAATCTTTGTATAACTTTCCAGAGGGATCGATTGCAGCACCTCAACCGAATCCGAATCAACAGAACTAGAGGCTTCAACAAGTAACTGATCATCTCTCTGCAAAATCAAGCAATTCCGAGTCGCTCCTGAATTTTCCAGTACAATTTTAGTCAAGGTTCTAATTAGTTGACTAAAATCAAGTTCAGAAATTAGGATTTGGGATGCCTTTAAAATACTTAAGAGGTCAATTGATTGGTTGATGCTTTGGCTAGAGGTTTGGCTAGAACTCGTTCTGGAGATCTTGAGAGCGCTTAAACCAATTGACTTCTCCAAAGAAGTGGGATGCTTTTCCATCGTAATCGGAACAATATGATCCGGATAGGATGTGATCAAATCCTGAACTTTAGCCTGAGCTTCCCAATTACCGTAGCAGTAATAGGCTTCTGTTAGATAGACTCTAGCAATTTTTTCTCTATTCAAAGTGAGGTAAAATTTACCTGCAAGTTCATTGGCTAGTGCCTCTTCATGGATATACTCATGTTCTTTGGCTTTGGTAATGGCCTGATCATAGAGTTCCATTGCTTCATAACTTCTGCCAGAGATGCGAGATTTTTCCGCTAGAACTAAAAGGAGTTTGTGTTCTATGTTTTCTGGACAGGCTTTTGCCCAAAGCTGTAGTTTCTCCTCCAGTCGATTCAAATGTTGGACATGCTGCTGTTGTTCAGTCTCACTTGCAGGTTCAAATAGTGACAAGCGCATCAATGAAGCATAGAAGAATACCTCTGGAACCTTGGTATGGCTAGGAACATAGTTTTCAATGATTTCCAGTTTGCTGAGTAACTCTGGCCAGGATTCTCGATCATTGAAAAGATAGGCAATCCGCAGCTTGACATGGTAGATCCAAGCTAGATAGTACGGCAAGTCAGCATACTTCTTTAGATATTCTTCTTCCTTAAATTCGATATCATCTAAGGTTTTAAAACTATTCGTTAAACCCTGAAGATTACGAATCGGTTGAATCACACCTGCATACAAAATATCCACAATATCATGATTTTTTACCTGATGCATAAAATCCAAATGAGCCTGGCTAATCTGATATAAATCCGAAAGATTTTTTCCCCGTGTAATTCGGGCGGAACCGCTCTGAATTACTATATAGCCAATTGTAACCCAGTCTCCTGATTCCATACCATATCTGTAAGTAGTTTCGTAGTAGGGATCGACATCCTTGATCGGCGCACTCCAGTGCATCACATCAGCAGCAAATAGGAAATTGGTCTGACATTTGACTTCGCTATTTTCAAACTGCTCGCAGAGTTCAGTCGCCATTTTTCCAAAGCGGTATCCTGTCTGATAATCCTGTAATAATCCTTCAATTACTAAGCCATAACCCACATAACCAAAAGAAGAAATCTCACTATTTCCATACTCCAAGGAAATAGTAGTCATCTTCACTAGTGCTAGATTTGCTAGGGTTTGATTGCCAATCAAATATCCTGAATAGAACATCCGCTGGAGAACTTTTGTCATAACAATTTTTTCTGGATTCTGCATTCTGGGGGCAGAAATCAGATCCTCAATTTGATGGCTTTGGAGATATTGATTAACCGTTTGAATTCCTGATTCCAGAAGTTTTTCTAATTGTTTAGGGTCGAGGGGTACTGCCCATCCCAAAAGTTCCAATCCCTTTCGCTGAACTTCTATCGCTTCAGTATATCGTCCCTGGATCTGATATTGATTCACCTGGATCAGGTAAATATTAACTTGGTCAAGTGCCGTTTGAGCATGGGTGAGAACCACTTCGTAGAGGGTTTCTGCTTGAGAAAAATTACTCACTAGATACTCAATTTCGGCTCGTTCCTGGTAAATCGCGTAGGTTAAGGAATAATGAGATTGCCAGGTGGTTTCTGGCAGTAACTCCATTGCAATCTTTAAATACTCTGCTGCCGCAGCATAGGCGGTTGATAACTTTGCCTTTTGAGCTGCCTTGAGATTCATGGCAGCCAATTCAATCTTTTCAGCTTTGACTTTAAGTAACGCTCGTCCTAGGTTGAGTTGATTTACAATGGAAAATAATTGATCATCTAGCTCCGATTCAGATGTACCTTGTGACAGTAATCTGCCAATTTTAAGATGAGTTTGTTGGTGTTGAGATTTTGGAATTAAAGAATAAGCTGCCTGCTGAACACGATCATGTAGAAACCGAAAGTGGGCCAGATCTTGTTGAAATGAGCTTTTCGACGAATTAACGAGTTCAGGAATATTTGTTGTTTCATCCGTGTAGAATTTATAGATTTTTGTAGTCGGTAAAACCAATCCTTCTTTCAAGGCCGACCACAAATCAAGTACGACTGCAAACTGAGTTTTTTCCTGAACCTTGGCCAAAGTTTCAGTATCAAATGTATTTCCAACACAGGCTGCTAGACTCAATGCCTCTTGAGTTGCGAGGTTCAACTTTTTTAAACGCTCAGCGACAAACTCTACCACATCCTCGCTGGTTGCCAGTGATCTAATCTGAGAGACATCACATTGCCAGCAATGTTGCACATAATCAAATGTAATCAAACCGTCACGATACAGCGCCTTAAGAAACTGAGTAATAAAAAAGGGATTGCCACCTGTTTTTTGATAAACCAAATCTGAAAGTGGCATTGCTACTTGAATTGAACAATGTAGTGTATCGGCAATCAACTGATTTAGATCCTGCTGATGCAATGGACTGAGTGTGATTGTATTGATGGGAAAATTTGTTTTGTAGATTTGATTCAACGTTAAAGCTAGGGGATGAGCAGTAGAGACTTCGCTATCTCGATAGGCTCCGATTAATAGTAAATACTGGCTATCCGTTTCTTCAGCGAGTAATCTTATCAGCTTCAATGAGGCTGAATCAACCCATTGTAAATCGTCTAAAAAAATGAAAAGGGGATGCTCCTGAGTTGTGAAAACCTGAATGAACTTCCGAAACAGTAGATTGAACCGATTTTGGGCTGAGCTACTGGAAAGAGGCGTTACTAGAGGTTGCCCCCCGATGATTTTTTCCAATTCAGGAATGACTTCGATAATCACCTGACCGTCATGACCAAGCGCTTCTAATAATTTGCTTCTCCAAACCGATAGTCGAGTATCAGTTTCTGTTAGCAACTGATTGATTAAGCTACGAAATGCTTGTACAAAGGCACTGAAGGGGATATCTCGCTGAAACTGGTCAAATTTCCCTTTGATAAAGTATCCATGCTGATACACAATGGGCTTGTGAACTTCATTAATTATCGCTGTCTTTCCAATACCAGAAAAGCCAGCAACTAATATTATTTCTGTGGTTCCGTTACTAACTCGTTCGAAGGCATCAAAGAGTTGTTGAACCTGTGTCTGACGACCGTATAGCTTTTCAGGAATTATGAAGTGGTCATATACATCCTGAGTTCCAAGTTCAAAGAAATTAACCTGCCCTGTATTTTGCCATTGTTGCTGACAATTTTCCAAATCATATTGCAGACCCGAAGCACTCTGATATCGATTTTCTGGTGCTTTCGCCATCAGTTTCATCACGATATCCGACACCATTGTTGGAATAGCTGGATTGACCTGCTCAGGAGCTGGGGGTAGCTTAGCAATGTGGCAATGAATGATTTCTAGAAAATCCTGCGATTCAAAGGGAAGTTGGCCTGTTAATAGCTCGTAAAATGTAATCCCTAGCGAATAGAAATCGCTGCGATAATCAATCCCCCGATTCATTCGGCCCGTTTGTTCTGGCGAGAGATAGGCTAAGGTTCCTTCTAGGAGGTTCGGATTGGCAATTTCCTGCTGTTCTTTTGGTAGTAAAGATGCCAGGCTGAAGTCGATCAACTTGACATGGCTGGTTTGAGGATGAATTAGAATATTGTGCGGTTTGATATCTTTGTGAATCACGCGTGCTTGGCAGAGCTGATTGTTAATACGGGCTAATTGCAGCGCGATTTTAAAAAAACTTTCTAGAAAGTTGGGCAAATCTTTTTTGAGAAGTTGAGGGAGTCGACGATCCAGAGAAATGTAGCCCTCATCGGACATCACCAGGGCCAACCCATGATGGTAACTCTCAAGGGCAAGCGGAGCCACCACTTCAGGAATATCTAGCTGCTTAGCAATTAAATATTGGTTCCGAAAGCGAACAATCTCGGCAAATGTGGGATAATCTCGCCGCATTAGCTTGATGACAACCGGCAGGCTATCTTGCCTGCGGATACCAAGGTAAACCAAAGTGTTCTCACTTTCGTGGATCAATGTTCGTAGTTCATAGCCTTTTAGACTTTTAGGAGCTAAAGCATTAGTCATATACGCTTCCAGGGATTTGAGAATGGAGAACTTGCCGGGTTCGCCAAAATATCCTGTCTGAGGACATTATATAAATCCCAGGTTAAAGCTTCAGGTCAGAGCTTCTCGAATCTCACTAATCCGAGGCAGACGGTGCTTAAAACCACACAGAATTTCCCAGGAAATGGTTCCTAGTTGCTCTGCCCAATCTTCGGCGGAAATCGAAAATTCTCCATCCTGACCCAGAAGGGTGACAACCTCACCCACCTGTAAATCGGGCAAGGGGCTGACATCAATCATTAACTGATCCATTGTGATCGCCCCTACCTGTTGCGCCCATTGGCCCTGCACTAGAACTTGCATTTGATTTGACAGGTTGCGGGGAACGCCATCAGCGTAGCCAATCCCCACCACAGCAATTTTCGTCGGTACTTGAGCGGTGAATTTATAGCCGTAACTAATTCCGGTTCCAGGTTCAAGGGTTTTGATCTGCGTTACCCGCGCCTTGACCTGCATTGCGGGTTTCAGATCAACGTTGGAGCGGAGATGGGGTGCAGGATACAGGCCGTAGATGGCCAGACCTGCCCGAACCAGATCGTAGTGTAGGGCTGAATCTGTGAGCGTTGCTGCTGAGTTGGCAATATGTAGCAGTGGGCGTAGGGGTTTGGCCCTATTCAACGATTGCTGGGGTGAAAACGACTTCAAGCTCTGAGATGAATCGCTCTGAACGGAAGAATCATTCCAGATGGAGAGTGTCTGAGCTTGCCAATCCCAGTAATTCGTGGCTTGCATTTGAGCGATCGCCTGTTGAAATCGCTGATGTTGCTGTCTCATAACTGTTTGATCCAGCTCATCAGCAGTGGCAAAGTGAGAATAGATCCCGGCAATTTCCAGATTCGGTAACCGTTGAACGAGCTGAACAAACTCAACCGCTTGCTGCCAGGAAGTTCCCAACCGTGACATTCCCGTATCTAGATTAATTTGAACGGCTAGACACTGCCCTGACTGGCTCAGGGTTTCAGAAAATAGGAGAGCCTGCTGGGGAGTGCAAAGTGTTGCCTGAAGTTGCCAGTGGGCGATGGCTTCCACCTCTTCTGGTGTATGGGCTGCTCCCAGCACCAGAATCGGTCGATCAATCTTTGCTTCCCGCAGCTCAATCCCTTCAGGCGTTGTTGCTACGGCAAACCCGCTCACCCCAGCTCGACTCAACATGCGAGCGACAAAGGTTGCCCCATGACCATAGGCATCTGCTTTCACAACCGCCATGAGACCGGTTTGGGGTGAGAGTAAATCCTTGATTTGCTGCACATTGTGGGAGATTGCTGCTAAATCCACCTCAACCCAGGCCCGTTGCTGGATTCCGCCATAGGCTTCTCGACCCCGCAGCGCCAGACTCAGGCGATCGCTCAATGGATCATTAAGACGGGCATCGGGAAAAGTTGACTGCCAACTGACCATAATTCACTCCTCACTCACCATCACACAAATCTGAAACCAGAACTGAAACCACTTTCCAGTTCCCATCATCATAGTGGGGTTTGCCAAAAAATCAACTGATGGGGAAATATCGCACCATCGTCCTAATTTTTCAACACGCATCTCTGAGTACCTGATCAAGTATTTGCAAGGTCTTTTCAGCTTTATCCGGATTGATGTTCATCGATTCAGCCAGTGTAATCAGGCTCTTCCAAAGCACCCAACCGCGACCGCGTGTCCAGGTTGCGCCATCAACCGCAAGCAATTCGCGAAACACCCTGCGACTTTTCCCAAAAAAGAGCGTCCAGGCGATCGCCAAATCACAGGCCGGATCGCCAACGCCCAAGCATCCAAAGTCGATTACAGCACTCAGATGGTTCTCAGTCGTCTAGAAACGTTAAACTGTGGATGCGATAAAATCCCAATCAGGATTGGCGGTAGAGGATAACTGAATGACCTGGCAGCAACGGGTTGGAAGTCAGCGGAACTGGCTCTGGCGAGGATGGAAGGTTCGCTATACCTTTATCAGGACTCAGGCGACAACGACTGCTCACGATACCCCGATTATTTTTCTCCATGGTTTCGGGGCTTCTATCGGTCATTGGCGAGACAACCTTAGTGTCCTGAGTCAACACCACACGGTCTACGCCCTGGATTTGCTGGGATTTGGGGCATCGGAAAAGGCAGCAACTTCCTACAATGCTGAGTTCTGGGCAGAGTTGGTGTACGCGTTCTGGCGGACATTTATTGGCCATCCAGTCATTCTTGTGGGCAATTCAATTGGTTCCTTGATCAGCCTGGTGGCGGCGGCAGAATATCCGGAGATGGCTCAAGGACTGATCATGATCAGTTTGCCAGATCCCGCCCTCCAGACAGAATCCCTCCCTAACTGGACAGTTCCCCTCGTAGAAGCCCTTCAGGGAGCAATTCTTTCGCCTCTGCTGTTGCGGCCTCTATTCTACTGGGTGCGGCAGCCGAATATTCTCAAGGGCTGGGCCAAGATTGCCTATCTGAATCCAGTAATGGTGACGGATGAAGTGGGGGAGATTTTGGCTGGGCCGACGGGCGATCGCGGTGCAGCCAGAGCCTTTTGTTCCCTGTTTAGAATGATGGGGAGTCCTCGGTTGGGGCCTGGGGTCAAAACGCTTCTACCGGGGTTGCAGATTCCCATCCTATTGATCTGGGGCAAACAGGATCGATTGATTCCGCTGAAACTCGCCAAGCCAGAAAAATATTTACAGTACAACCAGAATTTAACCCTCATCCAACTAGACCAAGCAGGCCACTGCCCCCATGATGAATGTCCTGAACAGGTCAATCAGTTAATTCTAGAATGGTTAGCAAATCCTCAACGTTTAGAGGCTTAATTGTTATGGTTGTCAGCAATCGTGCCCAGGTGCGCCAGGTCTTAATCATCACCCTTTTGCTCAATATTGTAGTGGTGGCAATTAAAGCCATTTTGGGTGGGATAACGGGTTCCCTCAGTTTGGTTGCAGATGCCCTTCACAGCGTTACTGATGCCGCTAATAATTTGATCGGTCTTGTGGCCAATCATTTTGCCTCTCCCTATCCTGATCGAGAACATCCCTACGGCCATCAAAAGTTTGATGCTCTGGGCGCATTGGGCGTTGCTGCGTTTCTAGGGGTGAGTTGCTTTGAGATTGTCAAAAACGCGCTGGAACGGTTTTTCACGGAAACTGACCCGGTTAAGATTTCGACCCTACAGCTCTGGATTCTGCTAATTGTTCTGGGCATCAATATTTTTGTGGCCTATTACGAACGGCACGTGGGCAAAAAACTGGGCAGTGCACTATTGATTGCCGATGCCAAGCATACGATGAGTGACATTTGGACAACTCTAATCGTCATTAGTGGTTTAGTGGGAATTTGGTTGGGCAATCGCGCCAATATCCCTCAGCTACAACTCCTGGATGCTGTCCTGGCTTTTCCTATTGCTGCCTTTATTCTGCGTAGTGGTTGGGAGATCATCCAGGAAAACCTCCCCTGGCTAGTCGATGAGATGGCCATTGCCCCTGAAACCATTCGGGACATTGCTTTGTCGGTTCCAGGAGTTTTAGATGTCAGTCGAATCGCCTCCCGTGGACGAATTGGCCATCAGGTGTTCGTAGAAATGCATATGGCCGTTGATTCTCAGGATGTAGTAACTGCCCATGATATTACAGAGGAAGTTGAAGCCCGATTAGAAAAGCGCTTCAGCCCCGTTCGAGTAGTAATTCATATTGAGCCGCCAGAATATGTTGCCGCAGAAGAATTAACCTATGACTCAGAGGAAATCAGCTAGACAATTTCTCGGAATTATAGGAGTATTTCTTATTCTGGCGTTGGTGGAGACTCAGACTTTATTGGGGAGTTCACCCGAGCCAATTGATAGACAGATGCCTGGTCAAGTACTTGGTATTGTTCAGGTTTTAGCCCCAGTTTGATGAACTCGCTGGGATAGGCGATTAGGAGAATTGAATCCGAGAATTGAGCGCCAAATTCATCAGAATTCAATTCGGAATCCTTGTGGAATGCTGCCAGTGCATCTGTGGCGTATTCGTAGTAATCAACGGGTTGTTGTGTATAGAATACCAAGCTAGGCTTATCAAACCCCACAGCAATCAGTGGCTCTCCAGGCATGCTTTGTTCAACCACAGCCTGAGCAATCTGTCTCAGCGGTTCCTGGCGATGTTGATCGAGAAGGTGATAAATTGGGGTCAATCCGAGTATCAAACAGAGGACAAATCCCAGCAGATTCACAGGTAAAATCCAGACAGTTCGACCCCAGAGAAACAGCAAGGATACGGTAGCAGTGATCGTCAGCCAGATATAACTGATGCGAAGTAACAATCCAGAACTTTTCAATGCTGTGGCAAAGTTTGGCATATCCGGATCATATCCCAGCCAATTCACACTATAGAATCCTAGAAAGGTGATAGCTAACAGTAGAAAGATTGTAAAAATTGAAGTAATTTGAGATGATTTTTTAGTGGGAATTCGCTTGAGTGCCAAATCAGACCAAAAGAGTGCGACCAGAATCCCACAAGCAGGCATTAACGGCAAGATATAACTCGGCAACTTTGTGGCGCAGATTGTAAAAAAAATAAAGATACATAATATCCAAACCAGAGTAAATAGTTTCAATTGCTGCCAGCGAGGTTGCGGTGCATGGTTTCTCCGGTTGATCTTACCCTTTCTCCATGTACCCAAGGACTGCCAATATTGACTCTGAAAAATTGAGATTAATAGATAGGCTGAGTTTGGAATCAATCCGACTAAAACAATGATGAAGTAAAAATACCAGGGTGCACTATGGTCATTCACAACCTGAGTGAAGCGCTGAAAATTGTGATAACCAAAGAAACTATCGAGATAGGCTTGTCCATTCTCAAGGGTGATCAAAAGATACCAGGGCAAAGTCATTGCTGCAATTACAATTACCCCAAATATCGGTTTCATTTCTCGTAAAACCCGGCGAAAATTTCCAACTCCAATGGTAAAAGCAAAAATAATCAAGCCCGGAATTACAATACCAATCGGCCCCTTCGCTAAAATGCCTAATCCGATGAAGAGATAACAGCCCCAATACCAAGTTCTTGCCTCAGCGTACCCCAAGAAAAATGAAAATAGGCTGGCTGCAATACATCCAGTGAGCAACATATCGGAAACACCAATCCTACCCCAGGCAATTATTTGGGGATTCAAGGCAATCAATGCGGCTCCCATCCAGGGCAGGGGATGTAACCACGATGATTCAGGATTAAACGGTGTTTGCGGTCTCGGAATTTGATTGGCCTGAACATACCGCCAGAGCAGGTAAAATCCAAACCCCACTAATCCAGTAGCTGCCATAGCTGACGGCAGACGCACTGCCCATTCATTCACCCCGATGAGGCGATAGGCAATAGCCATCAACCAGTAAATTAGGGGAGGTTTATCAAACCGGGGATTTCCATTGAAGTAGGGAGTAATCCAGTCTCCCGTCACCAACATTTGGCGGGCTGCTTCAGCGAACAGAGGTACTGTCTCATCAATCAAACCTGTAGATCCCAGGTGCCAGAAGAAACCTATTCCACTTAATCCTCCCAGTCCCAGGAAGGCAACGAGTAATTTGATCCCCTTCACGCTGAGCACATTTCCTCTCTAAAGTAGCCCCCCAGTCAATCTGACCCATGGCCGGATTGTGGTTTTTCAGATTGCACAACAATCCGCCATTCTCCCACTGTTGACTCCCAAGTCGGCTGTGGTGTTTCACCCACGATGTATGGCCCCCAGTATTGGCGGGATCCATCCTGGGCAAACAGGGTCAAAACATCCCCAGACTGGAGATTCAGATCTTGATCCGGTAGGGCTAGCTTCAGTCCCTTGAGATTTCCCTCCTGGGGATCAAAATCCCAATGCACCGTCGCCGAAGGCTGAGTATTGAGACCCGCATCGAGCGAGGGACTCGATGCATCAGTGTTCCGTTGTAGCAAAACCACTCGAACCGCATGTTGGGTTTGGTTGCTAATGCGCAGGCTGCCTGATGCAGTAGATTCGGACTGAGTTTCTGCGGGATTTACAACTGTTGCTGTTGTGTCTGTTGCTGTAGTGTCTGTTGCTTCTGGATCTGTCAATTCCGATACTAATGGTTCTGAGGCTGACTGCTCCGATGCTGAAAGCTCTGATTCGACGGGATTTGATAGCGAATTTTTGGAAGCTAGCCCAGGTTTTTCTCCTGAGGCTTGACGGGCCTCAAGGGGCAGATCTGGGGTCGTAGAAGGCTGGGAAATCGGTCTCTGACCTGTCCAGCCCAGCTTTGGGATAAATAACAAGGATTTCAACGCTACACTGGCTAAAAGCAGCCCTATCAACCAAGTCATCGGATCAGATTTCAGCTTTATCATCTCATTTGTCTGCTGCTAAATTGTTACCGGGTTTGTCACTGAATTGACTGCCAACCTCAAATCATTACTGGGTCACGACAGATCGTAGGATTTATGCAAAGCACTCGTCTTAATCGCTTAGTCGATGTCACAGGCAACCGCCTGGAACAGTGGTTCCGTAACCCCTGGCGTCGGCTCTCAGTTGTCTCAATCAGCTTGCTATTTGGAACGTTTCTTGGAGTGGCGATTGCGTCCATCGCTGGACAGGAGGCCAATTGGGATATTGCAGTGGCAGCATTGCTGGCAATTCTAACTGAAGGGGTCAGTTGGCTAGCATACCGCCGTAAGCCTCGAAATCAACAACCTCTATGGCTAGAGATATTGAATGCCCTCAAAGTTGGTGTCCTTTATAGTCTATATCTGTTAGCATTTATACTAGGTTCGTAGTAACAATTCCGCAAAGATTTACATATTTTGTTTGGCATTTTCTCATTGGCCCCCCAGATTCAGACGGGAATTGTCTAAAGTGGGTTCTAACAGCGGCAGAATTTCTTGACTCGATTTCTTGATTAAATCTCCTGATTTCAGGGCAATATGCTGGACATCCTTCAGGATTGGGCGAGCGGATCTGAACCCAAACCCCATCAATTGGAGCACCTTACAAACCTGGCGCTAGCCGATTCCAGTCGAATGAAAGCCTTCGACCTTGATCCAGCTCACGCCTCAACGTATATTCACCAACAATCAAACCTGTTTTGTTCCGTCTGTCGGGCAGACATTCAGTTGCCTCAACTTCCGGGTTGGGAAAGGTTGCTCTGGCAATTGTGGTTACCCCTGACAACCCAGTTAATCGATCTCTATCGTCTTCTGGGTCGCCCCTTAATTCAGGGAATTTTGGGAGGTCAAGGCACTGGAAAAACAACCCTTTCCCAGGCGTTATCCAGTTTGCTGAGCTTTCAAGGATATCGAGCTGTCAGCCTGTCAATCGACGATCTCTACAAAAGCTACAAGGAGCGGGAATACCTGCGCCAGATTGATCCGCGTCTAGTCTGGCGTGGCCCCCCCGGAACCCATGACATTGAGACCGGGCTTCAGGTTCTACAACAGTTGAAACAGGCTCAATCCGGAGACTTGATAGCAATCCCACGATTTGACAAGTCCCTCTGGCAAGGAGCAGGGGATCGGGTTGAGCCAGAAATAGTCAGCCCTGGGGATATTGTTCTGTTTGAGGGATGGTTTGTGGGGTGTCGTCCGATTGATTCAATTAAATTTGAGGCTGCACCTGCGCCAATTGTCACCGAAGCCGACCAACGGTTTGCCTATGATATGAATTCAGCACTCCAAGCGTATCTGCCGCTCTGGGAAATGCTGGATCAATTGATAGTTCTAAACCCAGTAGATTACCGACTGTCCAAACAATGGCGAAAACAGGCGGAACAGGAAATGATCCGCCAAGGAAAGTTAGGCATGACAGACCTGGAAATTGAGCAATTCGTGGACTATTTCTGGAAAGCACTCCATCCAGAGCTATTTATTCTGCCCCTGACACAGAACACTCAAATAACCAATCTAGTTATCGAAATCAACGCAGATCACTCCATCAGCAAAATCTACCGACCCAATCTCAATCAATAGCCAACGACAAATGACAAATAACTTCCTTAACCAAAACTTAACCTCCTTTTTCCCAAACTTTACCTTCAGGAAATTTAGTTTAATACTCTATTAAATTGGTGATAGCGTCTTTACTAAAGTGATAAAGTGCTCCTAGCATTGAGCGATGCCGTGTAGTTCGGACTGCCGCAAATTGCTGAGAATTCTTTGCCACTCCAACAAATTTATTTTTTAAAGACTATGACAGAAGCAGAAATGACCAGGTCAATGTATTCTGGCGAACATACCTCTATTAGTCCTGAGCACCTGTTTAATCGAGAGCTAAGCTGGCTAGAGTTCAATCGTCGTGTTTTGGCCGAAGCGTTTGATTCCCGAACTCCCCTACTAGAACGCTTAAAGTTTTTGGGTATTTTCAGCTCGAACCTGGATGAGTTTTTCATGGTTCGAGTTGCAGCGCTGAAGCGCCAGGTGGATAGAGGTTTTGCGGAACTCA
This sequence comes from Microcoleaceae cyanobacterium, assembly GCA_050331715.1. Lineage (GTDB taxonomy): Bacteria > Cyanobacteriota > Cyanobacteriia > Cyanobacteriales > Microcoleaceae > JBHJGO01. Next base: position 54,502 of record JBHJGO010000046.1, read on the forward strand.
CCCATGATGGTCGTACCCCCCAGAAACAACTGGATGAGATCCACGAGCGGTTGCTGCCCATGGTGACTGAGCAACATCAGTTCTTCGAAAACACCATCAGACCGATGATGAAGTCCCATGGAATTCATCTGGTCAACTACATCGATTTGAACGATGAGCAACGCGGTCATCTGCAACGATACTATGATGAGAAGGTTTTCCCTATCCTGACACCGCTAGCAATTGATACAAGCCATCCATTTCCGTTGCTATCCAACCTCAGTTTGAACCTGATGATTGTTCTCAGAAATGCGGATACCCAAGAGAAGCGCATTGCTAGACTGAAGGTTCCTGGTACTCTCCCTCGGTTTGTTGAACTGCCTGAACATCTGATCCATCCGGAAAACGGTCAGTCTGTGGTTTGGATGGGTGTTCCTCTGGAGCAGGTTGTGGCTCACAATCTGGAATCTCTTTTCCCTGGTATGGACATCCAGGAGTATCATCCCTTCAGAATCACTCGTGATGCAGATGTCTCAATCCAAGAGGAAGAGGGTGATGATCTGATGATCATGATGGAGCAAGAGCTTCGTAAACGTCGGGTTGGCGGTTCAGTGGTTCGGATTGAGATCAATCCTGGAATGCCCGAATCTACCCGAAAACAGTTATTCCAAGAGCTTGATATCAGACCAGAGGATATCTACCTGATTGAAGGGTTGCTGAACCTCAAGGATCTAATGTCCTTCCTCGGATTGCCTTTACCCCATTTGAAAGACAAGCCCTGGACACCACTGCCACCCAGATGGTTACAAGAGGGCATTCAGGTCATCGAGTCTCCGACAGGAGAAATCCAGAAGGACATGTTTTCGATTATTCGTGAGCGTGATGTCCTGGTACATTATCCCTACCAGTCCTTTGCAACGACAGCGCAGGTTTTTCTTGAGCAGGCGGCTCGCGATCCTGACGTTCTAGGAATTAAGATGACGCTTTACCGGACATCTAGTGATTCCCCAATTCTGCGTTCTCTGATTACAGCGGCGGAGAATGAGAAGCAGGTTGCGGTATTGGTCGAACTGAAAGCTCGATTTGACGAAGAGAACAATATTCAGTGGGCTCGTAAGCTTGAGAGCAACAGCATTCATGTTGTCTACGGGGTTGCTGGTCTGAAAACCCACACCAAGACCATTATGGTTGTTCGTCAAGAAGAGGATGGAATCCGTCGGTACGTCTACATCGGAACCGGAAACTTTAACCCTAAGACGGCAAAGCTCTATGTCGATATGGGATTTATGAGTTGTCGGCGGGAACTAGGTGAGGATTTGACCGATCTGTTCAATTTCCTCACTGGCTATTCTCGCCAGCAATCCTATCGCAAGCTGTTGATCGCTCCGGTGAATATGCGCGATCGCTTCCTAGGTATGATCCGGCGGGAAATTGACCACGCCCACAATGGCCGAGGTGGACGAATCGTTGCAAAGATGAATTCTCTGGTGGATACAAAGATGATTGCAGCTTTGTATGAAGCCTCTCAAGCAGGCGTTACGATTGATTTGATTGTGCGAGGGATCTGTTGCTTGCGTCCCGGAGTCCCAGGCGTCAGCGATAATATCAAGGTCATCAGTGTTGTTGGCCGCTTCCTAGAGCATTCCCGTATCTTTTACTTCCTCAATGGTGGGGCAGAGGAGGTTTACATTGGCTCCGCCGATTGGATGCATCGGAACCTGGATCGTCGAGTCGAAGCAGTTGTACCGATTGAAGACCCTGAACTGATTAAGGATGTGCAGGAAGTTCTGGGTGTTCTGCTCTCAGACAACCGTCAAGCCTGGGATTTACAACCTGATGGCCAATATATTCAGCGTCATCCGTCTGAAAATTCCTCGGAACTCGGTTCCCACAGTATCTTCATGCAGAATGCGGCTAAAGAGTTAAAGGGCTAATTTGTTGCGGTTGTTCCGTTAGTTTCTGTTAAATCTGTCAACCCTTGGGGCGAGGTCACCTCGCCCCTTCTGTAGTTTTCACTGCTAGTCGTTGCCGACTAGTTGTCACCGCTGAGTCATTAACTCCTGCAACGGTCGAGTCATCCAATTAAAAGCTACTTTAACCTGATGCTCCAAAGTGGGTAAGCGATAGAGATAGACCAACCGGCGAGCTAGATGGGCCAACTGACCCTCCAGCTTCACACCTAGCCCTGTTAGAGTGGCATTGTCAACTCCCAGGGTCATCATCTCACCCAGACTTTGATAGCGGAAGGGCAGCAATGGCCGATGGGTTATCGAGGCCCAGATATTCCACCCCACATAATCTGCCTGCTGTAGGGCAGCCTGAGCCGTATTGGGAACCTGTTGCCCCTGGACATCCTTACAGCTTGCCGCATCGCCAAGGGCAAAAATTTCTGGATGTTCTAAGACCTGAAGAGTCGGGGAAGTGAGCAATTGATCCCGTTCATTCTTCGGCATAGATAGGGAATTAATCACGTCTGCCACGCGAGTTCCCACTGTACACAGAACAACATCAACTGGAATTTCATCTACCTGACCTCGATACTCCAGGGTGAGGGTTTCTGGTGTAATCGATTGGACGCTTGTCTCCAAATCTAACCAAATCTGCCGCTCCTGTAGAGCCTTCTGTGCTGCGTCTCGGTTAAACTCCGGCGATCCCCGTAGAATGCCGTCACTCCGCTCAATCACTCGCAAACGGCCTCGCGCCTGCAAGCGATCCGCCAACTTGCAAGCTAGTTCAACCCCGCTGTAACCTGCACCTACAACTGCAACTCGAATCTTATCCGCTTGACTTGCTTCTAAAATTCTCAGTCGTTCCTCAAGTCGATGTGCATCCTCAATGGTTCGGAAGGGAATCGCATATTCGGCTGCACCGGGCACAATTTCCAACGGTGTCTCGCCTCCCATAGCGAGCACCAGATAGTCGTAGGATAGCTCAGTGTTATCGGTCAGGTGCACCTGTCGAGCGTCAGAATTGATCTGTTTAACGGTGCCCTGATGGAACCGAATGTTGGTTTCTTGTAGCAGTTGCTCAAAGCTGGGGGCAATTTCCCAATCCTGCAACTCTCCTGTGATCAGTTCATACAACAGGGGAGAAAATAGGAAGCGATCGCGCTGATCGACGAGGACAATTTCTGGCTGCTCTGGTTGCTGCCAGGGAAGACGGCTGAGGCGTAGGGCAGTGTAGAGTCCACCAAAGCCGCCACCTAGGATGCAAATACGATTCGGTTGTTCAGTCATGGTTACAAAGGGGAAAGAAGATTACCCGTAAATGGAACAAATCAGCGACAGTGAAAAAATGACTGCTCACACAACACCTAATAGGATAGCAACTGTCCTATTCAATTTGCTTCAATTTGCTTTCGGTGGAATTTAGATCATTCAGTTCTGAAAAAAATCCACTAACCATTGCTTGACATGATAGGTGGCGCGGCAGTCATCTTCGTTATAGCGGACAATCGTATCAAGTAACGTTCGGTCACCGGTCTTGAGCCATTGTTGATACCAATACACGCACTGGGCTCCGTTGGCGTTGGGGTCGTGCCAGCGAAACCCCATCCACTGGGCAATCGGTTTCAAAGCATAGCTTTCAACGGGTAATGTCACACTAGAAACCACCTTCTGATGAATATCAACAAGACGTCGCAATAGCGGTTGCCACAGGTAGGAGGGGGTATTGTAGCGCCTGGCTAACCGTTGGATTGTTTTGAATTCATACTCGCAAAAATGGTAGATGGGGGCAACCGGATATCGCCAAACCAACTCCAAAAAAGCTTGCCAGGTATTAGCTTCATCCTCTGGATTCTCTGCTAGACAGGCATGAAACACCTGGGTTTGGGTGCGATGATCAACCACTAACACCCCATGCAAATAATCCAGATTCAATTCCGGCTGCGCTTCAATATCAAAATAGAGTTCAACTGGAGCAGAACCAATCCAACGGGATGAGGAGATCGCTGCGGCAGAGTTGCCATTGATAACGCTGGAATGGAGCCTGATAGCACGATCTTGCCAGGTCGCCTGGGCCTGTTGGATCACCTGAGCTGCAGTACTATCAGAAAACTCTGGATAGGTTTCTAATGCCGCTGGCGTTGTTTGGGCCAGTGCTTCAACTGTGAGCAGATTCAACGTTTGCAAACGACCATAACGGTTGGGTGTAACCCCAGGCAACAGGGACAAGTGCTGTTGGTGACTGGCCGCCTGATGACAACTCTGATGCCACTGACACAAACTGCATTTCTGTCGGGCAATAAACACCTCCGGTTCCTGTTGTTGCTGCAACATTTGAATCTGCTCCATCAAAATCTCCTGCATTTGAGGTAGACGTTGATTGAGATTCACATTGTATAACCCTTTTTCCCGTAATATCAGTTGAGCCGTTTTCGGAAAAACGCCTTGCACAACTGCCAGAATTTCTGCATGAAACGCGGCAACAATTTGATAATCCAGTTTCGGTCGCTTGCCTAAACGAATATCGAGCGGAACATAGCTCCAATTCCCAAAAATAGAATAACCAGGTTGTTTTACCAATAGATCAGGACGGCTAACAACTGTGATTTCAGTGCTATTCGGTAGCCATTGGAGGGGATAGAGTTGATCCGCTATCACCGCCAGTACCCCTTTAGCGATTTGCTCAACTCCTGTTTGCATCAACTCCAGGGTCGTCTGGACTCCTGCGACTTCTTCCGTTTCTGCTAATGAATTCGTGGCAGGTTTTTCATAGACATGATCAGCAAGAACACTCCGTTGAAAATCAGCGCTATCCTGCTTGAGTTTGATCAAGAAATCGCTAGGAGGTTGTTTCTGATCCGGATCTCCAAAGACATCTAGAAAAACGCGGCGAGGGCATCGCTGATAGAAAAGGAGCTGCTGATCAGTGACTATCATGAACGACTAAAGTACATCTGTCTAATTGTTTCGGATTATTGGGTAGCCTTTCCAGGTCTATTGAGGTACGGATTTGGGAGGTTGATTCTGATTATTTCCTGAATTCTAACTCCCAAACTAAAATACTGCTATTTGGATCACTGCTGACTAAATGTTCACCATCTGGGGTGAACATCACAGGAGCAGACCCTGAAAGGACTGCCAGAGCAGTTCCCAGAGGTTGATGAGCATCTAAACTCCAGAGCCGAATGGTGCCATCTGAACTGCCACTGGCCAACAGCTTACCATCCGGACTCATTGCAACAGAGTGAACCGCTGCGGTATGGCCAATGCAGATTTTAAGCAGTTCCTCCGTATGCAGGTTCCATAACCGAACCGTACAATCACGACTCCCACTGACAATCATCGATTGATCCGGTGTGAAGGCCAGACAGGTCACACTATTGGTATGCCCGGTCAAAGTTTTCAGACTGTGCCACTGACCGAAGCGCCAGATTTTAATCAATCCATCGGCCCCGCCGCTGGCAAATAGGCTAGTTTGCGGCGTTGAATTTCTCCGACGAATGGGAGAAGAGTCGATCTCCATCGGTATGTGGGGAAAGGTGACGCAAAGCACCGTATCTGAATGTTCAGCTAGCCGACAGAGCAACTCTCCATTGCGCTGGTTCCAGAGTTTGATCGTATGGTCGGCACTGCCACTGGCAATTAATTTTCCGTCTGGACTGTAGGCCACAGAATAAATTGCACCGCAGCGATGACTGTAGGGGGAACCCGTATGGCTGAAAAACCGATCCACCATCTGGCGAGAGTTGAGATTCCAGGCCAGAATGGTTCGATCCAGACTGCCACTGACCAAGCGCTGACCATTGGGGCTCATGGTAATTGACTTAATGCTGCGACAATGGCCCAGAAATCGATGCAATAGTTGTCCCGTTTTCAGATTCCAGAGGCGAATCGTGCTGTCGGCACTGCCACTGGCGAGAATATAACCCTTCGGGCCAATCTCAATGGCTTCAACCGTCGCGCCATGACCGGAAAAAATCCTGGCAACTCGACCGACGATGGTGGATCGGAACTGGGTTGAGGGTTGAGTAAAAGGTTGAGCATCTGTCAAGTGAAGCTGGATGGATGGATGCAGCATCGGAGCAATACCCAACCCTGCTAACTGTTTCAGCGGTTCACTCACCGTCGCATAGAATTCCGCCTGTTGATTTCGATAGGCTTCTACCTGTACCGCCGCGATAATTTTCAGGGGTGAGGGGGGCTCGACCTTGGAGGGGGTAGAAAGATTCTGTAGATCGTGAATGACGGCAGAGGCAGACTGGTACCGATCCTGAGCCACATCCTGAACCAACTCGCTCAGGATACGGTGGAGATGCTGGCTAATGGTCTTGCCCTGTCGCCGTAGATGAGACTCCCAAATTAATTCGCCACTGTAGGCATCAAATAAATCGTTGGGGGCAACCTGAGTCAGCAGGTGCAAGCAGGTCATGCCCAAACTGTACAAATCACTGGAAGGATAGGCTTTTCCAGCCCGAATTTGCTCCAAAGGGGCATAGCCAATCGTGCCAATCAGGGTTCCCGTTTTAGGGTGAAATAAATCCTCGCTGTATTTTGCACCGCCGAAATCAACCAGCACCAATTTTTGATCGGATTTTCGTCGGATAATATTTTCTGGCTTGATATCCCGATGAATCACCTGATGCTGGTGAATAAAGTCCAGAACAGGCAATAAATCAGACAGCAGTGCAATAATTTTTGCTTCACTAAATGGGCCGATTGTATCCAACTCTTGTAGTAGGGTCAGACCTTCAATGAATTGCTGAGCCAGATACAGACAACCATCCGCTTCAAACGTATCCAACAGGGTCGGAATTTGGTCGTGGCTACCCAACTCCCGTAATCGTAAAGCTTCCTGGGTAAACAGCTCCGTAGCCTTCTGTCGAGTAATTGGGGATTGGGATTGGGGAAAGAATTGCTTGAGAACACATGGGGTCTTCAACTTTCCCTGGGCATGATCCATCGCTAGAAAGGTGCGACCCATGCCCCCACCCCCAATTGGCAGGATTGCGGAAAAACGGCCCTGGAGTAGTAACTTGGAACCACAGGTGCTACAGCGTGAGGCGGTTTGATGATCTTCAGGAGAATTCTGAGGACAGGGACATCGGGGATTGAGACAGTAGCTCATGTTGGCAGGACTCACCCAGAGGCAGAGACACAAACTGTAGCAAGTTCTGCTGGTGAACTTACATCTCCTTATTATTCTTCTGTCTCCTCTGCTCCAACCAGATTAGAAGAAAGTTTTAAGATTAACCCTAACTTTTGTAAACACTTTTATGAACAACTGGTTCCCAACACCTCATTTGTGGTGATATTTGATCTTCGGCGCGGTGATTACCTGGGGAACAGCTTATCCGTCACGTCGGTTCGTACTTGCAAATTTAGGCATAAATGTAGGGGCGAGACAACCTCGCCCCCAATCAATATCTTGCCCATTCGATTATCACGTTTGAAGAATCGCAATTTGAAGAATCACAACGATAAAAGCTGAGCGGATTCTCAGCCCCGGCACTAGACGATGGCACTAATGGCTTCCACTGGATAACCAACTGCTTTCCAAGCTTCTACGCCACCTGTTAGCTCTGCAACTTTTGTGTATCCAATTTCCCGGAGCTTGTTAGCTGCAACATGAGCCTGCTCATCGGTTTCAGCATAGAGGTAGATATCACGATCTTTCTCCAGATTTAGAGGAGCACGATCCGTTAGGGTCTCTACAGGGATAGAAATTGCGCCCTGGATGTGACAAGCATTGAATGCTGCTAGATCCCGTGCATCAATAATTGTTAGTGCAGGCTCACCCCAATCCAGACGAGTCTTGAGGTCAAAAGCACGAGACTTTTCCTGCATGGGTTCGGGGTTTGGAATCAGGTTAAAGATTGCCATGATTGATTTGTCCTAAAATTTTTAAATGATCTATTCAGAATTTAACGAAAATTTTATATTTTTGCAAACTTTTATTGCTGGGGCTTGACACAAATCTTTCCCGCGACATAGGTAGCACTGAACTTACGCCAGCGGATCACCTGAAGCGGTCACCAGGGAATACTAAAGACAAGTTTAGAAAATTCAAAAATCGCCAGAGAGACTAATTTCCCCAAGTTATGCTGTTGATGCAAATGATACAACCTCACACTGACTGCAACCATGACTAGCACCCTAACCACTGTTCCTTTCGTCAATTTAAAACTCCAACATCAGCCAATTCAGACAGAACTTGACCAGGCTGTTCAAACTGTGATGCAGCGAGGAGACTTTATCCTGGGTCAGGCAGTCACCGATTTTGAAACCCACTTCGCTCAAGCTTCGGGAACAACCTACGGCATTGGTGTTGCAACGGGAACCGACGCTATCGCTCTGGGGTTAGAAGCTTGCGGCATTGGTGCAGGAGATCAGGTATTACTTCCGGCCAATACTTTCATTGCGACCCTGATCGGAGTCGTTACGATTGGTGCAACCCCAGTTTTGGTTGATTGTGATCCAAAAACTGCGCTCATGGATTTAGAGGCAGCGGCCCGCCTAATCACGCCCCGAACGAAGGCTATTCTGCCAGTTCATCTATATGGACAACTGGTTCCTCCCCGTCCACTGCTAGATTTAGCCCAGGCTCATAATCTGATTATTTTTGAAGATGCAGCACAAGCTCATTTGGCCCATCGGGATGGCTGCCAGGCTGGAACCCTAGGAAAAGCCGCAGCCTATAGTTTCTATCCCAGCAAAAACCTGGGTGCATTTGGGGATGGGGGAATGGTTCTGACTTCAGATGAGACAGTGGCCCAAAAGGTTCGCAGTCTCCGTAACTATGGTTCACCCAAGAAATACCTGCACACGGAACCTGGAACCAACAGTCGGCTTGACACAATGCAAGCGGCAATTCTTGAGGTTAAGTTACCTCATCTGGAGGGTTGGAATCGCGATCGCAACAAACTCGCCCATGAATATGACACTCTGCTGTTGCCTTTGCAGGAAAAGGGGATCATCGCGATGGAAAATCAATCTGGAACGGGTCACATTTATCACCTCTACGTGATTCGTGTCACTGACGATTGCCCCTTAGACCGAGATACATTGAAGCAAAAGCTTTCTGATCTAAATATTCAAACGGGCATTCACTACCCGATTCCCTGCCACCTACAACCGGCCTACGAATCTTTAGGGTATGGGGTTGGAGCATTTCCGGTAGCTGAGCTTCTAAGTCGTCAGATCCTTTCTCTGCCAATGTTCCCAGGACTGACGCTGGCGCAGGTCAATCAGGTGGTTGAGGCTATTCGTTCAGTGTTGCAAGGTTAAAGTTCTAGGTAAAATTTAATTTTTTAAAAAATGATTCAAGCTCAACGCAAAATTCCAGTTCCTCTGGAAAAATACTTACTGAACGGTGCAATTCTAGGGTTATTGACCCTGATGTATGCTCCGCTGATCATCCATTGGTATGACGGCTGGCTGAACAAAAATATCAGTATCGAACACGAGTACTTCAGCCACGGCCTAATTGGATTACCATTTGCCGCATACATCGCCTGGACAGAGCGTCACAAATGGGGACAGTTACTCAATATCAGCCATCCACTTGGTGGTGTGTTGATGGGATTGGCCGGAGCGTTCTATTTGAGTGGACTGCCGGATCTGGTAAACCTCTCCTTCCCCATTATTCTGGCGGGACTCTGCCTCTGGCTTAAGGGAATGCCGGGATTGCAACTGGAGCGAATGACACTCCTTTTCACGCTCCTGGCCACGCCTACCCATTTGCCCTATCTCATTGAACCTCTGGCGTTTCCATTACAAAAGTTTATTGCTGGGGTGGCTGGCTTTATCCTGTGGCAGTTCAACATGGATGTGCGGGTGGATCAGATTTACCTGTTTGTGAATGATCAGGTGGTTGAGGTGGCTCCCCACTGCTCAGGATTGAAGATGTTATTCACCAGTCTCTATGTGGCCTTGATGTTGTTGTACTGGACAGGAGCATTGGCCTCTCGCAAGAAAACGGTTTTCTTCCTAACCAGCGCGGTCGCAATCAGCGTTACGGCTAATATTTTGCGGAATACCTTACTGACATTTTTCCATGGCACGAATCGAGACAGTTTATTCCACTGGTTGCACGACAGTTGGGGTGGAGATGTATATTCGGCTGCCATGTTAGGGGTTTTAGTGTTGCTGATTAACTGGATTCAGGATTATTCGGAAGGGGGGTTTGACGAGGAACCCGAACCGGAGGAGACCCAGGTATAGGGCAGACTAAGCAAATTCCACCTTTTCGAGATAAGCTGTAGTAGCGCATTTCGCAACTACAGCAGTCTTGAATTTTTCATGGTTCCCCCAGATATCACATCCCTCCTCCAGCAAGAATTTGGAACAACAGTGAGTCAAGTTGACGCCACCTCCTGGCAGGTTGAAACTCAGGAATTTCGCCTGTTAGTTCTCCTCTCGGAAGACCAGAGCTGGTTGCGTTTGCTGGTTCCGATTGTTCCTGTGCAGGATGCTGAAACTGTTCTGGAGCAGTTATTAGCCGCCAATTTTGACCAAACGCTGGAAACCCGCTACGCAACTCATAAGGGGGTTGTCTGGGGTGTGTTTCAGCATTCCCTGGAGAGCCTCACGTCTAAGGATTTTCTTAGTGCTGCCAGCACCCTGATTCGTCTGTCAAAACAAGGACTCAGTAGCTTCTACGATGATTTGATCGAACAGCGAATTCGCCAGGTGATCCAAGCTGCCAAACGCCAGGGCCAATCCATTGAGGAAACGATGCAAGTTTTGGAGCGATTCTATGCCGAGGGATTGATGGGAGAGATGGAGGGAGGAACTGAATCCCGTGATCAAACCCTATCGGCTTGGCGTTGGCAATTGGAACGATTGTGGCCGGAAGTTGAGTAGAAATTCAGGCTGGAACTTCTATCGCTATTCCAGACCCAAATCGACATCGTCCGTCGGTGCTTTGGGAATTGCAATGATGGGTTGATCGACGGAGATACTCAAAGCCTCTGGATCAATCTCAGGCACGATGGGTTCATTGAGCGCAATTTTCAGCGGCTCAGAGCTGGTTTCTGGCTCCAAGTTTACCAAGAGAGGAACACGGCCATTATCCAAGATTGATCCTGAAAATGCGGCAACGAGTAGGGCTGCGATCGCTGTCCCGCCCCAGAAAACGGTTCGACGGGTTCGACGACCAATGATCTGAAACACTCGACGGGCCAAGTCTGTTCCAGAATACTCAGGAGTTGGAATTGGCATGGCTTGCCAGTATGCCCGGAGCTTCAACCACTGTCGATAGTTGGTTTCAAACTCTGGGTCTGTATCAAGCCACTGCTCAACCTGGCGACGTTCTGCTGCATTGGCTTCCTGATCCAGGTATGCGCTCAGCAGCTCATACTTCGCCTGATTTTGATCTGAGTTGGATGAATGAGAAGAATTAGATGTCATTGTGATACCCCCTCCCCTGGTGCATCTTTCCTAATTGTACAAATTTTCCTGATATCACCGTTATTGCTTCCTCAGTGTTTTAGGTCAATGATTTAAATTCAATGATTTAGATAGGGATCAAGCTGGGCCTGGAGCCGTTGTCTGGCGCGAGCAATTCTGGACTTGACGGTTCCCAATGAAACCCCGGTCATTTCGGCAATTTCCTCGTAGGCCAACCCTTCGATTTCTCGCAGGACAATTGTGGTGCGGAAGATCTCAGGCAGGTCAGCAATGGCTTCTCGCAGTTGGTCGTAGAATTCGCGGGTAGTTAAGTCCTCGTCCGGGCCAGGTCGGTCTGCTGGAATATCCCAATCGATCTCCCCATCGTCCAGAATCCGTGGCGCGTCCAGAGAGATTGGAGGTCTGACCCGCTTGCGCTTGCGCAATTCATCGTAGAACAAATTTGTTGCAATTCTGCTGAGCCATCCCTGAAACTTTGCTGGCTCCTGCAAGCGACGAATATTACGATAGACCCGAATCCAGATCTCCTGGGCTAGGTCAGCGCGATCTTGCCAATCCGGAGCGAGATGGTACAACAGCTTGTCTACGTGGGACTGATAGCGCCGCAGCAGTTCCGTGAATGCAGCCCGATCAGGACGCACCCCTTCCTGACATAACATAATTAAGTCACTATTCGATAGCTTTTCTAGGGGCACGCGCACTGGTGAAACTGTTGCCTCAGTCGTAGACCAAGAGAGAGGTATGGAGTGAGTCATGGGTTAAAACTGGGTGCGTCAGACAGTAATGTATCTGTTGACGCCATACTGGAATGCCAGGTTCCAAGTCGTTCAGGTTTAACCCAGAGTTTTTGCCGAAATCCTCGCGAACATCGGTTCTTATTCGGTTATCTCTAGCATAGCTTCAGAATATACCGTTTGGTTGCTTGTGAGGATTTCTTGTCGGATTGATAACAATGCAGCGTTTCCAATGCTGATGGAGTACAAAAGATTGGGGTGCACTGCGCCCTACCCTCCTAAATCTGTGCCTCACTAAACCTAGAAAGGCTGTATTCCTGACTACTTCTGCCGGATCTCCTCCTGAAGTTGATAAAGCAGGGTTTCTCGATCCAGAGAACCCATGATTTCCTCAATCACCGTATCAATTCCCAACTCTCCCCAGGTGGAACCCTGTTCCAGATAAACTTGAGTGGCGCGACCAATTGCGTAGGTTCCGTAGGCAGCAACGGAAGCCTGGGTTACCGCTACTCCGGCATAGGTTGTGATATCTGTTGCCAATCCTGCGGCAGTTTTTCCTAATCCCATCAAGGCTCCACTGCCAATTTCAGCCAGAATCAAACCACCGGAACTAAAGAGAATTTTTTGTAGCAACTTTCCAGCCTCGTGATTTGTAATCGGCAAACCATAGAGCCTTGCTAGGGCGCGAATCATCATTAGATCAGTCACAGAAGTTCCGACCACATCCAGAAAAGCGATGGGATTTACTGCGATGGCCAGCGCTTTATATTTTGTAAATTTCCAGATCAGATCTTCAGCCTCGGCCTGGAGGAAAAAGATACTTTTTTTAGCGATGGTTTGTTCAGCGTTGCGGGCTTGTACCAGCGCATTCAGGGCTAAAAGGGATTGACCATCCTGGGTCAGCAATCGTACAATCGCGTCTTCCAACGGTTGAATTCGAGGTGCTGGGGATTCCCACTCATAGGTAACTCGACCATCGGGCCATTCCGTTCGTACCTGCATCGGCGCGGGTTCTGCCGCAACTAATACGATATCCCAGGGACGATTTGTGACGGGGAAGGGATCGTTTGGGTCGCCAACCGCCAACTCCTCTAAGCTTTGATAGATCGAAACCCGCTCTGCCTTGGTGAAGAGATAAATTTTGTAAAACACCAGAATTAGAGGTATCTGGGCTTTTCGGAGCTCTGCGAGGGCATCATATTCCGTCTGGGTCAAATCTCCAGAAACAATGAACAGGATTAAATCAGATTGTCGAGTAATTTCCCGCGCCATCTCCCCCCGAACCTCACCTCCGACCTCATCCTGTCCAGGAGTATCAATCAGTTCAACCTGTAGGGTTTCTCCCAGTTCTGGATTGTTTAAAGGAATTTCCCATCGCACAAATCGAGGCCATTGAGTCACCCCATTGAGCGGCCCCGTCTGCAACAATTTCTGCTTCAATAATGCATTCAAAACGGCAGATTTTCCTCGGCTCACCAAACCGAAGGCAGCAATTCTCACTAGACTTTGGTCTAACTTGTCCAGGTTGGCGGCAATAATGTCCAGTTGGGTTTTCAGAGTCGCCTTCATTTCGGCACTAGCGCCTCGCCGTTGGGTTTGCCAGCGGGAGTAGCGGTTCATGGTCTGGCGCAGGCTAGTTCGGGCTCGTTTGATGGCAGGATCTTGAGGGTTAGAAGTCACCATAGTTTTTGTTGTTAGTTATTAGTCATTGGTCATGGGTCACGAGTTGTGAGGGGGTTGTATGAGTATGCGAAACCCAACATTGGAATAGTTGCAATTCTATAAAGTACTTATATCTTTCAGCTTTTAAGGGCTTGAACCTTCAGTCAATCTATTGGACTGAGTGACTTATCCTTGTGCATTTTATCAGTCAGGCAGATTATGGAGCGAATCGTTAAGATTTTGAGATTAGGCCATCGTGAAGCTACAACGGGCCAGCGTTTGACTACTGCCTCCTGGAACAATCAACCCTGGTTTTAACCCCGCTTGAATCTGTACCTCGATAGACCTGGAAAGGCTGTAGGAGGATTATTCCAAAATTCCCACCAAAACCCTAACCAACGCTTCCAAATTGTCCGGCAGTGTGTAGACCCCGATATCTTGAAAAACAGTTTTGGAGGTTACATCTAGAATTCAAACGTCCAGACAGTTCCAATGGTTACCGCTCCGTAAAGGATATCTGGTGCATCTTCTAACATAGAAAGGGCGATCGCTTCCACTGCCAACTGAGTAAAGCCACGAGTCAAATCATCTCGTTGGGCTGCAATCACCACCAAACTTTGAGAGGCACGAATCAGATAGCTTTCTCTAAATCACTATTATTCTAGGCTATTTTTAGTTATCTAATCTTGACTTCTTCCAATGTCAGAAACAAAAAATGATTGGTATCGCACCGATTTAGCTCATATTCATGATGTCGGTTTTGGCGATTATGTTCTCAATTCTGTCTCCGGTATTCTCAGTTTGTTGAAACAGGCTGAAATTCTGGACGGTTTAATTGTGGATCTAGGGTGCGGTAGTGGATTGTCCTGTGAAGCATTTGTTCGAGCAGGATATTAAGTCCTGGGGATTGACATCTCGGCAGCCATGATTGAGATTGCCCAACAACGAGTTCCTCAAGCAGAGTTTCAGCTCGGATCCCTATTTCAGGTTAGCATTCCGCCTTGTCGAGCTGTGGTAGTAATTGGAGAATGTATCAATTATCTGTTTGATCACAATAATAATCAGCAAACCCTTGAACAATTTTTCCGTCGAGTATACAATGCCCTATTTCCTGGTGGTTTGTTTATTTTCGATGTGCTGGAACCTGAGCAAGTTTCTCTAGAAACTACGGTGAAATCTTTTATCGAAGGAGAGGGGTGGCTGGTTCTAGTCGAGAAATCGGAAGATGATCAACACATTCTTACGCGACGAATTATCACATTTCGGCAGACCGGAGCATTATATCGACGCGATCAAGAAGTCCATCAGCAAAAACTCTACGACCCATTGAATTTAGCATCAATGTTATGCCAGATTGGTTTTCAAGTAGAAGTGACAAAGGGTTACGAAAACTACAATTTACCGGGAAAGAGAGCAGTTTTGACTGCTGTGAAATGTTCTTTAACTTGAATTGTTACATCTACGTTGATTTCTGTTCAAAGCTGGTAAAATTCAATCTAGTCTCTATCATTTGATTGAACGTCAGGGAAAAGCGATGAAAATCCTGCATGGCACCTGGATTCCAGAAGACTCCACAGAATTCATCCAGTCTGGAAATTTTTACTTCTGGGTTGAGACCCCTTTAGCTCAGGGTTCCTCTCGGAAATCTAGTAAGAACAATCCGCAGCGGCATCCTTTTCATCTGCAAGGGGCTGAACTCTCTAGTTTTCTAGCCCAGGAGTTAGGCGTTAAGGGCAAAGAAGAGATTGATTGGTCAAGTGCGATTTCAACCTGTTCTTTCCTGCTACCCACAGCGGATAACCAACCTCTTCCATCGATTGAACTGTCTCGCTATTGGGAAACGGAACTGCCAGAATCCTTTGAATTTGCTGCCTGGGACATCGAATGTTATCGGGTGACGACACGGGTGAAACTGAGTAGCTACAGCTATGCTCAGGTGAATCATGTGATGCGATGGCTGAATGATCTCCACTTTCTCACTGTTTATGGCGAAGGGGAAATGCAGTTGGGGTCAGACCTGTTCTTCTGGTATCACTACACCCAAGCCCTGAAGCAAGTCTTATTAAATGATCAGTACATTCCGAGCCTGAAATATCACCCACTCCCCACTAAAAGTAAGAGCAAAAAAGCAAAACTTTCCGCCTTTGAGATTTATCCTGGTTGGGAAATTGTCTCAGAACAGTGGGAGGCCATTCAACAAACCTTTGCCGCATCCATGCCGCTCGTCTGTGGCTGTGGGTTTGAGACTGCACCAGATTCTCCCCAGATGCACCAGCCAGAATCCCTACTGCATCACTTTTCCGAGTGTTTAATGACGGAAATTGTCACCCATACACCCTCTGTTGCCAAGTTCGAGAAGCAAATTGCCGGAACTTTACTGGAAAAATGTCTGGATCCGGATCAGATTGCTCTGGGCAAGTCCAGCGATATGGCCCTGGAGGAATACCAGAAATGGCAAGCCTGGCGACAACGAATTAACTATACCCAGACTGAGATCCCGTTTTACCTCTATTTCCAACTGAATTCGGCAAACCAGCCGGAGGAACCCTGGGAGCTGCAATTTTTGGTAGCCCCAAAGCATGATCCTTCCTTGCGATTAGCCCTGTTAGATTACTGGCAAATGGACTCAACCCAGCGAACCACCACGCAGCAATGGCTGGGGCAGGATTTTGAATCTAACCTACTTCTCAATCTGGGTTACGCCTCCCGCATCTATCCCCAACTCTGGGAAGGGCTGGAAACGGCTGAACCGACGGAAGTTTATCTGGACTTGGAGGCGGCCTTTGACTTTCTGAAAGAAACGGCTTGGGTGCTGGAGTCTGCTGGGTACAAGGTGATTGTTCCCGCTTGGTGGACACCGAAAGGGCGCAAGCGAGCCAAGCTGCGCCTCAAGGCTTCCCGGAGTAGTGCTGGCAACTCCAAGGACACGAAATCCTACTTTGGCCTGGATACCCTGGTGCAATATCGCTATCAACTGGCGATTGGCGATGAACCGGTAACGCCGGAAGAATGGCAACAATTGGTGGCGGCGAAAACACCCCTGATTCAGTTTCGGGGTCAGTGGATTGAACTCGATCCGGCAAAAATGCAGCAGATGTTGGAATTCTGGCAAGCCCATGGGGAAGATGGAGCGGAAATGTCCCTGATTGAACTGCTGCAAAAACAAGCGGAGGCCGATGAGGAACTGGACTTTGAACGGGATGAAGCTCTGGAGGAAATGTTGGTCAAGTTGCAGGACAAAAATCGCCTGGAACCGATGGAAGACTTGCCGGAATTGCAGGGAACGCTGCGGGATTATCAAAAACGAGGCGTGGCTTGGTTGGATTATCTAGAAAGTTTGGGGTTAAATGGCTGTCTGGCCGATGACATGGTGTTGGGAAAAACGGTGCAGGTGATCGCCAGCCTGGTTCAAGAAAAAGCGATACAGGAAACATCAGATGCTGAACAACAAACCCCCACATTGCTGATTGCTCCCACTTCTGTTCTTGGCAACTGGCAAAAGGAGATTAACAAGTTTGCCCCCCATCTTAAAACTCAAGTGCATCACGGCAGTCAACGGACTCAAGATCCGAAGGTGTTTAAAACCCTTTGTCAGGATTTAGATGTAGTGATTACCTCCTATACTTTGGTTCGGAAGGATACGAAATTACTGGGAGGAATCGATTGGCATCGGGTGGTTCTGGATGAAGCTCAAAATATCAAAAATCCCAAAACAGCCCAAACCAAGGAAATTCTCAAACTCTCAGCTCAACATCGACTGGCTCTAACGGGAACCCCTGTAGAAAACCGTTTACTAGATTTATGGTCGATTTTCAACTTTCTCAACCCCGGTTATCTCGGCAAACAAAATCAATTTCGTAAAAGCTTTGAATTACCAATTCAAAAAGACAATGATCGGCGGCAGAGTGTCACCCTGAAAAAGTTAGTAGAGCCGTTCATTCTACGGCGCGTTAAAACGGATCAATCAATCATCAAGGATTTACCCGACAAAGTTGAACAAAAAGTTTACTGCAATCTGACCAAAGAACAGGCTTCCCTCTACGAAGCGGTGGTCAAAGATGTAGAACGTCAATTAGCAGAAGCCGAAGGCATTCAACGCAAGGGATTAATTCTCTCAACCTTGATGAAACTGAAGCAAATTTGTAATCATCCTCGACAATTTCTCCAGGATGAGAGTGAATTTTCGGCGGAGCGATCGCATAAACTCTCTCGACTGAATGAAATGCTAGAAGAAGCCTTTTCCGAAGGAGAAAGCCTATTGATTTTTACCCAGTTCCGTGAGATCGGTGATGCCCTGGAACAGGAATTGAGAAATCATCATCACAATACTTACTACATTCATGGGGGAACCAATCGGAATAAGCGAGAACAAATGATCGCCGATTTTCAAGATCCAGCGACGCCTCCCAGTGCCTTTATTCTGTCACTCAAAGCAGGAGGTGTGGGGATTACTTTAACCAAAGCCAATCATGTCTTCCATTTTGATCGCTGGTGGAATCCTGACGTTGAAGATCAGGCCACAGATCGGGCCTTCCGAATTGGTCAGAAGAAGAATGTTTTTGTGCATAAATTTGTTACTTTAGGATCCCTGGAGGAAAAAATTGATCAAATGATTGAAGACAAGAAAAAGTTATCTTCCCTGGTGGTCGGTTCCGATGAATCCTGGCTTACTGAACTGGACAATGATACCTTTAAACAATTAATTGCTCTGAATCGCAGTGCCGTTCTAGATTAGTAGTGGCAGGTTCTCCCCGCCCTCCTAGACAAGATAAAAAATTCCTTAAAAAACCATGAGTCAATTTAGCCGTACCTGGTGGGGTCAAAAATTTATTTCAGCGCTGGAATCCTTTACGGACTCAGCCCGATTAGGACGAGGCCGTTCCTACGCCCGTAGCAAAAAAATCCTCACGTTTCAATCTGGCAAAGGAAAAATTCAGGGAACCATTCGAGGTTCTGTAAACCCCTACTTCGGCGTATACGAAGAACCCACCTACAATACTGAAATCGCCATTAAACCGATTGCCAAAAAAGATTGGTCTCGAATTATTCAATCTCTTGCCACCAATGCCAGCTTTGTCTCAAAGCTGCTCCTGAATGAAGTTCCCGAAAATATTGAGAACAGTTTTTTAGCCGTCAATCAGCATCTTCTGCCCCATAGTAAAGATGACTTTAAAACTAAGTGTTCCTGCCCGGATTATGCCAACCCCTGTAAGCACATTGCAGGTCTATGTTATCGGTTTGCCTCTGAACTGGATGAAAATCCTTTCCTACTCTTTGAACTGCGAGGTATCTCCCAGGAAGAACTACGGGCTGAACTGGAAAAAACACCGCTTGGAAAAGCTTTGGTCGCTGGATTAGGTGCAGAGAAACTTACCCCACAGCCAGTAGATTCCTACTATTCTAGACCTCAAACTGTGACTTTGAAATCTGAAACGGCCCTACGAGAGTTTTGGTTTGGTGCTAAACCGCTATCGCTCCCCCAGGAAGACGATAATCACACTGCCTCTATTTCCGGTATTCTGGTCAAGAAACAGGGGGATTTTCCAGCCTTTTGGGAGCGAGATAACTCATTTATTGAGGTGATGGAGGAGCTATATTACCGGGTGAAAACTAAGAATCGGGATGTTTTCTGAGCTAACCTGTCAGATAAAGTGGCGATCAAAGGCGGGAGCTTCAGGATATCACCGTCAATAGACTCTCAGGCTGAGCCAAATTCAGCCTCACCATTTGCCGGGGATGCTGAGCAATTCAGCCAGAATCGGCTCTTGGATGAGTACAAGCAACAGTAGAGGGTAACTACTCAGGTTGGGGAAGAGGCAAATCAGGATTACCTCGAAGAGTCTGCCTGAGAGAATTCAGTACAGGAATGCCTTGCTTACGCAGAGTGGAAATATAGCCTCGAATGCGACAGAACATCCGAGCCCCACTCATTGAACGGAACCCCCCAGAGATT
>JBHJGO010000047.1:0-8040 GCA_050331715.1 Microcoleaceae cyanobacterium
GCGACAGCAAATCGCTAACTGGTATCAACCCCAGCGCGAATTGTACCTGGAGGTGGCTCGTCAATTCATTGTGCAGGAGTCCCTTTTGCTCAATATTCCTTGACCTACATTCTTCGTATTTTGTCAATGCGTAAGTCCTGCATATATTTGTTGCAACGCTGTAAAGTCAACAGCTTTCTTCCTAGAACTAGCTGCAAGTACCGAGTCTCCCGAAGAGACTCAGCGAAGCATTGCTAGTTGGTTAGAGCAAAATTGTAAACCTACCCCTTTACTGCTGGATTCTCAAGGGATTCAGGCAGTGGACTGACTGCTTGAACTGGATAATTTTCCTTCTGAATCAAACGCTTTAGATATCTCACTCGGTTCTTGGACGAAGGATGAGTACTGAGAAAATCAACCTGTAAATTTCGCTGCTGGCTCAAACGTCGGAAAAAATCTGTCGCTCCGCCCACGTGACCATAATTTGCCTCCAATAAGTCCAAGCCAAACTCATCGGCCTGTCGTTCCTGGGACTGGGAAAAGCGAGCACCGGAAACTGCAACCGCAAAGGATTCCAACGACCTCGCACCAGGTAGAATATTGGCCAGAATTACCCGGATCACAAGCCCGCGACCCACACCACGCAAATGATCCCGATGGGCAAAATGTCCTAGTTCATGGCCCAGAATCATCATCAGTTCATTTTCCGACTCCACATCTTCCAGGAGACCCCTGTAAATAATGATGCGATCGCCTGGAATCGCAATTGCATTTACTGTTTCATCGGGCACGTAGAGCACTTGAAAATCCCGGTTCAAATCGGAATCCGCTGGCAAATGGGTTTCGAGTTGATCCACCAGTTGATTCAGGGTTGTT
The DNA here is from genome assembly GCA_050331715.1 of Microcoleaceae cyanobacterium. GTDB lineage: Bacteria > Cyanobacteriota > Cyanobacteriia > Cyanobacteriales > Microcoleaceae > JBHJGO01. Next base: position 856 of record JBHJGO010000047.1, read on the forward strand.
TGGGTATCTGAAGGCTGGGCCTGTTGTTCATAAATTGGCACCACCACCCTACCCAGTTGTTGCTCAACGCTGACTGGAAGGTGACTAATCAGCACATCAACCAAAAACAATGCTCCGGCAATCAACCCAACAATAAAAGCAACAAACAATCCCAGAATAATAAGTAGCTGCCGATTACTAGCCTCAGCATTTTTGGAACTGACTTTTTCCCGTGGAAATTTGCGTTTTTTAGCCATAAATCTGTGGCTATAGCCTGAAGATGATTTGAAAATTGACAGACCAGTCACATCCCCACTCGGCGAGCGTTAAGTGTCTGGTGATGCGTTACGCTAAAGCTAACAGCACCCTACAGGTTATTCTGAATATTGGACAGCGAAGCCATCCAATATTCCACTAGTTCTTAGTCGGTCGAAAGGGTCTGAGGAAATTCAGCATGGGGAACAGATTGCGGGATTGAATCCATAGCTTGCCCGTTCCACTGAATCGACAAACTAACCCTTCACCCCCAAGAATTCCTGTTTTTAATCCTCGAAAGGACAGCCCATTAATCGTCTCTACTTTGTAATTCAAACTGTCTTCAAAGGCCACCACGTAACCCGTATCCACAATATAATCCCCATCCACCGAAATTTCCAGGATTGCCCCGTAGGAACTGAACCACAGATCTCCTCGACCCAGCGCCTGAATCAGAAACAAAGATTCTCCACTAAAAAATCCCTTGAATCCCTGGAATTTGGTATTGATTTCTACCTCTGGCCCAGAAGCGACGAATCCAGAGGATTGAATCATCAAAGAATGATCCCCTTCGAGGAAATAGTGCTGAATTTCTCCTGGAACCCCTGGTGAGATGAATAATTCTCCAGCCTGATTCATGGCCGTAAATTCACTCAAAAACAGAGATTCTCCACTCAGCATCCGACCGATACCCTTCATCAGACCACCTTTCATTTTAGACTTCATCTTGATGCAGGTATCCATCGCTGCCATGCCGCCCGCTTCCACAATTGCCGTCTGATTCGGTTGTAGCTTTAACCGGAGAGAGGCGTAGGATGGGGCGTGATTAATTTGATACGCAATTTTTTGACTCATAGAAACTCCTGATATTTAAAGAGATAAAATTCAAGACTGTACAAGACCTCAATTAACGAGGGGGGAGTTTAGGCCCAACTAGCCGCCCGAAAGCGCCAGGGTTGTGGGTTTGGCAGAAGAGTTTTCCCTTGCCGTGAAATCGACAGACAAAGCCCTCTCCACCTAGGAAAGAGCCAATCCAACTGGAGCCAGGCTTGGTAATTTCAAACTCCAGGTTTTTTTCAAAGGCAACAATATGTCCGGTATCAACAATATATTCGTCGTCTACATCCACTTCGTAAATTGCTCCAAATGAACTGAGCAGGACATCCCCTTGACCACTGATATCAAGCCAGAAAATGGATTCCCCAGAAAACAAAGATTTGAATCCTTGGAATCCCAGGTCAATGTCAACATTCGTACTACTGGCTAAATAGGAACTGGCCTGAACCACTAACCCACAGGTAGGCACAGGATAATGCACCACATCTCCTAAAAATTTGGGAGCTAGATAAATTTCACTGCCATCAATGGGTGAACGAAATACACTGAGAAATAGCGATTCTCCTGCAATCATCCGCTTCAATCCACCCAGAACGCCGCCGCCTTTTCCCTGTCTTAAAGTTGTACTGGCGGTAATGCTGTCGCTCATCGCCACCATGGCTCCAGCCTCCGCCACCAGTTCTTCGTGGGCTGCCAATTCAATCTGAGCAATGGCACAGTCAGGCTGTTGTTGAATATTGATTTTCATAATGTTTGGTAGTCTTTATTTATCTGGTTAACGACACCTGGGAGCCAGGAATTGGGCCAAGCCATCGATGCTGCGAGATTGTAGGTAAATTGCACCATTGCCCTTGAGGCGACTGACAAACCCTTCTCCAGAAGTGATAGAACCAAATAGACTTCCCGACAGGCCAACTCCCAGTTTGATTCCGGGTTCATAGGCAACCAAATGACCTGTATCCACAATGAATTCCCGATTCACCTGTCGTTTGGTCAACCCCCCGTAGGCTCCAAAGAACACAACCCCAGGGCCAGCAACCTTTAAACGAAACAGTCCTTCCCCAGAAAACCAACTGGCAAACCCCGCCCAGCCCACACCCAGTTTCAAATATTTAGAGCTAGCGATATAGGCACCAGGTTGGAAATAAAGTTGTTGATCTTTTCTCAATTCAATGGCTTCAATATCACCAATTGAAGATTGGGAGAAAACTACCTGTAATGGCTGCTGAGTATTATTTTTAAATTTGTTGACAAATAGTGTTTCCCCGCCAAAAAACTTCTTCGCTAATGCAGGCAAAAAACCGCCGGAGAACGCCGTTGTCATCGACACCTTGCCATCCATACTCGTCATGGCCCCTGCCTCTGCTACAATTATCTCTCCAGGCTGAAGAGTGATAAAAATAGTAGCAAACGATGGCTTATATTCAACTTGATATTTCACATGCTTTCCCTCTTAAACTAAGGCTCTGTCTAAACCATGGAGCTGAGCATCACGGTAAGTAACTCTACCACCCACCCTTACACTTTGGCTTACCTACTAGTCTGGCAAGCCTCTTTCCTGATGGTCTAGAAATCTTAAAAAACCTTTACACAATAGTTAGCAAATTAAAGCAGTGCAAGCAGTGCAAGCAGAACTACTTTATTCTCAAGAGAGCCTTGAGTGTGTTGAGACCAAAGTTAGCAAGGTCTTAGCTTGAGCTATATGTTTGAAATCCTGTTCTTGACGTAGGATGACCTTATGATAATTCTGACCCAGCGATTACCCCCTGATCATCAGTTTAAGGCCAATGCTGTTCTGCCATTGACCGCAGAAGAACGGACGCGATCGCGCTATCGATACTGCTTCCCAAAAGAGGATATCGTGGAGCGCTACGATCAGAGTTTTGTTGATAACTTGCTTAGAATTTTTGAAGCAGATGCTACGGAACATCATATTTATTTACAGCTTCCTCGAGGAACTTATCTGCAACATGGTGACTTTTTGCGATCGGATACGGGAGAAATCCTGATTAGAGTCGTTGCTCGGCCTGAAGCAGTCATGACCGTTTCAGCAGACACTCCACTAAAGTTATTGCAGGCAGCTTACCATCTGGGCAATCGCCATGTTCCCCTGGAGGTGGCAGAAGATTACCTGCGGCTCTCACCTGATCCCGTCCTAAAGTCCATGTTGGAGGAACAACTTCAAGTTCACGTGCTTGAAGAGATTCAACCGTTTTATCCAGAGTCAGGAGCCTATCATCCTCACTAACCACGACAAAATTCATATCTAGGTCTAGTGAGGCACAGATTTAGAAAGTTGGGTTGCAGTGCGCCCCAGCCTTCTGTACACATTCAGCGTTGGAAACGCTGTGTATCGAAAGCAATGCAAGCTAAATTAAGATGGCATTGGATCGATTTGCAGAACTTAAATCAAATCAAACCAAGGGTGGCACTGTCACCCTTGGTTTCTGTTCTAGACTACCTGGAAATGAGTCCTAGACAGCCTTAACACCACGATAGATCATAGTTCGAGAATGCTGTGCCACGGGCTGATTGCGGCAAGTGTGTGTCCGCCAGTATTGTCCACGATACTTACCACCAACGGGGCCATTTTCAACTTCGATAAGAGAAGCATCGGTGTTATAGTTTGAGCCACGATATTTGAGTTGCATGATGTTTTTTCCTCGAGTGTTGCTAAAAATTACAAAGGGTTAATAATGTGCTGAATCTTAAGCGCGATGAGCAGAGGACTTCAATCCCAGTTCATCTGCCAAGCGTCCTAACATGGACTGCTGACGCTTCATTGCTGATTGTTCTTGCTTTAGGGCCAGGACTCTAGCCTTCTCGGCAATAGAAGCGGTTGCTCCAGATTGCTGAGTTGCCACTGCTGGGCCATTTGCATATTTCACACCACGATATGTGAGTGCTCGAGGTGGCTGAACAACCGGCTGGTTATTCCAGTTACGGAAGCGCCAATCTAAGCCCCTATACTTACCACCAATCTGGACATCACTAACTTCCAGCGGGGAATGATCTGCGTTGTAGTCTGTGCCGCGATATTTAAGTTGCATCATCGCCTCTCCTTAAAAATTGCAAAGGTTATCAAGTGAGGCGCGTTCCTTCGGGATATTCCCCTACTTCCGTCTCCCTAATCTCGACAGCTCTTGAAGATTCCAGCGGTAACTTCCGGAGGGAACTCTTCTAACAAAGCCTTGAAGACAGAGGAGATGAACGATTTCGTTTTCGTTTCTGTATCTATTGTTACCGTTTTGTGGAAAGTTGTCAAGTCATCAGGAGATTTTTTTTGACGGCATCCTTTTAACGGTATGCGGGTGGGGAAACCTCCAACGACTCAAGCCGTTCCCTGACGACTGATCCGAAATTCAGCAAACTAACATAGGAAGACAGGGGGTTACGTGTTCCCAATCGTTTTCTCACCTTTCCCTAGGATTCCCAACAATGCTGACTGATCTGCTGTTGACAAAGCTAAGCTTTCCCGCCACATCGCAAGCAATATCAGCCGGAACTACTGTGCCGCGACCTCGCTTACTCCAAAAGTTCAACTCGTACCCGTCTGCCAGATTAACTCTGGTTTCGGCTCCCGCTGGTTTTGGAAAAACGACATTTTTGTGGCAGTGGCTCAGCCAGGTTGATTGCCCAATTGCCTGGTTGTCAATTGATCCAGCGGATAACAACATATTCTCTTTCTGGCAATATGTCACAGCAGCCCTGGAAGCTGTCCAGGTGATTCCATCAGAGTGGCTTCCAACTTTGATGCATCTTGTGGAACAACAGGAGACTGAATCCTTTCTCACCGCTCTGATCAATCAAATCACCACGTTTTCTCAACCGCTGATTCTAGTGTTAGATGACTATCACTTCATTGAAAATTCGACCATTCATCAGGAATTAACGTTTTTGCTGGATCATGCTCCTCAGCAACTGCATCTAGCGATCGCCACCCGTGCCGACCCTCCGCTTCCGCTGGCGCGACTACGAGGACGGGGACAATTGGTTGAGTTGCGGGCAACAGATTTACGATTCACACCGGAAGAAACCCAAACGTTCCTCAATCAGGTGATGCAGTTGCAGTTGTCTGCTCCTCAGCTAGAAATCTTGCAGACTCGAACTGAAGGTTGGATTGTGGGATTGCAGCTTGCTTCTTTATCTCTGCAAAACTGTCAAAATCCAGCAGCCTTTATTGATTCGTTTCAGGGGAGCCAGAGTTATATTCTGGACTATCTCACCCAAGAAGTTTTGCACACTCAGCCAGAGGCGTTGCAATCCTTTCTGTTGAAGACATCAATTCTAGATCGGCTGTGCGGTTCCCTCTGTGATGCTCTACTGGATGAAGACTCCAGCTTATCTTCTGGGGCAGAAATTCTAGAACAATTAGAACAAGCAAATCTATTTATTGTTTCTCTCGACCATCAGCGTCGGTGGTATCGTTACCATCATCTGTTCCGAGATTTGTTGCATCATCAGTTGCAACGCTCCGAAGCCGATCTGATTCAGCATTACCATCGTCGAGCCGCAGAGTGGTATCAACAGCAAGATCTCCCGGATGAGGCTTTCAAACATTACTTAATCATTCAAGATCTTGAGCAGGCGGCCAATGTGATCGAACAGCAGGCTTGCTCCTGGATGATTGATGCTCAGTACACCACACTGATGAATCATCTACAGATGCTTCCCTACTCAATGGTTCGTTGTCGTCCATGGTTATGTATTTATTTTGCCTGGACACTGTGGTTTACTTCCGGGAATCTCAAAACGATTGCAAGATATTTGGATGATGCTGAAGCGGCTTTTGAACTCAGAACAGTTCAAGAAAAAGTTCTATCTCCCCTGTCAAATTCCCATCAAGATTCCCATCAAGATTCCCATCGGAGTTCATTGAGCTGGACAGCACATCCAGAGGCTAACGAAGCCATTGAATTTAGAGGATGTGTGGCGACACTACGAAGTTTGCTAGCTCATCAACAGGGAGTTTCCGAAGCCATTGATCAAGCCCATACTGTTTTAAACGAAATACCTGTCTACAACTATTGGTTGCGTTCAATGTTGCTCGCCCACCTGGGATTCAGCTATTATCTGCTGGATCAAGAGGAACTAGCAGACCGATTCCTGGCAGAAGCTGTGGAGGTCAGTTTTCAATGTGATCTGGTCGATGGTGTGACCCCTAAATTTGCTGGTCGTGTGTCTGAATCTGCTGTTTCCTGCCTGATCTTCCGCTCCCATCTCCAGGCCATCCATGGCCAGCTAGAATTTGCACAGACCCTCTGTGAGTCTGCGGTCAAGCTAACGATAGATCGCCATTGGCAGGGAATTCCGCCTGGATTAACAGCTTGCTTAACATTGGGGATCTTTCAGTGGTGGCAGAACGATTCGGACAGGGCGGTTCAAACGATAACGACAGCCCTAGAGCACGGGCTACATCTGAAACAATCCAGTTTTCTCGGAGTAGGCTATAGCTACCTGGCTTTAGTCCTACAAATGCAGGGAAAATCAGATGAGGCCCAAGCAGCAATTCAGAGGGCAGAAATCGCGGAACAGGAACGACGGATTCAATTTGATTTTCAGTTTCCCACCTTCATCACAGTCGATCTGACCAGGGCGAAACTCTGGCTTTTAACCGGGAACTTAATAAAAGCAATGGCTTGGGCAAAGACTGTCAACCTACCTCCCCTGAGTTATGCCTCTGAACTGACCTATCTGACCCTGGCCCAAGTTTGGGTATTGCAGGCTATGAGTCATCCCGCTCAACCACAAGCCTGGGAGACAGCGACCAATTTATTATCAAAACTACGTCAACAAACCGAATCAAATCGAAGGATCATTCATCTCGTTGACGTTTTAGTGCTTCAAGCAATTGTTGAACAGATTCGGGAAGACACCACAGCAGGGCTAAACCATCTGGTACAAGCCTTGTCACTGGCCGATCCTGAATGTTACACCCTGCCTTTTTTAGATAAAAATCCTAGCCTGAGCCAACGGTTGATTCTACTTTTAGAACAGGCAAAATCACAAGGAATTCATTCTAAATTTGTCTGACAGTTACTGAGCCAATTAAGCACTATTCTATCGTTATCAACAGACCCATCTTCAACAAACCAACCCCTGGTTGAACCACTG
>JBHJGO010000048.1:0-9799 GCA_050331715.1 Microcoleaceae cyanobacterium
CATTAACGCCCGTGGTCTTTCGGGTGTTCAAATTGCCTGTGGACGGGATCTGTCGGGGGCTTTGCCTAGACAAGACCGGACAAAGCAGGAACTCTCAGGAGCGATCTTGAGAAGCGACCCCTATACCCGACAGGGTTAGGGTGTCGAGTATGTCACGGGAAGTAAACCGTTGAACTGGAGCAAATCTGCTGCGGGTTGTTCCCAGAGACGAATCACCTGAAACTCGTGATGAGTCGTACCGGGTATAGAAAATGTAGCCATTGTGCGAAGTCAGAGCTATAGGTCTCTGCTAGGAATTTGCAAACATTGTCATACATGACCCTACAACTGCGGTTCTACCTGCGAGTCTGGAACCTCTGGGCAACGTTCAGACAGTTTCTCAAGTTGATATCCTTCTGATTTCATGCTTTGAAACGGTTCAGGATTTTTCTGTTGTGAGATTTTCTGGCGCTTTGATGCACTGGTCTGAGTGTCAGATGAATTCGAGGTGTTTGTAGCGGGCAAATCACCCTGCTTTCTAGAACGCTTTAATTTTGCTTGCTTTCCCATAGATTCCCTTTCTGCTCTACAAATTGCCTATCCTTGATCATACGATCCAGCACTTGTAAAATGCCAATTACCACGATCACGCTAGCCGCCAGATAGAACCAGAATTGATCTGCCATTTGGGGAGATTGATCCAACACCCATCCACCCAAAGGTGGCCCCATCAAGTAGCCAATTGCCCAACACTGAGCATTAATGGCCAGATAAACTCCCCGCAACGATGCTGGAGCCAGATCAGCCACCAGAGATGATGCGGCTGGGGCATAACTGACAGTTGCCAAAGCCAGAATTGCCAGCGACAGAATTGCAAAAGCCAGTGAGCGACCACCCAGAATTCCCATCAACCCGATGCAACCAAACCCAACTCCCCAGAATATTGCTGAAACCATGAGGATTTGAGCATGACTGAGCCGACTCAGAACTTTAGCCAGGGGGAGTAGGGCGATCACTGAAACTGCAACGTGCCAGGTGAATAACCCACTCAAAACCTGAGACGAAAATCCTGGATTTAGTCCATTGCTAAAATACAGCGGAATCGTCGCATGAATCTGGGATATGTACAGGGTAAAAATAATGTTCACCCCAACATAAATTAGTAGCACGCGATCGCTCAACGCTTTACGCCAGCTCTGACTGATTGTTGCAGCCGGAGCAGCATTCTGATCCGGATCAATTGCCTCCATTTCTGTGGTAGTGGATTGACCACTTTCGGAGATGAATTGATAGATGACGGCAAAAAAGACCAGGAAGGAGATAGCATCAACCACAAATAAAGCCCGGTATGCTCCCGTGGTTGCGATTAGAATTCCAGCCAGAATAATGCCAACTTGTAAGCCAATATTGTCACCTAAGCGAGTCAATGCATAGGCTTGATTCCGTTGCTCTCCTGAGGTGAGATCGGCCACGACTACTTCCGTTGCAGGCCAATACAGGCCAATTCCCAAACCTGCCAGCAAGTTTCCTAAAACGACAGTACCGAAGTTGGTGGAAATTGCCAGTACTCCTCTGGAAATTGCTGAAATTAGAGCTGAAAGCAAAAGAGTACGGCGACGGCCCCAGGCTGGAGCATCTGAGAGCGAACCGCCTAGAAATCGACCCAGAATTCCAGAAACCTGAGCACTGCCCAGACCGATCCCTACGGCTGTTGCCGATAATCCCACTTGATTCACGAAGAAGATGGGAGCATAAAACAGGGTAAAGCCCGTGCCAATCTGCGAGAGCAATCGACCGAGGGCAAGAATCCAAACTTGGGAATCAACTTCTGGAAACCATTGAGTTACTTTTTTAACAATGCCTGGAGGATTGTGGCTGGGTGCTGGTTTTTGCGGCATAATTGGCTATTGACTTCATTGGTTTCAAGATTTATGGGGATCAGGCGGAGTCATTCGTGACCCGATCAGATTCGTTGTGTACGGGAATTATTTAGTGAATTATTAGTAATGATTGGACAGTAATGATTGGATATCTCAAGGGAAAAGTTATAGAAATCCAACGGGGAAATAATAGCAAAGTCACTTTAATCCTGGATGTGAATCAGATTGGTTATGAAATCCAAATCGTGCCGCGTGCGGTAGGAGATTTGCCAGAACCTGGGGAAATGGTTCAGGTTTTTACCCATGTTCAATTGCGAGAGGAACAGTTAGCCCTATACGGTTTCCTCAGCTCGGCAGAACGGGAGCTATTCCGTCAACTGGTGAGCGTGAGCGGGATTGGTAATCAATTGGGTCTTGCCCTATTAGATACCCTGGGATTACAGAACCTTGTCCAGGCCATCGTCAGCAGTAACACCCGTATCCTATCGAAAACGCCCGGAGTTGGCACGAAAACGGCGGAACGAATTTCTCTGGAATTGAAAACCAAGCTGGCTGAGTGGCGGCAGCAGGCCGGCTTATCCCAGACTTTGACTCCCCACCTGACGCCAGAAATTCAAGAAGAGGTCGAGATGACATTGCTGGCTTTGGGATATAGCGGTTCAGAGGTGATGAAAGCCCTGCAAGCCCTGAGTCAAGATCGGCAACTGACTCAAAATACACCGACAGAGGAGTGGATTCGATCGGGCATTTCTTGGTTGGCAGACCATGCCACTTGACCTGATGGTTCACCAGGCACAACTGAGTGAAACGAGGCAATTGCTTGCAGGCGGATGTGTTAGGAATCGTGATAAGCTGGTACTTCTAGCGCTAAAACAACTTATTTACAGCAGAGCAGTATCCTGATGGCGGAAACCTTTCTTTTCAACGCACTCCGACAGGCAACAGACGAGGAAATGGCCCGTGACTCCTCAGTTTTTGTATTAGGAGAAGACGTCGGTCACTATGGCGGTTCCTACAAGGTCACCAAAGATTTGTACAAGAAGTATGGTGACCTGAGAGTTTTGGACACTCCCATTGCTGAGAATAGTTTCACTGGAATGGCGGTGGGAGCCGCTATGACTGGGCTGCGGCCTATCATTGAAGGGATGAATATGGGGTTTCTGCTGCTTGCCTTCAATCAAATTGCCAATAATGCCGGAATGCTGCGTTACACCTCCGGGGGAAACTTCACGATGCCATTGGTGATTCGAGGCCCTGGGGGAGTTGGACGTCAACTTGGAGCTGAACATTCCCAGCGTTTAGAAGCCTATTTCCAGGGCGTACCGGGTCTTAAGATTGTTGCCTGTTCGACCCCCTACAATGCCAAAGGTTTACTTAAAGCGGCAATCCGGGACAACAATCCCGTGTTGTTCTTTGAACATGTGTTGCTCTACAACCTGAAGGAAGATTTACCTGAAGAGGAGTATGTTCTACCGATTGATCGAGCGGAAATTGTCCGTTCCGGTCAGGATGTTACGATTCTCACCTATTCGCGGATGCGGCATCATGTGACTCAAGCGGTGCCTGAATTGGTGAAGCAGGGCTACGACCCAGAGGTGATTGATCTGATTTCTCTCAAGCCACTAGATCTGGAAACCATTGGGGAGTCGATTCGCAAGACCCATCGAGTGGTTGTAGTCGAAGAATGTATGAAAACTGGAGGGATTGGCGCAGAGATTGTGGCCTCGATTACAGATCGCTTCTTTGATGAGCTGGATGCTCCAGTATTGCGATTAGCGTCTCAGGATATCCCGACACCCTATAATGGGCAACTAGAGCGGTTAACAATTGTTCAGCCAGAACAAATTGCAGAGGCTGTACAAAAGATTATTAACCGCCAGATTTGAGTTGTTAATTAAGTTGTTCAACCGTTCCCTTTCAATAAATCCATGCGAAAACAGCGTGAACTCCTGATTCTGATATTGGTGCTCGTGATTGCGGCCGTCTTTGTGTTGCGGTCAATTCCTATACAACTGGGTCTAGACCTGCAAGGTGGTTCACAGCTAACCATTCAGCTCAAAACCTCTGAGGAAGTCCAAACAATTGATACTCTGACTCTGGAAGCCGTACAGCGAGTAATTGAGAATCGGGTGAATGGGCTGGGTGTCTCTGAATCCGTGGTTCAAACGATTGGGAATGATCAAATTCTGGTGCAATTGCCCGGTGTGAGTGACCCGGAACAGGCTGAGCGAGTTCTGGGCGGAACGGCTCAACTCGACTTTCGTGAGCAACGCCCTGGTGTTCCAGCCGAGGAGCTTCAGGCCCAGGCCCAGGGCAAAATGTTTACGGAAATTGAACTGGGGCAGCATCTTCTAGAGGAGGATCAAGAAGCAATTGCCCAGTCCAGGACTTCCCTGGAGCAAGCAAAGGCAGATATCCTGGCACTCTACCAAGAACCTGTGATTCGAGGACAAGAGCTGGAATACGCCCAGGCTGAACCAACCGGTGGAAACAACTGGAGTGTGGGACTACAGTTCAACTCGGAGGGGGGAGAGAAATTTGCTGAACTTACAAAGGATTTGGCGGGAACGGGCCGAACGCTGGGGATTTTTCTAGATGATGACTTAATCAGTTATCCAACCGTGGGGCCGGAGTTTGCTTCCACCGGGATTACGGGCGGTAGTGCGGTGATTACCGGGCAGTTCTCGGCAGAGGAAGCGAATGATTTGGCGGTACAACTGCGGGGCGGTGCATTGCCAGTTCCAGTTGAAATTGTGGAGAACCGCACCGTCGGAGCAACCCTGGGAAAAGATAGTATCCGTCGCAGTGTCTATGCAGCTCTGGCGGGTTTGTTCCTTGTATTTGTGTTCATGGTGTTCTACTACCGCCTGCCCGGATTGATTGCGGATATTTCGTTGGTTATCTACACATTGCTGACGCTAGCCCTATTCGATTTGCTAGGGGTTACCCTGACGCTGCCAGGAATTGCAGGGTTTATTCTCAGTATTGGGATGGCAGTGTATGCGTATGTGCTGATCTTTGAACGAACGCGAGAAGAGCTACGAGCCGGAAAAACGCTGTATCGTTCGGTTGAGTCTGGATTTTATCGGGCGTGGGGCAGCATTGTAGATGGAAATTTCACCACAATTATTGCCTGTATTGCACTATTCTGGCTTGGCACAGGTCTGGTGAAAGGTTTTGCTTTGACCCTGGGGTTGGGTGTGGCGGTCAGTCTATTTACGGCCTTTACCTGTAGTCGGACATTTTTGTTCGCGGCAATTGGTCTGCCAGAACTACGGAAGCCAGAGCTATTTTGCCCAAACTTAAAGCGAGTTGTCTCCTAATTTTCTCTATTAATCCTCTTTAGCATTATGAAGTTAGCAGTTACAAAACAGCGAACGCTTTGGTGGGCGCTTTCAGGGAGCATCATTCTGGCTGGTTTGGTGGCGATGCTTGTTTCCTGGACACGCCCAGAGATTAAAGCCCCCCTGCGTCCAGGTTTGGATTTCATTGGCGGAACTCGACTGCAACTAGAGTTGGACTGTAGCCAGCCAAACAATTGTGATGGGCCAATCAGTCTGGACGAGGTTCGGTCGGTACTGGCTGAGCAAGAATTAGCCAACAGCTCAGTGCAGCTATTGGACAAAGACCCCCAACAACAGGATCGGCAGATCGTTTCGATTCGTTCCCGTAATCTAAACGTTGATGAGCGGACTCAGTTACAGGACGCGCTCAGTCAAGCCATTGGTGCATTCGACCCAGAATCTACCCAAATTGATACGGTTGGCCCAACACTAGGTCGTCAAATTTTTCGCTCCGGCCTGAAGGCGTTGCTCGTAGCCTTTGCGGGAATTACTGCCTACCTAACCTTCCGATTTAAGTTTGACTACGCGGTCTTTGCCTTTGTTGCTCTATTCCACGATGTATTGATCACTTTGGGGCTTTTTTCGATTTTGGGATTGGTATTGGGTGTAGAAGTTGACAGCCTGTTCCTTGTTGCACTGTTAACCATTATTGGATTTTCAGTGAACGATACGGTGGTGATTTATGACCGGATTCGAGAAATCCTGAAGCAGAACCCTGGCATCCCGATCAATTCTGCAGTTGACGATGCAGTGAATCAAACCCTAACCCGTTCTGTCAATACAACCGTTACAACAATTCTGCCCCTGATCGGTATCTTCATTTTCGGGGGTGAGACGCTGAAGTACTTTTCTTTGGCTTTGATTCTTGGATTTATCACCGGATCCTACTCCAGTATTTTTATCGCCAGCACATTGCTAGCTTGGTGGCGCGATCGCCAACCTACTCCGTCAGCACCAGTGCCGCTTGAGCCGAATTTAGAAGAACCTAACTAGATAGCAATCCTGAATCAACCATGAAAAGCACTATGGAGGGGTTTGGGACGAAGTCCCCAAGAAGAAGGTGAAGGGGGCGTTGCCCCCTTTTCACAAATCATTTGTGATTGCTATATCAAATTAAAAACAAATTAAATAACTTTCATGTAGATGAGATTCTTCTAATAAAACTTTCTGAATTAATCTGGCTGAAGTCATCCTTTGAATCTATACAACGTCTGTAATAAAAGTGCTTTTTTCCTTGTAGGAACTAAGTTTGAAGGATTCTGGGTATCTTCCCTAGAAGTACTTGATACCTAAAATAAATCCGCTAGCCGGGTCACTGATAGGATTATCGAAAACTTTATTAAGACCGTTTTATCTTATAAAACATCTGAAAACGGCATAAGTTCTCAAAATCGAGACATAGGTTTTAGTAGGGGCTGAACTGGGAAGCATCCAGGTGCCTCCAGCACAGTTACTCAAGCACGATTTGTTCGGACATCAGTTCTATCCATGTTTAATAGCCGCTATGAACGTTGCGATGATGATTTTACTCAGCATCGGTCAGGTTATCGTTGGATGTTTTGATGAGTCACGGGTTTTTGAGAGAGCCAATGGGTACTGCAACAAATGTCTCCAATCTACTCAACAGAGTGAATTCATACTCTTACCAGGGCATCGCATGATCAGTTAGGTCAACTTCTCTGTCAGCAGTAGCTTAGCAAATACCGCAAAGACCTTGAATTCTGAAAACTCACGAATTACGAAGAGTCAAGGTCACTTTGCCACATTTTTATCTGTTACATTTTTGGGGAATACTACAATGGCAACTCTAAACGTCACATCATTCAGTGAACGGATCAACGGCACCGTTTTTGAAGACGAAATTTTTGGTCGGGCCGGAGACGATACCTTACGAGGTCGAGGCCGAGCCGACGAAATTTTTGGCGGTCGCGGTGATGACGTAATCAAAGGGGGAAGTGGGAACGACGATTTGAGGGGAAATCGCGATAACGATACCCTCGAAGGTGAAGGAGGCGATGATCAACTGCGAGGTAACCTTGGCAACGACGAATTAATTGGTGGTCGCGGTGATGATACGCTGCGAGGCGGCAGGGGTAGTGACCGTTTGATCGGAGTTGACCCAAACCGCAGCAATCCTGGAGCAAATTCGATTGATTATTTAATCGGGGGAACCGATGAAGATACCCTGGTTCTGGGTGATGGGGAAAAGGTATTCTATGCCAGTTCAGGAGACGCTGACTTTGCTCAAGTTAGGGGGTTTCAGAGTGGTGCGGACGTACTTGAACTGTCAGGTCGTCGCAGCGACTATCGCTTCAGCACCAATAATCGCAATATTTTCCTGTTGGAAGAAGATGGAGAGGATCTGATTGCCCAATTTAGAAATGGGAGCTTTAATCCTGATACAGATATCGTGTTCCTGGGTGGAGAACCCGTTGAATTCCGCACCTTTGACGGCACAGAAAATAACCTGGAGAATCCTCAACTGGGTTCGACCGATATTCAACTGCTGCGCCTAGGGGACGTGAGTTATGCGGATGGGATTTCTGAGCCCAGAGGGGGTGATCCGAGCTCTTTGCCCAGCCCCCGTGAGGTGAGTAATGCTGTTGCCGCTCAGGGAACGACTTCTACTCCTAGCACCGCTGGTATCACGGACTGGTTCTGGCAGTGGGGTCAGTTCCTCGACCATGATATTGACTTAACTGAGGCAGCTAAGCCAGAAGAGTCTTTCAATATCCCAGTTCCATTGGGAGATATCTTCTTCGATCCCTTCAATACAGGGACGCAAGAAATTGGCCTGAATCGGTCAATCTTTGATGAGACAACAGGCACAGACACCGACAACCCTCGACAGCAGGTTAATGAAATTACTGCCTTTATCGATGGTTCGATGGTTTATGGCTCCAATGAGGCAACAGCTGAAACACTGCGACTCAATGACGGCAGCGGCAAGTTAAACACATCCACGTCCAGTAACGGTGAGATCTTACTTCCCACAGATTCAAGTGGTTCTTTCCTAGCTGGAGATATCCGCGCCAATGAGCAATTTGGTTTAACTTCGGTTCACACCCTATTTGTCCGAGAGCACAACCGAATTGTCGATGAACTGGATGTTCGTCTGGACAGTGGCGAGACAGTGGTTGTGGAATTGTTTGAGGATTCTGAGTTGAGCGAGGGAGACTTCCTCTACGAGGCGGCCCGCAGCATCGTGACAGCCGAGATTCAGGCTATTACCTACAATGACTTCCTGCCGTTACTAATTGGAGGAACAGCGCTGGAGGACTATGACGGTTATGATGCGGAGGTCAATCCTGGCATCAGTAATGAATTCTCAACGGCAGCATTCCGAGTCGGTCATACGATGCTCTCGTCACAGCTCTTGCAGGTACAAGAGGATGATTCCACTGTACCGATTCCTCTGCGGGATGCCTTCTTCAATCCCAGCTTTATCAACGCTGAAGGGGTGGATGGCTTCTTGGATGGTCTGTCTCGGCAGGTGGCTCAGGAAATCGATCCCTTCGTGATTGACGATGTCGGAAACTTCCTGTTTGGCCCTCCAGGAGCCGGTGGATTTGATCTGGCATCTCTGAATATTCAGCGGGGTCGAGATCATGGTCTACCCAGCTACAATGACACGCGGGTTGCTCTGGGACTTGATCCAATCACAGGATTTGCGGAGATTTCCTCTGACCCCAGTATTCAGTCAAGCTTTGCCAGCGTCTATGATTCGGTTGATGACATTGACCTCTGGATTGGGGGCTTGGCTGAGGATAATGTCGGTGGAGGCTTAGTGGGTGAAACCTTCCAATTGATTATCGCGGATCAGTTCACGCGCCTGCGGGATGGCGATCGCTTCTGGTACGAGTCCAACCCAGTTGTAGAGGCTCTGGCACCCGATGTAGGGGATGCTAATCTTGCAGAGATTATTGAGAACAATTCCGATATTGTTGGGCTGCAGGATAACGTGTTCCTCCTGTAGACCGTTAATAGACCGTTAAATAGATTGTACTGCTAGCAACAGAAAGGGCGAGGTATCCTTGCCCTTTTCTGTAACTACTCAGGCTTAAATTTTAATGAAATAGGGTAAGGAGGAGGAGAAAAAGAGCTAAAGTGAGAAGTCAGATGGGAGAGGAAGTGAAAACCAAGTGAGCCAAGCCCTGGGAGAGAGAATCTAGATGAGGCGAGAAGAGATCCGAGAGATATATGCTCAGGGAGAAGAAGCAGTGTTCGGAGTGGTGGAGCTGTTGGCGAAGAAGATAGAGAAACTAGAAGAGCGAGTTAAGGAATTAGAAAACCAACTGAGTAAGAATAGCCAGAATAGCCACAAGCCACCATCAGGGGATGGATTTGGAAAAAAGACCAAGAGTCTGCGAGTCAAAAGTAAACGAGCAAGTGGAGGTCAGAAAGGGCATAAAGGAGAAACACTGGAGTGGAAGGAAAAGGCAGACAGAGTGATAGAGCACCGAGTGGAAAAGTGTGAAGCGTGCGGAGAGTCGCTAGAGGAAGAGCAAGTAATAGCAACAAGAGCTCGCCAAGTGTACGAGTTACCAGAAATTCAGGTAGAAGTGATAGAACACCGAGTGGAGCAGAAGCGGTGTC
>JBHJGO010000049.1:0-31658 GCA_050331715.1 Microcoleaceae cyanobacterium
GCTTTTCACACCTAAACTACATAGGTGATTGGGCTCTGAAGCGATAGGAAATACCCTAGACATTGGCTCTATGCTCTAGAGATAGATTACCCCCTACAATCACAATCTAAATCTTTTGCAGTTAAACCATTACAGATCCATTGTGACAAGATGCCTCAAGCAATTTTGCTAGCTTGACATTATAGTACAAACACCCAAGCCGTTTGACAAGCTATCCATAAAGACCAGAATTTTGCCCGTCAATTTTTGTGCAGAATCACTAGCTGGAAGGAATCATCTCTTCACTGTCGTTCTGAATATTCTTGCTGTATGGCGATTTTCAATCACGCAAGGTAGACATTGATAAGCGAGTCGCACCCTCACCTGCTGTACTCTGGCAGGGTTAGAAGCGCTGTAATTCCTCGAACAACTGGTTTGCTTCCATAAGATCCGTAGTTTCAATTCCCTCAGAAAACAGATTAATGTTGCTGCCCAACAAACTTCTCGCAGATTCGGTCCGGCCCTGACGATTTAGGAATCGTGCCAAACTTATGGTAATTCTGAGTTCCAGGGACTTTGCGCCCTGCTCCTGAGCAATTTTCAAGGCTCTGCGAAAGCAGACTTCTGGCTGAACCTGAGTCGAAACTGTACCCGCACCCAATCGTTGAATTGACTTTTGGCTCAACTCCCCCTGAAGCCGATAGAGTTCTGCCTCCCAGAATCGTTCTTCTCTTTCCTGAACCATGTTCAATGCTTCCTCTAAAACGGCTAAACCCGCTTCAAATTGACCCAACTTAGCATGGGCCTGAGCCAGTAACCCTAGAAATTGCGTTTGCGAGATTCTAGCTCCGGTGGCTTGATGGTCGGCGATTCCCTGACGCAGTTGGGCAATTCCTGCTTCTAAGTTTCCCTGTTCTAGCTCAACCCAACCCGCCATAATTTTTCCTTCGGCCAGCCAGAATTTGAAGTGCTGTTCCTGAGTCATGGTGATTGCCCGCTCCACGTCGATCTGCAATTGCGCCAGATCCCCCTGAACCTGATGGAAGATAGCTTTCATCGTCATGGCTAGACTGGTGCTGTAGGGATGAGCCCGTTGCTGAGCCAGATCAACGGCCATTTCCGCGTAGCGCAAGGCTGTTTCTGGCTGTCCCAAGAACCAAGAATTCCAGGCTAGAAATGAATAGGTAGAAATTCCCACATCCTGCCCAGTAAAACAGGTACGACAGGGGAGGGATAGATTTTCGTGCAGGCAGGCTCCTTCGAGCCAATGTTCTTGAGCAGCCTTGAGCTGTCCCATAAAGTGAAGGGACAGACCCACCGTAAAATGGGCCTCCATTTCCATCATCGGATCATTGCAGCGTCGCGCTAGTCCCATCAATTGACTGGCGAAGTTGAGGGCGGCTCGGTGGTCAGAACGGGCAACATGGTAGGCAAATAATCCCCAAAGGATCGTGAAAAGCTGGGGGGCATTATCCAGGTTTTGGGGCAACTGCCGACAGAGTTCCTGGCTCCGACAGTACACCTGGGCAACTTGCGGGGCGGCATAGCCATTGATGGCGATCAATGCCTTACCCAAAAGTGTTTGTAACTCTAGTTCAGCGTGTAACTTTTCTGGGGTTTCCTCCAGGGCCTGAACAGAAACCAAGCCCGCTTTCAAATGGGCGATCGCCTCTTGATTGGCTGACTTATCAAAGGCCAACTGTCCAGCTTGCTGCCAGTAGGGAATCGCCTGTTGCGGCAACCTAGCCCGGTCGTAGTGATAGGCCAGCAGTTCCGGTTCTCTAGCGACAATGTCAGGAAATTCCCCCTCCAGGACAATGGCAATGCGACGGTGATATTGTTGCCGCGTGCTTCTCAGCAGAGAATCATAGGCCGCATCCTGAATCAAAACATTCCGAAAAATATAGGATGCCATGGGCATTTCTCCATTGGCAAGGAGTAACTGAGTTTCTACCAACCGTTCCAAGCCCTGCACAATTGTTTCCTCATCTAGCAGGCCATCGTTCGGCTGGATTGACCTGGAAGAACCTGCAAGATTCTGCTTGGAGAGGTTTTGCTGGGTGGTCGATGTCACCGCCCGCAACAGTTCATAGCTGAACTCTCGGCCAATGGTGGCTCCCAACTGCGCCACCTCCTTTGCCGCTTCTAGCCGATCCAGTCGCTCCATCAATAATCCCTTGAGCGTGTCAGGGATCATTAAATTCAGGGGTAAGTGGCCTGCCGGTTCATAGGTATCTTCAGTTTCCTGCAACCAGCCTGATTCCACCACCATTTTGGTAATCTCTTCCACAAACAGGGGGACGCCATCACTTTTATCAACTAGCAACTTCTGCACGGCACTGGGCAACCGTTTTCCACGGGTAATACCGTGAATAATTTGCTCAACGTGATCAGGGGTCAGACGATCCAATGTGATTTGGGTCAGGTTAGGAACCGTTGACCAGTCAACCATGAAACTAGGTCGCGTGGTGTAGATGCGCAGTATGGGATATTGGGTTTCATCTTCCAGCAACCGTTCAATCAGCTCTAACGTTGAGGGATCGACCCACTGTAGGTCTTCCACGATTACAAGTAAGGGTTGCTGACGAGAATGTTGCTGGATCAGCGTCAGAATGAATTGGAGGAGCTTTTGTTTCTGGGCTTGGGGCGAGAGATTGGGTGGCGAATAGCGGTCATTCAAGGGAATCGATAGTAACTGAGCAAACATTGGAACGGTTGCCTGTCGATCAATCTGATGTTGACTGAGAAACTGTTCCAGTTGATCTAAGTTTTGCTCCGGAGTATTTCCGCGATCCAGTCTAATGACGCGTTCACGCAGCATTTCAATGATCGGATGGAAGGGAGTATTCCGATGATAGGGCGAGCAGTAAACTTCCCGTAGGGTATAGACATCGGCAGCAATGGCCTGTCGGAAAGCTTGAATCAGTCGAGACTTCCCAATTCCTGCCTCTCCAACCATCAACACAGCCTGTCCCTGGCCGGATTTGGCCTGTTGCCAAAGGGTTTCGAGTTGTTCAAGTTCTGCTGTTCGGCCCACATAGGGTGTCCACTGACTCGCTGCCACCTTCATCCGTTTACAGTATCCCGCTTCCTGAAGTACCTGATGGAGTTCAACAGATTGGGAGACTCCCTTCAGAGAATGCTGGCCCAGGGATTCAAATTCAAATATCCCTCGCACCATGCGATAGGTCGTAGGACTGAGAACGGCAGTATTGGGTTCTGCTAGACCCTGTAAACGGGCTGCGACATTAGGTGTTTGTCCAATGGCCAATTGCTCTCGCTTATTTCCCGCTCCGACTTCTCCCACCACCACTAGCCCCGTGTGAATTCCCAGACGCACGGATAGCTTCAGACATTGCTGGGCCGCACAACCAAATTTCAGCGATTGAATTGCTTCGATAATGCCCAATGCGGCTCGAACAGAACGCTCTGCATCATTCTCATGGGCCACAGGATAGCCAAAGTAAATCAGGATGCCATCTCCCAAATACTGGGCAATATATCCCTCAAACTTCAGCACGACAGTGGCGCAGGTTTCCTGGTAAGTTTGCACTAGCTCCCGCAGTTCTTCTGGGTCAAGCTGTTCTGACAATGCCGTCGATCCCACCAGATCACAGAACATTACTGTCAACTGACGTCGCTCCGCTGGTCGAGGCTTGCCATTGCTCCTTATGGGGGATGAGAGTAGGGACTTACCACATTCAATGCAGAATCGCGCTTGGGATTGATTTCTGAAATGACATCGGGGACAGATGCGCTGCAATCCCATGCCACAGGCCATGCAAAACTTTGCCTGGGGAGGATTCAGGGCATGGCAATGTAAACAGGCCACTTCGGAAGCCGTTGATCGATCAGCAGAAGAAATAGAAGACATCAGCCCAGTGCTCACAACGGAAGTGCATAATAAGATAATTATCATTATGAGGTATCCACTGGAGGCGGAATAGCAGTCGGCTCCGCTGACCCCTTTCCGTTCAAGCCCCTCATTATGTTATGAATAAATTCTAATCACACCGCACCTATGGGCCTTGAGCAAAATTACAACCAGCAGTGTCTCAAGAAGTTGATATGGGCAATGGATCAACTGCAAGTTGATGCGGATGAGGCTGTCCTAACAAAGATTGCCGACTTAATTGTCCAAACCATGACAGGGCCATGGCGATATTTTCATACCCCAGAGCATATTTTTGAAGTGGGTGGTGAGAAAGACTCGACTGAAGTTCTGGCGGCCCTATTTCACGACGTGGTTTACGTTCAGGTTGACCAGAGCGTTAACTTTAACCTGAGCTACTATATCGTGCCCTTTATCTGTCAGGTCAAGGATAACCTGGCCATTCGAGAGGCCCAGGAACTAAAGTGGGATCCTCTATTTGAAATCGTTCGGGAAATTTTTAATTTTGAACCTGGACAAGTTTTATCCCCCCTGGCGGGACAAAATGAATTTTTAAGTGCTTTAGTCGCAGTGAAGGTACTCCAGCCTTTGATGCCGACAGAATATTTAGTCAAAATTGCGGCCTGCATCGAATCCACAATTCCCTTCCGCACTGAAGACGAAAATGGATTCACAAACAGCGAAATTTTATATCATCGCCTGGAATCCATTCGTGAAAAATTTGAATTAAAGTTGACCGATAATGATCTAGTGGAAACCGTAAAGTGTTCCATTCGGTTGTCCAATCGTGATGTGGGCAGCTTTGCCCATCCGAACCCCGCAGTCTTTCTGGATAATACCTGGAACCTACTACCAGAAACCAATCATCATTTGAAGAATTCTAGCGCCTACACAATCAATCAGTATCGAACCGCACTCCAGAAAATGGAGCGCTTTATGAATTTTGTTCAGCCTGAGGCAATTTTCCATCAATTTCGCAGCTATCCTGATGACGAGATATTTAACCAACTCGTTGATCAATCTCGCAGAAACATCGAAGTTGGCAAGTTGTACCTCGGCGGCAAACTGTTTACCATTGCTTTTCTAGAAGCTCTATCCCTTCGTTTTGGTCGAGTGATTCCCGTTTCAACCTTGATGGGAGAAATGCCTTCGGAAAACTTTACCGTTATTTCCCTAATTGACTTTTTGCCAGAAATTAAGGAGCCTCATCTACCTCAAAATGACCTGGAAGAACAGGTTCTCACCCTACTAGAAAAAGGACGAACGCGTAGCTCCTCCTATGATATTAAGAATTCCCCGCTGGCAACTTACATGGTGAAGTCAATGGGATTTGATGAGATTCGACGCCAACGCGATCGCGCTCAGGAGTTCTTTCATGGTGCCATCACTCCGGAAGAATTTCTGGATGGATGCGATATGGAGGTAAAACAGACTGTAACAAATGGGGTTGTCCAGTTATTTGACAGCCGCAAAGCTGCCCTTTGTAAAGCCTGAAAAGCCCGTCGAATTCGCGTTAATTCATGTCAGTTTTTCCCTGAATCAATTGCTGAATCAAAAGCTTGACTCCTAGAATCAACAACCCCAATGCCAGAAAACTAAACACTCCTGTTCCCATCATGCTCAATCCTGTCACCAGGGTTTTGACTGCGACCGACATTTGAATTGCCAGATAGTTATCTGTATACATTTCCTTGCGGCTGTAAACCTGCATGATCGAGCGGGTCAGAAAAAAAAGCGCCAATCCAATGGAACCCAAAACGGCAGAATTACTGAAGCATCGCCAGGGGGTCAATTTGGAGGTCTGTTTAGAGTGAGAGTCGGGGTTAGGAGAATTCATGGTTTTTTTCTAGTGGTTGTTTAAAAGATGAGCTTTCAGAAAGCTTTTTCACCTTGACCGTATCAAATTTTGGAGATATTCCACACTGGGGGGCAATTACGGACTTATTTGCGGGCAGTTCACACAAAATGAGGACTGACAATTGGTAAGGGCAACTGGCAGGCATAGGATTCAATGGATGTAAATTTCATCCGTTCAATCGCCTTTGGTGTTTCTCGGTTGGGATAACAATTTTCAAACAAAGCCGTCCAGAGGGGCTGAATCTCGTTCTGGAAGCGGCGAGTCCAGGTGCCCGGTTCAGCCGCAACGTGTTCTAGAAAAACAAACATACCTCCGGGCTTTAATACCCGCTGGATCTCTTGCAAGGACTGATTTAAATCCTGTACTGAACACAGCACATGAAAGCTAACCACCGCATCAATGCTGTTGGCCTCCACCGGAAGTTCCTCTGCGGTTGCTTGATGCAGTTCAATGGATTTTAATTCCTGCTGCTCAGCTTCTTGCAAAAGATAGGAATGCATAAAGGGATTCGGTTCAATGCCTATCCACTCTACCGATTTAGGATAGAAGGCTAAACTTGACCCGGCTCCTGGGCCAATTTCTAGCACTTTTCCCTGAAGGTCTCGGAGCAATTGACGCTTGAGATCGGCAAAGTTTGAGCAACAAGGACAGTTCTTGACCACAATCTGATCCGTCTTAACCTTTGCCAGGCCCCAGGCAAACAGTCGTTTCTGGATTTGGGAGAGTGAGAGCCAAGTCATGATTGGGGAAATCTTGGATAGATCTTTGATAATGATACAAAAAAATGTTTTCAGCTTGTACGGAAAACTTGTGCTAGACCTTCGCCAGATCAACGTCCAGAATTGAGAACTTCTGCCATCCCACTGAGTCGAAGTGCCACCATTCTGTAATCAAAGGTTCAAAGCCATGGCGCTCCATCTTGTAGCTTAGGAGATCGCTATTCCGGCGCACCTGTGGCTCATTTCCAGGATAGTCTCGTGCTGCCTGTTCGGTAAAATCGTCGAACTCTGTTGGCATCGGTAGCTCTTTCCCAGTTTTTAAATCAACCAAAGTCAAATCAACTGCTGCACCGCGATTATGTCGCGATCCGCGTTCTGGGTTGGCCACGAAGCGAGGATCTGGCAGAGCTTCCCACATTTGCTTCGTGACCGATAAAGGCCGATAGCAGTCGAACACTTTCAGACCCAGACCCATTTGTTCCACATCCTGCTGAACCCGGGACAACTTCTCTGCCACCTCCCGTCTCAGCAAACAGCGGGGTACAGAATAGAGCTGTCTTTCTAAAAAGTTATTGTCTGTGGCATAGCGGATATCCAGACGAATATTAGGATTAATATCCTGAATATCGACCAGCCTAGCCCAGTCCGGTACTTGAGAGTAACTCTGTACGGGGGCAGTTTTCTGAGCAGGGGTTGGGGTGGTTTCAGGACTCACAGCAGGTTCATCGGTGGTTGAGTTCGCCTGTTCAAGGTTCGCCTGCTCAAGATTGGCCTGCTCAGCAATACTGGAAACAGAAGTAGCTGCCTCGGAAACGGTCTGGGAAGTGTCAGCACTGACCGTATTACTCTGGGCCTGAAATGACCAAGAACTGCAAGAAGACAGGTGCAATCCAATGGTAGACAGCAGCGCGATGAAAAACAGGGCAACTTGGCGAAACATAGATTTCAATTCTCTCAAGTGCGAGGTTTAGATAGAGTGGTAATCATGGCCTAAATATCCAGTCGTTGATAAACCTGGTCGAGATGGCGCAGGTGGTGTTTTGGGTCAAAGCAGGTGGTAATCTCATCTTCGGACAACTGAGCTTTAACCCGGTCATCTTGCAGCACAAGGGACTGAAAATCGCCCTCCGTTTGATTCCAGGCTTTGTGAGCACAGGACTGGACAATCTCGTAGGCAGCCTCACGGCTCATCCCCTTGCCCACCAGAGCCAACATTAACCGCTGACTGAACACGACTCCACCATAGACGTTCAGATTGCGCTGCATGTTCTCCGGATAGACCAACAGATTCCGGACTAAATCGGTGATTTCCACCAACATGAAATGGGTAATCGTTGAAGCGTCCGGCAGAATCATGCGTTCTACAGAACTGTGGGAAATATCCCGCTCATGCCACAGGGCTACATTTTCCAGAGCTGCGACCCCATGACCCCGAAGAATTCGGGCCATCCCACTCAGGCGTTCACTACGGATGGGATTGCGCTTGTGGGGCATGGCGGAGGAACCCTTTTGTTTCTTGCTGAAAAACTCTTCCACTTCCAACACATCTGTCCGTTGCAGGTTGCGGATTTCCACTGCAAACCGTTCAATCGAAGCCCCCAGAAGAGCCAGGGTTTGAACGTAGGCGGCGTGGCGATCGCGAGAAACCACCTGAGTTGAGGCGGTATCGGGCTGGAGGCCCAAATTGCGACAGGAGATCTCTTCTACTTTCGGGTCGATATTGGCGTAGGTTCCGACAGCTCCAGAAATTTTACCGACTGCAATATCCTGACGCAACCGCACCAACCGCTCCCGATTCCGACAGACTTCTGCTAGCCATCCAGCCAGTTTGAATCCAAAGGTAATCGGTTCCGCGTGGATACCATGGGAGCGGCCAATCATTATCGTAACTCGATGTTGCTGTGCTTGGTACCGGATCGCCAGACTCAGGGCTTCGATTTGCTCTAGCAACACGTCAACGCTGGCCACCAGTTGTAGAGCCAGGGCTGTGTCCAAAACGTCGGAGCTGGTTAATCCCAGATGAATGTAGCGTCCAGCATCTCCGACATATTCATTCACATTCGTTAAAAAAGCGATCACATCATGCCGAACTTCTGCCTCAATCTCCAGCACCCGTTGGGGATCAAAGTTGGCTTTTGCTTTAATTTCTTCAACGGCTTCTGACGGAATGTAACCCAATTCTGCTTGGGCTTCGCAGACGGCAATTTCAACTCGCAGCCAGGTTTCTAACTTATATTCATCTGTCCATAGATCTCCCATTGCAGGTAGGGTGTATCGCTCAATCATTTTTGTTATCAAGTACTAAATTTTGTTGTAATCAAAAAACGATTTCTGAACTCCAAAGTTTGAGAGCCAAACTTTGAACTCCAGATTTTGAAACCCAAATTCCAAAACCCTCCTATTATAGGTTAATCAGTGTCCACAAATCGTGAGGTTTATTTGCGTTCTGTGGATAATTTCGCCACCTGACAGGATGGTTCAGTCTGTTGAGGTTCCATCAAGCCAACCATATGTGGAACCGGACGCGGCACATATTTCGTCACCAGTGATTCCCCCGCGTAGGCCAGAGAGGTACTTGCCCCTGAGTCTAGCATCACCGCATCCCGAAACCCTGCTTGAGCTAACAATTCTCCCAAAAATACCGAACCCACCCGATCCGTTGACACGCCAATCATGGGCTGACCGCTGTGATGAATTCCCCAAAAAGCCCGATGACGAGGTTCATTCACATCAAATAAATTACCAAAGCTCTCCAGGGATTGGGGTTGAAAATCTCGAACTAGAAACCCTGCTCCCACGAAGGCATCCGTTAAATTCGGCAGTTCCTGTTTAATCCCTGCCATCGAGTTATGTTTGACTGGGTCAAAAGGGATAAACTGCACCGACTGCTCACCAATCAAAACCAGGGGCCGACCCTTTAGCTTCGGATATTCACTGCGATTGCCCGGTAGAAATTCACCGGAATCCTGGCTCACAATCGGGCCAATCATAATCGGTTTCCAGTGCTTCAAGGAGAAAAATGCCCCATCTACTGCGGCAATGGCTGGACTCTCCTGCATCATCTCTTCTAACGGTTGCCGTTCGTCTGACAAAACGGTCATGGGCTGACCACCGGAAACGAACGTCAGCGGAATTTCATTAATCAGAACTGTATGGGGAGTCACAGGAGACTGAAAATTAAAGCCCGAACTCCATTGGGAAAGTTTCACCAAACCACCCGACGCTTCAGACACCGCCCGTTCGATTCCAGCCTGCCCAAACCGATCAATGGCCAGTAAACTCTTAGATTCACTGCTAAACCGACTGCGGGTTTTTTCCATGGTTAATGCTGCTTGATAACCTGCCGCCTTCAACCAGGCACTCACCCGTTCATCGTAGTAACCTTCAGGATAGGTGAAGTAGCGAATCGGAACCCCTAAACGGTTGTATAGAATCTCTTTAGAGCGGAAAATTTCCTGCTTGAGTTGGTAATCTGACAGCTCAGTTAAGCTTTTGGGATGAGTCACACCATGGGAAACAATAGTAATCAGTGGATCAGCGGCCATTTCCTGGATTTGCTCCCAAGTTAGAGTAGAGCGTCCGACAATTTTACCGTCGATTTTGTCGGTATAGATTGAGAAGGCAGCCGGATAGTTATATTTTTTCAGCAGAGGATAAACCACCTCGTAGTGACCAATATAACCATCATCAAAAGTCAGAACAATGGGCTTCTCTGGCAGGGCTGAACCTGTCCGCAGATGTTCCACCAGTTGATCCAAACTAATAGGAGTTAGGCCGTTTTCTTTGATCAGTTCTAAATGCCGATTGAACTCCTTAATTGTGAGGTCAAAGGAAACTATTTTTTTGGGCAAAATATCGTGATACATCATTACGGGAACCTTGGCCAATCGTGCCCGATCATGAATAGTTGGCCAGGGACTAACATTAAGTTGGGAAATGACCTGAGTGCCTAAACTTTGCACCAGATGGGCCAGAGCAATTTCGGGGTTCAGGGAAAGGTTAAACGTGTGGGATAACCAACTATCCGGCTGAACCTCAACAACATTCAAAAGCAGTTGGTCATCAGCTTGGCAAAATTCGTGATCTTCTGAATCGCTTGTGGTATCGAGAACAGGGACTTGAGTGGAGTTAGAGGTTTGGGTCGAGCGAGCTGGAGCTGAACCCGCTGGCAACCATCCCAGAAGCACTGGAACACACAGAACAGCACCTAAGATCACTGGATGATGTCTGTAATGATTCCAAGCACGACACAAACGGCCAGAGTTGATAACAGACAGCATTATTCTGGGGTTAAATCGTTCACTCTAAAGATAATCGATTTGAGCGTCATGTTAGTTTTAGCTTCCAGGTATTTTCATATTCTTCGCAGCTAAAGCGGCTGTTTCTTCAATCCGTTTAGCTCGGGTCTCTGGTTTTTTGGCTAGCTTGATCCATCGCAGGATAAACCGCTTACTGGAGTCAGGAAAAGCATTGAAGTGGTCGGTGGCTCCTGAATATTGTTGCAATGCTTCGGCAAGGTCATCTGGTTTGATAAGCGCATCAACATCATCCATAAAGTTCCAAAGGCCGCTCCGTTTTGATTCCTCAATAGCCCTCAGGCCAGTGGAGTGCATTCGTCCGGCCTCTATCAACCGAGCAGCCCGCTGTTTGTAGCTTTTGGCCCAGTATTGGGTCTTACGAGGAGCGATGAGCTGCATCGTCCGATCGTCGTCAAGCTTGCGGCGGATACCATCAATCCATCCAAAGCAAAGGATTTCATCAAGAATGTCCTGGGTGGAAATGTACTTATCATCAACATGCTTTTTATAAGTAACAAGCCAGACACTCTCTGCTTGGGTATGATTTGCCTCTAACCAGTCTCGAAGCTGTTGAGTTGATACAACCTCAACTTTCTCAAAGTTTTCAGTTTTCGTCATATAGCAATCACAAATGACTTGTGAAAAGGGGTGGAAGGGTACGGTGCCCCTTTCTTGGGGACGAAGTCCCCAAACCCCTCCATGGTACTTTTCATAATTGATTCAGGATTGCTATACCACTCTTTGTTGTTGTTGGTTGCTAACTTCTCCAACAATTCAAAGGATTTTTGAGTAATTTTGTACTCAACCATAATTTGTCGAGAAAATGCCAAACCTTTCTGCTTCACGGAGAGCTTGAGCTACTATATTATTAGTACGTACGTCTAAATATCAAATTTAAGCTGAGCAGCTTCACGGTTTTTTGAAAAGTCGTGTATGTCTTTATTGACCGAGGTCAAGCTTAAAACTGTTTGACGATAACTCTGTGGATATCGCATAGCAAAATTAAAACGTACGTTTAAATCAATTGTACCAGGGAAATCTGACTTAGCAAGTCAGCCATCTATCTGGACTTATTCGGTTAACTGAGTAATGGCGGCGGTTCTGCTGCATGAGATATCACAATTGATAGTTCACTCGGTTGCCAGGATTGATATAACTTTCATTGACATCAGGAATTGTGAGTTCTTCTACAACTGAGACCAAGGATCAAATCATCAGTGCTGCCGAGCGCCTATTTGCGGAGAGAGGCTTTGCAGGGACGACGCTACGAAATGTGGTGAATGAAGCAGGGGTCAACCTGGCAGCCGTTCACTACCATTTCGGATCGAAGGAAGATTTATTTCGAGCTGTGGTTGCTCGGTTCGCTCGGCCAGTTGTTGAGCAAGAGTTAAGCCGATTGGCTGAACTTCGAAAAGGGTCTGAACTGCCTTCTGTGGAGGCGATCTTGACTGCGTTATTTCAACCTTCTCTGGAAATTTTGTCTGAAGATGATCAAGACACTCGCTTGATTCGAGCGCAATTTATGGGACGTTGTCGGACTGAGCCAGAACCGATTCAGAGTATTGCTAACCAGGAATTTGCCGTAGCCGTAGAGGCGTTTTTGGATACGTTGCAACGAGTTCTGCCAGATCAGTCGCGCTCTCAACTTGCCTGGAAGCTAGATCTGGTCATTACAGCTCTAATTCGAGTCTTAACTGAAGCAGGACAACCCCGCGCACTTCTCAAAAGCAATAGCCCAGAAGATACTCAGGCAACGACTGAGAAACTGGTCAGATTTCTCAGTCCAGGAATGCGAGCCTAACTCATGATCTAAACAATCGGAAAACAGGAATTTACTCCTTAGAACTGTCGGTTCGCTGATTTTTGAGACACAACTTGGAAGGTTATGAACTTGGAAGGTTATGAACTGAGTGGCTGTATCGTTGCTGATTTTTAGGAAAGCTGAAGCGACTGTAGGTATCGGCCAGCAGCGAGAAGTGCCTGTGACAAATCTGTTAGCTTGGCATCAACACCTCCATAATCTGGTCAATCGATTGGCCCTGCTGGAGCAGATGTCGTGTGAGTTCAAGTACCTGCTGTAGGGATTCACGAGACAGGGAGTAGAGCCATTGACCAGGTGCATCACTCGCGTCGCACTCTCAATTTATTCATTTAGAAGTCTTTTGTGGTGCTGTTGAGTTTGATGAATTTCTACATTTTGTAGCAGAACATACTTTGTGATCTTCTCTAAAAACTGACAAAACTTTATTTGCCGCACTTCACTATCTGTTTGATTCATTTCAAGTTGTTCAATCAAGGTAGTTCGTTTTTTATTGATAAAGGTCAATAACTGAATTAATAGCTCCTGATCCATCAAAGGTCGCTTTTTATCCTGGTTAATGATCTGTTCTCGCAAAAGATTGTATTGCTTTTGATAGCCAGCCAAATCGACTTCTGCTAAGATTCCCGGCTCCTGACTCAGTAACCAATCGACCTCAGTTATTCCATCAGCCAACATCTCATTTTCAGTGGCGTCATGTAAAATCTGGCTGAGTTGTTCTGCCTGACTTGAGTTTAAAGTCAGTAATGAAGTTAGTCTATAGTACTGTAAAATCATACTTTTTGTTTCTGCGTCGATATTTTGGTTGGATGCAACCAACACTTTTTCCAATTCATCGTTTTTAATGCTCATTACTAAAGTTTTCCTCAGCAAGATTATTTGGACTTATGTGGCAACCCACACAGTTTCCCCTATTCAGTCATTCTCGAAATATCTGGAGACGCTTTACTAGATAGTTTGAGAATGACTTCAGAGTAGCGATTTGTTTGTGATTTTCACGTATTTACGAACAATTTCTCAAAGGGTTTAGAGACATCAGGTATGATAACACTCGCCCAACAGCGCCTTCTCCCAGTGATTGACAATAAATTATTCGTCTCCCTACAACTTGACTGAATTCACTAGCATGACTCACTAGCACAAATCATTAAGGAAGGACGCAAATCTCTGCTCTCATCTACCTCTCCTACCGGGGGACTGGTGAAAGATGTGATGACCGAGACCTTGTCGAGCGGTCGTCGTGCCAGGTCTCTCCGTCAACATCTAGAAGTAAGTGAGACTTCGACTTCTATTGTGACGGTCATCACTAATTTTTGTGATCCATAATTTGGCTTGAACTTGGAATGATCACTGCAAAAATAGATGATTTGTAGGCCATGAATAGATTCATTATCAATCGTAATTTTTTCTGTGGTTTTGTTTTCTATTCCCCGATTCACTGAGTAAAATTGTCTGGAAGCAGCATCTATAACAACCTGAGTTAACTTGTGGCTTGGACTGCTTGGGAGTCGTCAGTCTTTTTGCTTATTGTGACGGTTATCACTCAGTGTTGTGATCTTTAATTCAATTTTAAATCAAAGGTGGTCACTGCCAACAGAAAAGATTTGTGATCAATCAAATCGACTTTTTTTGATATGTCACAACTTTTACATTAACTTCACTACTTGTTAAGTCTGTTTTATACAAGCTTCATAAATCCTTTATCGATCCTTCAAGATGACTAATCCGTTTGGCGATAGAACTCCCACAGATACTGACTCAAACCCTCAGCAATTAAGCTTTGAGGCGGAGTTTCTCAAGCTATTGCATCCCAATAGTTCAGAGGGACGTCTAATCCTTAGTTTCATTGAAAGGAGTCTCAGACAGTTTCATTTACAGGGTTTCTATGCATCATGGGATATCCTCACTGAAGTTTACTTGCGGGGTTTGAAAGCTGTTCAACGGGGAGAAACGATTCAAAAGCTCAAACCATGGATACAATCAACCGCCTATAACTATATTCGGGAACTCAGTCGTGAATGGCGGAAATCTATTCCAATTGTTGAAGGGTGTCACTATGAATGTGATCATTTATCGACACTTTGCTGCCTGAGTCAACTGATGCAGAAAGAACAGCAAAGAATTGAAAAAAGTCAGCTTTGTCGTGCCTTTGAACAACTGGCTTCAGATGAACAAGACTTATTAATCTTGAAAGTTATTCAAGGCTTGACCTGGAAAGAGATTCAAAATCGTGCTGCCTATCAGGAATTTAATCTTCCTCAATTACGAAAACGCAAGCAACGGGTCTTGGATAAATTTATCCGAATTTATCATGCTTTGGAGGAAGATTGATGGAAGTTGGCAGTACGCAGCGCAGAGTCTAATAGAGCAGAATCAGACTCCGTGACCAGTTCTTGCCAGGATTGTAATGCCGCAATCACAAAGTAACCCGCTGGATGGGCGATCGCCTGTTCAAACACCTTCGTATCTTCAGATTTCAGAGTTTCGATAATGGTTTGTTTCAGATCTGGATTTTGTTCAATTAATCGAATCACTTCTGCGGCAGAGCGCATTTGCTCAGAAACGGTTTTTGAAGGATAGGCCGCTTCCACCTGTTCGATGACCTGCTCCAAACTCTCTGCAATCCGAATCAGATCCGAGTGGGGATCGAGGCCCAGGGTTGACTCGAAGGGTTCTTCCAGTAGTTGAAAGGATTTATCCCAAAGGAGATCCCGCGAATACAACGACCACCGTCGGGACTGCAAGCTCGATTGAACGATTTCAATGAACTCTCCTGGTTTAAAGGTTTTGTCCCAAGCTTCCGGTTGGCGGTAGGGATTAGAGTCAAGACTGGTTTCCGTCGGTAAGCGGAGAAAAATGTAGTCGCACTTAATGCTATCCAGGTAGGTTGTCGCAGTGATGCCCCAATCTTCAATGTAGGCTCCAGTCAGCGTCGCACCTGCCAGATTAGCCTGAATCAGCTTCGTCCGTACCAATTTTGCACCAGACAGGTTCGCTTTTTTCAAGTTGGCATAGCTTAGATTTGCTTCGACCAAGCTAGCCCCCGCTAAATTAGCATGTTGCAAATTCACCCCTCGCAAATCCTGACGGTCAAAGTTTTGACTTCGTCCCTGTCCGGTGGTAAGCAGGATTCTCACCCAGGGATTTTCTAGATAAGTGCCCCTAGCTCGCACTCGATTCAGATGCTTCACCCGTCGCCAACTGGTACGAATCAGCTTACTCTGACGAAAATCAACGCCTTTCAGGGAAGCTTGGGTGAAGTCAGCATCGGTCAAATCAGCTCGATGGAAACTGGTTCCCCCAATCGAAGCCAGGTTCAGGGCCAGGTTCTGAATCAGCAGGTGCTTGCCATTCTCCCGAATCCCGCGCCAGCCAATCACGTCGAAAACGAGGGTGATGCCAATAGCAACCGCAATGGCAAGTGAAATCCGCTCACCCGCCAACATATAGGCACTGATACTCCCAGCAATTCCAGCTACCGCTATGGATCGAACTAGGCTGATGATAAATGCAAATCCCGTTGCTACCGCATAGGCCACTGCAAAGCCAACTGCTGAGGCAAACCCAATGGCTCCAGCAAATCCTGCTAAGGTGGCTGAGATGGCAAGGTTGCCCAGGAGCGACAACCCCTGAGAGAATCCAGTGACGACCCCAATGGTTAGCCCAACCAGTAGAATTTCCACCACTGCCAAAATTGGCCCCAGGTTTCCATCCTGACTCCTGCGCCAGGCAATGAAGAGAAATGTAACGGCCAGTGCTAGAGTCGCCCAGCCTTGATTTGCCTCGTCCGGACTGGACATATTAAAAATCAGCAACACGCAGTAGCACACCAGCACCAAACCTAATCCCAACAAGATTGACAGCAGAGCTGACACCAGGAATAGAATGATGACCCAGCGTCGTTGCAGTCCAGCCTTCGCTCCTTTGAACTCAGTCCCCTTCAGAATCGCCCCTCTGAAGTTGGCTCCCTGTAGATCGGTGTAGCTAAAATTCGCTCCAGATAGATCTTTGCCACGAAAAGACCGACCTCGGAGATTCTGACCTCGAAAATCTCTCCGACCCTTGGCATAGAGCTGTAACACCTGGCGACTTTTCATGCAGTTCTGATCCAGTTCAACACAGCAACACGTTACCCAGTATCTTAAAATGACGGAGTAAATGTGGCTAACTTAACATCTCGAAGGGATCTATGTTGAAGCTATACGGTGGCGCGTTTAGTCGAGCTGAAATTATCAAGTGGTATCTGGCAGAGTTGGACATGCCCTACGAATTTGTGCAACTGGATATGCAGGCGGGAGCACATCGAGCCGCTGATTTCCTGGCAGTGAACCCCATGGGAAAAGTTCCCGCTATTGAAGATGGAGACTTTAAACTGTGGGAATCTGGTGCAATCCTGCTGTATTTGGCAGAGAAACATGGAGAGATGCCGACCACTCCAGAAGCAAGGGCAGAAATTGCTCAGTGGGTGCTATTTGCCAATTCCACCCTGGCCACAGGCATTTTCGTCGAAGCTAATCGAGAACGAGAAACTCCAATTTTGCTCAATCCACTGGATAGTATTTTTCAACGGCAAGCCTATCTGACCGGTGAGTCCTTCAATGTAGCGGATGTTGCTGTAGGGGCAACGTTATCCTTCATGCAGGCAATGTTGAAGTTCGACTTCAGTTCCTACCCTGGCATTCAAGCCTATCTGGGACGATTGAGCGAGAGACCCGCCTTCAAAAAAGTTATTTTGAGGCAGTAGTCGGGGCATTAGTTAACTTTAGGGTGAAACGGTGGCAACAAAGCTGCCCACCGTTTTGTTAAACTCTCTGCCTTGAGCAGAAATTAATTGTGAAGCGGCATCAGCCCATTAAAATTACGGTGTCGAGGACATGAATCACGCCGTTGTCAACTTCAAGATCTGCCGCCACCACTGTGGCATTTTTGACTTCAAAGTTTCTGGAACAATCAATCGGAATAGGTGAGCCTTCCACGGAGGTTACCGTCTCGATCTGTTCCAAGTCCGCTTGCATCAGCTTTCCCACAACGACGTGATATTTCAGAATTCTGGCCAATTGGGGCGGATTTTGTACTAAAGTTTGAACCGTTCCGGGGGGCAACTTGGCAAACGCTTCATCATTGGGGGCGAATACAGTAAAGGGGCCTGGACTTTTCAGAACATCCACCAACCCTGCAACCTGCACTGCCTGGACTAAAGTTTGAAATGAACCTGCACCAACCGCAGTTTCAACAATATCGGCCATTCTAGAACACCTGATTTAATTTTTTCCATAGACTCAGTCTACTCACAGTTGTGGATAAACGATCCTCTGTGACGTCTCGCCTTGGCAAGGAGAGGGGTCAAATTTTCTTACTGAGTCCTCAGCGAATCTGCAAGACTTGAGCTAATCCAGTAACCAATGCAGCACTGGAACTGTCGCAACACAAAAAGCCATCAGAACAAATAACCCGCCTAGCATTCCATAGAATAAAAATTGATCCCCCCGTTGCTTAGCTAAACGAACGATAGTGTAACTATAGCCATAGGAAACCAGGAAAAATAGAATAATAAAGCCTGTGAAGTAATAAACCATAATCAACTAGAAACCCTTAACCCTCAGCTTGAATAATATAGCCCGTCAATTAGTTTGGGGACAACTTCGTCAAGATTTAACATTGTTGCCAACGCAGTATCTTGTTCGCAGCCCATCTCAATCGCTGATGGCCTAATTATTTAACTGCTTCTCGGCCCCACTCACACCGAACATCGAATTCGGCTTGATTGACAACCATGTCTCTTTCTTGTCTTTAGTTGGATTAGAGGCGGACTGCACCTGTGTTACCGTTGAAGTTAACACTGACAGATCTCCCAGGTAGCTGATTCTTAACGAGGTTGATATCGCAGCCAGCATTGGAACTATCACTATAAAGATGCAAGATTTTTCAAGTTCAATTAGGAGATACTTCTACTGCACATCTCTAGGTCAGCTCTTACTTGCTTGCTTGACTCCTGGCTCTGTTGCTCAGGCCCAGGTATTGCCGCCACCAAATTTTAATCCGATTGATCCTAACCTAAATGCTCCTTCCGGGAACTTACCTGAGCGCCGTTTTCCTAATAATATTCCTGCCCCTACCTTTCAGGGCAACCGGGCCCCAGCAGAACAACCCTACACTTTGGGGCCAGGTGATCGGGTTTTAGTAACGATTTTCCAGATTCCCCAGTACAGCGGCGAAAGCTCAGTCCTGGTGAATGGCACATTGAGCCTGGCCCAAATTGGTGCTGTTGATGTCGAGGGCTTGACCCTGGAACAAGCAGCCAATGCGATCGCTGCTGAGTACGAACGGGCGCGCATCCTCCGTCAACCTCGAGTCACGGTCAGTCTAGTGGCGGCTCGTCCCCTACGGATTGGGATTGCCGGGGAAGTAAATCGGCCTGGTTCCTACAGAATGGGCCAGGAAACGACCCAGTTCCCGACGCTGACCACCGCATTGCGAGAAGCCGGGGGAGTGACTCAGGCCGCAGATTTGCAGCAGATTCAAGTTCGTCGTCCGCGTCGCGGCAGACCAGAACAAATCATTAGTATTAATCTCTCTCAGCTTCTAGAAACTGGAGATTTAAGCTATGACTTGACCTTGCGGGACGGGGATACGATTTTTGTTCCCACTGCTGTTGCAATCAATCCTCATAGAGTCTCTCAGCTTGCCTCTGCTAGTTTTGCCGTTGAACAAGAGCAACCAATCAATATTGCAGTTTCTGGCGAGGTGAAGCGTCCTGGCCCCTATAGTCTTCCAACAGGAGATCGAGGAATTCCCACGGTCACCCAAGCGATTCAAGCAGCAGGAGGCATTCGGCTCCTGGCCAACATTGAACAAATTCAAGTTCGGAGGCTAACTCAGGCAGGATTTGAGCAAACGATTGAACTTGATCTGATGCCGCTATTGTCGGGGGCCGATTTGCAGCAAGATTTAATTCTTCAAGATGGGGATAGTATTTTTATTCCTGCGGTAGAAAATATTGATCTGGCCAGAACAGCTCAACTCCGAACTGCAAGTTTTTCCACAGAAGATGCTGAACCTCTGAATATTGCAGTCATTGGGGAGGTTTTTCGCCCTGGCCCATATACTGTCTCAGGGGCAGCTCGTACCGGTCAAGCGGGACAAATCGGAAGAGCTGAGGGAGGGGTCGGGAATGTTGCTCCTACAGTGACGCGAGCTCTACAGGTGGCAGGGGGGGTGAAGCCCATGGCAGACATTCACAATATTGAAATTCGTCGGGTGACCCGTAGCGGTGAAACGGAATCGTTCGAGGTTGATCTGTGGGAACTGTTGCAATCTGGAGATGTGAATCAAGATACGGTTTTACAGGAGGGAGACACCGTGGTTGTGCCAGTTGCCTCAGAGATCAGTTCAGCCGAAATGGCACAGATTGCCCAAGCTAGCTTCTCTCCGGATAGTATTCGGGTGAATGTCGTTGGAGAGGTTGAAAATGCTGGTGTGGTTCAGATTCCTCCCAATACTCCCTTAAATCAAGCGATTTTATCTACGGGTGGGTTTACGGATCGCGCCAGTCAAGACACTGTTGAGCTGATCCGATTTGACGCAGATGGCAGGGTAGAACGGCGAAAAATCACATTGGACTTTGCCCAGGATGTGAACTCCGCCTCAAATCCCGCCTTGCAAAATAACGATGTCATTATTGTTAGTCGCTCTGTTTTGGCCAACATTGGAGATACAGTGCAAACGATTATTACACCACTGAATCAAATTCGGTCGTTGTTCTTCTTCCCAGCCTCCTTCGTTGATTTCTTCCGCAGTTTCTAAATGATGAGATTATTACCGCCGATTGTGACGAAATGGTTCTAGTCCTTTGTAGAAATAATCCAAAAACGCCTGAACCCGTCCGTTCCGTTTTAAATCACGGTGGGTCAGTAGCCACACATCCGTATCAAATCCTTCCAGGGTATCGCTTAGGCGCACCAACTCTTCACTTAAATCAGCATAAGCTGTAGGCAGTATACATGCACCCCCTCCGGCCCTGGCCAGAACGAATTGTGCTGCGGGACTGTCTACGCGAAAACGGACTTTTTCGGTCGGCACATATTTCCCCATCCACGCATCTATCATGCCAGCATTAGCTGCTGCATCCCAGCCGATCCAGGGGAGTTCACCCCAATGGGCGGGCCGCGAATCCGCGATCGCCCGATGGGCATATATAGCGTACTCGATGTGGAGGGCCCGTATTCCTACCAGGGTGTCATCAGGTTGTTTTGTCACCCGAATCGCAACATCAGTTTCCCTGCGAGTCAGGCTATGCATTCGGATTGTAGTGGAGACCAACTCCAAGGTTACTTGCGGATGTCGTGTCTGGAATATATTCAAAAGGTCAGTGTGAAACATGACGAACAGATCCAACAGGGCAACACGCAGGACACCAGACAGCACAGTTTCCTCCCCCTTGACCTGTCTTTGAAGATTATCCGACTCTACCTCCATCGTTTTTGCGGCTTGCACAGCCCTTTCACCATAGGAGGTTAGAACTAGACGACCACTGACATTTTCAACCAGCTTTGAGCCGAGGTCAGACTCCAGCGTTCGGATTCTCCGCGACACAGTACTGATATCAATATTCATTCTCTCCGCAGCTTTTTGCAGAGTCCCTTCCTGACTAAAAGCAAGCAGTACTTGAAGATCAGACCAGTCCATGATGTTCTCCTGAGAAGTTTTGCATTACCGCAAAACCATTTTGCTATTTTCCTTAATGACATTGTATTTTTACAAGTTTAGGATTTAGGGGTACTTGAACAGGCTAAAGGAGGCTTGATAGCAATGACCGCACAGGAACAACCTGCGTATCTGATCGCTACGCTGGAGCTATCTGATCCCGATATGTTTATGAGAGATTACAGCAAACCTGTTTTTCCTACGATCACGGAGGCTGGTGGAGAGGTTTTGATAGCAACGCCCATAGTGGATGTTTTAGAAGGTAGCTACAAAGCATCGTGGACTGCAGTCCTGAAGTTTCCTTCAATGGAAGCACTCAAGACCTGGTACAGTTCTGATCGCTATCAAGCCTTGATTCCCATCCGTCAATCGCTGTCTAGTCCAGACAGTTCAATCCTAATTGCCGCAACTGGTTTTGCAGGGCTATCCACACAGGCAGAGTAAGCACGGAGGCACATTAGACTCATGACAGCACTTATCTATTCACCTTGGCTTGCTGCTTATCTTTTGGTACTGCAACAAGTATTGATGTTGACTGTAGGAATGTACCGAACAAAGAAGAAACAAGGAATGGGTTTTCAAGATGACCTCACCCTTGAACGTCTGGTACGCCGACATGGAAATCTTGCTGAAAATGCCGGTATATTTATTACATCAATTGTTTTACTGGAATTACAGGTAGGCTCCACTAGACTTGTATGGGTCTTATGTCTTGCCTTTGCAACTGCTAGAACACTACATGCTATTGGCTTCTCTTCTGCTGCTGGAGCATATAAGCTCGATAGTAAAGGGATTGGTCTCCTCTTTTTAGGGGCACGGGCACTTGGAGCATTGTCTACAGCATTTACTGGGATTGTGTGCGGTTTTGCCCTGGCAATTGCCGGCTCTATCGTCTTTCTTATGCAAATGTTTGTGATAAACATTTTTGGATGGATTGAGAGCCTCAAAACCTTGAAATTTCGTTGCAAGCACTTCTGAGTGGCATAGTTTAGTCGATAGACCCCAATTGCCTTGGCCCACCAACAGGTGAAGTAGTCCTTATCTAGAAATTTTGCTGGTTTAATCAAGACAGTCTAGTCATCGCTTAGATTTGATTGAGAAAATATAAACAAACAAAAAACCATGTTATCCTTAGCAGTGCTGACAAGATACTAGACTTAACAAACAGGTTGAAGGCTCTAATTATCCTGACAATTTTTCTGGGAATTGGTTTTCGGTTTTTCAATCTTGGATACAAGGTCTATTGGTATGATGAGGTTCAAACTTCACTGAGAATTTCAGGTCATACCAAAACCGAACTCATCCAGCAGATCTATAATACTCCTCCGATGTCGGTTGAGAAATTATTAGAAACCTACCAATATCCAAATTCAGAGCGGGATTTTGCAGATGTATTACATGCTCTGAAGCAGCATCCAGAACATTCTCCTCTCTATTATTTGACAGCACGATTCTGGTTGCAGTCTTTGTCCCATTCAACGGCAATTCTCAGAAGTCTATCGGCGTTGATTAGCTTACTGATATTTCCAGCGATGTACTGGCTCTGTTGGGAACTGTTTCAGTCAGAAGCATTAAGTTGGATAGCAATGGGTTTAGTTGCTATTTCCCCATTTCATGTGCTCTATGCTCAGGAGGCTAGGGAGTATAGTTTATGGACGGTAGTAACTTTGGTGACCAGTGCTGCACTATTGAAAGCCTTCAGAAGTACCAAAGATTTACGAAGTTGGGGACTTTATGGATTTACAGTTGCTCTAAATCTGTATAGCCATCCCCTTGGGATGCTAACGCTTTTGGGACAGGGAATATACACCTTATGTATTCCAAATCAACAGAAGAAAAAACAGGTCGCTAACTTTATTGGAGCATTTTTTTTGGGGCTGCTACTGTTTCTGCCCTGGTTAATTGTTGGAGTCATTCACTTTGAAAATTTCTTAGAAAATACCGAATCAAAAAGTGTGAGTCGTCCAGACTTACAACTGCTCTGGGGTCTGAATCTGGGACGGATTTTCTTTGATGTGAATCAGGGAACAAGCCTTTGGAATCCAACGCTCTACTTGATCTTGGCCCTTGTAATTTATGCCCTATATATTTTAATTTGTCGCAGTCCAATTCGAGTTTGGTTGTTTGTATTAACGTTAATTGGAACAACGGGTCTGGGTTTGATGCTGCCGGATCTGATTTGGGGGGGACAGCGTTCAGCCATTGCTCGCTATGCGATTCCCTGTTATTTGGGGATTCAGATTGCCGTTGCCCATTTGTTGACGATTAAGTTAGCGAGTTCCAAGCCGAAACGTTGGCAATGGATTACCTTGATTCTCCTGTTAACCGGGATTTTATCCTGTGCTATTAACTCCCAGCATCAAGTCTGGTGGAACAAAAGCCCCAACAAGAGTCGTTACAATCCTGCCCTGGCAAGGATCGTGAATCAGAGTGACACTGACTCAAACCATCGACCCTTAATAATCAGTGACGAGGAACCAGGGCGAATTATTTCCTTCAGCCATTTACTCAATCCCGAGGTTCAGGTTCAGTTTGTTTTGGAACCGAATATTCCCCAATTACCGCCAGTCAACTCTTCTAGTCGAATATTCCTCTATCGCCCCTCAGAAACCTTAAGGGAGGGGCTCAAACAAATTAAGGGAGTGTCACTCCAGAAAGCTTTCAAAAAAGGCTGGCTCTGGCAGATTATCCTTGAAGCTCAAGCTGAGAATTCAAGCAATTAACCCGCAAACGGGAACTCAGACCCACCCATGTCTAAACACTCAGAGATTGGGCAGAGCGCTTCTCGTGCATTTCTCGGAAAATCTCAGCCAGTCGAGATGCTTCCGTTTCAATATTGTGATTTTGCAGGGTTTTCTCACGGCCCCGTTTCCCCATCTCTTCGAGCTGAGTCGCGGGCGTTTCTAGAACCTGTTCTAGAGCCTGAACCAGAGTATCCACAGAACCTGCTGGAACCAACCAACCGCTATAGCCGGGTTCAACTAATTCAGGAATTCCAGCTACGTAGGTGCTGACCACTGGACGTGCCAGCGCCAGTGCTTCCATAATGACGACGGGTAATCCTTCAGCGAAGCTCGGTAGGGCTAGAACTTGAGCATTCAGAACGTATTGACGCACCTCTGCATTTGTGGCCCATCCAGTAATTTCCACGAAATCCTCTAGATTGTTCTGGGCAATCTGAGCTTCAACCTGGGGACGGAGGGAACCGTCTCCCACCAATGTCAGCTTAAACTTCAATCCCTGAGAAGCTAATCGGCCCACAGCCTCGATCAACAGCAGATGGCCCTTCTGCTCACTCAAGCGACCCACACAAACAAACCGGGGCTCCTCTGGAATGGGAACTAGAGCTTGATTCATAAACAACTGATCAACGCCGCAGCGCACCACATGGATTTTGGGCCAATGGGTGTAATCACACCAGCGAAACAGTTGGCTTTTTCCAAAGGAACTAATGGCCACCACAAACTCAGCCCGCTTGATTTTTTCCGGCAGCCCAATGCCCAAAGGCTTATCAAATTCCTCTGGACCATGAACTGTAAAGCTGTAGGGTGGGCCACCGAGTTCGTGGCAGAGCATTGCAACGGTGGTGGAATTGGTTCCAAAGTGCACGTGGAGTTGATCCACTTGAGCAGCCCGCAACCAACGCAGCAATACGCAGGCTTCCGCCAGATAAATCCAGTGGTAGACCAGCCCCCGTTCAGAGCTTAGACCCACTTGAGTCGCTAATCTGAAGGCTTGAAACCAACGGCTTGGACGAGTCAGCAGTACCCAAAGCGTACTGAATAACAAGCCAATTGCCCCAACATTTAGGACAAATCGAGTCTTCTTCAGTTCCTGCTGATCAGCTTCATCAACTAATTCATCCTCCAGGGAACGGATAGAGAACCGCAAAACCTCAATTCCACAGGCTTCAACGCCTAAGATCTCCCGACGAATAAAACTGTGGCTGACCTTGGGGTATTGATTGACCAAATATGCAATTTTCATGATGCTTCGGAAGTGCCAACTTGAGCGGTATCAACCTGAGAAGTGACCGTCGTGTCCCGGTCTGTTCTGACCCATTCCTTCTGACGCTTGGAAACAAATTTGAAATAGAGCGGGATCTTCCACAGAATGTAGAGCGGAATCTGAAGCAATGTTTTCAACGGAACCTGTTCTTGACCAAACTTGAACCAGGCCAGGAAGGTTGCCGCTAGGAATAGAACGCCTTCGATGGTAGCTAAAATCGCTGCTTGCCAACCCAGGCCAATAATTCCCGCCAGTGTTGTCAGGAACAGCATGGACAGCCATACCATCGCCAGCAAAGATAGGGGCGGAACCGACAGGTCAAGAGCCATCACAAATAACTTCCAGCTTCGCTGCCGCAACGCAGCTTTAACTAATCGGGGG
Source organism: Microcoleaceae cyanobacterium (assembly GCA_050331715.1). Taxonomy (GTDB): domain Bacteria; phylum Cyanobacteriota; class Cyanobacteriia; order Cyanobacteriales; family Microcoleaceae; genus JBHJGO01. The sequence goes on from JBHJGO010000049.1 coordinate 25,658, forward strand.
GCTTGACTCAGAATCAACTGTAAGTGGCCATGTTCCCACCGCGTGCGTTGCTTGGATGCGGTTTGCTCCTGTTGTGGTAGCACTCCCATCACCCTGGCATCTGGGCAGAATCGAGGCGGATAACCCATAATCGCTAGATCAATGCCGAGCTGCATATCCTCAACAATATTTCCGCTGGCAAGGGAAATGGGCTGAAGGGAAGCCCAGGGAAATGCCATACCTGTTCCGGTCAGTGGGCAAGGAACCTTTAGCTTCAGCAGACCCTCTGGTCGCACGTGGTTTTTCACCAGAAAGGCTAGGGCAGAAATAGAATCCTTTGAACTGGGTTGGGCCGGAGTCTCCATCAAGTACAAAGACTGAACCGGTTGTCTGGTTTGACTCGATAGGGCTACAATTCGATAGATTGTACTGGGTTCCACTCGGCAATCTGCATCAACCATCACCACTACTTCAGGTGGATCTTGGGCTAGGAATTCCAGGCCATAATCTAACGCATAACCCTTACCCCGCTGCTGCTGGTTACGGCGCTCGATCACCGTAACCCCTTGCTGTCGAGCTAGATCTGCTGTGTCATCGGTACAATTGTCTGCGATCACCACAATCTGAGATGGGTCAGGAACTTGAGGTAGCAGATCTGCAATTGTCGATTGAATCTGGGAAGCTTCATTATGGGCTGGAATCAGAATTGAAAATGATGCCGAAGGAGCATCCCCTGTTTCCAACGCAGCTTGTTTGGGAAGAAAGGCAAGTACGCACTCGATGAAGAGTGAACCAATTGGCAGTGCTAAAACAGCAACTGGAGCCAAGAGGACACTGCTTAGTAAGCCACTCATCAGTAGTTTCTTTGATAGAAATGCAGTTTACATCAATTTTATCAAGGCTTATCTGCCGCGACAAGATTAACGGATGAATTGCAGTCAAAGATGATTAACCCAAAAGCTCCATAAGTGCTATGTCTCTTGAATCACAGTGGGTAATTTCTCCTCTCGATCTCCCGTTCTAACAGGTAGACGGACGAGTAATTTCACTTTGTAAAAGCTTTAAGTAATGGTTTGCAGATTTACAAAAAATTTACAAACAACAAGTGTGTACTGTATATTCTTTTCATGCAGTTTATGATCCGCCAGTCGCTATTGATCTTCATCTTGCTGGGCCTAATTCTCTCAGTCGTTTTTTTTCGGATTATTCCAGCACAATCAGCTCAGACTAAAACGATTACGATTTTGGAAACGAGCGATCTGCATGGCAATTTGATGCCGTGGGATTACTTCGCAAATCAGCCCGCAGAATGGGGTTTGGCTAGGATTGTTACTCTGGTTCAGCAGGAACGGGCCAAGAATCCTAACCTACTCCTAATCGACGATGGTGACACTATCCAGGGAACTCCTCTAGCCAATTACTACAACGAAGTTGATACCCAGTCTCCCCATCCGATTGCAGAAGCTTTTAACGTGCTGGGATTCGATGCGGTTACTCTGGGCAATCATGATTTCGACTTTGGTGTTGAAGTCTTATCTCGTTGGACACAACAATTGCAGGCTCCCGTTCTCTGCGCCAATGTCGTCAAGCCTTCCGGTGAACCCGCCTACCTCCCGTACCTGATCAAAAGTGTTAATGGGGTTAAAGTCGGCATTCTGGGTTTAACAACAACGGGGGTCACTAACTGGTTACCAGCCTCTAATTTTGGTCAGTTTTCCTTTACTGACCCAGTGGCAACTGCCCAGAAATATGTGCCTCAAATGCGGGCCGAGGGAGCAGATGTGATCGTCATTGCCCAACATACAGGCTGGGCCAAGGCTCCGAAACAGCGATCGCACCCTACAGCATGGCTCGAAGACCCCAAAACCTGGGTTTCCAGAGGTTCTACCACACCTGGAGAGAATGTCACCATTGAACTGGCTCAAAGGGTTCCAGGGGTTGATGTGATTCTGGCAGGGCATTCCCATTTGAACGTTCCCCAGGCTGTAGTTAACGATGTTCTAATCGCTGAACCCTCCTACTGGGGCAAGGCGTTGAGCAAGTTCACGATTCAGTTACAACAACGCGATAAAGTCTGGAAGGTGATTTCCAAGACTGCCACAAATCTCTCGGTTGAAGGTGTTGAACCCGCCAAGGACTTTGTGGAGCAGTTTCAAATGGCTCACCAGCAAACCCTGGACTATATCAATCAACCGATTGGTCAGGCGAAAGGTCAATTTGTTGGGGGGATGGCTGCTCGTCTGCACAATAGCCCACTGGCGAGTTTGATCAACACAGTTCAGTCAAAGGCCGCTGCTGCCGCTGGATATCCTGTAGATTTTGCCATAACTTCGATTTTTAGAAATCAGGGTGAACTTCCTGCTGGAGAAATTACCTTACGCCATGCCTACGGCGTTTACATTTACGACAATCGTCTGTTTGTGTTGGAAATTACTGGTGAAATATTGCGGCAAGCACTGGAACACAATGCCGCCTATTTTCAGCAGATTGACCCGCAAGCCTTGAAACAAAATTCCCTATCCTCTCCTCGGGAGGTCGTGGCAGAAAATCAACGCAGCTACAACTGGGATTTGTATAGCGAAATTGACTATACAATCGATGTGACGCGACCTCTAGGACAGCGGGTCACGCGGCTGAAATTCCGGGGTAAACCTGTCACGCCAGAGCAAACCTTTCGAGTAGCGCTGAATAATTATCGTGCCCTAGGGGGGGGAGGATATTCCATGTTCAAGCAAGCTAAAGTGATCTGGCAATCAACCCAGGAGATTCGAGAACTGGTAGCGGCCCACATTGCTCAGCAGGCTACCCTCGACCCCAAAGACTATACAACCGATAATTTCCAACTGATTCCTGATTTGTATCAGTACTTTTTCAGATGTAGTACATCAGATTGACCTGCTGCTGTACCTCTAGCTGTTCACACAGATCCTGCAGCGTATGTTTCTGAAGAACTGAATTTGCTGCCTGTTGAGCTTCCTGCCAGACTTCTTGAACAACAATTTGACCCGGATGGGAACTATGGGTTGAGGAATTTTCAGTCGCCGCACCCTCCAGGCAGTTAACAATATCGAATAGCGTAATCTGCAATGGTTCTTTGGCTAGAAGATAACCTCCCTTCGCACCTCGCTGACTCCGAACTAAGCCCCCTCGCTTTAGGGTTGCTAAGAGCTGTTCTAGATAACGGTCAGGGATTTGATGGATTGCTGCGAGCTGACGAACCTGTATCGGTTCACCCTGATCATGTCGATTGGCCAGTTCTAGAAGCGCCAGCAGGGCATACTGGGTTTTACAGGAAAGTTCCACAAACAAGAGTTCTGAGACGGTTACACCTCCCCAGTATATCCACGTTTCCCGACCAAAATTCGGGGATTTCTTAACTTAGACCGCAGGTTTACACCCTAGCTGGTGCAATGCGGAACCCGGGACTTGAACCCGGAAGTCCGAAAATTTGGACACTAGAACCTGAATCTAGCGCGTCTACCAATTCCGCCAGTTCCGCTTTTGATTTTTTCCACAGAATCCTATTGTATCCAACTTGAAATAGGCTTGTCAATATAAGCGCATCACAAATCTTCAGAAATTAAAACTTCAGAAATTAAAACCTCAAGAACTGATCCGTCCTCCAATCGGGCAGTAGTCAGGACAATCAATCGCCTCCTCTGACAGGGCGATTTGGGGTCGTACAGGACACTTCAGATAATAATTGCTGGTGAAGAAGGTGCAATTTGCACAGGGAATCTGATGCATTTTTTTGGCGCGACGCATCGTATCGGCAATGGCTGAACCCAAATTCCAGGCCAACATCATCAGTAGACCCCAGGCCAGAACAAAACAAACAGGTTTGCCCAAGGGCTGAATTGCATGGATCAGTTGGTATAGCAAAACAAATATTCCATCGATATAGTCATTCATACTCATTACCTAATGCATACCTCTGTAAAAGTTCTAATCGAATAATGATAGTCAATCTGGGTTATCGCAATTTATCTCCGATCACGAATCCGCACACCTCGCCCTAATATTTTATCGAAACGGCTGAGTCTATTTAACGTAGACGAAAAAAACGTAAACTTCTACAGTAATGCTATCGAGCCACTTATCAAACCATGTCTGCAACATCTGCCTGCCCTTTTCCCCCGGAAGAGATTGCTGAAGAAGGGATTAAACCTGATGAATATCAGGAGATTGTCAATCGTCTGGGCCGCCATCCTAACAAAGCTGAACTGGGAATGTTCGGTGTGATGTGGAGTGAGCATTGTTGCTATAAAAATTCTCGCCCGCTGCTGAAGCAGTTTCCAACTACAGGTGAGCGGATTCTGGTCGGCCCTGGAGAAAATGCTGGCGTTGTTGACTATGGTGATGTCTTGCAACTAGCATTCAAAATTGAATCCCACAACCACCCCTCAGCTGTGGAACCATTTCAAGGAGCTGCCACAGGAGTAGGGGGAATTCTGCGGGATATTTTCACCATGGGCGCACGACCGATTGCGGTGTTGAATTCCCTACGATTTGGTTCCCTGGAAGACCCTCGCACCCGACAAATTTTTCAAGGGGTAGTAGCGGGTATTTCCCACTATGGCAACTGTTTTGGTGTGCCAACGGTCGGGGGGGAAGTTTCCTTCGATCCCGCCTATGCCGGAAATCCACTGGTCAATGCTATGGCAATCGGCCTGATGGAAACCAATGAAATTGTTAAGTCCGGCGCTGCGGGAATTGGCAACCCAGTGTTGTACGTTGGCTCAACCACCGGGCGGGATGGCATGGGTGGTGCGAGTTTTGCCAGTGCAGAACTCAGCGATGAATCAATGGAAGATCGGCCTGCGGTGCAGGTGGGCGACCCATTTCTAGAAAAATCTCTAGTAGAAGCCTGTTTGGAAGCTTTCAAAACGGGGGCAGTGGTGGCCGCCCAGGATATGGGAGCCGCAGGCATTACCTGTTCGACGTCGGAAATGGCCGCCAATGGTGGCGTTGGCATCGACTTAGACCTGGATAAAATTCCAGTGCGAGAAACAGGGATGGTTCCCTACGAATATTTACTTTCCGAATCCCAGGAACGAATGCTATTTGTCGGTCAGAAAGGGCGAGAGCAGGAGTTAATTGATAGCTTCCACAAATGGGGATTACAGGCTGTTGTGGCAGGAACCGTGATTCAGGAACCCATCGTCCGGATCTGGTTTGAGGGAGAAATTGCTGCTGAAATTCCAGCCACAGCGTTAGCTGACAATACACCGATCTACCAGCGAGAGTTATTACCAGAACCACCTGAATACGCCCAGCAAGCGTGGCAGTGGACAGAGGACTTGTTGCCACCCTGCACTGTTTCGGGAGTGTTCGTCGGCACAGCGTTTCAAACGTGGAATCAAGTATTGCTGACGCTTTTGGATACACCGACGATTGCCTCAAAACGTTGGGTATATCGACAGTACGACTATCAGGTTCAGAATAATACCGTTATGGTTCCGGGCGGGGCAGATGCGGCAGTGGTGCGGTTACGTTCAGTTAATTCTGCGACTGACTGTGCGACCAATTCTGCGGAAGCAGGGAGAATCCCCCAAGCTTACAGAGGTGTAGCAGCAACCGTAGATTGCAATTCTCGCCATGTTTATCTCGACCCCTACGAGGGGGCAAAGGCGGTTGTGGCTGAGGCCGCTCGAAACCTCAGTTGTGTGGGAGCTGAGCCAATTGCGGTGACCGACAATCTAAATTTTGGCAGTCCTGAACAACCGATTGGCTATTGGCAACTGGCAGAATCCTGTCGAGGGATTGCGGATGCCTGTCGGGAATTCAATACACCTGTCACGGGTGGAAATGTTTCCCTCTACAACGAAACCCTAGATTCCCAAGGGAAACCCCAGGCCATTTATCCCACTCCTGTTGTCGGAATGGTGGGATTGATAGAAGACATTCGCAACGTTTGTGGTCAGGGTTGGCAAACTTCAGGGGATTTGATTTATCTGCTCGGCAATGGAGAATGGCCGATAGAGAAAGTTGTTGAAGCTGATCTTGAGGGAGAGGAAGTTGA
>JBHJGO010000050.1:0-9662 GCA_050331715.1 Microcoleaceae cyanobacterium
TTTGTATTATAATCAGCTATTATATATAGAAATCCTTAATCAATTATTAAATTTATTATGGTGGGTTTTGGGGACAAAGTCCCCAAGAAGGGGGCAACGCCCCCTTCACCCCCTTTTCACAAATCATTTGTGATTGCTATACATACAGGTACAACTGTCTTAATCAAATTATTGGCAGAATAACATATAAGCTTATAGAAAATAACTTGATAACAATACGTTTCACCAAATTTTTTCCATCTTTAAACTGAATCCTGGCAGAATTGGATCGCCACCCACGGTTTCAGGATTATCTAAACATTCAACTGCTGTATCAGGCCGATAGACGTAGACTGTGCGATTCTTTCGATCTACTAGCCATCCAAGGGATGCACCGTTGTCAATGTACTCTTGTAGTTTTTCTTGAATGGGTTTTATGGTATCGCTAGGAGAACGGATTTCGACTACAAAATCTGGGCAAACTGGCGCAAATTTTGTCTGCTGATCTGGTGGAATCCGACTCCACTTTTCCAAGGTCATCCAGGCAATATCAGGAGAGCGATCTGCACCACTTGGTAGTTTAAATCCTGAAGAGGAATCAAATCCAATTCCTGTGCCATCTTGATCCGTCCAGTTGGCGAGTTGTTGTGCCAGCTTGAAATTACGATTTCCAGTTTCTGAACCCGTTGGGGACATAATAATCATTTCTCCAGCAGCATTGCGTTCAATCCGGTAGTCACGATTGAGCTGACAGAACTGAAAAAACTGCTCATCACTCATCTCGAAAACGGGTCGCATCTGCAACACAATTGGAGAAGCTTCTGGATTAGCCATTAGTTATCAGTCATTAGTTATCAGTCATTAGCTATCAGTCGTTAGCTGTTAGTCATTAGTTTAGGTGATTTGGCAATCATAAATCAGTTATGAGAAAAGCTATGGAGGGGTTTGGGGAACTTCGTCCCCAAGGAGGGGAAACGCCCCCTCCATCCCCTTTCTACAAATCACTTGTGATTGCTATTTAACCAACGACCAATGACCAATGACCAATGGCCAATGACCAATTCAATTACGCATCATCTAGGGCTGCAATTCCAGGTAATTCCTTACCTTCGAGTAGCTCCAGACTGGCTCCACCACCAGTGGAAATATGGCTCATTTTCTCACCTAGACCCAGTTGCTCGACCGCCGCAACGGAATCACCCCCCCCAATAATTGTGACTGTTCCTGTGCCTGTCAGTTCAGACAGGGTTTGAGCAATCCCTTCAGTTCCTTTGGCAAATTTCTCCATCTCGAATACCCCCATTGGCCCATTCCAGATGACGGCCTTGCACTCTTTCAGAGCATCCTGGAAAACCTTAACTGACTCAGGGCCGATATCCAGACCCATCCAACCGTCAGGAATATTCTCAACGCTAACGATTTGAGTATTGGCGTTGGGATCGAAAGCATCAGCAACCACGACATCTGTTGGCAAGAGCATTGCTACGCCATTCGCCTTGGCTTTCTCTTCTAGAGACTTTGCCAATTCAATCTTGTCATCTTCAACCAGAGACTTTCCAACGCTCAGACCTCGCGCCTTGTAGAAAGTGAAGATCATTCCACCCCCTAGCAATAGCTTGTCGCACTTGTCCAATAACGCTTCAATCACACCAATCTTGGAGGAAACCTTAGAGCCCCCGATGATTGCTGCTAGAGGACGCTGAGGATTGTCAACGGCACCCTGAAGGAATTGCAGCTCCTTCTCAATCAAGTAACCGGCTACGGATGGGCTGAGGTACTTGGTCACACCCTCGGTGGAAGCATGGGCCCGGTGAGCTGTTCCAAACGCATCATTAACATACAGGTCAGCAACGGAGGCCAATTGCTGAGCAAATTCCGGATCATTGCCCTCTTCTCCAGGATAGAAGCGAACATTCTCCAGCAGAACAACATCTCCGTCGCTCATGGCGGCAACGGTGGAATTGACTTCATCACCTACGCAATCGTCACACTTTTTAACATCTTTGCCGAGCAGTTCAGCTAGGCGGGTTCCAACTAGAGTGAGGCGCATAGAGTCATTGACCTTGCCCTTTGGACGACCGAAGTGACTGGCTAGGATCACTTTGGCTCCTTTGGACGTTAGATCGTTGATGGTAGGGAGTGCCGCTCGAATTCTGGTGTCATCGGTAATGGCATTATTGTCAACAGGAACATTAAAATCGGCACGAACTAAAACCTTTTTGCCGGATAAATCTGCGGCTGATAAGTTTGCTATCGTTTTCTTTGACATTGGATAAACCTCCTCTATGATTCTTTATGTCTCGGCTTCTACTCAGTGAGGCCGCAACGGATGGCTGATGTGACAGCTAAACTGTCATAAGATCGAAGAGATAACACTGACCCCATCAACACCGTTCAACGTAAACATTCTACCGGAGTCCGTGTTCTGGAGGGATCTGCAATGTTCAAGACCATTTTGTTTCCAGTTGACCAAAGTCGTGAGGCCCATGAGGCTGCTAGTGTTGTTATGGAGTTGGTCAAGCTCCATCAGGCAACCCTGGTTGTTTTGGGAGTGGTTGAGCCGGAGGTGACTGAAAGCGGCCAGGAGCCTCATTCTGAGCAAATGACATCTGCTGAGAATGTCAATCGCTTGCTGGAGGAGGCCCAGAGTGTGTTTACTGAGGCTGGAATTGAAGCTAAAACCATGAAGCAGGAAGGTAAACCGGCTTTTACGATTTGTGACGTGGCGGATGACATTGAAGCGGATTTGATTGTCATCGGTAGTCGAGGAACTGGCTTGACGGAGGAGGGAGCCGTTGATAGTGTGTCCAACCGGATTATTAATTTATCGCCTTGTCCTGTATTGGTTGTGCCCTAGTTTCTATGTCCATTCAATGGTATCCCGGCCATATTGCCAAAGCAGAGCGCAACCTGAAGGAACAACTCAAGCGGGTTGATGTGGTCTTGGAGGTGCGGGATGCCCGAATTCCCTTGGCAACTCACCATCCTCAAGTGTCTCAATGGATTGAGGGAAAAAACAAAGTTCTGGTGATCAACCGCATGGATATGATCCCACCGGAACTGAAGCAACAGTGGCAGAACTGGTTCGAGGCCCAGGGTCAAACGCCATACTTCACGAATGCGAAGCAGGGTCAGGGCATTGCAGAGGTAGCCCAGGCTACTCAAAAAGCTGGGGAACAGATGAACCAACGTCGCCGCGATCGCGGTATGTTACCCCGTGCGGTTCGGGCGGTGGTGATTGGCTTTCCAAATGTGGGTAAGTCGGCACTGATTAATCGTTTGCTGAAACGGCGGGTGGTTGAGAGCGCTCGCAAGGCAGGCGTTACCCGTTCTCTACGCTGGATTAGAATTTCTAAAACGTTGGAACTGCTGGATGCACCGGGGGTAATTCCGACCTTTTTGGATGATCAGGCGGATGCGATCAAACTGGCAATTTGTGAAGACATTGGTGAAGCGGCCTATGAAAATCAAGCGGTGGCGGCTGCAATGGTGGAGATCTTGCAGCAACTTGATTTAGACCAGAAATTGGCGGATCGTTACAATCTCAGCCCCAAATCCATGACGGGAGAATCCTACGTGGTTAATTTGGCGGAAGCAAACTATCAAGGAGATATCGAACGCGCTGCCCGTCAGATGTTGAATGATTTCCGTAAAGGATTGTTGGGATCGATTCCACTGGAGGTTCCTTAGTGTTCTGAGTATTTTGGGTGCGATCAGATTTCTAGTCGCGTCTGATCTTCGACAAAGTTGGATAAAGCGGGGTTATAGGACAACGCTCACAACAAAGATCATTGATCGTAGTTATCGCTCTGATGTACATTGGTCGTGTGGGGCCATTGTCCTTCGGTATTGCGCTGTTCTATGAGAAGTCTACGCCAGTAGTTGTTCAAGGCGAGGAAGACCTGGCAATTTAGTTGTAATCTAGCTTTACTTTAGTTTCAATTCAGTTCTCTGCCTCTTCGCTGACCAGAAGCCGAGGCAGAGGTTTTTGAATGGTGTCGATGCTTTCAGCCAGTTTCGGAGTTTCACCGTTCGCCTGCGGCAAGGACTGCAGAGGTTCTTCACCGGGCAGGGACAGACCATTACTGGATGACCCAGCTTTTTCTGCCTTGGTCAATAAATCGACGGTATCGCCCAGGGCCGTGGTGAGACTGTTGCGTGTTTGCAAGTGGGATGCTTTTTCCTGCTTCAAGTCCTCCGTCAGTTGACGAATCTGACTGCGGAGATGATCCCGTTCCTGCATGATCTCCAGCAATCTTTCCTTCAGTTCTTCCCCTGTTTTGAGTTGTTCGACTTCTCGTTTGATTGCAACCCGGGCAACTAATTCGTTTTTCGGGCCGAGAAATTCTGTCTGGAGTCGATTGACTTCGCCTCTCAGGTTCGTGGTCAATTCCTGATGGCGCTTGGCATCATCACGACGTTGTTGGGCTTCTGTGTTGTAGCGTTCTCTCCACTGATCAGCACTCTCCTGAGCCGTATCGCGATCGCGTTGAGTTTCTGCAAGTTGTTGCTTGAGTTGCTTAATCTCTGTGAGCCACTGTCTGACATCCTGAGTCATGATGCTTTTCCTAACGGATCTGAGTCAATTTTAGAAGATACTTTGAGTTCCCGCTGCAAGTGGAATGATTTTGCTGCAAGCCTGAGTAGCCTCACCGTCCACAAGCCCACCTCACGTTTCTATTCAACGTTAATTGATACTTAAGAATACTGGTAAAAGACATAGATATCAATCCAGTGAACCTGTGACACTTGATCAGGCAGATGACGGGGCAGTCGCATCCTAAAAGCGGCGGTTGGAGATTGACCCGGTGTCCTGAATGAAACTAAAACCTCTGTAACTTCGTCCTTTCGTCAGATTCGGCTAGCCCCGTCTGGAAAACTCTATTGCCTGGTCAGTGCTTGCTGAATTCTCTCGACCAGTTTCAAATCTTCCGTCGAAATCTCATCAAACTCGACCCTGGTAATCCACACTTGATCTGTGAAGTGTTGCGTAAGAATTTGCTTGTAGGTGGGATAGCTCTCCGATACGGTACAGCCGTGACTACTGAAAATCTTGAAAGGCATAACGATGTCCTCTGATGGTTTTGTCTGATGATTTCGCAGGTATCAGCTCCCAAACGCCCCTCAAGTTACATATAAGGTTAGCTTAATTTTTCGATACAATCAATCCGGTTATAACCCCTTTAAAGTAAAGATCTTAGCGGTCGAGGAACATGAATGGTGACTGCATTCCTAAAGCTCCTGACCCAACATAATTCGGTGACCATCTATTGTACGAAGTCCGAACTCCCGCATCCCCCAGGGTTCATTCTGTAACGGTTTGATCAATACTGCATTATGGGTAACAACCCTGGCATACTCCTGATCGATGTCATCGACGACGAAATAGGCAAAATAGGAATGGTCGCCTGTTTCTCTGGCTGATATTGCATCGGGACATTCTCCAGCCATAATTCGGCAATTGTCACGTACAAATATCCGCCAACCTGGATCACCAATTTCATGGACTGTGAATCCAAGCACCTCTTGGTAGAATTTGCCCGAGGTTTCCAGGTTTTGAACGGCTAAGACGTACATATGGCGCTGAATCATTTCAGTCCCAGTTCCCGCTTGAGTAGATTGATCGAATCTGAACCGATGTAGTTCTCACAGACAATGACCTGGGGCGGACGAATAATTTCATCTCGATTCTGGATAATTGCGGCCTTGACGCCTTCCTGGCTAGCGTGGTCACAGAAAATCATCCGAGCACTGCGAACAATCGCGCTGATTTTGTAAGTGTCATGCAGTTGGGCCGTCATTACCAAAATTTCCTCACCCCGCAGACTATGAATAATCACCTCAACGGCCCGCAGGAGACCAGAACTGAGGCTGATAATGCCCAGATAGGTGCCCTGTTGCAGGTCTCGAATAATTTCGATTTCCTTGTTGTAGTCGTAGATGTCAATGGGAATCACTCGTACTGAGCGAGGAGCCGCAATGTCCTCAGCATCACCAATGAAGTAGCGACTGGTGACGACCGTTCCCGAGGGAACTTGATCAAGCACCTCCGGCAACTGCTCCATTGCGACAAGCTGAATCGGAATTTTCAGGGCCTCTTCTAGTTCTTGGGCCATAATTTGGCCAATTCCAATGTCCTGGGTGGTAGCGGTGACCAAAACCCTGGCACTACAGCGAAGTCGCCAATCAATTTCGCCCAGGAACATTTCTCGCGCTTCATTCAGACTGCAACCCTGGCTTAGCAGTTCGTCTAAACTGCGCCGAATCACCTGGCTGGCCTCTGGATACTGTTGCAAGGTTGGGGACTGAAGTCGGGAACCACCCTCATGGCCCAAAGCACGCACATAAATCCCTGAGCCTGCCTGAGCTTCAACCAAGCCGCTCTCCTCAAGCTGACGATAGACCTTGCTAATGGTGTTGCGGTGTAGGCCAGTCTGCATCGCAAGCTGACGGGTACTCGGCAAACGATGACCAGGGGGATACTGGCGAGAGGCGATTGCAAAGCGAATCTGATTAAATAACTGATTGGAAGCAGGGATATCACTATCCGCTTGAATGTAAAACTGAACCATAGCTTAACTCTCCAGCAGTCGTCACTAACACCACTCCCTAGCCCCCAGCGGCTACAGGTTAAGCACAGTGCTCAACTTGGTAGTATAGAGGAGTTTGATAAGAATTCACCGAATTACCCATATGGCCGAGCTAGAGATTCAAACCAAGCGAGTGACCGTCCCAAACGGGGAGCTAAATATAGATGCTTACCTGGCTACTCCTCAAACTGAGGAACCTTGCTCTGCAATCATTGTAATCCAGGAAATCTTCGGGGTGAATGCCCATATCCGGGATGTGACCGAAAGGATTGCCAAATTAGGGTATTTGGCGATCGCTCCTGCTATTTATCAGCGCCAAGCTCCTGGGTTTGAAGTCGGATATACGGCTGAGGATCTGGCCCTAGGCCGCAAATATAAAGAGCAAACCACTGCAGCAGAACTATTGAGCGATGTTCGAGCAACAATTCAATACCTTAAATCTTTTGATCAGGTTAGGCCCGATGGTTTTGGTACGATTGGATTTTGCTTCGGGGGTCATGTAGTGTACCTGGCCGCAACACTACCGGAGGTAAAGGCAACTGCCTCTTTCTACGGCGCAGGGATCGCAACGGGAACACCCGGCGGAGGGGAACCAACAATCACTCGAACCGCTGAAATTCAGGGTGTACTGTACGGATTCTTCGGCACAGAAGACCCGCTGATCCCCAATGAACATGTCGATCAGATTGAAGCAGAGTTACAGAACTGCCAGATTCGCCATCAAATTTTCCGCTATCCTGCTGATCATGGTTTTTTCTGTGATCAACGTCAAAGCTATAATCCTGAAGCTGCGGTGGATGCCTGGCAACACGTACAGCAGCTTTTTGCTCAATCGCTCTAATGATTTCTCAACATCTTGATTTTGTGTCTGCTGTCATTCTCGCCCTGTATCTTGAAGCTGATGTGCTTCTCTGTGAAGCGAGAGATTGGAGCCGAAAGGCGGATGATTCAAATAATTGCATGGCGCTTCGTTCTACATCTTTCCTAACCCTGATTAATTTGATTAAAGACTGAGAAAGAATACAGTCTGCTAGGAAATATGTGACTATCTGTTATGGGTACGTTTTTGTCTTGGACATTAACTAAGTGAATATTGATTCTGCTCAGAGAGTGTGTTACGCAATAGAACTCTCACAAACCCCTTCACTCATTTTTAATTTCTGTTATCACAGAGTGTTGATAAATTGAAGAAAGATTAACTGAGATCATGATCGGTGGCGTATCCTGTAATCTCTTTATAAGATGGGAATAGTCATGACCACGTTTGAGACTCGCCTGAGAGCAATCTAACTAACGCAATTTAACTGAATGAATGTGGCCGAATTGCAGGTTTATAGGTTCGTCATCAGAGATATAGCGGTTTCCAATCACGTGAGGGTACGGATTTTTGAGGTTGGTGGTGCAGTACGTCCACAGCCCCCGTATTCCATCGGCGTTAGAAACGCTGTATCAGGTCAAACTGCCAGGTCAAACTACCAGGTCAAACTAATTCACTAGGAGGCATCTAAAGTATGAAGGTTGGCATTCTTGCAGGAGGCCTAGGGACTCGCTTAGCTGAAGAAACTGAGTCTAAGCCTAAGCCAATGGTAGAAGTTGGGGGAAGCCCAATTCTCTGGCATATTATGAAGCACTACCTTCACTATGGCTTTAAAGACTTCGTCATTGCCCTGGGTTACAAGGGAGAAGTGATCAAGAAATACATGGTTGACTACTGTTCACTGAGCAGCAACAAGTTAAAAGTTAATCTAGGAACTGGCGAGGTTGAGCGGCATCAGAGTGTTCCCCTGGATTGGAGTGTTGAGCTATTAGAGACTGGTCTCTACACGAATACAGGAGGTCGGATTAAGCGTCTTATCCCCCATATGGGCAACGAAACCTTTATGCTGACCTGGGGAGACGGCGTATCAAACATCAATCTACAGGATTTGCTAGCGTTTCATCGTCGTCATGGAAAGTTGGCGACGATGACTGTTGTTCGTCCTCCAACTCGCTTTGGCTTACCGATTCTGGACGGAGATCAAGTCGTTGAATTCTCTGAGAAGCCTCAAATCAAAGAAGGATGGATTAACGGAGCCTTCTTTGTGCTGGAACCCCAAGTGTTTGACTACATTGAAGGAGATGATACCCAATGGGAGAAGGCCCCACTCGAGACCCTGGCGAGTGAAGGTCAGTTGATGGCTTATCAATACGATGGGTTCTGGCAATGTATGGATACTCTGCGCGATAAGCGTCGCTTGCAGAAACTTTGGGACACCGGCGATGCTCCTTGGAAGGTTTGGAATGATGAGGAGCAAGCTGAAGCAGATTACTCTCAATTTTCACTCTCCGAGCGCAGCAATGGTGTCTCAGTAAATGTTGCAAGCAACACTTAGAGCTGAGTTTATTCTCTAAGCCAGGTAACCCGGAATAGTGTACGATTCACGTTTAAGTAAAGTTCGGCTCTGGAGAACGTATCGCTCTTAAGTAGTTTGCTACCTCGGATTAATCCTTTCTCTTCTCCTTTATCAGATCCCGCACGTAAGGGTAAACTTCTCTCATAACCAAAAGCACAGCTCGATCTTGTTCCCATTCCTAAACCCCTCGTTGTAGTGAGAAAAGATCTCTATTAGGCGTGATAAACGAAGGAACCTGTTTTTACTGACTGAATCGCCCTGTACATTACTTTCTTGCTGATAAAAGTTCAATATTTGACTTCCTGTTATCTTTCCGTCCTGATCAGGAGATTTTTTAGCCCGTTGAAGCTCTGTGTCTTTCTGACAAATAGCAAGATTCCAACAGAATTCATTGCTCGTACACCATCGCTTTCAGTAATGGAAAGGTATGGGAATGATTCGAAATCCAGGGATCACTAAGTTGTTTGGGTGTGCATCGTCACCCTTACAAGGGATGGAAATCGACAGAATTCAGAAGCCAGACAACTCCGCGCATTAAGAAGCGCACAAGCAGTAACCTACCAAAACCAAAATGAAAGTCTTAGTCACAGGTCACAAAGGATACATCGGAACAGTATTAGTGCCGATGTTGCTGGAACATCACCATGAAATTGTGGGACTCGACAGCGATTTATTTGAACGCTGCACCTTCGGCAAAGAG
>JBHJGO010000051.1:0-102317 GCA_050331715.1 Microcoleaceae cyanobacterium
TTCCAGGATGGTGAGGGTGCGAACACCTTCCGAGCCTTCGAGCCGACCCAGGCAGAGGAGACCTATTCGATGGTGACAGCGAACCGATTCTGGTCACAGATTTTTGGAATTGCGTTTTCCAACAAGCGTTGGTTGCACTTCATCATGTTGTTTGTGCCAGTGACAGGTTTGTGGATGTGTTCCATCGGAGTGGTAGGTTTAGCATTGAACCTGCGAGCCTACGACTTTGTATCGCAGGAACTGCGAGCAGCAGAAGATCCTGAATTTGAAACGTTCTACACGAAGAACATTTTGTTAAACGAGGGTATCCGTGCGTGGATGGCACCTGCGGATCAGCCCCATCAAAACTTTGTATTTCCTGAGGAGGTATTACCACGTGGTAACGCTCTCTAGTACAGCTACTGTCGGAGGTCGTGACCAGGAATCCACCGGATTTGCCTGGTGGTCTGGAAACGCTCGCTTGATTAATTTGTCCGGTAAGCTCCTGGGTGCTCACGTCGCCCACGCTGGCCTCATCGTATTTTGGGCTGGAGCAATGACAATGTTTGAGGTTTCTCACTTTGTTCCTGAGAAGCCGATGTATGAGCAAGGTCTAATTTTGATTCCTCACATGGCAACCCAGGGTTGGGGTGTCGGTGCAGGTGGTGAAGTGATTGACACTTTCCCCTATTTTGTAATCGGTGTTCTACACCTGATTTCTTCTGCGGTTCTAGGTCTGGGTGGAATTTACCACGCAGTTCGTGGCCCTGAAGTATTGGAAGAATACTCTTCCTTCTTCGGCTATGACTGGAAAGACAAGAACCAGATGACAAACATCATTGGTTACCACCTAATCCTATTGGGATGTGGCGCACTCTTGTTAGTGTTCAAGGCCATGTTCTTTGGTGGGGTCTACGATAGTTGGGCACCTGGTGGAGGAGATGTTCGGATTATTTCTAATCCCACATTGAATCCAGCCGTTATCTTCGGTTACCTAGTTGCTGCACCATTCGGTGGAGAAGGCTGGATCATCGGAGTTGACAATATGGAAGACATCATCGGTGGCCACATCTGGGTTGGTCTGATCTGTATTGCTGGTGGTGTTTGGCACATTTTGACCAAGCCCTTTGGTTGGGCGCGTCGCGCCTTCATCTGGAGTGGAGAGGCTTACCTGTCCTACAGCTTGGGTGCACTGTCCCTGATGGGATTCATTTGTGCGGCTTACGTTTGGTTCAATAACACTGCTTACCCCAGTGAGTTCTATGGCCCAACTAATGCTGAGGCATCTCAGGCTCAGTCCTTCACCTTCTTGGTGCGTGACCAGAAGCTAGGTGCGAACATTGGTTCTGCTCAAGGCCCTACTGGTCTGGGTAAGTATTTGATGCGCTCTCCGACAGGCGAGATCATCTTTGGTGGTGAAACCATGCGTTTCTGGGACTTCAAAGGCCCATGGTTAGAGCCTCTACGTGGCCCTAACGGTTTGGACTTGAACAAGCTGAAGAATGACATTCAGCCCTGGCAGATTCGTCGTGCGTCTGAGTATATGACCCACGCGCCAAACGGTTCTATCAACTCTGTAGGTGGAATTATTACCGAAGCCCAAGGATTTAACTACGTTAATCCTCGTGCATGGTTGGCCGGTTTCCACTTCATCGTTGCGTTCTTCTTCCTAATCGGTCACCTCTGGCATGCTGGTCGTGCAAGAGCGGCTGCGGCTGGATTTGAGAAGGGAATTGAGCGTGAAACTGAGCCAGTATTGTTCATGCCTGACCTGGACTAATTCCCTTAAGCTAGCTTAAGAAGCTGCTTAGAACTTGACCCTGTCAACCCTGTTGGCAGGGTTTCTCACATAACACTGTTTTACAAGCAATGTCTCTCCCATTCGTTGTCATGATCTTCTGTTTCCGGTTCTGCTGATTAAGAAGAAGCTAGTTGAATTCATCTGAAGATCTGAAGATCAAAATACAGAATTAATAGGTAGGATAGCAGCCAAATCAAAATGCTGATCTTAAGAATCCGGTTTTGGAGCAGAATTTGATCCGGTTCTTCTCCCGATGCCAATACTGTCACCAAGCGTTTGTAGTGCATTACGGCATAGTAAACAATCGGCACAGTCATTACCAGAGAGGGATTTTTGCCCGAGGTGATTGTAAACAGGGAATAGCACATGATTGTCATCGTTGCAGTACTATTCAACAGAGAATCAAGAAAGGGTAGCGTATAATGAGACAGAACCGGACGCTGCGAATTGATTTTGCCCCGTCGATAAAATAGATTCAAGTAAAACAATTCCGATGACATCGGAGAGGTTGCGTTTCCCAAATCACTGGACTGCGATTCTAGAAAATCCTGGCTCATTTGTATGCTGAGAAGAGACAGTAACTCAGAGCGTCGTTTGGCAAATCCGAGAAACAGGGTCAGAAAAAAAGTACACAAGATAATCCAGGCCGTTGGGAGATCTCCTAGAGCATAAATTCCTGCTAGCAATCGCAATACAAAACCCAGTGCAATACAACTAACATCGAACAAGGGTAAATGCTTCAACCGAAAGGAATAGGCAACGTTGTTGATGACATACAACAACACGCAGATTAGGGTGGCCGTACCCAATCTAGCCGCCCCAGAGAAAGCGATAATAGCTAGAAAAATTCCGATCAAACTTGCCGTTTTTATTCCTACTTTGCCGCTAGCAATTGGGCGAAAGCGCTTCTTGGGATGGAGGCGATCGCGCTCAATATCCTGAATATCATTAAAAATATAGATAGCAGAAGCGATCAGGGAGAAGATTAAAACCGTTAGACATGCCGTTCCCCACGCCCAGGTTTGAAGCAGGCGATCGCCAAAGATTACCCCCGCAAAGCAGAAAAAATTCTTCGTCCACTGATGGGGGCGCAGCAATCGAATAAAAATTGGCCAATCCAGGTTAAGGTTAACCAGAGTCAAGCTAGCGGCTCATAATGACAATTCCGGCAATAATAACACCTAACCCAATCCAATGGTTTAAATCCAACTGTTCTCCAAACAACCAGCCTCCCGCCAAGGCAACCAGAATAAAACTGACTGCGGCCAGCACTGGATAGGCTGCCGAAATGGGCAGGTGCTCCAGGGCCTTGGCAAAGATAATCAGGCTTGACCCATAGACTGCTGCACTGCCAATAAACCAGGGAGAAAACAGCAGTGAGAGTAAGCCCGAATCTGGAGCTACTATGCGGGACTGTTTCAGCAACAGATTACCCACGCAGTTGTTGGTAGCGGCGATCAGGACAAGTCCCCAAGCTAAGAGATTAGAGTTAACACTCATGAGGTGATTTCCTATCGAGTCGTAGCGACTGAGTCCGCATCAAATTACCAGTAATGTCATTCCCGCGCAGGCGAGAGTCCAAACAACCCACCTGCGCCATCTAAGAAACTCTTTTCAAGAAATCGCCTTAAACATTCTCTCGCAACTTCTCCAGAACACTGCGATCTTGCAAGGTTGAGGTATCTCCTGTGATCTCCTGTCCAGAGGCCAGATTTCGTAATAAACGCCGCATGATCTTACCCGAACGAGTTTTGGGCAGATCATCGGTGAACCGAATCTCACTGGGGCGAGCGATCGCTCCAATCTCTTCTACAACGTGTTGCTTCAGGGTCTTCTCCAGGTCAGGATTGGCTGTTTGATTGCCCTCCAGGGTGACAAAAGCAACAATCGCTTCCCCTTTCACCTCATCCGGCTTACCCACCACAGCGGCTTCTGCTACGGAAGGATGGGAAACCAATGCGGACTCGACTTCCATCGTTCCCAAACGGTGGCCCGAAACATTAATCACATCATCAACCCGACCCATGACCCAGAAATAGCCATCCTGGTCTCGATGCGCTCCATCTCCTGCAAAATAGATATATTCGCCGCTTTCTGGACGGAGATATTCCCAATAGGTGCGACGGAATCGATCCGGGTCACCATAGACGGTTCGCATCATTCCCGGCCAGGGATGTCTGACCACCAGGTAACCCCCATTGTTATCGGTTACAGGCTTCCCTTCCGCATCCACAATATCGGCAATGATTCCAGGGAAAGGAAAGGTGGCGGAACCCGGTTTAGTCGGTGTAGCGCCGGGCAGCGGTGTAATCATGAACCCACCGGTTTCCGTCTGCCACCAGGTATCAACGATGGGGCAACGACTGCCACCAATAACTCGGTGATACCAGATCCAGGCTTCCGGATTAATCGGTTCACCGACTGTTCCGAGAATTCGCAGGGAAGACAGGTCACGGGCATTTGGGTGGTGTTCACCCATTTTCATCAAGGCTCGGATCGCGGTTGGGGCTGTGTAGAAGATGGTCACACCGTATTTTTCCACCACATCCCACAGGCAACCAGGGTTGGAGGGACGGGGCGCGCCTTCATACATCAGGGTTGTTGCACCGTTCGATAGGGGGCCGTACACAATGTAGCTATGTCCTGTAATCCAACCCACATCAGCCGTACACCAGTAGACATCGGTATCTTTCAGGTCAAATGTCCATTTGTTTGTCACATGGGTGTAAAGGTTATAACCTGCCGTTGTGTGAACCACACCCTTTGGTTTCCCCGTTGTGCCACTGGTGTAGAGAATGAACAGCATGTCTTCACTATCCATCGGTTCCGCTGGACACTTGCCAGAGGCTCCCTGTTGCAGATCATGCCACCAATGATCCCGACCGGGTTCCATGTGAACGGCTTGGGAGGTGCGTTGTACCACCAACACATTATTCACGCAGGCTGCACCCGCTTCCAGTGCCCTATTTACCTGTTCTTTCAACGGCACTGCCGTATCCTTGCGCCAGCCGCCATCGGCAGTAATCACTAACTTGGCTTCCGCATCTTCCAAGCGATCTCGCAGGGCTTCCGCACTAAACCCACCGAATACAACAGTGTGGGGTGCACCAATTCGGGCGCAGGCCAGCATTGCAACGGCTGCCTCTGGAATCATTGGCATGTAGATCCCGACGCGATCGCCCTTCTGTACCCCTAGTTGCTTGATGACATTCGCCATCTGGCACACTTCCCGATGCAGTTGAGCATAGGTTAAAGTGCGGGAATCGCCCGGTTCCCCTTCCCAAATTAGGGCAGCCTTGTTACGTCGCCAGGTGTTCAGATGTCGATCCAGGCAGTTATAGGAAATATTAATCTTGCCGCCAACGAACCACTTGGCAAAGGGTGGCTGCCAGTCCAGCACCGTATCCCACTTTTGAAACCAATTTAGTTCCTGATCCGCCAGCTCTGCCCAGAACCCTTCCGGGTCAGCCTTTGCACGTTCGTAGAGCTGTTGATAAGCCTCCAGGCTTTGAACATGGGCGGCAGCAGCAAATTCCGATGAGGGTTCAAACAGACGCTGCTCGTGCAGGATTGATTCAATAGTAGGTTGTGACATTGGAATAACGGTAACTCTAGCTACGATTTCGTTAATTCCCTATTTTCAACCGAGCGGGAAAGGTTAAAGCTAACCTTTAACATTCCTACAGAGTTTTGATTGAGTTTTTTAACGAATCGAGTGGGCTGATCCCTGCTGTAACAGGTCATATCTATCGGGGACAAACGACGCTCTTGGGGTAAGCGATTCGCTTGTGGTTAACCTGTTCCCAAACCCTGACAAACACTTCCCCAATCTTTGACATATCCTCGCGGGTCAGACCCGAATCAATCAATTGGTTATCCTGCCAACGCGCCCGTAGGATTTTGTTGACCATCTGGAGCGCTTCTTCATGGGTGGCTTCCTTGAGCGATCGCAGTGCGGCCTCGCAGGAATCGGCCAGCATAACAATGCCTGTTTCTCTAGATTGGGGAATCGGGCCAGCATAGCGAAAATCTTCCTCTCGAACCACTAGGTCAGGATCTTCCTTAGCGCGCTGTTGGGCCTGATAGTAGAAGTAAGCAATCAGCATTCTCCCCTGATGTTCAGGAATGAAAGCCTGAATTGCTTTGGGAAGACGGCAGCGGCGGGCCATGACCAACCCCTCTGTCACATGCTTCCTAATAATAGCTGTGCTCTTCCACGGATCATCAATTTCATCATGTTTATTTGGCCCTCCCATCTGGTTTTCAATAAAGCCCATGGGATCATGCATTTTACCAATATCATGGTAGAGCGTTCCAGTTCTCACCAGCTCAACATTACATCCCAGGGTTTGAGCCGCAGCCTCGGCCAGAGTTGCAACACACATTGTGTGCTGAAACGTTCCGGGCGCTTCACTAGCTAATCGTTTGAGTAGGGGGCGGTTGGGGTTCGCCAACTCCGCTAACCGAATTGGAGTAATTAAATCAAAGACGTGCTCCAAATAGGGACTGATACCAAGGGCAATGATGCTCCAAATAACGCCTTCACAGATTTTCAGAACGGAAGCTCCCAGCACAACGTACCAGACAGAAATGGCCGTCGAACTAATAATCAGTGTTAAAACCAAATAAACCAAACCCTGTGCCACCCCCACCGAGCCACCCAAGAGGGCCAACTCCTCCCGTGACCTCAACTGCCCCGCCAGTAGTCCTCCCAAAATACCCCCGACTGAGGTGGCAATGAGGGGAACCATCTCAACTTCCAGACCCACAGATAGGAAAATCGATAATAGGCTGACCAAAGTGGCACCAACAGCGGAACCGTAGAAGCTCCCCACCAAAAGACCGACCCCCGGCAAATTAGTTGAAGGAATTTTGAGTAGGATCAAAACCGGAGTACTCAGCGTTAGTAGCAGCAATAAAAAATAGTCCCGGCGGCGTAGATCTGGACGAAAATGCCGACCGACCAGCAAGACAATTACTGTTCCGCCCGTAATCATCCCAGACAAGCCCAGTAATCCGTACCAGTTAATTCCGCGCTCAGTCTTGTTAAAGTAATCTAACAGAACAAAATCCCGCTGGGTAATTTCCTCTCCCTTCTGAACAATGAGTTCTCCCCGATGAACAACGACTTCAACCGTTTGAATTTCCTGGGCAGCTAACTCCGCCCGTTTTCGAGTGGCATCGCGATCTTCAGCCAGATTTACCCGTAGGATTTGACTGAGAAAGCGAACAGCAAATTCTTGAGTCGGTTCAGGAATCAGCCCCTGGACATGAATCCGAATCGCATTTTGTAGAGTGTCTTCTGGCAGTCCAGGTGCGATACCCTGGCTCAGCATCTGTTGAGTCACCTGTTTGACGCCAGCCTCGGTCTGACTCCAGGTTTTCTCTGACCAAGTTAGAAGCTGCTGATCATAGATACCCTGATTCGCCTCCGTTGACAACTGCTTTGATACAATGGCTAGCGCCTTGGCGTAACGTTTGCGCGCTTGCCCAATCTCTGTAATGACATCTTGAAACTCCGTGG
This sequence comes from Microcoleaceae cyanobacterium, assembly GCA_050331715.1. GTDB lineage: Bacteria > Cyanobacteriota > Cyanobacteriia > Cyanobacteriales > Microcoleaceae > JBHJGO01. The sequence goes on from JBHJGO010000051.1 coordinate 7,305, forward strand.
AATCAGAACGACGCGAATAGTTATAGAGTTGGCTTAATGACTTCTGGAATAGAATATCCGTTTGCATCCCACCCAGGGAGGGATCAAGAGGCTGCTTTTCTCCAATTTGGGCATCTAGTCTGAGGAGTGGCTGAGCCGTTGATTGTTCCAGAGAGTCGAGTATACGTTGCCAATACCATTCGGGGACTTGACGCAAGAACTGTTGCACATCTGTTGACAAAATCCCAGTATCAACAAACGGAAACGATCCAGCGGCACGACGAATGACATTTCCTTGCTGTAGGGTGGCCTGAACCAGTTGATTAATATCTTGATTCACGCTTGATTGAATCACCAGAATTGGAACTCCCCCATACAGAGCTTCCTTGCGCCGCTCCTCTGTCGTCTTAGTATCAATGATCGTTGCACTTTCAGGCGCATAAATGGTTTCAGGCGCTTCTCGTCCAACCACTAACCGGGGTTGATTATAAAACCGAGTCCCCATGAGCCCAGTGAGGGAGGCGACCGACATCAAAATCAGTACCGGAGTTCCCAGCTTGCGCGAACGAAACTGCCGTGATTTTTGTGCAGAAGCCTTGGGAACTTGAAAGGCAGGTTCCATAGAAGGGGATGGATTCATCGCAGAATAGGCTTTTCCTTCCAGAGAAGTACGACTCCGGCTGCGGCGGAGTCGTTCGATCTGATGAGTAAGGGATTGAATGGTATTCATCTAGATTGATCCAGAATCTACGAACCTGGGTGTAACGAATGGGTAATTCACAGTGAACGCACAAATGTCTAATGCCTTATGATATGACCCTGACCAAATCGTAAAAAGCTGAGTTCCAAGTTGCAAAACAACCCCCTCGTTACTATAGCCTCTGATCTGCTCCACTTGGCTAGATTCCCTGGAGAGAGATCCGGCCTTGATCTGGTTTAAGGAAGGCATTCCCTGTTTTTCCAGGGTAGCCCGCCAGGAAATCGGTAGCCCTATCAATCCATTGTAGATACTGGAGAGGATACAACTGATAACTGCTGCTAGAGGAGCAATTGAACGGGTTCGCAGTGCCCGTAACACCGTCAATTGGGGCTCTCTGGGTGTGTACAGAAAACAGTACAGTGCTAGGGCGACCGTGCTAATCTCTGCCTGAAATGGACGGATTTGAGAGTCAAGCGAAATTTGAGAATAAAGAACGACAATGGCGCGATCTAGACTTGCAGCAGCCTCTATCAAATCTTGGATCGGATGTAGCCAACTGAATAATTCTGAGGAGTCTCTTTGAAGCAATGTAGGAATCAAATCTCTGGGGACTAGCTGACTCTGGTAGAGTTCCGCAATGATGTGACTGATTCCGCAAAATAGCTCAACCTGTGGATAGACCGGCTGACCAGGCCACCAAACTTGAGCAAGCTGCTGCAAATTCTGATCAAGTGCCGCCCGGCTCTCGTGGTAAAGCAGAATTGCGGGAACGGCTGCAACAATCGCTTCACTCAGACACGGAGCTTGAAACTTGCCTGACCCCCGTTGTGGCCATTGAGCAATTTGGCTCCAGTCTACTGAAGAACCTCTGGTAAGGATCAAGCCCTGGGCCACCCGTAAAATCATTTCCTCAAGTAAGCCAACCTGAAATTGATCAGAGTAAGTAGACCGGCCAGAAAAATCGTTATCAAGCTTAAGTAGAGGAGAGCCTTGATCTACCAGATGAATACCGATGATAGCCCCTACCATAGAAGCCTGGAATCGACTCAGGGTTGAGTGCAGCATGAAGGAGAAACCCTATTTCTGCCAGAAGTACAATCAGACACAATACTGAACCTGATACAAATGGAGAAAACCTTTAGACATTCTTTTACAATACTCTAGGACTGCCGATCCAAGAAAGCGACAAGGGCTTGTAGACCTAGCCGATAGCTATTTGGCCCGAATCCACTAACCTGACCAATCGAAACCGGAGCGATATACGAATGGTGGCGAAACGACTCACGGGCATAGATATTACTTAAGTGTACCTCAACTGTCGGCAAGCTAGATGCTGCTATTGCATCCCGAAGCGCTATGCTTGTGTGGGTATAGGCACCTGGGTTAATCACCAATCCTCTGTGAACTCCCATCGCAGCATGAACTTGGTCTATCAACCCACCCTCGGAATTCGACTGGACAGCCAGAAGGTCTACCGAGAGGCGAACTGCATCCTCATGGAGCATCCGGTTGATGTCTTCCAGGGTGGTAGAGCCATATATTTCTGGCTCCCTAAGACCCAGCAGGTTAAGGTTAGGGCCATGCAATACTACAATACTGAATCGATCTGACAAGAAGTACGATTCCTAACTATCAACTCAACGACGACGATCATCAACGGGAATAGGAATCGGTTCAGATTCAGGCTGAGCTTGTGGCCCCAAAAGTGCTTCGATTAGCCGTTCAGCTAGCTCTTTCAGCCGCTCCAGTACCTTTTCAATGAATTCCATGTTAACGACAACTCCTGGTTAACAACAAGGCCCCTACCGCAGTAAAGTCCTATATTTTCAGCAATACTAGCTGTAGCAGCGGCTAAACAGCTTTTCTAAAGAATTCTTCTCAAGCAACTCTGACAAATCAATTCTTGCCTAAACAACGACAATAAATGATTCACAAGTGACCTTGCCAACAGCTATGAGAAACCTCACACTCGAGAAATCAAAGATATTAATGAAGCTATCATAGCGAATTTCTAATAAGTTGTGCAAGGGCCAGCCTCATCATTCTCCAGGATGGACTCATAGTCGTCACAGGTGAGACAGTCCCCCGTGGGATTGACCGCGCAACGTAAAAAGGCAGAATGAGCGTTGTACCGACAGGTAGCCTGTCGATCAATTCGTCCGGAATGGAGCAGATATTGTTGTTCGTGGTATTCCAACAGCCGCTTAATTTTGCGATGGGATTGAAGCCGCATTCGTTGCATACCGATGTTTCTCATACCCGATCTCCAGCCACTGTCGATCAGTAAAGATCATACCAAACCTCTAGCTTTAGAAATTCCCCCTACAGCATTTCTACCGCTGCTGGAGTCCGAAGGTGGCAGAATACTGCGCCGCTATCTTTTAAATTTGCACCTCGTGCGATTGAAAATCGCTATGAAAGTTGACGGCAGATTCCAAATACCGAAGTGTAGCCATGTAAAAACGTTTCATCCCCAACAGGCCCGATTTCTCCATTGCAGAAAAAGCCACCTAACGGGACATTAAGATAACGGGAAAACAAAGCCGAATCGAAATTGGGTTCGCCGTACAGCGCTGCACCGCGACCCAAACAGGAGAACATCAGTGCACCGATGCTTTGCCCTGAACCAGGGGCAGAATTCTCCATAGAATAGCGCTGTAGTAACAGTTCTAGATCTTCCTTGGAGGTGCGGGCATCTCGCAGATGGAACTGAATTCGTTGTCCTGGTCGTACCCGATCCCCAATCGCAATGGCTCCAACTCTAGGGTCAACCCCAAGCAGATTACGGATGAGGAAATCTCCCTGACCAAGAGACTGCTTGAACTCGTCTCGGACAACCCCAATAAATAGAGAATTTTGAGCGAGTTGTCGATCTGTCTCATCCAAGCCCTGGATTAGGTCTTGCAGCGCCTCCAACGGTGAAGCCCCTTGCAAGGTTGTCACTGTACCGCTCTGAAGTTCCTGAGTTGTTGAATCTTGCTCTACCTCTAGAATGACATTGCGATCGCCTTTGGTCACGCGATAGAGAGGGCCAACGGGACGACACCCCTGAGCAACAATGGTTTCAATCAGAATATTGCCACTTAGGGCGACACCGACAATTGACGCTGGATAGGCTTGGTCATCACAAAAGACGGTTGTTGGGTTGTCAATGATTCCATTGCTGGCTAGCCCTCCCACCTTTGTTGCGCCTGGATAGGCGTAGTCGAGTCCCTGGAGAAAGTCATTAATCTGGCCACACATTGGATCGATCAGCAGAACAAACTGAGGATTGTCCTGGGGATCAACGCCGATGAGGTCAACCCAGTCTGTGGGGGAGCTATCCATGTCCGGCAATTCCTGGGCCGTAAGATGAAAAGTCTTCACCTTGACCTCAGGTAAATGGGCAAGATAGAGGCTCAACGCAGGTTGCCCTTCAATTTCTTCCGGTTGATTGTCCTGGGGATTCATGCCAATGATCCCGCCGCCACCACATCCAACCAGTGCGGGAACCTGCAGATGCTCCTGCAACAGCGGAACCAAACGGGAATATTCACTGGCAAAGGCGGAGGAAATAAACACAATAGCCAGATCAGGCTGACCTGACAGGGCCTGTTGAGCTTCTACAACAACTTCTGCGACTGCAGCCTCCAGGGAAGGGCGCATTGAAAGGACGTTAACCCATTGCATTAATGTTGTTGGTTCGGCCATTTTAACCTCCGCATTGTCAACGATTTTAGAGAAACTGTTTAGAAAGCTTGGACGGTATCCTTTTTTATCTTACAGTCCAGAGACAGAACTCCTGTCTAAGTACGCTTCAAGTTCTTTGAGGGTTTGGCAATATGTGTAGGATTGTCGTGCTCAGACCTTGCCCCTGACAATGAATCTTCCTACCGGGAGATGTTGAATTAGTGAATGTGATATTATCTTAGTAACTAGCTATATATGCCTAGTCGCTATGTACGGTTGGCTTGTACAGGTAGCGCTGACTGATCCTTACTTAGGGTAAAACCTTAAAAAATCAGGATAGAGGGGTATCCTACCTTAGATCCGATGCTATTACAGAGGATAGTCGAAAAGATTTACTAACTAAATGAGGTGAAACAGTTATGACCAGCAGCAACATCGAGAATATGATTGAGCAGGAGCGTGAAGAGGCTCGCTCCGTTTGTGATACTCAAGGTGGAACTTCTAGCGAGTGTGCAGCCGCTTGGGATGCAGTTGAAGAGCTGCAAGCGGAAGCTTCCCATCAGAAGCAGGAGAAGCCCAAGAATTCCTTTGAGGTCTACTGTGAGGACAATCCCGAAGCGGCAGAATGCCGAGTTTATGACGATTAATTGAGTTCTGGCTAAATCCTGGCCAGGTTTTAGCATAAGTTTGGGATTGAAGACGGTATTATGGGATAGGCAACTGAGTTCCGAAATAGGGGGACAGGTTGTCTATCTTTTTGTGAGAATCTTTTTTGTTGCAACCCGACTTATCTCAATCCATGTTCGACAATTTGCTACTGGCTGAGCTGCCGAGTTTAACGGAGTGGGTTTGGGCAGACTATCGATTGGCAGTTCTATTAACGGTTGTAATTCCCCTAGTATTAATCGTTTGGGCATTTGTCCGACGCGCTGAGATGATTCAGCAGTTGCTCACAATTTACTGGCGAGTTGCTAGTTTGCTGGCCATCACGGTTTATCTGATGATTGCCGCATTGCCGATTAGTTTTGTTTCTGCCCTCGCTTCTCGCATCCTGATTCCAATCAGTCTTTGGTTTTGGGTTGATCTCAATGAAGAATTGAATGAAATGCAGCCATCGCTGCTGAAAACTGCATTTCTGTCCTGGCGATGGGCCGTGACCCTCTACAACGTTGTGGGTGCGATTTTGTTTGTCCCATCAGTTCGATGTGCTTTCTTGAGTCGGCCAGAACTGATTGAACAGGAAAGTTGTCGTATATGGCTCGATCCACCTTGGCGGTTCCGAGAAATTTTTCATGCAAATTTGACGCCACAGTTTCTTGGATTTTTAGCGGTCGTGGGATTGGTAATTTATCTGCTTTGCCTGCTGTACTTTGTTCTAGTTAAGCTCCGAAGACAAGGGCGCTCGGCAACAGGATACTAGATTGATATTAGGAGAGGGATTACATGTCAGGGAATGAGCTTCAGGCAGATTTTTGGGTGACAGAATACATTACTCCCTGGGATATCTATTCCCATGGGGTGACCAAGGTATTGGCCTATCAAAAGACCCCCTATCAGGAAATGTACATCGTTGAGACAGGGGTTTATGGCAAGGCACTGGTATTGGATGGAAAGTGGCAGTCCTGCACCGGAGATGAATTTCTTTACCATGAGCCACTGGTGCATCCTGCAATGGTCTGCCACGGTTCACCCCGCCAGGTTTTGATTCTAGGGGGTGGAGAGGGGGCAACGCTGCGGGAGGTATTGCGGTGGAATAGCGTAGAGCGAGCCGCAATGATTGATATCGATGGAGATGTGGTAGCGGCCTGTCGGGAACACTTGCCAGAAATGCACCAGAATGCCTTCGATGATCCCAGGGTTCAGTTGGTGATTGGCGATGCCCTGGAATTTCTCGACCAAACCCAACCCTCCTGGGATGTGATTATCTCTGATTTATCTGACCCAATTGAAGAGGGGCCATCCTTTAAACTATTTACCAAAGAATACTTTGAGCAAGTCAAGCGGGCTTTGACGCCAGGGGGAGTCTTTGTGATTCAGGCCGGCCCGGTGTCGATGGGAGGTATGGCATTGCATGTTCGTCTGGTGAAGACGGTTCAAGTGGTATTCCCCCATGTGATTTCTTTCAGCAGTTACACCTCGACCTATGGCGCGCCCTGGGGGTTTGCGCTGGCCTCTGATAAACCGATTGATACCCGTCCGAACCCAGCGGAGATTGATCAATTGCTAGCCAAGGAAACAATTGGTGGCTTTCAAATGTTCGATGGGGTCGCTTTTCTGGGATTGCTACAAACACCAATGTACTTGCGGCGAGCCATCGCCAGGGAAACTCAAGTCTATACCCTGGCAGAACCGCCCAAGTTCTTTGGCAAGGGGATCAAGAGTGAGGTGAAGTGAGCGTGTTAAACTGATGGCATAGGAGTACAGATATACCGAGGTATCCGCTGTTACTCCCGTTTAGTTAATCTATCGTAATTTGCTACGTACTATTTCTAGCGACTGAAACTTATGACTGCCTCTCCAACCGTTGCCCCCAGTCGTTCCAGTCAAGTTGTTCAAAAGCCCTATCCCAGCTACAAAGTGATCGTGTTGAATGATGATTTCAATACATTTCAGCATGTAGCCAATTGTTTGATGAAATACATTCCTGGTATGAGCAGCGATCGCGCTTGGGAACTGACGAATCAAGTTCATTACGAAGGTCAAGCGGTGGTTTGGATCGGCCCCCAGGAGCAGGCCGAGTTATACCATACCCAACTGAGCCGTGAGGGATTGACAATGGCTCCTCTGGAAAAAGCTTAGATGACAAATTTTTTCGTTCATCGCTGCAGTTCGTCGCTCAACTTAATTTCAACTGCTGCAAGCGATCGCGCAGAATTTCTGCCTGTTTTTCTAATTCCGCTAAGTTATCTCTGGTGAGCCGAACCCTTTCGGGGTCAGCCTTTTCCACGAAGTTTTTATTCGACAACTGCCTATTGTAGGACTCGACTTCCTTTTCAACCTTTGCTAGCTTTTTCTCAGTTCGTGTTACCAATGTCTCCAGATCAACTACCCCAGCCAACGGAATTAACACTTGAACCGTTCCAATCACACCCGCAATGGTTTGGCCCTCATCGCCCGATAAGTAATTGGTAATTTCCAGGGTTTCAACCTTAGCAGAAGCTCGAATGTAATCTTCTCCTCTTGTTAGGGTTTTGCGTTCTTGTTCAGACTCGGTTTGCAAGATTGCCTTCACTTTAACCTTGGGTTTAATCTCTGCATCAGCCCGCAGGTTGCGTAAGGTACGAATAGTTTCAATGATAAGTTTAAAGTCTTCCTCCAGTTCTGGATCAATCAAGGACTCATCCAGCTTCGGATAGGATTGCAAGGCCAGGCAATCTTCCGTTCCCGTTTGAGTCAGAGTGTGCCAGATTTCTTCGGTAATGTGAGGCATGAAGGGATGTAAGAGTTTTAGTAATCCATCCAGAACATAGGCGAGAGTTTGTTGGGCAATAAGTTTAGATTTTTCATCAATCTCTGCCTCATCTCCCCAGAAACGTGGCTTAACCAGTTCCAAATACCAATCGCAAAAATCACCCCAAATAAATTCATACAATCCCCGTGCGGCTTCACCCACGCCATAACGATCCACCTCATAACAGGTTTGCTGCACCGTTTGATAGAAGCGAGAGAGAATCCAGCGAGCGCATAGTTCCAGGTCTTCTGTTTGAGGTTCACCGAGCTGTTGGGGCGTTTGTCCCTCCAGATTCATCATCACGAATCGGGCCGCATTCCAGATTTTATTGGTGAAGTTTCGAGCCGCTTCAACGGCAGAGGATTCTTCTTTTTTGCGGTCAAATTCAAATCGAATATCCTGACCCGCACCAACCAATTTTCGCAGTAAGGTGTATCTCAAGGCATCGGTTCCGTACTTACCAATTAGCAGTAAGGGATCAATGCCATTGCCCTTGGACTTCGACATTTTCTGACCCTTTTCATCCAAGACTAGGCCATGAATATAAACCGTTTCAAAGGGCATTTGATCGGTGAAGTATCCCGCCATCATCGTCATGCGCGCCACCCAGAAGAAGATGATATCGAACCCTGTAGACAGAGTATTTCCTGGATAATACTTGGCCAAATCAGGCGTTTGTTCCGGCCAGCCCATGGTTGAGAACGGCCACAATCCAGAGGAGAACCAGGTATCGAGCACATCGGGGTCTTGCTGTAGTTGAACCCCTTTGCCAAATTGTTCTAGGGCTTGTTCCTGGGCGTCTGCTTCAGTTCGGGCCACGATGAAGGGGGTGTTATCGGTAATTTCTGCATCTGTTTCGCTGACCACATACCAGGCTGGAATCTGATGTCCCCACCAGAGCTGACGGGAAATGCACCAGTCCTCCAGCTTCACCAACCAATCCCGATAGACCTTTGTCCAGCGCTCCGGCACGAATTGTGGTGAATTCTTCTCCTCCAGATAGTTCAGGGCTTTGTCTGCCAAGGGACGGATTTTAACAAACCACTGGGTAGAAAGCAGAGGCTCTACCGGAACGCCACCCCGATCACTATAGGGCACACTGTGGCGATAGTCTTCAATCTTGACCAGGAACCCTTCATTATCAAGCCGTTGCACCAGATTTTTCCGAGCGGTGAACCGATCCTGCCCCTGGAATTCTCCAGCATTTTCATTCAGGGAACCGTCTTTGTTCATGATATTGATCATGGGTAATTGGTTGCGCCGCCCCATCTGAAAATCGTTTGGGTCATGGGCCGGGGTTACCTTCACACATCCAGTTCCAAATTCTGGATCAACCAATTCATCAGCAATAATCGGAATCTCCCGATTCATGATTGGTAAGGTTAGGGTTCTGCCCAGCAAGTCTTTGTAGCGTTCATCATTGGGGTTAACTGCTACGCCTGTGTCTCCTAACATGGTTTCCGGTCGAGTGGTCGCCACTTCCAGGAATCCACTGCCATCGGTCAGCGGATAGCGAAAATGCCACAGATGACCGTCCACTTCCTTATTCTCAACTTCCAGATCAGAGACTGCTGATTCACTGGCGGGACACCAGTTCACCATGTAGTTACCCCGGTAGATTAGCCCATCTTCGTAGAGTTTGTTAAACGCCTCGATTACAGCTTTGGACAGACCTTCATCCATGGTGAAGCGTTCCCGTGTCCAGTCCGTTGAGACTCCTAACCGTCTCAGTTGTCCGACAATTGTGCCATGGGACTGCGCTTTCCACTCCCAGGCCCGTTCTAGAAATTGCTCACGGCCAATATCGTAGCGGGTCTTGCCTTCTTTTTTCAGTTGACGTTCCAGAATAGTCTGCACCGCAATACTGGCATGATCAGTTCCTGGCAAATATAAAGCGTTAAACCCTCGCATCCGGTGATACCGAATCAAGGTGTCAATCAAAGAGTTATTGAAAGCATGGCCCATGTGCAGCGTTCCGGTCACATTTGGAGGAGGAATAACGATGCAGTAGGGATCACCCGCTTGACTTGGATCAGCTTTGAACGTTTCATTCTCTTCCCAGTAGCGCTGCCACTTGGCTTCAGTTTCAAAGGGGTCGTATTGCTTGGGCAGTTCAGGAGCGGTTGAAGTCATGGAGGTTTTGGGCTTGCAGTTTGAGAACTTCGATTGCAGACAATTGCAGATGTTCCTAACATTCTGCCACAGGAGATCCCAGGCAGGTTGCTGATCTGTACATAGCGGGTTAACAGAGATCTGCTCAAGTATTTAAGCCCAGGAACTTCAACCCCAGAAATAACGCAGTCACCGTTCCAGCCACACAAATTTCCCCCGTAGCAATGGCGTGCTGAACCTGATCAATCGGCAGCAGCACAACTTCAATTTCCTCCGTTTCATCCAACTGGCGAGATTGTTGCAGGGTGGCACGCTCTGCGAGAAACAGATGGACGGAGTTAGTATCTTTAACCGGATTGTCGTAGAAGGTAGCCAAAAACGTTAGGGTATCGGCCACGTAACCAGTTTCTTCACTCAATTCTCGCCGGGCAGCGGATTCAGCTGATTCCTGGTGCGGATCAAAGGAACCAGCGGGGAGTTCCATCAAGATCTGGCCCACGCCATGTCGATACTGACGGACAAACACAATTTCTTGATCTGGAGTAATCGGTAGAACTAGCGCAATATCGGGCCTGACATTGACAAAGAAGTCATCAACGATAGTTCCGTTCGGCAGCTCAACGGTATCCTGTCGCACCCGACACCACCTGTGGTCAAAGGCAAGCTGGGAGTTAATCAGTTTCCACTTCTGCATTGTTTTCTAGAGGAAGCTTGGAGTTAATCGGCTAATAACGTCATTCTCGCGCAGGCGGGAATCCAGGCAACTCCCGCACTGTTGGCAAAAATCTTGTCAGCGAATCTTCTCAAATCCGGAACGCCAAATCTCTTGCAATCCAGGACTGAACATGGTAACAAGGTTGCAGGTTCTTGGAGTTTCTTCCAGATAATTTTGATGTAGGAATCATGCCAATGTCACATCCTCTGCCATCATCTCAGAAATTGTTCCTATCAAATCCCGTGAGTTGGATGGCGATCGCCACAGTCATTACCACTCCAGCTTTGGTTGCGCCTGCTCAAGCTGCCATGTTGCGGGACTGGAAGTTTGATGCCAGCACCGGTCAGGTGGAGGTTCTACTACCCGATGGAGTGACACCCCGTTTGGCCGCTGAAACTCTGCCCGGTCAATTGGTTCTGGACTTGCCTAATACAGAGGTTGGCATTGATTTGACAGAGGTTTACGAAACGGGAGTGGTACGTCAGATTACGCTGACTCAATTTGAGGAAAAGACCGCTCGAATTGTGATTGATTTTGCTCCCGGTGTTGTTCTGGATCGAGACGAAGTTCAACTCCGAACCGTTGGAATTGATAATACCTGGATTCTGCGGCCTGCGATTGCTACTCTCCCTCAACCTGTAACACCAGCAACTACAACCGTTGCAGATGCCCAAACACCTGAAGTCGCAGGAACCGAAGTACAGATTCCAGAGACAACCGTTGATGATGTGGAAGATACCGTCAGTTCAGCGGAAGCTTTGGCCCTAGAAGAAACAGAATCCGGCTTGACCCCTCCTCCTGCTCCCTCCACCTTGCCAGAGTTCACGCTCAATCGCCCCCTTGAACCGGTCATTCCCAATCCTCAGCCGGAGAAAAATGATCGGCTAGATATTTTAACCCTGGATCTGGAGCGCCCAGAGGAGGTTGAACTCGTGACCGATCCCCTGTTTGAAGATCAAGCAGATCAGATTAACCAAGCCCGAATCATTGGCCCTGGGACTTCCGGCATCGCGGTTCCTGCACCTCCTGCTGGGGAACTGTCCTTTGGCGAACCATTGCCCACCAGTGAGAGCGTGATCTCTCGGCCCCAAGCTCGCTTCCAGTCGGGACTGATTCAGGATCCGCCTCCCAATATTGTGCTGGTCGAGGGGACGAAGCTAACCCTGGTCTATCCCAGCCCTGACGATACTCGTCTTCCTTCAAAGGATGACCGTCAGGACGTTCTGCTGTTGCAGGGTGGGATTGTGGATCGGAATGGGAATTTCATTGTTCCGCCGGATACCCCTGTTGTGGGGCGCTTTGAGACAGGAACACTGGGCAGTCGCTTTGTCGCAGAGGCCCTGAATTTGGAGGGGCGCAGCATTCCTTTCAAGGCAGAATCCGAGTGGATCGATGGTGACCTTGATCCTGATGGTGGGAATATTCTGCTGGATTCAGGGATTGGTGGAGCTGGCGTTTTCTTGCTCAGTGGATTGTCGGGAATTGGTCTCTTAGTCGGGGCACTGGGTGGAGCGGCAGTTGGTCTATTTACATCTCCTCGTCCTAGCACGTTACAGCCTGGCCAGATTGTTGAGGTTCAACTGGTGGAGGATCTGCGTCAGTCTGAATTTTTCTATGCGCGACCTGTTCCGGGAGAGGAGGAATTTCTTAACCAATTCCCGCCTACTGCTGAGCCGTTTGACAGACAGTTTTAGGAACGTCAGGTCTTCAAATGGTGTTTAGTTTTTCCTGGATTCCCACCTGCGGGGGAATGACATTACATGCCAGATCTAGCTCAAATTCAAGAACATTATCCCTGGCGAGACTGATAAAGCTCAAAGGCTTCTTGAATCACGGTTTTGAACTCAGTCGGGTTCCAGGGCTTAGAAATGTATTGGTCGATATGACTCAGATCATTCTCTGACTCTGACTCTAGGGCTTCCTCAGAATAGCCTGTCAGCAACATACAAATTGTCTTCGGGAAAATCTGATTGACTTTCCTCAGAAATTCAATGCCTGTCATCTCTGGCATACTTTGGTCGGAGAGAACAATTGGAATCTCACCTTCAGCCTCAAGAATATCCATGGCTTGAGTAGGGCTGTCTGCTTTCAAGACCTGGAACTGACGACGAAAGGTACGATAGATTAAATCCAGATTATCCTGCTCGTCATCGACGATTAAAAGTTTGGGCTTCTGGTTTGGCATGGATTGAGACTACAACGGTTTAGAGCTTTGCTTCAGCAATCTGGGTTTTCAAGAACTCCGTGTTAACACCAGATTCTCGCACCAGGGCGATTTTTCCAGTTCGGGCGATTTCTCGAATTCCGAATCGATTCAGAACATTAATAATGGCAACCATTTTACCCGGATCACCAACAACTTCCACAGTCAGGCTATCCTCGCCCATGTCAACCACTCGTGCCCGAAAAACCTGCACCAGCTCGATGATTTCTGAACGAATGGCGCTGTTTCCGCAATTGACTTTGATTAACATCAGCTCCCGCTCGACACAAGGAATTTCTGTAACGTCCTGCACCTTCAGAACATTAATCAGCTTGTAGAGTTGCTTTGAAATTTGCTCAATGATCTGATTGTCTCCTGAGACCACCATGGTGATTCGAGACATGCCGGACTGTTCCTCCGAGCCAACTGCTAAGCTTTCAATATTGAATCCTCGTCGAGCAAACAAACCCGCAATCCGAGTCAATACGCCTGCCTCGTCCTCCACTAAAACTGAAAGAGTGTGCTTCATCCTGATTCCTAAGCGCTGAAACTATACAATGCCCCTGAGCTAATTTGACTCCATTATAGAGTGATAATGCCTGCAAACCTGAATTGGACACCACTCCATGATCAACTCCATCGAACCCTGCGATCGCGCCATTTGATTCCTGCGAGTGAACGGGTATTGATGGCGGTTTCTGGGGGGCAGGATTCTCTCTGTTTAGCTAAGTTACTCTTGGACTTGCAGTCAAAATGGGGTTGGGAGTTAGCCATTGCTCACTGTGACCACGGTTGGCGCTCCGACTCGGCAGCGAATGCCGATTACATTGAAACCCTGGCCCACAGCTGGCAGTTACCCTGCTATCGACAGGTGGCCCAGGAAATTTCAACCACCGAAGCCGCAGCCCGACAATGGCGTTATCAAGTTCTAGCTGAAATCGCCAAAACCAATAATTACACCTACGTAGTGACCGGACATACCGCAACGGATCGAGCCGAAACGCTGCTCTACAATTTGGTGCGGGGTAGTGGAGCTGACGGACTACAGGCATTGACCTGGCAGCGACCATTAAAATCCTCCGAACCCTCACCGCTGTTGGTGCGTCCGATGCTGGACATCACTCGTCATCAAACCGGAGAATTTTGTCAAACCCAGGGGTTAAGAATTTGGTTGGATTCGACCAATCAGGATTTGCATTACGCCCGCAATCGAATTCGCCTGGAACTCCTTCCCTACTTAGAAACGCACTTCAATCCCCAAACAGAGTTAGCTCTGGCCCAAACTGCAGAACTGTTGCAAGCGGAGGTGGAGTGCTTGGAATACCTGACAGACGAACTCTATCAGCAGGCAGTTGAATCCGCAGATACACCGGGCGGAACGATTCAGCAGCTAACAATGAAGATCAACCGTCAAGTTCTGCGTCAATCTTTCCTGGCATTGCAACGGCGGGTGATGCGTCGAGTATTGCATCACACACTGCCCCAGGCTCCCAATTTTGATCAGATTGAGAAGCTGACGGTTCTGATTACAGCCCCCAATCGTTCTCAAACTGACCCGTTTCCAGGAGGGACAATTGCCCGAGTTGAGCATCCTTGGATTATTTTCACTTCAAGTTGATTGATGCGCCTAAATCGGCTATGATTCGCATCAGCCGTTTCTAAATTAAGGTTGTCAACGGTGCAAACGCTAAGTCTGCCGGAATCCAATCATTCGCTGGTCAAGTCCCTTTCTCACCACGATGACCAGGAGTTACTAACCCTGTTTCAGAATCACCCAGATCAGGGTCGATATTTTGTGACGATCTTCTGCCGTTATGGTCTGGTGGTTCATACTTTGATCAGCCATTCGGTGCGATCGCCCGTACAGGCCGATTATTTGTTCTCTCAAACCTGGCGACACATTTTCTACGAGATGCGGGTCTTGAATCTGCGCGAACACCAGGACGATGAAGAAGCCTCAACCCTACAGAATTGGCTGATCAATGTCACGGCAGCCTGCATTAACCAGGCAGAATTACCCCCCGTTGAATCAATTCATTATTCTCTGGAAAATTCCCCGCCACCCCTGTGGTGTTACGTGGGTCAGATTTTAGATCGGATGGATGCCCTGGAGCGTTTAACCCTCTTGATGGCGGAAACCTTTCATTGGAGCGAGACTCGAATTGCAGCTTATTTACAGGCAGAAGGGGAATCAATTTCTCCCAGCGAAGTTCGGGAAGTTCTGCAAAGTGCTAGTCGAAACCTGCAAATCAACTTGCCAGAGGATATTCAAGCCATCTACCTGGGAGAGCGGTTTTCTCTCAGTGGTTCCGAGCGAGTGGATTCTGAACTAGTAAGCCCTGGCTCAGTCAATTAAGAGCTCACTTGACCAGCGAATTTGATATCCATTGAAGATAGGCTGCTGACCCAGCCGTAGTGGGCAAGGCGATAATCTCTGGGACATCGTAGGAGTGTAGTTCCTGGATTTTTTCGGACAGTTGATCGAATTGGGCCAGGTCAGTTTTGATCACCAGTTGCCATTCGTCTTCGGAGCAAACTTCTCCCTCCCAGGTATAGACAGAGTGAATTGGGGTGAGGCTAGCGCAGGCGGCCTGTTTACTATGAACCAATGCTTTGGCTATTTGCATGGCTTCATCGCGTGAGCCAGCCGTTACTAGGACAATTCCATATTGAGTTGCCATGGGACTCTGTTTGATTCTTTAGCTAAACAACGTTATGCAGATCCTCCGGTGCCAAGTGACTGTGAATCACTTGACCATCTTTGAACCAGGCCACTCGCTTGGTCTGACGGGCCACATCCGATTCGTGGGTCACCATAACGACGGTAATCCCGCTATCGTTTAGTTCTGTGAAAATGTCCATCACTTCCTGGGTTGTCTTAGAATCCAGCGCCCCCGTTGGTTCATCGGCTAGAACGAGAACCGGACGGTTAACAATCGCCCTGGCAATGGCAACCCGTTGCTGCTGTCCACCGGAGAGTTGGTTGGGTTTATTATTCATCCGATCCTTCAATCCGACACGCACCAACGCTTCAGTAGCCCGTTCTCGCCGCTCCCGCTTGGGTAGACCTGCATAGAGCATTGGCAACATGACATTATCCAATGCCGTTAATTGAGGCAACAGATGAAACTGCTGGAATACGAAGCCGATTTTCAGGTTGCGGATTTGGGCCAACTCGGTTTCGGAGAGTTCAGCCGTGTTGGTTCCATCCAGATAATAGTTGCCGTTGGTAGGGCGATCCAAGCAGCCAATCACATTCATGGCCGTGGATTTTCCAGAACCGGAGGCTCCCATGATGGAGCAATATTCTCCCGCTTCAACGGCTAGATTGACCCCATTCAAGGCCCGAACTTCCACATCCCCCATGATGTAGACCTTGGTAATCTCTTCCAGACGAATAATCGTGGGTCTGTTCGCGAGAGTAACCGTTCCGCTCTGAACCGGATCTGTTAAAGGTTCATTAGAGTAGGAATTGGAATGGTTATTGGTTGTGTTATTAGTTGTGTTATTAGTTGTCAGAGGAGTTTCCATACTAAAGAGCCTAAACACTTCTCAATGCCACAATTGGATCTAGCTTCGCAGCCCGCCGAGCAGGAACGACACCAAAGAACAGACCAATTCCGCCCGAAACGCCAACCGCCATTGTGATCGCAACCGGAGAAACTCCCGCTTCCAGAGGAGTGAGCGCACTCAGCAGAGCAATTCCCCCTGCACCAATCCCTGTTCCGATCAATCCACCTGCGGCAGACAGGATCACTGCTTCAATCATAAACTGCGCCAGAATATCCTGTTGAGATGCGCCGATAGCTTTTCTTAAGCCGATTTCCTGAGTCCGCTCCGTCACCGATACCAACATAATGTTCATGATGCCAATTCCCCCCACAAACAGAGAAATTGCCGCTGTTGCTGCCAACAAAAGAGTCAAGGCTCCGGCCACTTTTCCCAATGTGTCCAGTAAATCCTTTTGGTTCCGCACGGTGAAATCATCTTCATCGGTGATCTGGTGGCGCAGACGCAGCAGATTCTCAATCTGGAACTGAGCCGCTCGCATATTGGCCGGGTCATCGACTGAGACAGAGATAAAGGTGACTTGGATACCGTAGGGAGAAGTCCGTCCGACGACTCGATTGGCCATGGTAGTGACAGGTACAAAAGCGTTCATGTCCTCGTTAGAACCAAAGCTGGTTCCCTTCGGTTGCATGACGCCGATGACCTTGAGACTAATATTCTTCAGTCGAACTTGCTGACCAATTGGATCGGCATTCCCAAAAAGTTGCTCGGCCAGCTCCGAACCCAAGGCCACCACATTTTCCTGGCGCT
Source organism: Microcoleaceae cyanobacterium (assembly GCA_050331715.1). GTDB lineage: Bacteria > Cyanobacteriota > Cyanobacteriia > Cyanobacteriales > Microcoleaceae > JBHJGO01. The sequence goes on from JBHJGO010000051.1 coordinate 24,454, forward strand.
GCAAATCAAGCTCCGTGAGAAACCGACCCCGCGCCACGTCAAAACTCCGAACCGTTAAGTATTCTGGCGTCGTGCCAATTACTGAGGCTGAGGCATTGCGATTGCGATAGGACATCAGGTCACTACTACTCAGAGTGGGAGCCACCTCATCAACGGTAGGAACCTGATCCGCAATAGCTGCCGCATCCTCCAAAATCAAAGTTTGAGGCGGATAAACAGGGCGACTCTGGGCTTCAGGACTACCGGGCAGAATAAACAGAATATTCGGCCCCAGGGAACTCACCTGATCATTCACATAGCTCTGTGCTCCCTCACCAATGCCCACCATGCCAATTACGGAAGCATTCCCAATCACAATGCCCAACATTGTCAGACTACTGCGGAGCCGATTGGCCCACAGGGTCGTTGCTGACATTTGTAACCGTTCTAAGAGGTTCATATTGTCAAACCTTAACTATCAAACCTTAATTAATAATCTTGTCCAGTTTTTGACCAGGAGGAAGCTCAATAAATACCTGTTCCCCCTCCTGCAAACCGTTCAGCACATGAATCTGATTGCCAATGGTTGAACCCACAGTTACGGGCTGGAATACGGGTTGATTTTCCTCATCTGGGATCAAGACTCCGGTTTCTCCTTTATTCGTTACGACCGCAACCGTCGGAACTACCAACGCATCCTCCAGTTCATTGCCAACGAATTCTAAGTCCACGTTCATCCCGGATTGCAATTGATTCTCGCCGCTGTCAATGGCGATCCGAGCCTGGAATAGGGTGACATCCCGCTCCTTCACGGCCTCTGGCGCAATTAACTGCACCCGACCTTCAAAGACTTGATCGGGATAGGCATCCGCCACAATTTCCACCTTCTGACTCGGCTGAATCTGGCCGATGTCTGCTTCAGGAATCTTGGCTAGAACTTCCAGACCTTGAGCCAGGGCCACAATTGACGATGAAGTAGCAGAACTGGCCTCAGAAGCCGATGTTGCCGGCGTAACAAATGCCCCTTCGAGGGCATAACGCTGAGCAATGACGCCAGCAAATGGCGCTCGAACCTTGGTATCTTCCAATTGAGTTCGATAATATTGCACCTGACCTTCTGCCTCCCGCACGTCCGCTGCTGCCGCTGCAATGTCCTCAGACCGGGAGCCATTAGCGAGTTCATTCACCTGACTCTGGGCTTCGGCTACTTCGGCCCTGGTACGGGCAATTTCTTCCGGTCGTGCCCCGTTTTGGAGTTGGAGTAGATTTTGGCGCTCCTGTTCAACGGATGCCTGCAACTGTTCGATCTGGGAACGTCGTGCCCGTTTCAGTTGGGTAATCCGTTCCTGGGATTCCTGCACCGAAGCCGTTAGACGACGTTGATCCCGCAGGTATTCATCGAGTTGATCCTGGGAAATCGCACCTTCATCCCGCAAACCCTGGTTCCGCCTGACGCGCTCTTGAGCCAGTTCTAGCTCTGCTCGGTTGGCCTCTAGCCGAGATTCTGCCTGGGCAATTTCATCCTCTAAACTCCCGGATTGAGCATCCCGCAATCGAAATTCTGCCTCTGACAGTCGAGCCTGGGCCGCTGCTAACTCTTCCTGGCGACTGCCGGCCTGAAGCTCTGCCAATCTAGCCTGAGACTGATTCAAACGGGCCTCAGCCGCCGCAATTTCCTCTGGACGATTACCGACTTGTGACTTTTCTAGAGTTGCCTGAGCCCGAGCTAGTCGAGCCTCTGCCTGGAGTAGTTGAGCCTTAATTTCTGCGCCTTCCATCTGGGCAATTACCTGTCCGGCTTCTACAGAGTCGCCCTGTTCAACGTATAGCTTGGCCAATCGGCCTTGGGTTTTGGGACTGAGATTCACGCGGCGTACCGGCTGAACCACACCACTAGCGCTAATTCGCACGGTCAGATTCTCAGATTTCACTGGAACAGTCAAGTTCGCCAGGGCTTCGGTGCTGACCTGGGCCCGTTTCTGTCTCAGGTAGTAACCTGTCGGGGCAGCGACGGCCACAAACATGAGTAACCCAATTAATCCCCACTTCACTGGGCGAGAGGAGCGTGACTTAGAATCCTTTGGCTTAGAATCCTTCAAGCCATCTTCTTGGGGGGCTACTGGGGAATTGATTTCTTCGGTAACACCAGAATCGAACGAAGCATCCGGTGAAGATTGCTGCACCTTCAAAGAACCGTTGCGATGAATGACCTCTTCTTGAGAATTGGACAACATTGAACCACCTGCTAACTCATTGGAGATTCAGAGCAGAGAGTGTACTAGACGGTCTGTTCTTGTCTCTACTTAGAATTGTAACGATTTATCAGTGATAAAAAATCATCCCATTGTCTAAGCTGCTGAAGTGTCCTATGAAGAATGTGTAGAAACCCAAAGTATCAGGGGACAGAATCCAGGATCTCAGTCCTGGAATTGCCGATGGGATGGTGAGTTGTCTCAGCTGACTTGTCTCGAAAAAATATTGCGAATTTCGTTGGATGTGTGACGATTTTGAAAGTGTCATCCTAGATTTGTTCCTGAGACGAATATCCCGGTAGCAGGATTCGTAGGGTTGTTCCCTGATTGAGCTGGCTCTCGATTTGAATCTGTCCATGGTGATTATCTACGATGGCTTGGGCGATCGCCAACCCCAAGCCTGATCCGGTTGATTGCTGAGTGAAGTGCTGGTTAGAGTGTTGGCGGCTACGGTTTGGATCGACTCGATAGAACCGATTAAAAACCTGGGACAGGGATTCCGGGGGAATACCAATTCCGGTATCTTGAACTGTCACCTGAATTTCCGATTTGATAGACTGGCGTTTTAGCTTTGAGCCATTCACTGGAAAGGTTTTTAGATAAACCTTTACCTCGCCTCCGGCTGGCGTATATTGCACTGCATTTTCGATCACGTTGGTAAACAGGCGAACAAGTTGATTCCAATCCCCTAGCAAGGTGAAGCAGCTCTCCTCTGCTAAGTCAAACTGCAGATCAATCCCCTGAATATTCGCCAAACCCTCCTGTTCCTCGATAACTTCCAGCAAGAGGGCATCCAGATGAATTTCAGTCCATGGGGCTGTACTCAGGCCACTATCCTGACGCGCCAGAAACAGCAGATCGTCTACCAATCCGCCTAGACGACGCGTAATCCGTTCAATCACCTGCAATTGTTGACGATCTTCGGGTGGAAGATCGGGTTCCGCCAGGGCTACTTGGACATTTGTTTGAATCGTCGCAATGGGGTTTCGCAGTTCATGGGAGGCATCGGCGGTAAATTGCTTTAACTGTTGAAATGCATCCCGAATTGGGTCAATGGCCAATCCCGATAACAACCAGCCAATTGTTCCTACTGAAGTTACGGTTAATATTAAGCCCAGCAACAAATCCAGCATCAGTTGACGAGAAGGCTTGGTCACCTCAAACCAGGGATGACTCACCCGCAGATAGCCTAGAACTTGACGGCCCTTCTGTACTCGATCTGTAACCTGCCGCAGTAGGAGTTCGGATGAACCCAAACGAGCCTCGTCCGAGCCTTTCCAGTTGGCCCGGACGGTTTCATGGCGGTTCGGATGCAGCGGCAACCGCAGCGGTTCTGCAAAGGTTGACCAGATCAGTTGCCCCGTTGGACTAAACCACTCTAAATCAATCCGATCATCCTCTGTTGCGGTTGTATTGTTCCGAAAGCTGGCTTCGGTGTTGACCTGCCATTGATGATCGCCAATGGACTTAATCACTAACGAACGCTCGACCACTTCTACCACATGGTTCAAGGTGTCATCTACCCGTTCAACCAATGTCTGACGCACGTAGAGGTAAAATCCACTGACAAATAACAGCAGGAGTACAGCAGTAACACTGGTATACCAAATGGCTAAACGGCGTCGAGTCGCTTGAAACATACTTGACCGGTTGACAGAACAACCTTACAGATTAACAGGCTGTCCCCCCAATCTTAAAGACTCGCTCAATCCACACAACACTTTGACCAATTCAGCGCCGATTACCCCAGAGGAAATGTCAGAAACTTGATTCTCACGGGCACAACGCAGGAAATGATCACAAACCTGAGCTAAAGGTTCAACGGCAGGAATGTCAATCACCTCTCGCTCCTGACCTACACCGCGCCAACCCTGACCCATGGGCTGAAGATAGCCCCGTTGCAATGTGAGGGGGGACTCCCGCTGCATTTCGTCAAAGATTAAGGTTCCCTGATTGCCCACCATAGCTAGTCGTCTTTGCTTATCCGGATTTGACCAGCAGAGATGAATAAAGGCTCGAAAGCCATTGGAGTAGGTGAGGGTCAACATCACCATGTCTGCCAATCCTGGCAATACCAAATCCATCACTGGATTGCTAGCATAGCTCACCTCAAATTGCTGATCCGTCTGCAACCAGACAGTTCCAGTCGCCTGAACTTGAATCGGCATCTCACCCAGCCAGGTATTAAAAATGCAAATGTCGTGGATGGCCAAATCCCACAACACATCCACATCCTGACGGACAGGCTCTAGATGGGTACGGGCTGCATAGCCATAGCGCAAATCTCCAACTGCCCCCGCTTGAATCGCCGCCCTGCCCTGATGAACAGCCGGGTGAAACAGGAAGGTGTGATCTACGAATAGCTGGCGATCGCACTGTTTTGCCAGGTCGCAGAGTTCCAGAGATTTAGATAACTTAAGCGTGAGCGGTTTCTCGACAAAAACATGGCATCCCCGTCGCAGCGCATCAGAGATCAAATCGTAGTGAGTTGATGCCGGGGTGGCGATCACGACTGCTTCCAGTTCTGGAAGGCTAACAATGTCTGACCAGTTGGTTGAGAGTTTTGTCTGGATTGAAAGTTGGGGAAACTTGTCCTGAATTAGATCCAGTCTTTCGGTGTAGGGATCAGCAATTCCGATGACTTCAGCATCAGAATGATTCAGGAAATTGCGGATTAGGTGTGTTCCCCATCGACCGGCCCCAAGGATAGCGATCTGAGTTGGCTTGGCCATTGTTTTTCCCCTCTATGATTTCAGGATTTAGCCCATCACAGTCTAGGGTTCCCCACCCACATCACAAGATGATCCCTAGAGTCCAACTCAAATTTACTCGACCAAAACTCAATTTGGGAAAGTTGCCCTCAGCCCATCGTCATTCCTGGACAGATGGAAATCCCGCAAAATCCTCACCCCGATGCACGGGTTTAACCTGGACAAACAACTACCCTGAATCCGTAAATTAATCTAAATTAATCTAAATTAATCCAACGCTTTCAGTGCTGGCGCAACCGTAAAGTTGCTGTAACTGTATTCTCCAACGGCTGACCACTGATAGATCGCTTCCCGAAATTGTTTCCAGGGTTCATACACCGCCTTGAAACTTGCATCTTTGCTGGCGTTTTCCTCGTATAAATCAAAGGATTCTTTTTGGGCAGCGTTCATAATCTCTGCACTGTAGGGTCGCAACTGTGTACCACCCTCAATTAAGCGTTTCAGAGCTTCAGGATTTTCCTTATCATAGGCAGATAACGTCCAGGTATTGGTGTAAGCTGCAGCGTCCTTGAGAATTTCCTGGTATTCCTTTGGTAACTGGTTCCACTGATTCAGATTAATCTGGAGATCAAAACTTGAACCTGGTTCCCACCATCCCGGATAGTAATAGAATTGAGCCGCTTTGTTCAAGCCTAGTTTCTCATCGTCAAAGGGGCCAACCCACTCAGCCGCATCAATTGCTCCCCGTTCTAGAGCTAGAAAAATCTCCCCACCCGGCAAGACCTGAACATTTACACCTAAACGAGACAGCACCTCTCCGCCCAGGCCAGGAATTCGCATTTTTAGTCCCTTCAGGTCAGCGACTGTATTGACTTCTTTTCTAAACCACCCCCCCATCTGTACCCCAGAATTGCCTGCTGGAAAAGCAATGGTATTAAAGTCAGTATAAATTTTATTCATTGCGTCAATTCCACCCCCCTGGTACAGCCAAGCGGTCTGTTGCTGAGCATTGAGGCCAAAGGGCATTGATGTGCCAAAAGCCAAAGCTGGATTCTTACCAATGTAGTAATAGCTGGCAGAGTGACCACACTCCACAGTTCCCTGCTGTACCGCATCGAGAACTTCCAAACCCGGAACGATTTCTCCTGCCGCAAACACTTTGATTGTGAATCGTCCTCCCGTCATATCGCTCACCCGCTGGGCGATTTGTTCTGCCGCGCCGTACAAGGTCTTCAGCGAAACAGGCCAACTGGTTGCCATTTTCCACTCAACTCTGGGCAAATCAGTTCCAGTGGTTGAAGTATTGGAACCTGTATTAGAAGTCGTTGCGGTGTTGCAGGCTGTCATGGCTGCCATTGAAGTTGTGCCCGCCAGGGTGTAGCCAATTAGCTTTCGACGTTTCATTGAAGGTAAATCAATCATGTTAACAGCTTATCGGTTAGGACTCTAGCACAGGTTGATAATCTCTTGAGAATTTTCAATAAATTGCAATAAATTCTAAAAAAGCTGTTTTCACTCGAAGTCGAAGATGACTTTTCAAGAAGATTTGGACGTAGATTAATATCTATAAGAAATTGGATAAATAGACTTACCTTACAGGTGAAGTTATTGCCATACTCTCTAATCCAGTAGAGAATAAATACCCATTAGTCCAATTAAATAATCTAGATGTTAGGTATTGACCACTCAATGGTATTATTCTGTTTTGAGATGTCCTGAATTAAAAACAATTGAAAATTCGAGGTGTAATTGGTGTCTTCTAAACTTCAATGGCAATCCAAACAGATTAATGAAAATCCATTGACTCGTGCTGCTGTCTTACCAACGTCACTCGTTTGGTATCAGACTATTTTTACCGGAATTTGGTTTGGATGTTTTGAATCCGACGATGAGGTTCAAGACCATCCGGTGACGATGTTAACTCGATTCGATCCCGGCGGATTTTTTCCATTGCATGGCCATCCCGGTGGTGAAGAAATCCTAGTCCTTAAGGGCAACTTTGTCGATGAAACTGGAGTACATCCACCTGGGACTTATATGCTGAATCCAGAGGGGTTTATTCATCGTCCTTACAGCGAGGAAGGGTGTCTAACCTTTGTTAAGTTGCGACAACATGGTGGAAAAACCCGTCAACAAATTAGAATCAACATTCACCAACAACCTGCTTGGCAGTCTGGTGTTGCCCCTGGAATTGAGTATCAAATGGTTTACCAGCAACCTGGGTATTTAGAAACGGTTTGGTTTGAACGTTGGCAGCCCTATACAAGACTATCAAATGTGGTAGAAACTCAGGTCAAAGAAATCTTCATCGTCGAAGGGATTTGGCAAGATGAGTTCGGTAGTTACCCCTCCGGTAGCTGGTTACGGTATCCGCCCAATTGTCCCTATAGCCCCCAAACTGAAACAGGATGCATAGTTTACGTCAAAACCTATCCCACTGAAAATATTCGATTTGTTGTTGGAGCGGATTTTCAGCACCCACCTGAAACACTCCCCTACACTTGATTCGGTTTATTTGATGCAGGTCGCAAACATTTGCTTGAGTGTTTGAGAGGCAGCTTGCCAGTTGACTTGATCGGTATTGGGACAACTCACCCCAACCGTGCTGATTCTGCCATCCGGGTGAAAAGTAAAGGCGACTGGAACAGAACCTCGCTCGAAGTTAGCACTATATTTGCCTTCATCTAGTTTCTGAACTCCCTGATAGGTTCCTAGCACTGAAGGCAATTCCTTTAAAATGCTGACCCGCTGTTGAATCTGAGGGGGTAGCGGCAGGCGCATGCGAGAGCGAAAAACAAGATCAATCATCACTTCGGGAGCCGGAAGCAACGGGTTTCTAGCTAAAGTTAGTGGTTCAGTTTTTGCAGGCTCTAATGCTGAAATGGGTGCAACAAAAAGCAGGCTAGCCAAGACACTGGAAGAAATACCCATGGTTTAACTAAGTGTGAGGTTCATCGGCATAAGCATAGCACTACATTTCTTGAACGTCATATAGATTAAGCTGAACTTTATGCCAGGGTCGAACCGTCCAAATTTAAGGGAACATCCTGCCAACGTCCTGAACCAACTGCTTGAATTGCTTCTTTCAGCACAACATCTCCTGTGTAAAGCGCACGCCCAACAATGACGCCTGTAACGCCTAGGGTTTCGAGTGCCAATAAACTTAATAAATCCCGAATCGAGCTGACACCACCGGAAGCAATCACAGGAATTGAAATCTGCTCGGCTAGGGTTCGTAGGGCGTCCTTATTCGGCCCTTGAAGGGTTCCATCTCGATGAATGTCGGTATAAATGATAGCGGCGGCTCCTAACTGGGCCATCCGTTCTGCCAGTTCCGTTGCCATCACCTCTGAGGTTTCCAGCCAACCTCGGGTGGCAACTTTCCCGTTTCGCGCATCAATCCCCACCATAATCTGTCCTGGAAATTCCTGGCAGAGTTCTCCAACCAACTGGGGTTGCTCCACGGCCACCGTTCCCAAGATCGCCCGCTGTACGCCTAAATCTAGCAATGCCGCAACAGATTCTCGACTGCGTAGTCCTCCTCCCACTTGAACCGGAATCGTCACAGCATTTACAATTTGCCGAATGACTTCGTGATTTGTGGGTTGACCTGTTTTTGCCCCGTCGAGATCCACCAAATGCAGTCGAGTTGCACCCTGTTCCAACCATTGATTTGCAACGGCGACCGGATCATCCCCAAAGGTCTGAGCTTTGTCATAGTCTCCTTGATAGAGGCGAACACATTTCCCGTCAAGCAAATCAATAGCTGGAATAACATTCATGCGAATTTAGCACCTAATAGCGACAATCGTAGGGATTTTGAGCCGAGCAATAGCGAATATTACGGCTGTCACGACCATTGTAATAGCGGTCATTGTAGTAACGGTCGTTATCGTAACGCTCGTTGTAGTAATCATTGTCATTGCGATCGCGACGACGACTGCGATAACGGTCGTTATCATCGCGACGACTGCGATTCCGCCTGTCATAATCTCGAGAAGAACTGCTCCGACCGCGACGACTGTTGTTGGTTTCGCGTTCTAGATTACGATACCGATCTTTCGCATCCCGGTAGTCATTATCCCGATCATCGTCATCATAGCGGCGTCTCCATTCTTTTTCTTCTCGATCCAGTTGCTTATCTAGATCTCGATGGGCATCTCGAATGATTCGCTCTTTCTCTCGTTGAGACAGACGGCTATTGTGGGGTCTGTTAACCTCATTATTAATCCGGCGATCCAACTCTTCGTGACGTCGTCGCCGATAGTCATCCCACGAATCCGCCAGTAGAATCGTGGAACGTTCGGATCGCTCTAGCCGAGAACGGTTCGATCTAGAACGACTAGAGTCCGCCAGGGCTATCTGCGGAGAAATTTGCCCAATAACCAGCAATAAAGTTGTCAGTGCTAAAAGGGATTTCATGGAGCCTCCTATGGAACCGAGTAATCAATATTCCACACTTCAAGGGTTGATCCGCAAATCAGAAAACTAAGTTCACAAATCTACATTACTGAATCATATTCGTGAAACTCGTGAAACAGCACTTCCAATTTGCACTAAGCCAATTGACCACTAGAGATGATGAAAGTTCCAACTACTATCACCGATTGGCCCCAACCTCATATCCTAATCTGGAGCTTGTAACGGCAGCGTAATGGTAAATTTGCTCCCTTTGCCTGGTTCAGAATCAACGGTAATTTGCCCCCCATGCTTGTCACGAATAATTTCCTGGGAAATTGCCAATCCAAATCCGGTTCCCTTGCCAGCCTCTTTGGTGGTGAACAGATATTCAAAAATATTTTGCTTGATCTCCTCAGAAATTCCAGACCCATTATCCGCGACGATAACCTTGACTTGATCATGCTCAAGATTCAGCTCAGTCTGAATAGTGATTTGATTCGGATTTGCCTTAATCTCTACCAGGTTTCTAGCTTGATTTGCTTCTTCCAAAGCATCAATCGCATTGGCAATCAGATTCATAAAAACCTGATTTAAGGGGCCTGGATAACAACTAATTTCTGGCAGATCGCCATAGTCTCGGATCACCTGGATTTCTGGCCGACGATTATTGGCTTTCAATCGATGTTGCAGAATTAGCAGGGTGCCATCGATACCTTCATTCAAGTTCATGAGAGAGGGGCGATTGCCGCTATCATTTCTGGACAGGGTTCTTAAACTTTGACTGACTTCGCGAATTCGATCAATTCCCAGTTGCATTGAGTTCAAGAGCTTTGGCAAATCTTCCCTGAGATAATCCAGCTCAATTTCCTCAATCATTGTAACGATAGACGGATCGGGAGTTGTCCATTTTTCTTGATAGAGGTCAAGCAGATGGAGTAGATCTGCAACGGAATCTTGCATCAAGTCTAAATTGCCGGCTAAGAATCCAATGGGATTATTGATCTCGTGGGCAATGCCAGCTATTAACTGTCCCAAGGTTGACATCTTTTCCGTTTGAATCAATCGGCTGTGGGTAATCTGCAACTCCTCCAGTGCTGCTTCTGCCTTGCGTTTTTCCTCTAGAACGCGTAAATTCGCAGCTTCAAGTTCGTCTTTCGTTTCTCTCAGCTTTAATTCTGTTTGTTTTCTTAAAGAAATATCAGTAATTAATAGCGTATACCGAGTAATAATATTGTCTGTCTGTATAATAGGCTGACCATCCACTAAGAGCGCTTTCGAGACTTGGAGGGGTTGGTTTAGAGGAGTGGAACTCAGACTGGGCTTCTCAGTAAATTCAAATTTGAAGTCCTCGCCTTTGATGAGTCGTTCACGGATGTATTGAGTCTGTTGCTTGATCTCTTGAGAGTTCTTTGTCAGAACGTTGAAGAACTTTTGTCCAATCAGCTCCTCAGATAATCGGCCCGTATATTCAGCGAAAGCCAAATTTACCCAGACTAACCGTCCTGCCCGATCAATTAGACCCAGTAGTAGATCACCATGGGTTATCAAACCCTGTATCATTGCTTCAGGTAATTCCAGCACGTTAGTCCGTTAGACAGTCTGTACAGCATCTCGCCGACCTGAGACGTAGGCAAGTAAAATCCGACTCATATCGTCTCGAACCCGACGAAACACGACGAGTTTCTCCTCCTCTGTTCCGGTTGCTTCTGCTGGATCAGGAAAGGCAAAGTGATGACGTTTCACCGCGTTGGGCAAAACAGGGCAACTTTGATCAGCTTGATCGCAAACGGTGATCACCGTATCAATCGGTTGGTCGAAGAAAGCGTTGATATGCTTGCAGGTACTTTTCGAGATATCAATCCCCAGTTCTAGCATCACCTTAACAGCTAGGGGATGAACCTGCGGGGCAGGATTGGTTCCGGCGCTCTGGGCATCAACCAAATCGTCGGCCAATTCCCGCACAAATCCTTCTGCCATCTGACTTCGACAAGAGTTCCCCGTACATAAAATGATTAGTCTTGGCTGATTCATATCCGACTAGTGGTCTAATAATTAAAAATTTAAGAGAAAGCTCTATGGGCTGACACACCTCTATGATGTGTAGAAAAGCTCTTGCCCTCTGCTATCCTATCTCAAAAACCTTAGAGCACTGAAGGTTAACTGGATTAGAACTGAGTCCCATAGAGGCAATAGAGAATCCGGTAAAAATTTTAAGTTTCCTCTGGGGAATTCTTGAGTCAGAATTGAGCTAGTGCCGTATGTGAAATTTTTGAGCTTTACCTGTGGATGAGATAGAGCGGTGTTACCAAATTTTGAATCTCCAGCCAGGAGCTTCTGTGGAAGAAATCAAGCAGGCTTACCGCAGTCTAGCACTCCTATGGCATCCTGATCGCTATCCACAGGATGGTCTCTTGCAACTTGAAGCAGAACAGAAGTTCAAAGAAATCAGTTATGCTTACAATCAACTGCGGTTTGTGTCAAGGTTGTCCCAATCTGCTCAACCCCCCGCAGCTCAGCAAGAGAATGCTGCCAAATCTTCACCGCGATCTAGCCAAAGAAATTCTCCGCCATACTCGCAGAGATACAGCCATCGGCAATACGGTCAAAAGGTTGAACCTCCTTTCTCAACTACTCGACCCGTGTCCAATGATGGTTTTATTCCCTGGGGTTGGCTGACTGGAACCCTGATTGGCTATGGGATTACGGGTGGGATTTTGGAATTCCTCGGCGTTCCAGGCTGGGCCTGGATGTTTACCTGGTTTGCCTGGTTTGCCATTGCCCTGACAATTTCCAGTAGTCCTGGGTTGCAGCAATCCTGGTTCATGGTGTTGATGGTGGCTGGAGGGGCTGCGGGTTGGATTGCTGGACATATCATGTTTCAGGCAGAGTCTCCTGGGCTATTGGCGAGCTTGATTTTTTCAATCGTTGGGATTGCATTAGGAGCCATTGCTGCATCGGATGCTTCAACCTGGCTGTTAATTTGGGCTTTCACCGTCTCTGGCATTCTAGTGATAACGGGTTGCTTGGTTGGTGCATCTGATCTCTCCATCATTGGCTTCAAGGCTTTTGTGGGGGGAATAATAGGGATGGTGGTGGGAGTCTTGCTGGGGATTGCCTCCGATGCGATGTTTAAATCTCGCAGTAGAATTGGTGCGGGTCGAGTTTTTGGGTTCTGGTTTGGTGGCTGGTATGGAACTTGGGTAGGAGCAGGGGGGTCTAAAGTGATGGTTCCAATCATTGGAGATATTCATCAGAGCTTGGTTTTTGGAGCCTGGGGAGCGATCGCTGTAGTTGCAGGTGTGGTTGCTCAGATGGTAGCAGGGGAGAAGCTGACAGAATCGTGGGACGAATTTGCAACGTTTCTGATTTTACTTGGGGTTTCTAGCCTGGGCCTGCTCGTTGGATCATGGCTAGTGAAGGATGCTATCGCTTTGTAGAAACAAGTCAGTATGGAACTAGATACCCGACGATTTTTTCGCGCTGCCAATCCAGCCAAGACACTCAATATCAGTGAGCAAGAAGATTACTCCTATTACGTTGACTTTTCTGATGTCAGAGGTGGGAAGTTAATTGAGCAGATTGCCCGTACCATTACTCGGCTTTCACCGGATAGCCCGACGTGTCAGTTGTTTACTGGACATATTGGCTCTGGAAAATCAACAGAACTACTGCGTCTCAAGTCCCTATTGGAAGCGGAAGATTTTCACGTCATTTACTTTGAGTCTAGCCAGGATTTAGATATGGCGGACGTTGAGATTACTGATATTTTATTGGCCATTTCCCGTCAGGTGAGTGACAATATTGAACAGCTTAAAATTACCCTGGAGACAACTCGATTTAAGGATCTGCTGCAGGGAATTATTGATATTTTCAAGCCGCAAATTCAGTTGTCTGATGCAAGTAACGGTTTGTCGCAAGCCATTGCTCAGATCACCGTCAAAACGAAGGATAGCCGCGAACTCCGATCTCTGATGCGGCAATACCTGGGGCCTCGAACTAACAATATTCTAGAGGCAATCAACGGCGAGCTCCTGGAGCCAACGGTCGAACAACTGAAGCAACGGGGTAAAGCAGGTCTGGTTATCATCATTGATAATCTGGATCGGATTATGAATTCCAGGACTGCCACCGGACGACCCCAACCAGAGTACTTATTTGTTGATCAAGGAGATCAACTGAATCAGTTGCGATGTCATGTGGTTTATACGATTCCCCTTGGTTTGATTTTTTCCAGTGACTTGGGTCGATTAGTGGCGCGGTTTGGTAGCGATCCGAAGTCTTTGCCGATGGTTCCGGTAAAGTTGCTCAATGGTCAACCCTGTGAACCGGGTCTAGGACGTTTGCGGGAGTTAGTCATTGCTCGCGCCTTTCCAAAGGCTGACAAAGCTGATGCACTCCAATTCGTCCCTCAAGTGTTTGACCAGTTATCTACCCTAGACCGATTGTGCTTGGCCAGTGGAGGACATGTTCGCAGTCTGCTCGTTTTGCTGTATAGCTGTCTACAACGCGAAGATCCTCCCCTGTCACGGGATAATCTGGAACAGGTGATTTTACAACGTCGTCACCAATTGCTCCTGGCGATTGAATCGGAGGAATGGGGCAAGCTACGACAAGTTCATCAAACGAAACGACTCAGTGGTTTGAGTGAATACCAACCTTTGCTCCGCAGTCTTTGGGTGTTTGAGTATCACTTCCAGAAGGATTTCTGGTTCGACGTGAATCCTATCCTTGCTGAAGCGCCGGAGTTCACTCAGTAACCTTTCTTCAAAACCGCAGTACAGGCCCAAGTAAGTGATTTGCTAAAATTATAAGGCTATAGATTTGGAGCTGGGTTTTCTACCTGGCAGACTCGACTTCCTGCACGAGAAGACCATTATGCCGACGTTGTATCTTATCCGCCACGGAATTGCTGATGAACCAGAACTGCATCGAACTGATGAGGAACGAGCACTGACAAAAGAGGGCGATCGTAAAACACGCAAAGTCGCTCAAAAATTGCTGGACATGGGTGTGAGCTTTGACCTGATTCTCACTAGCCCCCTGGTTAGAGCCAGACAAACGGCTGAAATTTTGCAAGCGACAGGACTGGGCAAGCAACTAGAGGAATCTGAAATCCTTGCGCCAGCAGGACAGATCACCCAGTGGTTGGATTGGTATTATTCCTCTGAATCGAATCAACAAAAAACCATTGCACTTGTGGGCCATCAACCGAACCTGGGAAACTGGGCTGAAATTTTAGTCTGGGGAGAGGCTAGAGGAGTACTGGTGGTTAAAAAAGCAGGAGTTATTGGTTTAACCCTGCCTGAGCAGGATTCTCCAGTGGGGAATAGCCAGCTATTTTGCCTGACTCCTCCTAAGTTTTTGCTGAGCTAAGTTTCCCTGGCAATTTATGTCGATATTTCCAGACAAACCAGCCCGGAGTCAACATCAGATGTTGAATTTGTTGTGTGAATACCGTAATTTAAAGGATAACTCTATCGAGAAACCATTATGACTGTCGTAAGCGAATTCAAACCGGGCCTAGAAGGTATCCCTGCCACTCTATCCAGCATCAGTTACGTTGATGGAATTCAGGGGATTTTAGAATACCGAGGCATTCGGGTTGAAGAGCTTGCTGCTAGCAGCACCTTTCTAGAGGTTGCTTACCTGCTGATCTGGGGCAAGAAACCAATTCCAGAGGAACTAGAAAGCATTCGACATGAGATCCAGTACCATCGCCGGATTAAGTATCGGATTCGGGACATGATGAAATGTTTCCCAGAAACGGGGCATCCGATGGATGCGCTTCAAACCTCTGCTGCTGCTCTAGGATTGTTCTATTCTCGCCGCGCCCTGGACGATCCGCAGTACATTCGCAAGGCTGTCGTAAGGTTGCTGGCTAAGATCCCGACGATGATTGCAGCATTCAAGATGATGCGGAAGGGAAATGATCCGATTCAGCCGCGCGACGATTTAGAGTATTCTGCTAATTTTCTCTACATGCTGAATGAGCAGGAACCTGATCCGCTTGCTGCACAGGTGTTTGACGTTTGTCTAACTCTCCACGCTGAGCATACGATCAATGCTTCTACCTTCTCGGCTATGGTAACGGCATCCACCCTTACAGATCCCTATGCTGTGGTTGCTTCCGCCGTTGGAACCCTAGCAGGGCCGCTGCATGGTGGGGCCAATGAGGAAGTCTTAGGAATGTTAGAAGCAATTGGTTCCGTTAATAACGTTCGGCCCTTTGTTGATCAGTTGATGGAAACCAAATCCAAAATTATGGGATTCGGTCATCGAGTCTACAAGGTCAAAGATCCCAGAGCAACTATTCTGCAACAGTTGGCAGAGAAGCTATTCGACAAGTTTGGCTATGACAAATACTATGAAATTGCTCTGGAATTAGAAGCTGTGGTGAGTGAGCGTCTGGGTCACAAAGGCGTTTATCCCAATGTCGATTTCTACTCAGGTCTGGTCTATCGCAAGCTGGGCATTCCGGATGATTTGTTCACGCCGATTTTTGCCATTGCCCGCGTCGCCGGTTGGTTAGCCCATTGGAAAGAACAAATTGGTACAAATCGGATTTTCCGTCCGACCCAAATTTATACCGGAAGCCATAGCGAACCCTATATTCCTATCCAGGAGCGAGCTGTTTCGGTGAATAATCATCACCCATAGAGGAGGCTGTCTGACGGTGTTGGCTGAATTGGAATCGGAGTTTCTTCAAAGCTTTGAAGTTAACTGATAGGCTGGAGGTAGCGGTGCAATCTACTGAAATGACTGTTTTGTCTAAGTTCCGATTCACAGCTCTTCAGCCTTTTGGTAATGACACACGTATATCTCAAAGACATCTATGCTGATGTTCAGGATCCTGGTCAGGTTCTAGGCACCCAAAGCACCTGTGGCATGCTCCGCCAGGGTGTTGACCAAGAACGGAGTCTCTCAATTGACAATGGAGCTTTACGAATTCCATTCATTCGGTGTCCTGGCTGGGGCAAACAAGGAATCGCCTACGGCCCCTACGAACGGCAGAGTGGTCTAACCCTGGCTGTTCTGTTGCTGAATGGCCATAACAATTCCGAGACTGGAGATCTAAAGCAAAGTTTTGTTAGACGAGTCGCCCGTTGGGTTTTGGGAACGGGTGCATTTAGTCCCTGGCAGCAGATCACAGGTCTTCTCCGCAGCCCCTACAAAGCCAGAATGCTGCAGCGATTGCGCTTCTGGTTCAACCATGCCCCTCAACGATTCAAGGGGCCAATCCTCAAAGATAACTTAGCCATAGGCTGGTTTCCCAGGCCAGTTCCGGATGATCCGGCTCAAACAGGCCATACCATGCTGGTACGATCCTCAATGCCTCAGAATGGAGCCGTTCATGTGCGGACGGGTCAAGCCCTGCCCATGGCGCTTCCAGATATTCAGAACCTACAAATCTACTATCTGATTGTTCTTCGGCCCAAGGGGGCAGCCTATTATATCGCCTCTGTTCCGAATGCAAAGGGCATGGCCGCTTACCCGGAAATTCGGCCAATTGGGATTGATCCGTTGGGCCAGGAACCGCAATTATACGCTGGCATTCATCAAAGTGTTCTGGGGCAACTTGGATTCAGCACGGATACACGGGTTTACAGTACTCAAGTCGATGTTGTATCCCAATGGTCAAACTGGTACGGAACAGCCCATAGTGCCAATCAACTCAGGGGATCGGGTTCTCTATCGGAAAGTTCTAGCGAGGAGAATGGAATCTGGCAGGTGATGCAAGGAGAATACCAGCGAACCACAGCCGGAATTATTGCTCAGGCAGATAACAGTTTGGCTGTGATCCACCCAGAAGCTCCCTCTGGTCTGGTACACGTCAAGGTAACTACCCCAACAGAAGTAACGCCAGTCGAGATATGGTGGCGGGTTCAAGATCAGGACAATTTCTGGAGTTTTTCAATCAGTTCTCAAAAGAGTGAACTGAAACTCAAACACAACGGCAACTGGCAAACCCTTGCCATCGAGGAAACAATTCGCCTGGCTCAAGACACCCTGAATACCCTGCAAATCCTAGATGACGGTCAGACCGCTTGCCTGTACTGCAATGGTCAACAGGTGTGTAGCGTTAGCGATTCACGGCTTCAGGAATTTACCGCATTGGGCATATTCAGTCCTCAAGCCAATTCCCAACAGCACTTCTCCGATTTCGAGGCCCATCCTCGCCAGGTTTCATTGCCTGCCCAGTATAGAATTCGCAACCCTTGGAGTTTAGATCTGCCGAAGGATGATACTGCTCCTGCAATCACTGAAAATTTTGAAGGGCCAGCTCAGGAATTAACCAACAAGCACTCAACTACAGGGGGTCAGGTCTGGCATAAACTCATGGGCACGGGAGCAATATGTTTGACGGGTGAGGCAAGTGCGAAGGTTCAGGCCAGTTGGCAACAGCCCCATCCTGGTCGTACTGCCTATGGCCTCGACTGGCATTGTCCTAACTTTGCGGATTTACAGGTTCAGATCACTGCCCCCGAACGCCATCAGGGGAAAAAAACGGAAGGGCGAGGCGGTCTGATTTTTTGGCAAGACCCGAAGAATTTTTTCGCAATTAGCAACTGTGTCAGCAGGATTCATGCGGGATCGGCGGTCTCCTGCTTTTTCTGCATTGATGGATATGAAGACCTTCATAGCGCGGTTTGGGCCAATACAGATGATCGAATTCAGTGGGGCGTTCCCGTTAGCTTCCGTGTTTGTTTTGATGGGATGCATTATCAGGCTATTCTTGAGGGTGAACCCATTATCTATCGAGCGCTAACGGATATCTTTCCAAAGATTGAGCCGCTAGCAATTCGTCGAGTGGGAATCATCGCTAACTGGGAATGGGGGGGCGGAGACATGGGCAGCCAGTTCAACCACTTTGTGGCCCGGTGACATTAATACGAAAGGCTTCGGATAGATGGGGTGACCCACCCCTAATACACTCTCAAGTTAAACGGCAATCGCATGTAAATTCCTTTCGGATCATTGAAACTCTTCAGGGTCTCAAGTTCCTGTCGCAATCGGGTTAATTCAATACTCAGGGGATCGGGAGTAACTGTTGAGGATTGACCAATTCTGGTTTCACTCAAATTCTCTATAATTTTTTCGCTCAGGCTCCTCACCTCTGGATATTCCTCGACCTGCCAATCTTCGCCCAATTCAGCCTTAGCAGCAGCAGCAGCAATGGCTGTTTCCAACCCACCAATCTGATCCACCAGACCCAAGTCCTTAGCACTTGAACCCGACCAAACTCTTCCCTGGGCAATATCTTCAACCTTTGATCGGGGCAAGTCACGGGATTCTGCCACTTGATCGAGAAATCGTTCATAGATCGAATCAACAATTTTATGAATCTGCTGCAAATCCTGGGGAGTTTTGGGTCGGCTCACGGTGTCTATGTCTGCGTAGGGGGCAGTTTTAACCACATCCCAGGTCACCCCATTCTTATTGGCAATTTCCTTCACATTGAATAACAATCCAAACACCCCAATCGATCCAGTAATCGTATTGGGTTCCGCAAAGATTTCATCAGCTTCCATAGAAATCCAGTAGCCTCCTGAAGCGGCAAAATTGCCCATAGAAACGACAATAGGCTTAGCCTGTTTCATCAGTTCCACTTCTCGACCGATAACCTCTGAAGCTGTAGCACTTCCCCCTGGGCTATTCACTCGCAATACAACCGCTTTAACATCATCGTCGAATCGAACCTTTCGCAGTTCTCTCGACAAGCGATCGCCCCCAATCTGCCCTGCAATCCCCTGTCCATCAACAATACCGCCTTCTGCGTAGACAATTGCGATCTTGTTCTTGCTGCTGGAGTTGCCTTGACTCAGTTTAGTCACTTCTGGTGTTTTGCTATAGGTTTGCAGGGTGACTTGACGGAAGGGCTTTGTACTAGACGATCCTTCCTGCTCTGGTTCCTCGCCCGTCAGTTTTCTCAGCTCTACCAAAACCTCATCAAAGTACCCCACCTGATCAATTAATTGGCCACTGAGGGCTTCATCCGAGGTAAGAATACCTTGACGATTGGCGATCTGCTGTAACTGGGCTGAAGTTAATTCGCGGTTTTGGCTGACGGCCTGCACCCATTCTGTCCACAGATCCCCCAAGAGTCTTTCAGTTTGCTGGCGATTTTCTGGGCTCATCTTGTCCAGCAGAAACGGTTCCACCGCAGATTTGTACTTACCAACCCGCGTGACCTGGACACCAACGCCATATTTCTCCATCGCGCCAGATAGAAACATCACCTCTGAACTCAAGCCATTTAGCTCAACTGAACCTAGCGGATTCGTCACAAGATTGGTTGCGACCGAGGCCAGGTAATATTCTTGCTCTGTCCAGTCCGTATCGTAGGCAATAATCGGCTTGCCGGTCTCCCGAAACCGCTGTAATTCTTGCCGAACTTCCTTCAGGTTTGCCAGACCTGTGCTGGAGGGAGCGCCACTGCCTTGAAGGAAAATTCCGACGATGTCGTCATCCTGACTGGCTCTCTCAATACTGTCCAGTACTGTTCTAAGTTTAAGCTGATCCAATTCCGTCTCCGCCACGGCCCGTTGTAAGACCTGATCAGTTGTATATTCAGGGTCAGAATCTGGAATATCGAGCGAGAGATCAAGGGTCAGGACAGATTTGTTCTTAACCAGAGGTTCGGTCTTTTGGGTCGCGGTCAGGCCAATCAAAAAAAGCAGCCCTCCTACTCCAGCAGCAATTGCCAGGGCCATTGCCAAGAGATTACCCAGAAGGCTAGCGGTGGTGTACTTAAGGAAATCTTTCATCGGTTGGTTTATATCGGGAAATTTTATTTTGGAATCGGATTGCTCAGCCCTTATAGGACTTGAACAGGCTATGCCAAAACTACAGTTCTCAAATTCGGTAAGATTGCTTGCTACTTAGAGATTGTTATCTTCCTTTAAGGATGACCAAATTTTTAAAAATCGTCAAACTCCCTCTGACAGCATATCAAGGCTAGATCAGTGCGTTACAAAGGTGAGTTTTGGAGAAACGAAAGTAAATATTAAGATTCTGAGTACAATATTGAGCAATCTCATCATGACGTACGGCAATTTTAAAACTTTATTAGAAGTCTCTACAGCTTTCAATCTAAGAGTTGATGAATCCCATTACTTATTTTTGGAAGCCAAGCCCATCGAGCCTAGCGCTCACTTAAAACAAACTTTGAACAAATATAGCAGTCCTGAATCAATCACGAAAAAAATAAAGGGGTTTGGGACGAAGTCTCCAAGCAGGGGGCATCGCTCCCTGCTCCCGTATTTCACGAATCATTTGTGATTGCTATATTTGTCGTTAGTGAATGCAATCAGTACTGAAAAAGCACGTTCTGAACTGCTAATTGCGCCAATCCTACTAGAACTGTGACGAAGCTTAAAGCAAGTAGCTAATTTGCAGATTGGTTGTCCTCTGGCATAGATTTCACAGTTGATCCAGAGGCTAGATCGAATGGGTATTGCGACTATATTTTGACAGCATCTCCAGAAATCTATAAGTTCGCTCACCTGTAGTAACCTAAGTTGAAGCTAAGAACGGGAGTATTAACTGAGCCTCTTCAAAAGGGGAATTTGATCAAATTCTGGAAGCTCAGAGTGTAGCGATCATTAATCAATGTCCTTCTGTGGGGCCTTGAACCCTACAGGCGAGCGTTACACTCTAAAATCAATCGTTGATTTTCCACAGAATAGGGCTGAACTTCCAAAGCTTGATGAAATGCTCTGAGGGCAGCAGGATATTCTTCTAGTGCCAGATAACACAACCCCATACCATGCAGTGCTCCAAAGTGCTTGGGATTCAACGTTAGAACGACCTTACAATCCTCTAAGGCCTTGCGATAGCGACGGGTGACGTAGTACAGCACTGCACGCCGATTCCAGGCTTCAGTGAAATCTGGCAAATCTCCAATGAGCTGGTTCAAGACTGCTTCCGCCTCATCAGGCTGACCGGCTTGCAAAAATGTCTCCGACTTGCGGATCTGATCGAGTCCAGCCTTTCCTTTTTGTTCAAACCAGAGCCGCCACAGTTCGTGGGCCGCATGCTGGCGCACGCCCTCATTCGGAGACTTTAAATCCTCTAGCAAGGAGTGCATCTGGGGATCGTTGTTCATTTGTGATAGATAATTCCAATGTTGCAGTTCCAGTGTGTGAGCGAATCAGGTGCATAGGTATTTGTTCTATCCTACTCCCCTACTTGAACCCTTGAAAACAGCAGCACCAGAATTTTGCAACATTTAGCATCATCTAGAATTTTCTACCCCTGACCCTATGTCGGAAGTTGCAACAGTTCCCCCTAATAAGTTTCCAAGATTGAAACTAAAATCAATACTCAGGGCCAGTAGGGAATCAACAGTCTGGAGCTGAGAACTTGTCAATCAGATGGCGATAGAGACTGTTCTGGGTTGCAGCTATCAGTTTCCGCTGGATGTGTCGGTCATCTAGTTTGGAGTTCTTTAAGGCTGTCTCGATAATCTACCAGCTTCAAGACCGTTGAACTAGCTACAGAGAGCTTGCCTGTCTCCAGTGCAGCAAAAACCCAACGCCACAGAACAACCCTCGGCAGTTCATGGCCAGCAGACACCTCTACCCACTGATCGCCTGAAAATTCACACACAGTCCCACCACCGAGCATCATGGAGAAGGAATCACGCGAGACATCACGCCGAATCCGCTTCCGTTGCCCAGGCTGAAACTTGACGATAGTTTTACCATCTACCCGATCTTTCTCACGTCTCTTAACTTCCTTATATTCGTGAGCTTTGAAGGGCTTACCCCCAACTAGGAACGACTCAAACGGATAGATATAAGCTAGAAGGGTAGCCTGAATCCGTAGACCAAAACCAAACTCATCAAAGCATTGGATGTATAGCTCGCACTGAGGAAGGCTAAGAATCTGCTCAATCTCAGCTTCAACGGAACGCTCAAAAGCCAGGAAATCGCACACAGCCCCAGAGAAGAACTGGGTAGAAGGATCGAAGTCGATTCCTAGGAAGGTAGCAATGGAATCCTCGCGGATATTGTTCAATCTTGTCCGGCCTTGCTTTTTCCAAAAGTTAGCCAGTCCTCCAGCGGGATATTCTTCGAGTACAGCTTCTCAACTATGCCAGAGCCTATCTGAATTTGAATCCACCGGAAGAGCTTGATGACTTGAAATTGTAGGTTGCTTACTGCTGGCGGAATTGGCCTATTCCTCCGAATCCTCCCTATGAAAAGTCCGATGTTTTGTTGGTGTTTGATGATGTGACCGACTATGAAACCGTTGAAAAATTCTTGCCGTCTGATCCCCGCTTCAAAATTCTAGTCACCACCCGTAAGCAATGGCTGGGGGAATCCTTTGAACGGCTGGAACTGAAAGTCTTGGATGAACCTGCCGCTCTGGAACTCTTGGCTTCGTTGATTGGGGAGAACCGACTGCAACAGGAACAAGAACAGGCCAAGCTGCTATGTCAAGAGTTGGGTTATCTGCCCCTGGGCTTGGAATTGGTGGGACGTTATCTGAAACGGAAGGCTAAGGTGTCCTTGGCTAAGATGCGAGAACAGTTAAGCCTTGCCCACAATTCCCTTCAGAAGCGCGATCGCCGTGGCGAAGTCTTCCAGGACATGACCGCCAAACGGGGAGTTGAGGCTGCCTTTGAACTGAGTTGGCAAGAACTGAACGAAGAGGAACAGGAACTGGCTTGTTTGTTGAGTCTGTTTGCATTGGCTCCCATCCCCTGGGAACTCGTGGAGTAAGCCGTAACCGTTGAAATTCCTGAAAGTTCTGCAAGTCCTGAAAGTTCTGCAAGTCCCTCAAAATTAAAAGGTCTTGGTCAGTTCTTCCAAAAGCTAAGTAGATGGTCATCGAGATTTTCACGATCTGCTAGCGCACGATCCCCCCGGCTAGCGCCACCCCCCTTGGAAAGGGGAGCAGGGGGGATCAGTTTGAGGCAGGAGTTGTCAGAGGTCAGTTTGAATATTCTCTCCCAGATTCAGCGCCAGTCTTGACGGATGCTCCATTGGGTTTGCCCTAAATCTGCGTTAGGTTTGCCCTAAACCTGCTGGACATTGACTCCTCAACTCCCTTTTGACAAATCATTTGTGACTGCCACACCTCAGATATTGGTTACGAGACATCAGGACTTAAAAAATGAAATTCTTATCAACTTTAACTGTTCTGATTTTCCTGTAACCAATTCGTTAAATCTTCTGAGGACGAGAAATCTAACAGTGCCTCTCCTAAAACCTCTAACTGCTCTAAGGATAGTTGGTTAATCTGAGAACGAACTTCAGGACTAATCTGACCTAGACAATGGGCGAGTTGTCGTAGGATGAGCGATCGCTCTCCCTCCTGCCGACCATCTTCCAAGCCCTCTTGGTAAACTCTAGTTTGTCTAGACTCTGTAGCGATATTCAACATTTGACTAATCTCCTGACGACTTAACTGAGGAAACTTGTAAACCATCGTTGTCTCTATCAGTTCCATTATGACTGCCAACGGAAGTTGTGAGGACTGCCTTGCCTGGGATAGAAGCTGTTTCGCCTTATCGGTTGCTGTATTCTCAGGCTCTACGATTAACCCAACAATTCCTAGTTCAACTGATTCACCCGCCAGTTCATTCAGATAGATCCGCTGCACACGAGAACTGTCTAGCAGGGGTTGATAGAGATCTGTTTGTTCCGGCTCTAGACTGCGGTCTGGATAGATGGCCACTGCTTGCCATCCTACTGTGGCAGGATTTTGGTTCAGGAATAAAAACAATTCGGCAAACAGTCGATGGTACAGCAATGGATCTTTCTGAAACTGTACTTCGACAAAGTAGACCGATTGGCCGATGGATTCCGGTGGCGGCAAAAATACACCATCAATTCGGAAAGCCGTTTGTTTCAGTTCAACCGATTGAAACTGATAGCCTGCTTGATCAGGTTGGCCGATTAGCTCAAAGAAAATTGCTGGGGCCGTTTTGAAGATGCGATAGAACAGCGAATCTGTTTTCACTGAGAGGAGTGGTCTTGAAGATTTAATCTAATCTTACTGCGTTTGGGCCTTCAAAGTAACTGAGATGGCCTACCAATTCGGTGACGGACGACCAGGGGCTTCTGTGTAGTTGGTATAGTCCTGCCGCAGTTGCCCCCAGGTAGGGATCAGCGGCTGATTCACCAGAGCCACAAACTTAATCCCAGCGTAGATATTTTGGCCGTCGTTACTTTCAAACCAGCGCAGCTCGACCAGGTGATGATCGTTTGACTCCGTTCCGGTAGAGCGGTCATAGGAGTTCAGGATGATTCCCCAATCGAGCAACAGTTGCAGCGGAGTCATGCCGATGTTGTACCAGCGGATCTTGAGATAGGGAATCGGGTAAAACAAGTCTCGGAACACGGAAAAAATCAGAGAGATTTTGCAGGATGGAGATCGGCTAGGAATTCTAAGGCCAGGTATATCTGGAACCTGTTTTAGCCCTACTATCAACTCATGCAATAGCATTCTAGAAGTGGTTCAGGGCTACGGGAAGCATGGAGCCAGTTTAGACCAGATCTCTAACCAGACGGGCATTACCAAAGCAACCTGCGCGACCCTCACGCGAGAGCTGGAGAAGGTAAGAGCACTCTCGATTAAGAAGCTCGCTGAAAAGGGAGGCCCAAACCTCTACTTCTTTAATCAGGGTTAAGGCTGGAGTCATTCACATCACCAGGGGCTAGAGGGGTTATACCCTCTAGCCCATTTTGTTTGGCAGTAAACTTTTTCTGTTATTCGTTATAATCTGAAGATAATTTTTACAATGGTGGCCTGGGTGACTGGGCAGTTCGTGAGGAGACGTGCATGAATATACTTGGAATCTCGGCCTATTATCATGACAGCGCAGCAGCTCTGATTCAAGATGGGGAGATTGTTGCTGCCGCTCAAGAGGAACGATTTTCTCGCAAGAAACACGACCCCCGCTTTCCCGTCCATGCAACTCGCTACTGCCTGCAGGAAGCCGGGATTATTTTGACAGATCTCGATTGCATCGTCTTTTATGACAAGCCATTGGTGAAGTTCGAGCGGTTGCTAGAAACTTATCTAAGTTATGCTCCTCGTGGATTCCGCTCCTTCATGGCAGCAATGCCGATTTGGTTGAAGGAAAAGTTATATCTCAAAACGTTGCTGAAAAGAGAGCTATCTCAGTTGCTGGGAGTAAAGAAAGCCCGACTGCCTCAACTGATGTTTGCCGAACATCACCAATCCCACGCCGCATCTGCCTTTTTCCCCAGCCCCTTTGAGCGGGCAGCAGTGCTCTGTTTAGATGGTGTGGGAGAGTGGGCTACAACTTCCGTTTGGATGGGTGAGGGGAATACGTTGACTCCGCTCTGGGAAATTGATTTTCCCGACTCTCTGGGTTTGCTCTACTCGGCCTTCACCTACTACACCGGGTTCAAGGTCAACTCTGGCGAATACAAGTTGATGGGCCTGGCTCCCTACGGCGAACCTCGATACGTTGATAAAATTCTGACCCATCTTCTGGATTTGAAGGACGATGGCACTTTCCGGTTAAACATGGACTACTTCAACTACGCCACCGGTTTGACCA
Organism: Microcoleaceae cyanobacterium; assembly: GCA_050331715.1. Taxonomy (GTDB): domain Bacteria; phylum Cyanobacteriota; class Cyanobacteriia; order Cyanobacteriales; family Microcoleaceae; genus JBHJGO01. The sequence continues at coordinate 50,337 of JBHJGO010000051.1, forward strand.
TGACCAATCAGAAATTTGATCAATTGTTCGATGGGCCACCTCGTAGACCAGAGAGTCAGCTCACCCAGCGGGAGATGGACATTGCAGCTTCGATTCAGGTGGTCACAGAAGAAGTTGTGCTGCGATTGGCCCGAACCGTTAAAACTGAACTCGACACCGATTGTCTCTGCATGGCGGGAGGAGTTGCTCTGAATTGCGTTGCGAATGGGCGAATTCTCAGGGAAGCGGGTTTGAAGGGTTTCTGGATTCAGCCTGCGGCAGGGGATGCAGGGGGAGCACTGGGCGCGGCACTAGCCGTCTGGCATCAATACTGTGAACAACCTCGACGGTCAGAACCAATAGCGACTGGCGAGGCGGAAGAGGAACAGGTTCATCAGGGAGTTGTTCATCAGGGAGTTGTTCATCAAGGAATGGCGGCAGAGGCCGCTGTGGCCACTTTGCCCCGAACCAGTAAAAAGATTACTGCACCCCAGGACTCAATGAAGGGTGCTTACCTGGGGCCAAAATTTACCAATGGGGAAATTCGTGAGTATCTGGATTCAATTAACGCGGCCTATGTTTGTCTAGATGACGAACAATTAATGCCAAAACTGGCAGAGATTCTGGCTGACGGCAATGTTGTCGGCTGGTTTCAAGGACGGATGGAGTTTGGCCCTCGGGCTTTGGGGGGACGCTCCATTATTGGTGATCCGCGCAATACCACCATGCAATCGGTGATGAACCTGAAAATTAAGTACCGTGAATCCTTCCGTCCCTTTGCCCCTTCGGTTCTGGCGGAGCGAGTTTCGGATTACTTTAAAATGGATTCGGCCAGTCCCTATATGTTACTGGTTGCTCCGGTACAGGATAGTTTGAGAATCCCAATGACGCTGGAACAGCAGCAACTCTTCGGAGTAGATAAGTTGAAAGTTCCCCGGTCAGAACTACCTGCCATTACCCACGTTGACTACTCAGCTCGAATTCAAACCGTTCATCCAGAAACCAACCCACGCTATTACAGCCTGATCAACAACTTTGAACAGAAAACAGGTTGTGGCGCAATCGTCAACACTTCCTTCAACGTTCGGGGAGAACCCATCGTCTGCACTCCAGAAGATGCCTATCGTTGCTTTATGCGTACAGAGATGGATTATTTAGTTTTAGAAAACTACCTCTTGGCTAAAACGGATCAAACCCCCTGGGAACAAGATGAATCTTGGAAGAATGAGTTTGAATTGGACTAGGAGTTACGGTGCATTACGCTAGCCTGAACCCTGAACCCCAAACCCTAAACCCTAAGCTCTGCTAAACATGAACCACGATATTCCCCAACTTGATCGCCAAGGACTCCGCGAATTTGGTCTACTCACCGGGGCCATCTGTATTGGACTCTTCGGTTTCCTGCTGCCGCTCATTTTCCGTCACTGGCCCCCACCCGCCTGGCCCTGGATTGTCGGGTCAGTCTTGGCCATCTGGGCAGTCGTACTACCAAAGGCCCTCAATCCCGTTTACCAAGTCTGGATGCGCTTCTGCCTGGTCTTAGGCTGGATTAACACCCGCGTTCTTTTAGGGTCAGTGTTTTACGTTTTTATGGCTCCGATGGGATTAGTCAAGCGCTGGTTGGGTTCTGATGCCATGCAACGGGAAATCAGCCCTAGCCTTTCAACCTATCGGGTGACCAGTCAATCAAGAACTAGAGAGAGTATGGAGCGTCCGTATTAATGTTTGAAGCAGTTTTGGATTTTCTACAGGATTTGTGGGCGTTCATGCGAGAACGCAAGAAATACTGGCTGTTTCCATTGATCATTACACTGGTTTTACTGGAAGCCTTGATCGTCCTGAGCCAGGGTTCAGTTATCGCACCATTTATCTACACGTTGTTTTAAGGAATGTTTAGGGTGGTTTCCCCAAATAGTCAATGAAACAGTTCAAGGGTTGGTTACTGAATGCTAGCCTGGTTCTAGGTAGTCTGGGCGTGGGTGTAATCTTGGGTGAAATTGGGCTGCGACTGGCGGGGATTCAGGGCGCACCGAAACAAGTTGGCACAGGTCATGAAACCTTTGCCCCTTCCTTTTTTGCCGCATCCCATCCTGATCGGGGTTGGGCGAATTTGCCGGGGGCCAAGGGCTGGTGGGAGCATGAAGGTCGTTCCTACGTGGAAATCAATCAAGGGGGAATGCGCGATCGCCCCTACTCCGTCACAAAGTCAGAGAACACATTCCGGGTTGCAGTTCTAGGAGATTCCTTTACATTGGCTTCCCAGGTTCCGATGGAGCAGAACTACACCTCCGTGATGGAAACAACGCTGAGACGTTGTATTGATCTGAAAAGTCGTTCCGTGGAAGTACTGAATTTTGGCGTGGATGGCTACAGTACGGCTCAGGAATTGATGACTTTACGACAAGCAGTCTGGCAGTATGAACCTGATGCAGTCGTCCTGGCTTTTTTCATCGGCAATGATGTGATTGATAACTCCAAAAAGCTAGAAAGCAACCACTACCGTCCCTTTTTTAATCTGGAGAATGGGGAGCTAATTCTAGATGATTCGTTTAAGGAATTGACATCGGAATACAGCGATCGCTACTGGATTACCACCGTTGATCGATTACCGACTGGATTGATTAACCGTTCTCGAATTCTTCAAGTGATTCGTAAAGCAGAGCTGGAGAATAAGAAGCGAAATCTTTTAAATCACCTGAATCAACTGAATGCCAAAAACTTCCGCCCACCGGAAGATCAAACTTGGCAGGAGGCCTGGAACGTTACCGAAGTTTTACTCAACCAGATTAATACTGAAGTGAAACAGCGGGGGGCCGAATTCCTCTTGGTACTGATTGGCGATCCGATGCAAGTTCGTCCGGAGCCTGAAGTTCGCCAGGAATTTATGAGAAACCATGCCATTCAGAACTTTTTCTACCCAAATCAGCGTCTACAGAAATTGGGCCAGGAGCGAGGCTTTCCTGTCTTAGATTTGGCTGCACCCTTTCAACAACGGGGAGAATCTACCCAGGTTTGTCTGCATGGATTTGAAACTGCCGTTCCCTGTGGGGGGCATTGGAATCCCCAAGGACACCAATTTGCTGGAGAATTAATTACAGATCAGTTGTGTCAGATAATCGCCGCTCGATGAAGTTGAAGCCGTGGGTACTGAATTTAGGGTTAATTGCAAGCAGTTTGGGCTTGGGAATTGTTGTGGGTGAAATTGCCCTGAGACTGGCTGGGCTTGCCTATCCGCCCCCTCCCGACCCAGATTCAGAAGCTCTGGCCTACACCGTACGTGACCCCAATCGAGGTTGGGCTCCCAAACCTAATGCAGTGACCTTTTGGACGGGGGAGGGGTTGCCTTCAGAAATTCGGATGAATAGCGCTGGTTTTCGAGATCGGGAACGTTCTGTTGAGAAGCCAGAGAATAGTTTTCGAGTGGCCGTCCTGGGGGATTCCTTTATCGAAGCGCTGCACGTTCCCCAGGAACAAACGGCAACCGCAGTCATGGAACAGGTTTTGGCGGAATGTCCCACTTTGGACAAGCGGGCCGTCGAAGTGATGAATTTTGGGGTTCAGGGCTACGGGACGGCTCAAGCGTTAATGACACTGCGGCATCATGTCTGGCAATTTTCTCCCAATTTGGTAGTTTTAGGGTTCTATCCTGGCAATGATCTGCGCAATAATTATCGACCCCTGGAACACGATCACCTGCGACCCTATTTTTCTCTGGAAAATGGTGAGTGGGTAGTTGACAATTCCTTCCGAACGCTGGAGCCAAAACAGCGGGACTACTACGCTTTTGCCCAGGTGGATCGCTTACCCTATTGGCTGGTGAGTCGTTCCCGAATTCTTCAGTTGATCCGACAGGCCGAAATCAATACCAAGCAACGGCAATACCAGGAAGATTATCGAGAGACGAATATTAATTTTTACCGAGAACCTGTGGACGAAGATTGGGAAAATGCCTGGCAGATTACTGAAGGGTTGATTGAATTGATGCGAGATGAAGTAACTGAAAAGGATGCAGAGCTTATGGTTGTGACCATCAGTGACTCCTATCAAGTGCATCCAAAAGCCGAACGACGGCAAGAATTCATGACAGATTATGACATTGAAGACCTATTCTATCCCGATCAGCGAATTGCCGCTTTGGGAGAGCGGCAGAATATTCCTGTCCTTCGGTTGGCAGTACCTTTACGCAAAATTGCAGAACAGCGAAGAGAGTGTTTGCATGGCTTTGAAAATGCTCTACCCTGTGAAGGACACTGGAATGTTCAAGGCAATCAGGTGGCTGGGGAACTGATGGCAGCAGCAATTTGTCAACAAATATCAACAAAACAGGAAAAACAAACGATTCAGTAGGGGTGAGTATGAAGCAGTCAGGTTGGTTTAAGCAAGGTTGGCTAGAAAAAATTTGGTCGAAGAAGTTACAGTCAGGGTTAAAGATTACCCTGATTAATTTATTAGTTCTCTTTGTTTTTCTAGAGCTGGGTTCCCTAATCTTTTACTTTTTTAGAAATCAACAACTCTTCTACACCCGTGAACGCACCGAAGACTACCGGGACTTGGGAGTCAACTTAGAAGGGGTTCGGTTTGGGACAACGGTAGCAGAACGACTGCATCCATTCTTTGGTTTTGTTCATCAACCGGGGCCAGATTTTCGGGTTGGATTTAAATATAACAACTATGGTTTCATCTCTCCCTACGATTACCCCTTTGTCAAGGAAAACGATAATCAATTCATTGTTGGTGTATTTGGGGGTTCCGTTGCTTCCAACTATTCGATCTACGAAGTTCAGAGCAAACTCCTGGAACAAGCGATTCAGAAACAACCTGGATTTGAATCGAAGGAAGTAATCATCCTCTCCTTTGCAGTTGGTGGTTATAAGCAACCTCAACAAATGCTAATTCTGAATTATCTTCTGTCGATGGGTCAGGAGTTTGATCTGGTGATTAACTTGGATGGATTTAATGAAGTTGCCCTGAATACCTTGAATAACAAACGGCAACTGGCCTTGAGTATGCCCAGCGCATCCCACATTGAACCTCTAACCAGCTTGGCAAATAACAGCCTTTCCGAGAAAGCCATGCGAACTCTGTTGAAGATCAAAGATAACAAACAGAAAATTGGCAATTCTTTAGAGAGTTTACAACATTGCTGGCTTGCCTCTTGCTATGCGATTAATTCACTTAGAACCCAGGTATTAGTTAAAGATTACCGCAAGAATCTACAACGATTTGAACGGCAACGCTTATCTCCAGATGATGAGTCTGGAAGTATTATTTACTTCTATACTCAAAATGATCGGATTCCGGATGAGGAATTCTATCAACAGGCTGCAAGTTATTGGGGCAAGACGTCAATGCTCATGAGCCAGATTCTTGCTGAGAATGATATTCCTTACCTGCATGTACTGCAACCCAATCAATATTGGCAGACAGAACGCCAGTTTAATGAGGCAGAAAAAGAAATTGCTTTCAGCGAAAACAGCCCTTATGAAAAGGGCGTTAGAATAGGCTACCCTTTCCTATTAGATGAGGTTAAAAATTTACAACAAAACCAGATCAATATTCTGAATGCTGTCAATATTTTTGACCAAGAATCGGAACCTGTCTACACTGATAACTGCTGCCACTACAATCCAAAAGGAGAAGAAATCCTCTCTAATTTCATTGCTCAAGAGGCGGTGAAGCAGATTCAGGAGTAGGGATTCAGAACTATACGGGGTCAGAGTAGTACAGCGTTTTCAACACTGGCGGAGTACAGGAGGTTGGAGCGCACCGTGCCCCAACCTTCCAAATCTTTACCACACCAAACCTGGAAAGGCTATATCTCTGAACACTGGTTAATTGGCGCTGAGTAGGGCAAGCTAGAATTGTGACAGCGATGAACGCTTGACTATCGCCTGTCCCATTGCGACAGACAAATCCAATCACGAGAGATAACTGAGCATGTTTGATTGCATTATCATCGGCGCAGGCCCTGCGGGTACAGCAGCGGCCTATCATTTGGCAAAGCGAGGACGTTCAGTACTGGTTGTAGAGAAAGCAGCGTGGCCGCGCAAAAAGCCCTGCGGAGGTGGGGTATCTCCGGCAATCGCCCAGTGGTTTGACTTTGACTTTACCCCAGCAATTTCCAGCACTGTTGAAAAGATTCGCTACACCTGGAAACTCACCGATCCGGTCGAGAGCGAGTTGGGCGTGCCAATGTGGATGGTACATCGAGATATTTTCGACCAATACCTCCTACAGCAAGCTCAGGGGCAGGGTGCTGAATTTCGCGATCAAACGGAGGTAACTGGCATCCAGTTCAAGGGAGATGCTTGGCAGGTACAAACTTCAGGAGAAACACTGAGTGGTCGCTATCTAATTGGTGCTGATGGTGCTCAGGGTAAAACGGCGGAGTGGCTGAAGCTGAAGCAATCAAAGCCCCGTCAAAGTGTAATGATGGAAATTCAAGGGGAGACTCAACTGCCCACCTTTGAGTTTGGCTCCGTTAAGAATTGAAATATCTGGGGCTTTCCCAAGGCTGACAGTTACTCCGTCAGTGCGGCAACCTTCCGAGGCGGTGAACCTAAAAATCTTCAAGCTGACCTGTCCAACTACGCTAAAAAAGCTGGAATTTCAGGCAGTAGCACCCCCTACGAACATTCCCTGCGACTCTGGGATGGAGACAAATCCCTGCACACTCAAAATGCAGTCATTGCTGGAGAGGCAGCTTGTCTGGTTGATCCGTTGTCTGGTGAGGGAATTCGTCCGTCAATTCTCAGCGGCGTTAAGGCTGCTGAGGCCATCGACCAAGCTTTGGGTGGGTCAATCGATGCATTAGAAGGCTACACACAAACCATGCATCAGGAATGGGGAGCGGATATGGTTTGGGCCGGACGACTAGCAGGGCTGTTCTATCGTTTTCCAGGGGTAGGTTACCGAGCTGGAGTTAAGGTTCCGGCGGCAACTCGGTTGTTGAGTAAGATTCTCTGCGGCGAACTGCGCTACGCAGATGTTGCAAATAAAGCGATCAAGAGTCTATCTCCAATCTAGTGCAGTTGAGTTCTATCAGTTGAGCTGATGCTAAGGCAACCAAATTGATATTGTTCTAGTCAACGCTATGAACAAATCCTGCTTTAATCCCTTGAGATGGCTCTCGGAGCTGGATTTCATATCGACCCAATGGTAAAGGTGTACAAGGTAAATTCGAGAGCCAACATCTGATTTTTCGTCGATCAGGGTAGACATAATTGACGTCATTGATGCGGCCAGCAACAAGTTTCACACTCCGAATCTCAGCGGGGAGTAGTAATCGAGACTTAATGTCTTCAGTTATACTCCCTGCTAGAATAAGGCCGGTAAGAAATAGCGGCAAGAGGAGTAATAATTGAGGTCGAAGCTGAATTTTTAGCCGAGCGAATATTGATTGGAAGCTTACCGCTGCCATGAAGCAAGGAACCAGTGTAAAGTACCCTAGCCCGTACCTTAGTAATGGGCTCTGGGTTAAAACAAAAAGACTGCCCAACACTCCAATTCCAACTAGCCAAAACTCTGCCGGAATCCGTTTGTAGCTCGGTTTGAGCAAGCTCCAAATTGCACCGACCCCAGAAATTAAAGTGAGAACGAGTATCATCTGAGGCTTCTTGGCATGGAAAAGCCAATTCCAAAAGGAGGGCAAAAAGCCTTCCGTGACAGCAGGTTCCGTCTCGGTCGATTCTGTCGGATCAAACTTCCACCAAAACTGGATTTCTTTAATTTCATTGTCTGCCATTTCTTCTGTAACTGTCCAGGGAAGATCAAAGCAGATGGCTTGGGAGGGATACAGCGGACAACCGGAAGTGACGGTTGCAACGGTAAAAACAGGGAAGAGAATTAAAAATGAAACGCCCGCCCCCGCCAATGCTCTCTGGGCTTGTTTCCTAAAGTTTAACTGCGGAGCCAGACTGTAATATAGCAAGCCAACGGGCAACAACGGGAGAGCAGAAAGTTTAACTGTGACAGCTCCGGCAGTCAGGATCAATGGGATGATTCGAGCGTCGAATCGATTTTGTTGTTCCGATACGAATTGATCTTGACTTTCAGAAATCTTCAGGATTGTCCAGGCGGTAATGATAATCAGAAAAGTAATGGTTACATCAGATGAAAATGAAATTAAAATTGGCGATCCCGTTAGAGCAGTGACCGTATAGATGAGAATTACCAAACCGGAAGTAACGGTTAGAAACCAATCTGAAAAACGCGCAGTTTTCGTCCGAAGATTTGAACCTGCAATTAAGAACTGAAGATTGGCAACTAAAAAAATAAAACCATTGGTAACAGCTCCAATTCTTTCTCCTAGGAGAGCAGGGGACAGAGGGGCTGATAAAGCAAACCAGGAAGATGTAAAGCCGAATTTTAGATTGATCAATGCGACTCCCGGAACCGCGCCGAATGTTGAGAGCCAGCGAATTGTTCCAAGATGATAAAGACCCGTGTCAAACCAAACAATTTTTTGACTGGTAAAGGCTGCAATAATAACCGCCAAACTAAATCCTGCCAGAATAATTCCTGGAGGAAAGCGTAGGTAAACCTGACCTAATTCCTTGCGAGTTGAGGGGGATAGAAGAGAAATGAATAATAACAGAGGAGCAATAACCGCTCCAACCCACGGCGATAAGGGTAGAAATAACGAAATAGCCAGTAACGTAACTGATAAGCTGAGAATTCCTAACCATACAGAAACAATAAAGCGATCGCCCTGTCGGTCAAAACAATCCGCATTGCACCAATTTAATACAGCAGCTCCAATCGGGGTACAACAGCAAACTAGAATTGTCCAAACGAATAAAAAGTAGAGCATCTCTCAATTGTTCCTTTGATTTTTCTTCTCATTTTTCTTTTGACTTTTCTTTTGATTGTTCCTTCAAACTATCCCTTCAAATATTTCTGGTTCAAACCTGTGCCTGAGTCTGCGAGGAATTAGGAGTTTGATTGGTTTTCTCCCAGAAGAATCCTGCAACATTGGCAACCTGGGAGAGGAAGAGAAGAAGTGTCACCAAAACCCTTGGTTGTTCAGCTTCGGTTTGTGAGAACGGGTAAGTCAGTAACTTAAAGTAAAACAAGATCGGCTCAACTTTTACATTCCCCGATCCCCGCTGAGCACGCAATTGGTGAAAGTGAAAAGCGCCCCGCCCGTAGTTAAAGTGCTGTCGCCAGAAACTTCGTAGGGTCAAATAATGGGCATGGTAGACCTCCGCCGATGAGACAAAGGACATTTGATGATTCTGGTAGAGCCAGCGATCGCAAAATTCCCGATCTTCACCCGCCGCTAGGGGAAAGGTAGTATCAAAGCTGCCGATTTGATGAAATTGGCGATTGGGCAAAGCAAAATTATTGGAGGCAAAAAAGACCGCTTCTCCCTCAGCTTGGTTGTAGTACTCATACAAGTAGTCGATTAAGAGTTGGCTCGTGGTTGAGTACAAATTATCGGGCAAAGCATTCAACGTGCGACCGCCGACCAGATGATTAGGTGTCGTTGTAAGCTGAGATTCTAACTGATTTAACCAGTCGGAGGTGGGTTGGCAATCGTCGTCGGTGAAGGCGATAAACTGTCCTCGCGCTTTATCGGCTCCGACGTTACGAGCGGTGGCTGGCCCAGAATTGGTCTGATTAATTAAAACAATCTGTAACTGGTCTTGGAATGGCTGAATTACAGGTGCCATCGGCATTGAGCTACCGTCATTGACCACAATCACCTCGAACTGTTCACGGGGGTAGTTAAGTTTAGAAATTGCGGTCAAGCAGTTAGTGAGTCGCTCAGGTCGATTGTAGGTTGGAATAACAATTGAGAAAAAAGGTTGATTCATTTGCTGTTCAAGGTTCCGATTGGTTTAGGGCAAAAACTAAGTTAATAATTCTACACTTTATCAAAACTTCTCAAACTGACTCCTTAGATCGCGCTAATTTGACAGTATTGAGTAGATGACCGAAAAGGTTCGGATTCAAAATCCAGATTGCTAACCCATAAATTAACATTCCTAATGCTGTTCCAGTCACTAATAAAACTCTCCCACCGATGACATCCTGCAGAAAAAACTTGAAAGCCAGAATTCCAGCAACCATAATTAAAGAACTAACAATTGGAGTAATAAATTGCTGACAATAAACCAACGGTGAAACTCCGATTAGTTGATTGACAAATTTTTGACCCACTGGAAAGGTTAAGTAAAGGCTCACAACGTAGGCAGCCGCAACCGCAACAATTCCCCACTTAATTACTAAAAGACAGGCCGCAAAACTCACAACCGCTTCCAAACAACTGATCCAGAATCGCCAATTCGGTTTACCCATCGCCATCAAAACAGACGCATTGAAAAAGGAGAGGGTGTGAAGAATTCCAGCAAATGCCAGCACACGCATAATTGGAATCGAAGGCTGCCATTGCTCTCCAAACAAGGTAATCACCAGTTCAGGCGTGAGCGCCGCCATGCCAGCAAAGGTGGGAAATGCAACTAAACTTGTAAATTGGGTCGCTCGATAGAATACCTGACGGAATTTTTCCGGCTGATCTTGCAATTTAGATAAAGTGGGTAGAGCAAGCTGATTTGTGGTTCCAATCAGTAGCTGAGTCATCACCTGTAAGACCCGATAGGCAATCGCATAATATCCCAGGGCAACTTCTCCTAAAAAATAACCAATTAATAAGTTATCCGACCGTTTGTTGAAAAATTTCAGAAATTTGAATCCGACAACATTGATGCCAAAGGCAAATAAATGATGGAAATGGGTGGGTGAAAAGACAAAGCGAGGTCGCCATTTCACCGCTTGCCACATGACTATAACTACCACAGTCTCAAATACAAATTGTTGACTCACCAAACTCCATACGCCAAACCCTGCGACTGCCATTCCTACTCCGACGCACCCGCCAATTAAAATTCCTACCACGGATCGGATGGCCATGACCTTAAACGCTAACTCTCGGCTGAGAATGGCTCGGTGTACCTGACCGAAAGAATTAACAATAAACAGGAATGAGAAACATTGCAAAATTGGGGTTAATTTCGGTTGGCCAAAGAAGTTCGCGATCAAGCCAGCTCCCAGAAAACTGAGCCCTGCCAAAATCACCCCGCTGATCACATTTGTCCAGAATGCCGTGTCCAGATGCTCCGGCTCCAGTTCCTGCCGTTGAACCAAAGCCTGAGTAAAGCCCTGCTCCAGGAATATTTGCATGAAGGTCAGAAAAACATTGGCTAACGCCACCAAGCCAAAGGCTTCTGGGGTAAGCAGTCGAGCCAGAACCAGAAAAACAATCAAAGATCCAAACTGGCTGCCCCAATTCTGGACAACCGACCAAAATACGCCTTTAATCGCTTTCTGTTTAATGCTCATTACTATAAAAAATTAACCATAGGAACTTAGAAATAGATCAAATACACCATGAGGAAAAATGCTGGCCCGTGTGTTGTCTGAGTTGATCGATATCGGGTTTAAGGTAATCTTTTAACTTTTGGGAGAGATCCGGATCAACTTCAGGCTTTTCAACTTTTTGGGAGAAAGGGAAGTAAACTATTTTTTCTAGATGAAATCGAATTTCTGGTGGAAGTTTTTTGAGAAATTGTCTGAAGAACTTATCAGCTATCAGTTCGCCATATTGATTTTTCCGGCGCTTGAAGTCTGAGCTGTGTAAAACTATACCTGTCATAAAGTCAAAACCTGGATCGAGGTTTAAAAATTGTAGGACTATTTTCAAGGTTGATTCAGTTTGAGTGGAAAGATTTTCCAAAGAAAGGACAAGAATATTTTCTGCTGGAAAACACTGAAGATATTGGTTAAGCTGTTGATAGTATTGACTGCGTGCAATGTATTGGTTATTGGTAAAATTTGTTAATGCTTGGTTAATCGTTCGGTCTTCCTTCCCTGCGGCATATTGATGCACATAGTGGGAAATGATTCGTTCGATGGGATCGCGGACTAAATAAATCAATTTTGCATCGGGCACAACTGAATATATTTTTTCAGCTACACCTGACCAATAGGGATAGTTTGTATAGTTAGGGGAGGCTTCGCCTCGGATTTCAGCCTGCTCGTTAAAATGGGACTCATACCACTCCAGCCCTTTCTTCCACTTCTTAGTTGGGATAAAAAAGTCCAGTTCTTTGTGACGGGACATAGAAATTTGAGGGTGAAGGTTGAGGTAGTGATGCAGACTGGTTGTGCCACATTTCATCGCCCCGATAATAATTAAATTGGGCAGCTTGCTGAATTTCATCGGTTGAACTGTGGTCAGGGATTCAGTCTGGTTCATGGGAGGTTATTATTTTGGCTAGTTTTTTCAGATTGGCTAAAGTCATAGAGATAAACTGAGGCTTCCTTTTCCTGGAAAGCATCCAGTTGGTTTCCGGCCTGATCCAGCAAATAGATAAACATATCTTCTTCATCTAAATCTGAGCGGCGATCCGGTGCGTGAGCAAAGATTACCCAAACCCGTGAATCTCCGGCTAGATTATCTACTTCCTGCTGAAAAATCCGCCAATCCTCTCTGGAATACTGGCCCACAATTAGCTGGGGAGGATAGGAAGGCAGGGCCGGTGCAAACCAGTCCTCTGGAGGGGGAGGCCAGACGCCTGGAGTTGTTTGATCAATTAGGCCTTGAACCTTGAAGTCACCCCGATCTGCATAGTACTTAAAGGCATACTGTGCAGCGTAGTAAAGATAGAGGATGTCCCCCATCTGCCAATTTTGCTCTACATAGCTCAACACGGGTTTAATTTCTTCTCGAATCCGTTGATATTCCAGTCGCCCCTTTGGAGGAGATTCAGGGTTTTTGAGATTTCCTGCTGCATAATAAACCGGGTAGAAAAGTAGCAAAAGGGTAAAAATAACCCCAATTAATCTAGCGTTGTTCCAGGTTTGATGAATGATTTGCTGCGTTCCCGTTGCGACCATAAGAATAATTGCTGGAACTAGAAAAAGCAGAAGTTGCCCCTTAAAAGGATATTTGTGCAACCCAGAGACAAACAGAGTAATTAAGATTGGCGAGAGCAATAAAAACAAAGTTTGCCGCTCTTGCCGCCAGAGAAAAATAGCTCCGATGATAAACGCCAGCGCTGCAATTCCAGCTAAATGAATTCCAACTGGATAGTCAAAGATTTCAAAAAATTTATCAATAAACCAACGAACGTGCGTCAAGCTGGTGGGAATCAGCGGCGCAAATGAGTTGTGACCAGAATCCCAGGAACTTTGTAGGTCTTCATTGTTAATTAATTTTTGGATAGAAATTAGATAAAAAGCAGCAAAACTGGCTAACCAGGTGAAAAACACAAGAAAATAACCTGGAATCGCTTTCCATTCGCGTTTGAGACCTGAATTCAGTAGTAACGTCAAGCCAACTCCGGCCAGGATGAACACTGACGGATGCGAGATCCAAATAGCAACCGCACCTAGAACAGCACAGATGAGTAAATCAAACCCACTGCGCTGATCCGATCCGAGACGGGGAACTGTCAGGTAGAGTAAAAGCGCGATCGCCACATCGCTAGAATACTGCTTTACCTCCGCCGAATAGTAGATTAGGCGGTCACACAGCGCAAACAAGCCCAGGGCAATATAAAGGGTCGGCAGTTTGATGTATTGCCGGGCAAGTCGAAAAAACAGAAAAACCGAGCCAATTCCACACAGAAATGGAAACAGTCTGAGAGCATACTCACTATCTCCAAAAAGATTGATAATGACTTTCTCAATCCACAGAAAACCTACAGGAGCACCTTGATTATAGTCGAGGGGTTCTAATAGTTCAGTAAAGGAACGATTAGTAATATTTAGAGCTAAAAATGCCTCGTCAATCCAGAGAGAACGATTAAGTAAATATTGAACGGTTCGCAGAAAAACACCGATCCCAACAATCAGCCATGTAAGCAGCTTGAGGTTAAGCCAGGTGCTATCCTGTCGGGATAATTTAGAAATGGGTTGGGGATTTTCTGTTAGATTCATTATGGTTTTCTCTAATTATTTCTATGACATAAAATTACTTGTTGAGGGTAGGTTGAATAACTTTTAGAAACTTCCGCTTGAAAGGAGAACCGAGCCGAGCCAGAGTATGAATTGGATGAATTTTGAATGCCCGACCCATATTTACTAAAGCCATCTGAGGTTGTCCTGAACGGTAGGAGGTTAGGGCATGATCATAGACGAAGTTAGAGAACATTTTAGGATGAGCCTGAAACAGGTCTTGGTGCTTTTGAATCAACCGATAAAAATTCACCTGACGCCGGGACGGATCTCGTGAGACACGGTAGCTCTGATGTTCGATTAGTTGATAGGTGACAATGGGAATTCCGACGATAGAGCAAACTGGATTGAGTCTGAGAAACAGCTCGGTATGTACCCGCGAGGTAAAAGATTCATCAAATCCACCGATACTCAAAAGAGTCTCCTTTTCCACTACCATGGTCTGCTTGCATAAAAAAGATTGCTGAGGACTGATTTCTTCCAGGGAGAAATGGCGACCCTTGGGTAGGGTGGGCGGTAATCGAGTCTGCTGCACCGTTCCGTCCTCCTTCAAGACCTCTATTCCGGACAAAGCCGCAACGGGGGAAGGCAATGAGGTTTGGGCCAATGCTTGAAGAGAAACCTCAGCCATGTGGGGCAACAACCGATCATCATCATCTAAATAGCTAATCCATCGACCCTGGGACGCTTTCGCCCCAATATTACGAGCAACGGCTCCTCCTCGATTTTCAGGTAGACGAATTAGGTGTAGTCGAGGGTCTTCCGGTAAATCAATCTCAGCGCTAGAGGCATCATCAACCACGATCACTTCAAAGGATTCAATGGTTTGAGCCAGGGCACTCTTAACGGCTCGTCGGAGAAGCTGCGGACGATTGTAGGTTGGGATGATAATGCTCAGTTGGGGGGTAGACATGACGTTAGACTTGGCTCAAGACTGGCTGGGATTGAGGTTGATACTTTGACTGAATATTATGATAGAGGGCAAGAAAGTTTTCAGTGCGACGAGCTTCGCTGAAGTCTGCCATGGCGCGTTGCCGTCCTGCCTGACCCATTCGCTCACAGGCTTGAGGTTCAGTTAACAGGCGCAATAATGCTGTTGCTAAAGATTCTGTATCTCCAGGAGGAACCAGATAGCCCGTTTCACCGTGCTTGACAATTTCCGGTTGGGCTCCCACGGCACTGGCTACCACTGCTGTTCCTCGAATCATGGCCTCCGTGGTCACGTTCCCAAAGGGTTCAGACCAGAGAGATGGCACAACTTGTACCCAGGCTGCATCAAACCGCTGTTCCATTACCTGACGGGACAAGTGACCTAGCCAGCTCACCTGTTCAGCAATTTTTAACTCAATCGCCAAAGCCTGCAATCGCTCCGCTTCCGTGCCTTGACCCGCAATAATTAATTTTGCCTCTGGAACTTGAACTGCAACAGCAGCAAAGGCTCTTAATAATACTTCAACTCCCTTCTCCGCTACCAGTCGACCAGCATAGGCAACGGTTGGGGGCTGTTTCAAAGCCGCACGAGCCGGACGTTCCGGTACGCCATTGTGAACGACTTCAATTGGTGCAATGCCCTCTGCGACTAACTTATCTTTCATCGCATGACTTAGGGTAACTACCAGATCAAACGCAGATCGCCAGCGCTGCCAGAGTTGCCGCTGCAGCATCAGCACCGCCCAGCTTTGGGGCGTGAGACACCCATTGTTCAAACAGTCTAGCCCAGCCGGATCCTGGCAGGGATTGCCATCTGGAAGTTGCTTCGTTCCTAACGGGCAAATTGCTTTATAAACCGCAGTTTGATAGAGACAGGGCCGGTCTTGCAGCAAAGGTAGAATAGCCGGAGACAGTTGCCAGAGAAACATCCGCACATGAACCACATCCGGATCAAATTCCCGCAGTACTCGTCTTAGTTCCCAATAGGCAGCCGGATTTATCGTTTGAGATAGCACTTGCAATCGGGTATTGCTGGTTCCGAAGCAACTGTAATCCGATTGGAGCTGACTATCGGCCACAGGCATAGCTCGACTGGAGAACAGGCGCGCATCATGGCCGCGATCGCGCAACCCCTGCCGCAGGGACAGCATTTGCAATTCTGCCCCTCCGGTTGGCGTGCCCAAATCGTGGATTAGCAGGATCTTCATGAAGACTTTCCGGCTCCAACGGGTTCTTGCTGACTGACTGGGACAGTGGGAGTTGCCGACTGGCTAGCGCTCGGCTGGAGATGACGATGAGCGTATTGATCCGTCAAGAAACGATTCAGGATTCTCTCAACCGGAACTAACAGACCGTACATGACTAGCTTTTGTAAAAAGGCATTTTGGCTATCGAAAGTAACCCGCCGAACAATGGGTTTAAGAACCGTGTTATGTCGTCTCCAGCCCCGCAGTTTGTGGCGACGCTGGAAATAATAACCATCTTCGTTCAGGTTCCACTTCTGCTGCATTCGACCCAGACTAGCCGCTTCCCAGGCATCACTCCAGCGCAGCATATAGAAATGCAGATCTGACCTGTTCAACGGCGAAGTCGGCACGTAGGTCACAATGCTCTTTGGTTCAAAATAAACCGTTTCTCCCGCTTGCCCCAGCGTCATACAAAAGTCCAAATGCTCCTTCGTATTCAGCATTCCTTCATCAAGCGGCCCCACCTTGTCAAAGAGTTGTGTCCGGGCCAGCATACAGTGAAACTCGCATAGTTCGGTTTCCATGCGGTGCAGTTTCGGTAGGGCAGCAGAAACCTTTTGGCCCTGCTTGTACATTTTCTCGCGCAACAGTCGCCTGCCCCGAGCATCGACGATCACCCGCGATTCGCCTCCCGCAAAGTGAATTTCCTCATGGATTGGTTCGTACTGGCACATTAGAGGGCCGACAACAGCAGCATCTGTCTCCTCCGCACAGTTCAGCAGGGCTTCCAGCCAGCTGGGAGAAACGACGATATCGTTATCCGCAAACACCACGTAGGGTGTATCAACTTCGGCCAGACCCATATTCCGAGAGCGGTTGGGGAACAGGTAATGGTCGGTGCTAATAATTTTGAACCCTTTCTCCTGGGACTGCTGCTTTAGATATTTCCTCAAGGATCGGGGCGAGTTGCCATCGATATAAATCAGCTTAAAGGGAACTTTAGTCTGTTCATAAATGCTCTCAAGGGATTGACGAGCGTAACTAAAGCGTTCGCGGGGAACGACTACAATCGTGACTTTGGGCTCAGGGCTGGACACAGGGCTGTTCATCTTAATCACCTCTTTTAGAAATTTTCAGCTAGAAATTTTCAGCTAGAAATTTTCAGTAACCATTGCAGTTACTGCTCCAGGAATCTCTAAGTTACATTTTCGACCGATAGAGAGGGTGAGTTGCTAAAACTCCGCTCTGGAGCATCAAACCTCAAAACCCTGCGATAAACCTCAACCAGGGCATTATTCAGTTGATTCAGGTCGTAGTACTGCTCAACGTAAGCCCGCCCCGCTTTCCCCATCTCTGGCCAGCGTTGGGAATTATTAATCAAAATACCTAGCTTCTCAGCCAGGGCTTCCGCATCCCGTTCAGGCACAAGAAAACCTGAAACGCCATCTTCTACCAATTCAGGAATACCCCCGTGATAGGTACTGATGACAGGTAAACCCATCGCCATTGCTTCTTTCAAAACATTAATTGGTGCGTCCTGATTCCCATCTGCTGCGGTGACGCTCGGCGCGATGAAAATATGGGACTGGTTTAGAATCTCGATGATTTCGTCTTCATTTTTCTGCCCCAGTAAATGAACGAAGTCACCAGCGTTTAGGTCGTCAATTAATTGCTCAAATTTTTCCTTCAGAACACCGTAACCGATGATGTTGTACTCAATATTGGGCGTGGTAGCAGCTTGTTTTGCAACGGCTCGAATGCTGTACTCAATGCCTTTTTTCTCGACGAGTCGTCCAGTCGTTGCAATCCGAATTTTTCCATCTGCCGGAAAAGTACGGGGGGCAAAGGGAAATCGACTGCAATCCAATCCTGACTGATGTACAACCACTCTATCGGCAGCCCCCCCCAGTTCAATCACCCGCCGCTTGAAAAACTCACAATTTGCTAAAAACAAATCTCCCGTTTCAAATAATCTTTGATAGATCTGCTCTCCCCTTTCCTGGACGAAGCGACTGATGTCATCACCGCGAAACGTAGCAATCAGTTTTGTGTCCGGCGCATTAACTGTTTGGAAGGCCATACCACGAAAGCTATGGGTGCCAAACTGACAATGGATGATGTCATAGTTCTCACTGAAATTGGGAATAGCCGTATAGAGCAACCACAGTGATAGGGCCTGCTCTCCATACTTCAAAACATTCAAAACGTCTAAAAATTTCAACGGATCTTGATAAAACCGGGATAGGAAGATACCAATCCCCTTTACCACTCTCCAGAGAAGATTATCCGGAATCTCTGGAAAATAATAGGTACGCTGCATCAGATCGTAATCGGTGATCACCTGATGGGTCTTATCTGTATTTCCTAGAGCACTGGCATAGATATCAACCTGATGTCCTCGATCAATTAGACCTGTAATTTGATTCAGAATAAAGGTTTCAGATAACTGAGGAAAATGACCTACAATAAACGCGATTTTCATGGCTATCGGTTGATTTCTTCTTCGTTGGAATGGAAACTAACAGTGTGGAAAGGGGCCGATAGAATAGATCTCTAGCCCCTTTAACCTACTTGCTGACCAGTTCCGGCTTCTTACGATTTTTCCACTCTTCCTTGGTGAATTCCTCGTGGTAGGAACGCTCAACGTTTACTGTCCACAGATCATGTTCCCGACCCAGAATATTCTGCGCTGCAAAATAGCCTGTCAACATCGAGTGATCCTGGTTATTGTACCGATGCATCCCATTGCGTCCCACCGTTTGTAGGTTTTCAAACTGGGTCAGATAGTCCTGAATCACCTGTAAATGCTGACGATAGTCTCGGTCATACACGGGGTAAGCCTTGGGCTGACGGATGATTGTTCCGTCCTCAATTTTGCTGTCCTTAGTCAAGCCCAGGGTATTAATCTCTTGAGCTGCCAGGTCTAGCAGTTCTGCATCTGACATCTCCCAAATTCGATCTCCTTCTGTGCAGAAATACTCCATCCCAAGACAGGTTTTGCTCAGATCAGGAACCATCGCTGGGCTCCAATTCTTGAAGTTCTGGATTCGACCCACCTTCACCTCTGGACTGTGAATATAAATCCAGTTGTCCGGGAATAAATCAGGATGATCAATTACAAGAGCGACAATCAGAAAATCCCGATAGGATAGAGATCTAGCCGCGTGAAGTATTTCTTCTGGAGGCAACGGATCTAAACGATTCACCAGTGCAGTAATCGGCATACTGGAAATGAATTGATCCGCAGTTAGGTGCAGAGTTTCATCTCCCTTGTTCGCAACAATCTCTTTGATCCGGAATCCCTCTCGCTTGAAGCTAAGGGCACGAGTATGGAGAGAAACTTCGCCGCCACTTTCATCAATCTTTTGTTGAAACCGCTCCCACATCATTCCAGGGCCGTACAGTGGGTAATCAAACTCCTTGATCAAGGTTTTTGTATCGTTTTTACCAAAAGCCGCATCGATCACGGCTTTCTTCAGAGATAGACCCTTAATTCTCTGGGCGGCCCATTCCGCTTCGATCTTGTTACAAGGAATTCCCCAAACTTTTTCAGTGTAAGTCTTGAAAAAGGTACGGTATAGGCGATCGCCAAAGCAATCCGTTACCCATTCTTCAAAGGTTTCAGGCTCAATATCAGGGCGTAATTTCCCCTTAACCTTAGCCTGTAAATAACTGAATAAAATCAAGACACTCTCAATCGGCCCGAGGTTGAGTAGGGTGTTCTTAATGGAAAGAGGATAGTCGTAAAACTTATTTTGGTAGTAAATTCGAGAGAGCCGAGGAACTCGGATGAACTCATCTCCGAGTACTTCCTGCCATAAACGATTGACGACTTCTACCTTCGTAAAAAATCGATGACCGCCGATATCAAACCGATAGCCTTTGTAGACTTCAGTCCGGGAGATTCCCCCCACTTTGTCGGCAGCTTCTAAAACGTAAGGGTGAATTCCGTGCTTCGTCAGTTCGTAGGCCGCTGTTAAACCAGCAGGGCCACCACCAACAACGACAACTGAGTGATGCTGTGACATCTGAATACCTTATAAAATGGGAAACCAAATAAATTACTGGCTTGATTGTGCGAAAATGAAACTATATAATGCACCGGGAAGAACTGCTATAGATACAGAAGAGTTCCGTAACACCCCCTGTACAAAACCAGAATATTTTGTGAGCTTGATCTTGAACTTCAAGTGCAGCTTGCAGCGAAATTACACGCTCGAAATGCAGTTAAATACTCAAAATGAAATTACCAAAATTATAACTGGTTCGGCTGGTTTGTCGCAACAATTTGCATGATTTCTAGCCGATAGCGCAGCCAACCAACTGCAAATGCTAAACCACTATAGAAGTAGTACAGCCAGTGCCAGGGAATCACTCTCAGCGTAAACAATAAACCTCGTTGATCATAGAAAAAGGAGTAAAGAGATAGATTGATTACGAACAGGAGAACTGACAGTATGCAGATTAAAATCACCATGCTTGGAAACCATGGGATCATAAAGCCTGCGACTGTCATTAAACCCACTAAGGCAACGCTGACGCGACTTGAATACTGAAGATTCAGGTCATTATTGAGCTGACTATTCCGTAGAATCAGCGCTGTCCAGGGCAATGCTCGATAGAAAAAATCGGCCTTTAACATGGAGAGGGGTCGCCATTCTTTCAGGTGCTTAACCTGAATATCTTTATAAAGTCCGATACGATAGCCCGCCTGTTTAATCCGATAGCCCAACTCGATATCTTCTACACTAGGAAGCCGATAGGTTTCATTAAACCCATTTAGTTCCATGAAGACATCACGACGAATTGCTCCACAAGCTCCCCAAAAGGTGGAAGCCTCCTCACTACTAATCTGATGGGTGTAGTGGTGTAGTAAATTGCGATACTGAGAGAGAAAATTCTCAGCCCCTGGTTGTTCGTCGTAGGAACCAATCAATGCAGCTAAATTAGACTCGGTTTCAAAGGCAGTAATGACTTGAGCAATCGTATTAGGATGAACTTCAACATCGGCGTCTACAAAGAAAAGAATGTCACTCGTTGCTGCTTTTGCTCCTAAATTACGAGCTTTAGCAGGGCCTCCTGCTTGAGGTACGCGGATCACCTGAGCACCAAAGTCCTCGGCTAAGCACCACGAACCGTCAGTATCACCATCGGCCACCACAATCAGTTCATCAGGTTTCTGCGTCGTCTTCGCTAAACTTGCTAAACATCGATGAAACTTTTCTCCACCGTTATGAACCGGAATAATGACTGAAACTGTCATAGCCCCTTGCAAATATTGTTCGTAGAATCCTATGTGAGTTCAACTCTGAAAATACCTTAACACTAACAAAATTAAGCTTTTATGAAGTTCAGGTGGCATTTCTGGGAATTCTGTAAAGTTTCCGTAAAGTTTACAGGAGAGTTAGGAAAATTGATCACACGCTAAAGTCACTATTTTTTAGGAGTAAATGACATCTGTCTTAAGCAAGAGATTGCAGGTTCAATTTCTCCCCAACCAAGTAATGATCGTGGAGAGAGTTAGTTTTACAAGCACAATAGAATGAGCTAGGTTGACCTAGAGCTTTAAAGCCGCTAGAACTAGGGTCAAGTCATCGTCGGTGCGTTCAGTGACGCGGGGTGAGCGCAAGAAATCAACCAATTGTTCCTGAGCAACTCTAAGGTCAGAGGCTTGGCTCGCAAATTGAAATAGGGGGGAAAAAAACGGCTTATGGGGAATTCCCTGAGGCAGTTTCAGGGCTAGGAGCTGCAAGCCATCCGAAAAAGCGGCCAGGTGACTAGGACGTCCTAACCATTGAGCAAATTGGGCTGTTTCCAAAGCATTCTCACAGACTAGAAACGTAGTCTCGTTCAAATGTTCGCCTCGATCCGGAACCGTTAAAGCCTGTACCTCATCTGCTGGAGTTGCGACAACTACCGCCCCATCCCCAATTTGAGCTACCATGGCGGCTTCTGGGGTAATCAGGGTGATGGAGAGTGTGGTTGCCAGATCCCTCAATTCAGCATTCTGATTCTGGGCCGCTTGTTCCACTGATGTTTGAGCCGCTTGCAGGGCTTGAGTCAGTTGATCTTTCCAGATTGTTTCCAGGTCAGCGGCAGTCCTCTGAGTTAAAGTCTGGGTCAGGGTTTCAACACTGGTTTCAACTGCAAGTCTCGCCCCTAAATCAGAAAACTTGGCTGACCCGGCTCCATCGGCAACAGCTACAATCAGATTGTCGTTGGGTAGGGAACGAAAGGCATAGGCATCTTGACAGGGCAGATCCTGCTTTTCGTGGCTTTTTCCCGTAACCGATGCAGCCACAACCTGCCAGTGGGAGGGTTGGGAATGGGACTGTGGGTTAAACATATTCAAACGCTTATACTGTTCCCCATCCCGGTGGGGGTAGAGCGACCTGTTCATCGACTTTAGAGTGGGAAACGGTCTGCATACTGGCGGACAACCACATAAACATTTCTCGGAAATCCAAACCCCGCAGTTTCAGAGGCGCTCGTTGGACGATTTCGCTCAATCGTTCCATATTGGCCCCTTCCACCCCGACGGCAAAAAATGCCACTTGCTTATTATTCTCCGCCTGCTGAATGCGTTGGGCGGCGGACTCCGCCATCCGCTCCGCTTCGCCCTGGGGTTCACCATCAGTAATCAAAAAAATCCAGGGGCGATAGTAGGCGATGCCATTGCTGCGGTATTCTTCCTTGCGCGCTGCTACTAGATCTAAAGCTTGATTAATTGCTGTTCCCATGAAGGTTTGCCCCTGGGCCGTTAGTAGGGGCGGCTCAAACTGGTCAGCCGTGACAAAGTCCTGCAGGATTTTCACCTGATTATCGAAGGAAATCACTGCAACCTCGACCCGCTTTTTGGCCAGTTCATCCCGGCTTAAGTCCTGTTTGAAGGTATTGAGTCCATCATTCAGCGCGTCGATCGCAACCCCTTGCATTGAAGCAGAGGTATCTAGCAATAGGACACAGGGACATCGCGGTTCCGGGTTCTCGGCAAATTCTACAGCGTCCTCTAATCTCATAGATTCGATATAAGCATACTTCTACTAGCATACTCGGGTGTTGTAACTTCGTGCTAAATTGCTTGGAGGAAGCCAGGGATGTGATTTCGTAAAGGGTAATATTATAACTTTCTTCCAAAGATCCATTTGGACAGACGGTATTCACCATAGACCCTCTGCCTCTTCGATGAAAAATATAGGAAACATTTAAAAAATCGGCTCTTAGCTGGAAGAATTAGATTTTATACTAGTTTTCTTGCTAAAAACCGATATCTACCCATGCAACTCTGGGTTTGTACCGAACCTCTAGAGGAGTCAGTTCAGTTAGGTGGGCAACGCTGCCCCCGCAATCGCTTGATAAATTTCATGCTAAACCTCCTAAATTTGCTTGATTTGCTAATTGTCGAGATAAATTTGAGGACTTTCAGCAGCGAACTCAACCCTGTCAAAGAATCGCTCAGCCCCTCCGGATATACCATGAACGTTGGGAAATGTAGCTCCAGCTAGAACTTTTCCTGTGTTTATTTCCTGTGTTTATTTCCTATATTTATTAGCTTACAGAAACTGAACTTAATTGAGGCTTAGTATTTCCAATACAATTATTCACTCTGACTTATTAATCGAACCCATGGTTAAGCGGTCTCTTCATAGAAAAAAGTCTATATCTCAGTTGGAGCAAGTTTTTCCTCTGGCTTTCGATCCGGTGAAGCAGGGGTGCAAGAGCTGAGTCCCCCCCCTGACGGTACGGGTCACATCCTCTGTAAATTCTTGCGATGGGTCTGGGGCAGTCGGCGCAATTTCTGGTAGGTTTAACTATATGAAGGCTTTTTCATTTTTTTAAATTTCATCTGGGAGAGAGAGATGTCAACAATTTTGTTTCAAATTGTTTTAGCTGCATTGGTGATTCATTCCTTTATCATGATCGTTGGTGTTCCCGTCGCCTATGCTTCCCCTCAGAACTGGAGTCAGGCAAAGCCACTGCTCTACATTGGTTCTGGCCTATGGATTGCTTTGGTAATTGCGGTTGGCGTTCTAAACTTCTTCGTGGTCTAGAATAGCGACCTATCACCACAGCCTGGAACTTGAGAGAGATTGGTATTCGACGAAAAACCCGCGTTGTGATGTTGAGTTCAACGACGGGTTTGTTTTGTATTGAAAAGGGTTGATTAGAGAATGGCCGTTTTTGAGGGGAGTTTCACCCACACTGACACGTTGAAGTTTGCTATCGTTATTGGCCGCTTCAATGATTTGATTACCACTAAGCTTCTGGAGGGGTGTCAGGATTGCCTGAAGCGACATGGGATGAATCCTGATCCAGAGGGAGGGCAGGTTGACTATGCTTGGGTTCCTGGGAGTTTTGAAGTGCCGTTGGTTGCCCATCAGTTGGCGCTGTCTCGCCGCTACGACGCCATCATCTGTCTGGGGGCTGTGATTCGAGGTCAGACACCCCACTTTGACTACGTCGCGTCGGAGGTTTCTAAAGGAATCGCTGCAACGGCTTTCCAGACGGGGGTTCCAGTCGTGTTTGGAGTTCTCACCACTGACACCATGCAGCAGGCAATGGAACGGGCCGGCATCAAGAGCAATAAGGGCTGGGAATACGCTATGAACGCCCTGGAGATGGCCAGTCTGATGGGACAAGTTCGCCGACTCTCCAGCTCAGTGAGTCCCCACTACGGCTCATTTACAGCGTCTCCTGTTTTATCGGCAGGTCTGGAGTTACCGACTCAACAGAATACCGGCTCGATTGATTCCGATGCTTCAGAACTTCCGCCAGAATCAACGGATCTGGACTTGATTTGACTTGGATTTTGTGCAAGCCTGTTGACAAATTTGGTCTGGCTTTGCCATACTAGTCTGAGTAGATAAATATTGCGGGTATAGCTCAGTGGTAGAGCGTCACCTTGCCAAGGTGAATGTCGCGCGTTCGAATCGCGTTACCCGCTTCCAAGGGAGCCGAGGTCATGCCTCGGCTTCTTCGTTAGCTCGGCTAGGTTTTGAGTTAGAACTTTGCAGTTAGAACTTGTGGCTAGAACTTGTAGCTAGAACTTATGATTAGAACTTGTGTGCGTGCAGTACCTCCATCACGTCACAGAGATAGGCGATACCCGAATAATCATCGAAAAACCGCGCTGCGACCTCATCTGAAATCTTCACGGCCATTTCCCGAGTGGGAGTGAGCACCTCGAACTTGATGTTTGCCTGGGTGTCAGAAACACTGGGTTGCCCAGATGAGCGTATGTTGCGACTGCCTCTACCGCCAGCCTCCACCACCGTATAACCGCTAGCTCCGGCTTCTTCGATAATCTTGGCAATCTTTTGTAACAGCAATTTTTCCGTAACGATAACGAGCTTGCTGGCATGTTGGGTCATGTTAGTTACCTCTCGATGTGTGTATTGATTGAACTGCATGAAAACTTATGAAAACGGCAGCACTCAGTGCAGTTGCGCTGAGCTAATTGCCGTGTTGGTCGCCGGGACAGGGAAGCACTGGCAGACCCCAATCCGCCTGGGATCAGTTGCCCGCTAGTGCCTGGGCCAATCCGATAAATAGCGGTATTCCCAGGGCAAGCGCAACCGGCGTGCCGACGGCTGTGGACGAGCCGATGTAGGCAGAGGGATTAGCTGATGGGATACCAGCTCGTAAGGTGGGCGGCCCTGAGATATCTGAACTGGAGGAGGCAATGACGGCCAGGATGACAACACCGCCAAGGCTAAATCCCGTGATGTAGTGGGCAATCATGCCAAGACCGAAGGCAATGAGCCCATGTAGTAGTGGCGCTGCAAAGGCGTATAGGGCGTACCACTGGCCCACTTTACGCAACTCGCCAAGTCTTGCTGTAGCCTCTATTCCCATTACCAGCATCAGTATCGAAAGCAGTCCACGGAAGAGAGGATTGAAGAAGCTCTCATAGACACTTTCTGGTTTGGTAAGAATCCCCAGAGCAAGGCCGAGCAGCAGAGCTGACAGAGCAGAGCCTTGAAGGCTTTCCTTGATGATAGGCCATATCTCAACCCGCTTGTCCGCAGTATCGGGCTTGGGATATCCGTGGGCGACAATGCCCTGCTCACGGGGATATTGATCCGGGGCACTGGAATGCCCGCCTACAGCAACGCGCTGTTTGCTGAGATACTCCTGTTTGCTGAGCTGCTCCTCTGCGGCACGGAGCCGCTTCTGCTCACTGATGTGCAGGCTAGCCAGGACGATTGCGGTCACAAGGGCTGGGATGTCCATGAAGGGATAGAGGGCAGCGGCCCAGGCCTCGTATTCGATGCCCTCCGATTCAAGTAGTGTCAGGCCAGCGGCGAGGGTAGAGCCACTCACAGCACCGAACAAGCCTGCGGTCGCAACAGCATCCACGGTTTTGACATTCGGTAATATCCCCAGCGTGTAGCGCCCGATAAACACAATCAGGATCCCTATTGCTACAGCGAACAGTGCTGGCAACAGCATCTCCAACAGATTGGCATTGCGGATGGCAATGCCACCGCTCAGGCCAACTTTAATCAACAGCATGAAGACGATAAACTTATAAATCGCATCTGGAATTTGCAGTCGACTATTGAGGGCGGCAACAACCATACCACCAATTAGAAAACCGAGGGTCGGGGACTGCAACTTACTCAGAAAAAGCGTCAAAAAATTGGACAAAAACTCCACGTTGTAATTCCTCCTTGATCAGATCTTGTTTGAAAAATTAGTCATTTCAACTCCCTGTAGCCCGGCGCAGTGAACGCCGAACTAACCCCTAATTGCGTTTTTAAAGCGTGAATAAAAGATCGCTAAAGCGCTTCGACATCTCACGAGAGCTATTCAAACGATTGGAAAGTGTCAATCACCGTCTCATCTCCCATTGATTTAACTCTATCCTATTGGTTGATCAAAAGTGAACCAAATTCTGGGAATTTGAGACGCATTATTCTATTCAATTGATAAATCACGCTTATGGCTCAAGCCCTGAGCTATATCCAAATGTGGTGCGGAAAACTTTTGAAAACCGTTGAAAACTCCGGATCATGTGAGTGCCAACACAACAGCAATGACAAACGCGACACCTAATATTAGATGTCGAGATATTAAATGTCGAGTCCGAAGCCCAGTAGAACGTCTAAGCTACTCTGTGCATAATTCCGAGATTGGGAACATTGCCTGATGTATGGATGGGAATGCAGGTAGAGCATGACCTTCCCCTATAAGTTTGTCAAATTTAAGTTCAGGTCATACGTCTAGTTAGCCTTATTCATCTTGGATTTGTTCAAGTTGCTCGGTAAATTGTGCCTTTAGCGCTTCAAGTTGCTCGATTTGAGCCTCAACCTTGACTTTTGCTTCTACATACCAGACGACACAATCCTCGAATTCCTTCAGCCGCTGCCGAGCTTGTTCAAGCGACTGATCAATGGTTCCCCCAATAGCTTCACCAATTCCGTTGAAAGATTTTTTGATTTGACCAAGCTGTCCACTAATTCTGATGAGTTCATTCCTAACGCCTGGGCTTTCTCCTTCAGTGCTTCCTTGCCTTCCGGACTGATAGTCAGGTGAAGGCTGACTTTGTTTTTGGGCTTCGGCCCCGGTTTCTTTCGCTCTGTCATGTTCGCACATAAATCTTTGACCCTATTTTACCAGCGTGAGTGGATTGACATTTTTAACTTACGTACGTAAGATAGCATTTATTCAATTCACGAACGTAAATTACGGATATAAGAATTACTGAGGAATGACCATGACCTACGAACAACCGCCGAAAACAAGCTTGCCTGGATTTCAACACAACCGAATTCCGCTAACTGTGACCTTCTCACAGGGCTGCGATCGCCTCTCTCGCACGTTTCCCTACACCCTGACCCATGAAGAAATGGGCCATTATTTAGAGTGTTTGGAGATAATACTTTCCTTTACTCCCGACAACGTCAAAGCGGCCCTCAACTTCTGGCAGTGGCATCAATTGAACCTAGCAGCAGGAGAAGACCAATGACCCGATTTGTGAAATTCAGCGATCTAGATCAACGGCGTCAGATTCTGATTGCGGGCCATGCCCTGGGAATGCGGAATATTCGTTTGGCATTTTCAACGTTTCCCCGCGTTGTTCGGACGGTATTCAAGACATCAGCGGGACAAGCACAGCGATTGACCCCTCAAGAGCTAGCTGATTTGATACAGCAGTTAGATGAATCTGCCGAATCGGAAAATCCCAAGCTGTTTTTAGATCTATGATGATGACACCGACTAAAACCGACTCGCCGGAATGCTTGTGACATGATGAATTTACAAATCGACCTGCTCCAGTTGCCCTTCGCATTTGTATTTACTTCTCCTGGCCCTGTGATGTTCAATTTGGGGCCATTTTCCGTTCGCTGGTATGGTTTTCTGATTGCTTCCGCCGTTTTGATTGGGGTGACGTTATCTCAATACCTGGCTCAGCGGCGAGACGTGAATCCTGAATTGATTGGAGATTTAGCCATTTGGTTGGTCTTAGCTGCCATTCCCTGCGCTCGGCTCTACTATGTGGCATTTCAGTGGGAGAACTATGCAGCGAATCCGATTAGCGCTTTAGCCATTTGGCAGGGAGGTATTGCTATTCACGGCGCAATTTTGGGGGGAGCCTTGGCCAGTTGGATTTTCGGGCGAATTCATCGGATTTCCTTTTGGCAACTGGCGGATTTAGTCGCACCGTCTTTAATTTTGGGTCAGGCCATTGGACGTTGGGGGAATTTTTTCAATTCCGAAGCCTTTGGCTCTCCCACGAATCTACCCTGGAAACTCTACATTCCACCGATGATTCAGGTGAATGGCGACACGATTTATCCACGACCCGCAGAATACGCCAATGTTGACTATTTTCATCCCACTTTCCTCTACGAATCAATCTGGAATCTGGCGGTGTTTGGGCTGCTGATGAATCTCTTCTTTCGGGATCAAAAAAGTAAACCACCGCTCAAGGTCGGAACTCTATTTCTGGTTTATATTGTTGCCTATAGTGCAGGTCGCGTTTGGATTGAGGGGCTCCGAACCGACAGTCTGATGTTGGGGCCATTGCGAATTGCCCAGCTCGTCAGTTTGTCCTGCATCATTCTGGGTTCTCTAGCGCTATGGTGGCTCTATGCCAAGCCAAACCGTTCCCTAGCTCCTCGAACCATCAGTGGTTCTTCCGGTCAGTATGCTTCAAGTCAATATGATTCTGGTCAATATTCTTCTAGCCCTTCTTCCACCGTTATGAACCAACCCAACTCCAATCGTAACCCCAGACAGACGAGTCCCAGAGGAAATCCTAGGGCATCTGAGGCCACCGAACCGCCCCTGTCTACTCGGCAATCCCGTCAATCGCTGAAATCCGTGAACTCTGGTCAAAGTGCTTTTCCGGGTTGGATTCTCTGGACAGTTCTGACGGCCCTGCTGCTTCTCCTCGGGGTATTTCTCACGAATCGGGCTACCTTGCTAGGCGGTTCCGAGGCTCCCCAGTCAGATGCTCCCACCGATGTTCAGTCTGGGGAGACTCAGTCAAATTCTCCAGACGCCGCTCAACCCCAGGCCACTTCCGAGGTGGCCCCAGAGCCTCAGACGGGAACTGTTGATCCAGACGGTGCAGGAGCCGCCCAACTGGCCACGGCCAAAGCTCAGTTACAAAGTGGATCAGCGTCTAACCTGAATCGAGCTGTTGTGGAAGCTCAGAAAATTCCACCCGATAACCCCGTTTACCCCCAAGCTCAAAGTGATATCGAACGCTGGAGTCAGGGGATTCTGGATATTGCAGAAGGACGGGCACGAGAAAATAACTTTGAGGGGGCAGTTGCCGCTGCTCAGATGGTACCGGAAGCCAATCGGTCAATCCATGCCCTGGCGCAACTACGAATCCAGGAATGGCAGCAGCAGGCCGAAGCAGTGCAAGCCAATCAGGATACTTTCCAGCAGGCTCAGGCATTGATTCGTTCGGGTCAGGCATCGTCCTACAACAAGGCGATTGAACAATTGCGTCAGATCGAACCCGAACAGCCTGGTTACGCTGCGGCTCAGAAGCAAGTTGATCAGTGGAGTGCAGAAATCCTTAAAATTGCCCAGGCCCGCGCTCAGAGGAAGCAGTTTGCTACGGCGGTTCAGGCCGCTCAGTTAGTACCCGAAGGAACATCGTCTTATGATGCTGCCCAGAAAGCGATCTCCCAGTGGCAAGCTGAACTCAAAAAATAAAAGAACGCCCCAGAATTATCTCCAGGGCATCAACCAGGGTGCATCTACCATTCTCTTTCTCTAGGGAAAACAGCCCTTATCCGGAATAAAGCTAGAAAAAAGTCTAGCGACATGGCTGCCCATCATTTCATTAAACCTGCTGCGACTTGAGCGAAGCCTGAAAATATTTGAGGAAAATTCGAAATAAAAAAGGCCCCAGAATTATCTCCAGGGCATCAACCAGGGTGCATCTACCATTCTCTTTCTCTAGGAAAAACAGCCCTTATCCGGAATAAATCGAAATTTATCTTAGACTGACATTTGAGCGTCATTGGTTCTTGAGCGAGGATTTTTTTGTCAATCCTGTTATAAGCTGATTCAGCCAAAGATATTGTTACGGTCTACTATTCAGCTCTATTGAAATCTCCAAAAATTCAAAATCAGACTTCATGAATCACCCCCTTTCCTCAACAATTAAACCCGCAGTTTACATCGTTGGTGCAGGTTCTGGCGATCCAGAACTTTTAACAGTGAAAGCTTATCGACTGATCACTCAGGCAGATGTGATAGTCTATGCAGATTCCCTAGTACCGGAGCAAATTCTGAGGGACATACGCCCGGATGCTGAACGCGTGCAGACCTCGAACAAAACTTTGGAGGAAATTGTGCCGCTGATGCTTGATCGGGTGCGCCGGGGACAAAGCGTGGTGCGCCTGCATTCAGGTGATCCCTGTCTCTACAGTGCGATCCATGAACAGATGCAACGACTGGCCACTACAGGCGTCGAAATTGAGGTTGTGCCAGGAATCAGTGCCTTCCAAGCAGCAGCCGCTAGCTTAAAACTGGAGCTGACAGTGCCTGAGCTGGTGCAAACGATCATCCTCACCCGCGTGAGTGGGCGGGCCACAGCAGTTCCATCAAAGGAGGAATTATCTGGTCTGGCAGCGCATCAGGCTAGTCTATGTCTCTATCTGGCCGCTCGCCATGTGGAAAATTGTCAAGCTCAACTCCTGGAACATTATCCATCAGATACACCTGTGGCCATTTGCTATCGTCTGGGCTGGCCCGATGAGAAAATTGTGTTGGTTTCCTTGAGAGAGATGGCTGCAACCAGTCGGGCAGAGAAACTGGAGAGAACCACGTTGTACTTGATTTCTCCCGCATTAGCTTCGGTGGTGCAGCAGCCAGAGGTTCGGTCTGGTCTCTATAACCCTGAACATTCCCATCTATTTCGGCGTCGGTCGCTTGAAAAGAAAACTCAGCAGCCCTAGCATAAATCGCTGCAACCGAACTTCCTAAATCTGTACCTCACCCAGCCTGGAAAGGCTATACTTGGGTCAAGCCACTTGCTGGTAGGGAGAGTTAAGGGTTGAAGGGCGTATCGGATGTATTTAAAAGGCTTGAAATCATTTCGGCAAGATTTTGGATTTTTGCCAGCCGTCGACAATCTCAATGATTATACTTTTAGACAAAAATTAATTTTTAATACTGATTGCCTTTTCCGTTATCTGAGACGACCTAATTTGTTGGGGCGCGATCCAATGTTTATCTTTGGCATTGGACTGAGCAAGACGGGCACATCTAGTCTATCGGCGGGCCTGGAATACTTGGGCTATCCGTGTTCGCATTGGGGCTATCCTCAATCTGCCCTGCGCTACGAAGCGGGAAAGTTACAAGTCAATCTGAGTAAGCTGCTCGTGGAATTTCATGCCTACACTGATACTCCCGTTGCTCGGATTTTTAAGTTATTAGACAGTGCCTTCCCGAATTCAAAGTTTGTCTTGACTGTCAGGGAAGAAAACGCCTGGTTTGAATCCTATAGCCGCTGGATTGGGCCAGAAGGTAAATCCCATTTGACCCCAGGATTTTCTGAGTATCTGCATCGTGATTTATACGGTAGTTCCTCTCCTGATCGAGAGTTAAATATTGCAGCCTTTAAAAGCTTCAACCAATCTGTAATTGAACATTTTCGCGATCGCCCCTCAGATCTACTCGTGATGAATATTGTTGAAGGGGAGGGTTGGGAGAAACTTTGTAGTTTTCTAGGCAAGCCTGTGCCAGATTTGCCATTCCCCCGGGAAAACGTATCCAAATCCAAGCGCAGTTGAGGTATTGAACATGGATAAGAAGTTTTGCTTTGGGACTCTGGCCGCTGGAAAACGTTACCGACTTCATGCCCGCCAACTTGCTCAGGATATTAAGGCTTTTGTTCCCGATACAACCTTTATTGTCCTGACTGATCAACCGAGTGATTTTGCGGATTTTTCCCATGTCTTGGCGGTTAAGCACCGTTTAACCAGTGTTCAGGGCTATCACGATAAGCGCCATGTTATTGCTACAGCTTTTTCTTCGTTTGACACCTGTCTATTCCTGGATTCAGATGTCAGAATTTTAGGGCCAGTTGAGAATCAGATGGAATTTCCACCAGGCTTAACCGGGCGATTCGGATGTTCTATCTTGAAGCACAACAAACTAGAGAGCAAAGAAAGACCGGCATTACCTTTGATTCATAATGTTGCCGATAGCCTGGATCTGTCCTTAGAGGATGTTGTATGGATGCATGAATTTATGTTTGCAGTATCTAAGCAGGATGGTGTGGAAAAAGAATTCCTCCGCCTTTGGCATCTAATCGCTTTATATTTCCAAATTAATGGAATTTATAATGGTGAAGGCAATGTAATGGGGCTTGCTGCTGCTGCGTCAGGGTTCAATGCTGGATTCAGGCGGGTTGACCCATTTCCCTTCTTCAAAGATTGCATTGAGCAGGAAATGATCAAGAACCAGCAACCCAATCTTCAGGACAAAACAGAGTTTTTTCAAGCTCATAAGGATGTTGAGTTTCCTTCTGTCCGTATTGCAGATAAAATCTTGAAAAGACTGAATAAGAAGTCGGGTTTTCTCTATCGACTAGCCAAGGTAAAAATAACTGCAATTGCAAATCCAGAATTTCGCCGCTTTCGCACAATGTTGAAGACCTAGCTTGTAGGCAGGCAAATTGCTTCATGTTCAGGAATCTTAATGCACAACTTTAGCGGGCAACATGTCATCATTACCGGGGGATCTAGCGGTATTGGTAAGGCCATTGCAATTCTGCTGGCACAGGCCGGCGCGAATATTACACTAATTGCCCGTAATCCTGAGAAACTGAAGCAGGCTCAGGCTGAAGTTGCAACCGTTCAGAATCAATCTAATCAAAATCAATCTGACAAAAAAATCCTCACTGCCGTTGCCGATGTCTCCCATCGAGTTGAGGCAGAACAAGCAATTCAGTCCGCAATTCAACACCTGGGGGTTCCCGATATTCTGGTCACCTCGGCAGGGATTGCCCATCCCGGTTACTTCCAAGAACTACCGATTGAAGTCTTTGAACAAACCATGGCGGTGAACTATTTCGGTTCCCTCTACTGTATTCGGGCGGTTCTACCCGGAATGCAACAGCAGGGTCGAGGACGCTTGGTGTTAATTTCCTCTGGTGCGGGAATCGTCGGCATTTATGGCTACACTCCCTACTGCCCCAGCAAATTTGCTCTGCGAGGTTTGGCAGAATCTTTGCGAGCCGAAGTTAAGCCCTTTGGAATTCAAGTCACAATCGTCTATCCCCCCGACACTGCAACCCCTCAGTTAGACGCTGAAAATCGAACCAAACCGATAGAAACGAAGCAAATCACAGACACAACCCGCATCTGGCAGCCAGAGGAAATTGCCCAGGAAATTCTCTCCGGAATTCAGCGCGATAAATTTGCCATTGCGCCTGGTTTGGAGCTAACTCTACTCAACCGTTTTCACAGCGTTTTAGCGCCAATCCTACACTGGTACTTTGACCGGATCGTTCACAACGTTCGACAGCGTAAAGTTCAGAGCCGTCAGGATTAAATCTTCAACTCCCGTTACAGGCAGGATGGTCGTGTCCAACTGCTTGGCGACCTCACTAACGGTCATGTCATCTAGAAATAGTTCCTCACCATATTTCAACATTAAAGATGGCAACAATACAGCATCCCCCAGATCTTGACTCGCCAGCCCCCGCAGCAGATCCTCACCCGTGAGCAATCCAGTGACGGTAATGTCCTGACCCCAATATTCGCTATTTAAGGCGATCATCCGAACCGTTAACCCTGGAATCTGGTTCAGGCGCTCCGCCACAGGTTCAAAGGCAACTTCTACCGCATTCCCGACAACCCAGGTAAATCGAGCGGGAACTGAGCGGGACTGATCAGCAAACTCCTGAAACGTGGTTTCAAATTCCTGTAAAAACTGACGAATCGAACCCACACCGTTACCAATCTGAGGATAGTCTTCATAATGGGCGGTGGGAGGTAAGGCTCTGCGCGCAATCAAGAACCATTCATCGGCGAGCCAGATACAATTTTTTCCCGTTTGCTGAAGTAACTCTGCTCGCAGGGCTTGAACCTGATCGATCACTTGATTTGCCTTCTCAGATGTAACCGGAACCAGTTCATCCTCTTGAGGTCGAAATCGGGTTAATCCCACGGGAACTACGGCGACCGAAGCCACCGCCGGAATCTCTCCCTGATGCAAGGCGGCTAAATCTATCAGGGTGTGAGTCAAATGTTCCCCATCGTTAATGCCGGGACAAACCACAACCTGTGCATGAACCTGAAGGCGTTCCGCCTGAAACCAGCGGAGATACTCTAGAATTTTGGCTGCACGGGGGTTTTTCAAAAGCCGCGTCCGCACCTCTGGTTCTGTTGCATGAACCGAAACGTATAACGGTGATAACCGCATCCGCGCGATCCGATCCCATTCCGATTGCGTCAAATTCGTCAGGGTTAAGTAGGAACCGTAGAGAAAACTCAACCGATAGTCGTCATCTTTCAGATACAGGGTATCCCGCTTCCCTGGAGGTTGCTGGTCGATGAAGCAAAAGGGACAGCGATTATTGCACTGAATTAATCCATCAAACAGGGCCGTTTCAAATTCTAGCCCCAGGTCATCGTCATACTCTTTTTCAATTTCAAGCTGGTGAATCTGACCGGCCGCATCCACAATCTCCAGTTCCAGCACTTCATCGGCGCAGAGGAACTGGTAATCAATCAGATCACGGGGACGCTGTTGGTTAATGGAAACAATGGCATCTCCTGGTTCACAGCCAATTTCCGACCCAATGGAGTCAGGCAGCACCCTGGAGATTTGAGCGGGTTGTATGGAAGCGGTACTCATCTTAGAATTCTCATATTCTCTACCTTTCCCTGGGAAAGGCAAGGAAATCAACTATTTTCCAAAGCCCCACCAGCAATAGCCGTTAAAATCGCTACCCCAAACGCCAATCGATACCAGACAAAAATCCAGGTATTCCGTGTTTTCAGATATTGAATTAACCAGGCGATCGCCAGATAGGAAAATACCGCAGACGAGATTAACCCTGCAACCAGCGGTAGACCTCCAATTGTACCGAATCCATCCGAAATCAGGGTTTGCAGCTCGACCAATCCCGCAATCGTAATCGCCGGAATCCCCAACAGAAAGGAAAACCGCGCGGCTGTCGCCCGTTGCAACCCCATAAACAAACCTGCCGTTAAAGTTGAACCGGAGCGGGAAACGCCAGGAATAAGAGCCAAAGCTTGAGCGCATCCCATCAAAATTCCATCCTGCCGGGTCAGTTGCTCATAGTCTCGCTGGCGAGTTCCAACTTTTTCTGCAATGCCCAGTAATAGGGCCATCACGATAGAGGCGATCGCAATTGATGCGGTACTTCTGAGAATAGAGTTGTCATAATCAGGGACAAAAACCTTGATCAATACGCCAAAGAACACAATCGGCAAGGTTCCTAGGGCTATTCCCAGGGCAATGCGGAAGTTTTGATCCTGGTAATCCGACTTCTGAATGGCTCGAATCGCTCCACCCAAAACTGTGGTCAGATCCTCCCAGAAGTACCAGATGACGGCGGCAATACTGCCCAGTTGGATTACTGCTGTTGCCGCCACACCTGGATCGCCCCAACCCAGGGCCACCGGAACAATTTTTAAATGGGCGGTACTACTAATGGGTAGGAACTCGGTGAGTCCCTGGACTAAACCTAGAATGATTGCCTGAAAAACGTCGATATCTGCCGTTTCCGTTAACGTTGATGTGTCCACAGAGCTTGATTGGACTCCTTAAATTAAG
This sequence comes from Microcoleaceae cyanobacterium, assembly GCA_050331715.1. Taxonomy (GTDB): domain Bacteria; phylum Cyanobacteriota; class Cyanobacteriia; order Cyanobacteriales; family Microcoleaceae; genus JBHJGO01. Next base: position 86,678 of record JBHJGO010000051.1, read on the forward strand.
CTTAAGCGCCAATTTTGTATGGCTTTCACCAATATAGCCTAGGGTTCCAGTGGGGTATGCTACGATCAATATGCCCCTGGGGGGGATAAGGATATGGTAATATTTCTTAAAGAAGGTAAACTTAAGTAAACAACCTGAGAAAGCTTTGATTAACTCCGCCCACTCGCCATCAACTCTACCGACCGTCCCAACTCACCGGCCACAGAGGTTGTCCTTTTCAACCTCATCGCGACAACTGAGCGCTCCAGGGTTGAGTCAGCGTTGGGTTGCATTTTTTGCGGCGGTGTTCTTAACTTCAGTCCCAGTGTTCTTCCAGGCTCCACTGGTGCGTTTATGGCCAGAATTTAGCTTAATCTTCACGGCCAACTGGCTGATCATCAGTATCCTGCTCATGAGAAATGCCAAAACCCATTTCTGGGGTGACATGTTACTGGGCTTTACCTGGAGCTGGTTGGCTGGGTCAATTTATTGGGGCTGGCTCCGATGGGAACCCCTCTGGCATCTTCCTGTCGAAGCAATTGGTGTCCCTTTTGTCTGTTTCTGCTTGTATCGAGGCTGGAATCGAGTGGGTGGGCTGTTTTATCTAGGCTCTCTGTTTGGCACAGTTGTCACAGATTGCTACTTCTACGCTACAGATTTGATTCCAAGCTGGCGTCAACTGATGCAGGTTGATCCGGCTCTGGCACTACCCATCTTCCAATCAGCGATTCAGCACATCAGTAATCCTTGGGGCGTGCTTTGGGCCATCGAATTTGTGGCCATCTTGATGGGGGTTGGGCTTGCCGCTTTGCAGTCTAAGCAGTCCTGTTGGTGGGCCTTTAGCGGCGCGGTATTGAGTACGATATTGGTAGATTCTCTATTTCTGGTTGCAGCAGCCTTTGCCGGCTGACCCAACCGAATAATTAGCTTTAAAGCTACTGATCAACAAACCCTTCAGAAATTCGGGGTATGTCTTAGGTCAGTATTGCTACTGTCCCTTAGCTAGTCAAGCAAATTTTGGAAGTGTGATAGGTTTCGTGTAGGTGCAGGTGGTACGTGAACTGGTAACGCTGCAAGTCGTAGTTAAGAATTAGCCTCGCCAGTTGAGAGTTTGGCCCTGGAGATTGTGTAGCGTTAGGTATTCCACGTGTAGCTATCGGCTTGTCCCAAACCTTGGAGATAAATCTAAAACTGTCTAGTGACCTTTCTTCTACCCCCCGTTGTGAAGATACAACATACCCCCTACTTACTCTTATCGAGTGACAGTAGCAAGTTGAGCTTGCCGTTGTCCGGCAAGAACTACTGGAAACTTGGCCGGGTAGAGGAGAATGACTTTGTTTTAAAGGATCGCTGGGTTTCTCGTAGCCATGCCATGTTACAGCGCATGGACAATGGAGAGTTCTTTCTCATTGATCTAGGGAGTCGTAACGGCTCCTTCGTCAACGGTCGGCGCGTCACGATCCCCATCCGGCTTAGGAATGGCGATGAATTGGTTTTAGGCCAAACTGAGTTTAGATTCTATTCCCCTCAGTTTGCAGGGGATGTCGAAGATTTTGATGATTTCGAAGAAGAGGATCACGAATCTGACTTTACCGCAACTCTGACGGTGCGGCGACTAATTTCTGTTCTAGTGATGGATATTCGGGACTTCACCGTACTCACCCGTAAGCTAGATGAGCGTGTACTTTCAGAAGTCATGGGAAAGTGGTTTCGTCATACCGGAGAGATTATTCGGAAGTATGGCAGTTGGGTCGACAAATATATTGGGGATGCCATCATGGCCGTTTGGTTCCATGGGATGCAAGGAGTCAGCTCCTCAGAAATGCTTCGTATCTGTCAGGCTCTACACGAACTGCATCAAGTCACAGCTCAACTCAGTGAAGCTTATCCTTTGCCTTTTCCGCTACGGGTTGGAGCAGGTCTGAATACGGGCTACGCCATGGTCGGCAATACGGGCAGCGAAGGCACCTCAGATTACACTGCTATTGGCGATACAGTCAATGCTGCATTCCGGCTAGAATCCTCAACCAAAAAAATTGGCACGGATATTGCTCTGGGAGAGGCAACTTACAAATACCTGCAACAATTGCAACCTGGAAATACCTTCAAGCGACATCAGATAGAACTGAAAGGCTATGACGTCCCAACCGTAACTTACATAGGAACCTTTCGAGATTTGGATACCTTTCTGAAGCTGCGATCGCACCGGCTGAACTAGTCAGGCTTTAATAGGTTTTTAGGTTTTGACGGATTTTAAAGGGTTCAAAATCTACTTTCTCCCTTCAAGGGGCAGTTTTGGAGAGGGAGGAGGGGTGACTAGGCGCTCAAGAATCACCTTGCGGCTCTCACGTTGACTCTGCATTTCAACGGCGATCGCCTCAATCTGAACTTCCAGACTGCCGTAGGCTATCTCCAAATCAGTCACCGTTTCGATTTGATCTAGACCATTGGGGGAGAACTCAGTGAGCCAGCGCGGCCCATCCACAATCTGACGAGATTGACGATCATAGACCCAGATTTTTACATAGATCCTGGGCAGACCTTCTGCGAGTCTGACTCGCACTGGAACTGACCGACCCGCCATTAATTGTTCAGCCATCACTTCCAGAATGGGCGCAGGAACCATTACATCTTCAGAGAAAGCAGGCGAATCCATCCCCCCTGCAACATTCAAAGTCGCATCATTTCTTACAGGAACAGGTTGTGATGAAACTGATGGTCTTGCAGGTGCTGGAGCAGTTGACCCTTGAGACACACTGGGTGAGTGAGGCTTTATCACAGGAGCAAGAGGGTCTAAATCAACGACCACTTCCTGCGCTTCCAAGTCTCTGACACCGCCAACTTCCATCGACTGCGCGGCTGTATCCTGCTCAGCCATTTCCGACAGACTAGCAGGTTGCTGACCTAGCGCTTCAGGTAAAGAAGTGGCTTGAGGATCTAGCTGAACAAATGGTGTATTGGGCAGTGGGGCTGGCATTGAACGTTTCATCCATTGCGATAAATCCTGATCCTTTGCCAGGGCATTCAAGCGACCCCAGAACCGATTTTCGGTTTGCAGTTCTTTAAAGGCTTCCTGCTCCGGAGAGAGGGGAACAGGGGCTTCCGGAGCAAATTCGGACACTATTGAAGAATCAACTACTGGAGAATCCACTGCACCCACGCTTTCCTCGTAAGCAGGTTCGGCGGCGGTTCCTTCTGAAAACGATGAACTTGTTGGTGGAGGGACAGGAGGCTTGTCAAACTGGGCCGCTGGATGAAGGGACGGTAGAGATAGGGAACCCGTTTCAGGTCTAAACCGGATTCGAGGCAAAGGGGGTGGTTCAGGAGCGTCGGATTCTAGCGGTAGCAGAATTCTATCCACTGGATCAACTTCCTCAGCCAAATCTTCGGCCATCACTTCCTGAGAGGTATCTGCTTCCGAAGCGACAGCTTGCAATAGGTGTTCAACCTGAGTGCTGACAGTGAAAGAACAGGTTGTGATTGTTTGCGATCGCTCCATCAAATGAATCTCACCCCAAATCGAACGGGTGCGGCACTCAAAGGGAATATAAACGACACAGAAAAATGGAAAAGGCAGAGATGAAATCGGAGGTAAATTCTGCTGTGTTTCGATTAGAACTTCTGAATTCTGGGGATCTCGCAACAAAACCTGCAAATTTAGCCCGTCTGCCGCTAATTTGTCTAAGGGCGATTCAATTCCCGTTTTTGGATTAGCCGGCTGGAGCTGACCTGAAATCAAAAACGCCTGACCCAACTTAGCAATGTAGGAGTTTTGATTGAGAGCAAGCTGTAGTAAGGATTCAATGTTCGCTCCGTTGTGAGAGGCATTAACTGAACTGAGGGATTCTGAACCCAGCGATTCTGGAGATTCTACAACTGGAATTTCATGGCTAATCGGACTCACCTGAACATCAGTGGAAATGTTCAAGTCAGAGCTGCGAAGGTTCTGGGACAGTTCAGGACGATTCTGTTCAGCAATCTGTGCAATGTCTGCTGCAGTAAATTGAGGGGACTCCAAAGGCTCTGAATCGTTGGGCAAAACCTGTAGCTGAACATTGTGGGGTTGTAGCGGCTCTAACTCCAGCTCTGATAACCCTGCTGGCAGTTGAGGAGAGCAGGAAATTTCCCAGCTTCCAGGAGTCAAACGGCTGAAGGAACAAATACTTGCCAGCCCATCGGTATCGGTGGTGACTGTTCGGGTCTGAACCCGGCGCACAGGTGGAATCTCATCCAGTGCATGATGCGTAATCCGAACATCCAATGTATGGTTGGCTAGCTCAGAACGAGAAATAATGCGATAGCGGCCCTCTAAAATCTCAACGTCGGGTGATTCTAAGGGTAACCAAGTTGTGTCTCCTTCACGCTGAAGTAGAAATTCCCACTTCTTCATTTATTTCTCCACCAGAGTCCCAGATTACCCCTCCATAATAGCGAACAACCGCAATACGGAAGGGATTTCTTTGCTCTCCTTTGAAGGTTATCCCAATTAGGCTAAACCTGTGTTTGCTCCAGGTCTTCCAGTTGCTAGTTCAACCTTGATAATTTTGCCGCCCATTTTCATAATTCGCTGCTGCTCACGGAACCAGCTATCGTAAGGAACCAACTTCGTGAAATAGGTATTTTGCAGCTCTCGTTGAGTTCTAATTCGAGTCTGACTTGGAACGCAGGCCGTAACCTTAAACATTCTCATGATAAATTCTCCTGAGCTTAAAAGTTGTAATCCAATGTCGATGTTTAAACAATCGAATTTAAACGATTTAAGGCCGGGAGTTTGGAATCACCACTAGCGCGCTAAAACTTATCCATTGACTTGAGTAAGCCTTCGACGGTCTAGCAATCATTCCAGACTTCCTGGCCTTAATTTGTTAGCGGACTTGAATTGACTGAAATTCAGTCACTCACGTCGGCAACTTAGGGTCTATCGATTCACGTCAGTAGACTGGGTGAGAACGATCTAGCTCAAGCCAGAGCAGATGAAGTCAAAGTAGATGCCCATTTCACGGCCAGCATCCGCTCCAACCAAACCAGCAGTTACTTCCTTCATCGCTTGAATTGCCTTAACAGTTTCTCCGATGGGTACACCCAGAGAGTTGTAAGTTTCCTTCAAACCGTTCAGTACACGCTCATCCAGGATGGAAGGATCGCCTGCTAGCATCGCGTAGGTGGAATAGCGCAAGTAGTAATCCAGGTCACGGATGCAAGCAGCATAGCGACGAGTGGTGTACATGTTTCCGCCGGGACGGGTTGTATCAGAGTAAAGCAGAGACTTTGCAACTGCTTCCTTAACGATATTTGCTGCGTTGGCACTGATTGTAGTTGCAGCTCGTACGCGTAGCTCACCTGTTGCAAAGTAAGCCTTCAACTTTTCCAGGTCACCGGACTCAAGGTACTTACCCTGAACATCAGAGGAATTGATTACTGCGGTAATTGCGTCTTGCATGGTGATTTTTATCTCCTTATCAGACTGTCACTAAGTAGAAATTTAATTGACTCATTGCAACCCTAAAAGCAGGGATGACAAGCAGACCTATGACATTGCACCAATGACATAGTCGAAGTAGGAAGCGGCCTCAGCTGCATCTTCACCAGGAAGTAGAGCAGTCGCAGCACTCTTCATGGCACGAACGCCTTCAGCAACCGCGTCAATAGGTGTTCCAAGAGACTTGTACATCTCACGCACACCAACGATTCCAATCTCTTCAATTGGAGTGATATCACCCGCAACAATTCCGTTAGTGATCAGACGTAGGTAGTAGTCCAGGTCACGAAGACAAGTTGCAGTCATTTCTTCACCGTAGGCATTTCCACCAGGGGAAACAACATCGGGTCGCTTCTGGAACAACTGATTTCCAGCTTCCTTGATGATGCGCTCACGAGCAGCAGTCATGGTTTCGGCAATGCGAACACGACGCTCACCACTGATAACGAAAGTTTTGATTCGGTCTAGCTCACCGGGGCTGAGGTAACGAGCCTCAGCGTCAGCATTCACGATGGATTTTGTGACGATACTCATTTTCTACCAAAGAGTTTAGCTAACGTGTTCATAATCAATTCTCAATTTTCAAGCGGCTAAGCTCCCCATCAGTTCAGAACAGCAAGCTCTGTATAACTAACCTGAGAAACTAGCACAGTAAACTGAGAATCTCCATTAATCCTCGCACAAAGCGAGAACTAGCGGATAAAATTTGAGAACTCTCTGAATTCTACCACTGAACTAGGCGACTCACCATGGCCAATGCCCTAGTTTGAGTGCAGTGTAGGTCATGGATTGATCCAGGAGCCAACCAGACAGATGGCCAAGAGCTTCCTGGCACAGTAACTGCCTATCGCATGTATTTTCAGGCATTAAGCACTAATTATTAATCTACTCGTAATACTTTTTAACATAGCGAACTTCGACCCTACTGAAACCCGGATTCTAGTTTAGGATGGTTTTTGCAAACTTGACCCAATTGCATACTCAACCGAATAATCACTATGCGGCTTCAATTTAGACTTCAAGACCTAGCCTCTGACTGGCGACGGCTGACTCAAGTCGTAATCTGTACAGTTTTGTGCTGGATTCTCATCGGGACACCAGGTGCATTTGCGAGCCTCAACGATGACGGTTTTGATGGCAATATTTTTGCCCTCTACGGCGGGAATGGCTCCCTGGTTCCCCCAAAGATGACTCTGGCAGACTCTCTTAAGCAATCTAAGCCCGCCCTGTTAGTCTTTTTCCTAGACGATAGCCGCGACTGCAAACAATATTCGACAACGGTTTCTCAACTACAGCAATTTTATGGTCGAGCCGCTGATTTTATTCCAGTGATTGCCGATACCCTGGATTCAAATGATGCTGCGAATCCCCAACAACCTGCTTACTATTATCGAGGATTTGTTCCTCAAACTGTGCTGATTGACCCATCAGGTGATGTGGTGCTGGATGAGATTGGTCAGGTTTCCTTTGAAACGGTAGATGATCGATTTCGAGAAGTATTTGGTTTGCTCCCCCGGTCTGAATCAGTCGAATTGAAACGCAAGCCAGTCAACGAAATTAATGTAGAGCTAGTTCCTGAAAACAAAAAATTTTCAACGACGGAGGGGTTTGGGGGCAAAGTCCCCAAGAAGGGGCATCGCCCCCTTCACCCCCTTTTCACAAATCATTTGTGACTGCTATAACTAGTGGCCAATTAACAATGGCCAACTACCAAAAATTGATTAATCAATAATCCAGAACCCATTTTGACGCCAGAATTGTTCCTTCAACGCTACCTGTAAGTCTTCATTTATTTGACCAATTTGCATAATTAAATTTCCCCCTTTGGCACAAGTTTCTACAAATTAATCGGGGGGAGTTCTTGAAATTATGCACAGAATCAATCAGTCAATCGAACGAATCGGAATAAATCCAGCTTCTTGAATTAGCTTTTGTCCCTCATTCGTTAAAAGCAAACTAACATAGGCTTCCCCCACTTTGCCATCCATCGAATCATCTTCCTTAACGATGACAAAAATACGGCGGGTCAGCGGATAGGATCGGTCTTGAAATGCATCGATATTGAGCTGATTGCGTTGAGCGGGACATTCAGTCGGCAGTACTAAAGGTTCCTGGTATGGAGTGACTATAGGACTAGCAGCATTTGCTTGCAACGGCAAGGGTTTAATCAGGCATTGACCCACAACTTCTGAAGCAGTCGCAAAGTAAATCCCTCCTTCATCTCTACTCAATCTTTGGATCGCAATTGTTGTCGTTGACACTATTTCTACGTTATCGCTGAATTCTTCATTCCCTAAAACACTCTCCTTAAAAAATCCAGTTGTTCCACTCTCATCAGGTCGAGAATAAGGAGTGATTTCTAAATCGGAACCCCCGACTTGATTCCAGTTTTTAATTTCACCGGTGTAAATCTGGTTAATTTGATCAATTGTGAGACTTTTAACATTAAGCTCAGGATGGACAACTATGGCGATCGCATCAACTGCCGCAGGTTTAGCCTTTAAATCAAATCCTCTAGATCTTGCGATTTGAATCTCTTCTGGAAACAGATCCCGTGAAGACTCAGCAAAATCAATTTGATTATCAATTAACATTTCAATCCCACTGGTAGAGCCGGGAGCTTTCATAATCGGTTGAATATAGGTCAGATCAAAATCAGGATGAATTTCCTCAATGACTGGATTAACAGTTCCTCGGATGGGAGCCCAGGTCGTACTACCACCGTGATAGATTTTGCGATCTGGAACATTAATGTAGGCCAGACACTCATTAGAGTTTCTACCTCTAGGAATGGTTTGAGTTGCTTGTTTGGGGCAAGTTTCTGAAAGATTTTGGCGGGTTACAGTATCGGTTTTGTCTATCCATCGGTGCACTCCCCAACCCAATAAACTAGCCCCTACAAGGCCCGCAATGAAGAGTAATGTCCTCTTTTGCGTTGAAGAAAATCTATCCCTAGACTGGATCGGGGGTAGAGGAAGAGGGGCATCAATCAGTTGATCCCAGGTAAACGGTTTTTTCAGTGCTGATTCACGAATGCACAAGGCCGGAAGCCAGCTTACACTGGGATATCTATTCTCCAGTGCTTCCAACGCTGTTCTGGCCCGGTTCATGGCAGTAAATAGGGATTGATCTTGAGAAAACTGCTTAAAAAATTGCTGCAAAAAATCGACAGCAACATCGTCAGGAACCGGTTCCCTCATGACAATGCATCGGGGTAGATTCAGCTTAGCGAGTTGCTTGGCCAAACCCAAACCATCACAGGAGTTAAATACTGCCAGTTGAAGACCTTGATCAATGGCAACCTTGAAGATTCTTTTAAATTCATCAATCGGTAGCTCATCCTCATCATTAATGCCAATGTAGCCAATCGATCCATCTTGATTGCTACGACTATGGCCTGAAAATACGAAGATGTGGTGTCCCGCTTCATCCATCAGGGCATCCCGTAGTTCCTGCCGATTGGGTTTAGGGAGGTATTTAACCCTTGCCCCCCGCTGCTTCAAACCCTGAACAATTGCAACTTCCAAGTTGGTCTGCAACCCATTTTCTGAGCCTTCCACTGCATTGGCTCCCTCCACCATCAAGATTTTGACATCGGTATCAGGAGTAATGGGTCGAATTTTTTCTAAACCTTTTCCATGGACTCGAATTGCTACTTCCGCCCGAGGAAAGTCAGAACCAATTCGGCTCCATTCCTGCAGCGGATAGCGACAAATCTCAAAGTCGTCATCATCGATTAACAAACGGATTTCTTTTCCAGAGTCTTGCGATCTTCTCAGTAACAAAATCAATTCTTCCCGCACGTTCTGCCTCTGAAGATCCGAAGTATTCAACCATTGATTTATTTCTTCCCTTACAGACCTGGCAGATTGCTTTAAGTCGGATGAACTGGCTGCTTTCTTGGGTTTCAAGCGACTAATATTCTCGCAGGCTGATTCTCGCCAGGTACGAAAGGAACTTTTTAAGTCAATCGGATCGGGAAGTCGCCCCTGAACCATTGCCTCATCATTCAAGGAAGTAAGCTTAACAGTATAGCTTTGTTCAATATTTTTGTTTAATTCAAGTTTGACAATTGCCATTTTAATCTCCCGAATCAATTCGTTTAAAGCTATATCCATCCCCATTTGGATTCGGCTTAACTTGCACTAAAACGCCTAGCTCATTTGATGTAGTTTTGCGATCGCCTGAAGGTTCAAATTCTACAGTTCCAGTTGCACCCTGAATTGAAAAGTTTGGATTTGCAAGAGTCGCTTGGATCTGCTGACGATCACAGATTGGGTCACATTGTTCTATTGCAAATACTAATGCTTGAGTTGCATCATAGGCTGTTGCAGTCCGCCAATTAATCGTTGCTTTCCAAAATTTTTCTGCTTGATTAGCAAATTCAGAATCAGGACTCCGATGCCAAGGAATTGCAATAGTTAAATCTTCCACTTCTTCTACTCGGCCCAGATTTTGAATCAATCCGGAATTGTAAACCACATCCCCTCCTAAAAGCTGCAAATCTCCCTGGTTATAGTTGATCAATAGACTGGCTTCTGCTAAGGTTTCATCTGAAGCAGGTGCCAACAACATTACCTCTGCTCCCTGTTGTCTAGAACTATCTATACATTCCGCCGCCACAAAGTCGCCTGATTTTAGATCACAGCGGTAGACAAACTTTTCCGGCAGTAATTTTTCAAATTCCTGAATCAATGACTCACTGTAGGCATTATTTGGAACATAAGCAACGGCAACCTTTGTTGATTTATCTAAATTATTTTGATTTAAACGATCAAAATAATAGTCTGATAGCACTCTGGCCGCGACTCGATCATAGGGTGCGGTTCGAAAAATAAAGGGGTCAAAACCAGATAATTTGATAGCAGTCGCAGTTGGAGAAATAGCAACCAAGCCAGATTTCCCATAAATTTCACCTGCTCTCAAGCTCATGTCGCTGGAATAGTGACCCACGATGCCTAGAATTTCAGTATCCTCGGTAAACGCTTGGGCGAGATTTTCAGCAATTTCAGGATCATACTCATCATCTGCAATCACCACTTGCAGGAACGTGTTGTTCTCACCACCGTTACAATTCAGGGAGCTTTCCGGATTTCTCACAGCTCGAGATAGCATCTCTAAACCACAATTAAACTGACTCTGAACTTGGGCTACACCTCGCAAAACTTCCTGAGCGGCATTTGCTTCGCTACTTACCGGAACACTGACGGCAATTTGGTGTGTTCTGCCGAGAGTGCTTAAGCTCTGTTGGTCAGCAATTGCGTTGTTTAGGTAAATCCAGGATTCTGGATCATTTGGATTTTCGTTCAATGCTTGACGAAATTGCTGGATAGCCTCCTTTATCAGATTGGTATCGGGATTGTCAGGACTATAGTCAGCATAGGCCCGGATTCCGGCTTCCTTGGCTGCATTGGAATTCCTTGGGATGAGTAGCTGCTCTCCTTTGCTAATCCTTGAGGCGACAGGAGAGTTAACAGCAGATCTCGAACCGGAGGTAGAGTAGCGAGCGCGAACCCATCGATAACCAGCAGGAACCGCTAAAAACAGAACCATCAGGCCAACAACCAGTTGCCAAGTTAAAGGGACTTGGGGAAGGTTTGGTTTCTCAATTAAATTCTGCCAGCGCAGGGAACGGGCATTGTCGGTATCCTGCAAGCACAACGTTGGCAACCAGGTAGCACCCGGATAGGGAGTATCGTAGTGACAATCAGCCAGTTGCTCACGGGCTGCATGGAAAGCCTGTACCAGGGACTGGGGCTTTCCAGCAAATTCCTTGAAAAAATATTTGAGAAACTGAGCGGCAATCGGATTCGGCACCACCTCCCGCATCACAATACTGCGGGGTACACCGACCTTAGCGATTTGATTGGCCAATCCAATACCGTCGCAGGAGTTGAAAATCGCTAGCTGTAGCCCCTGATCAACTGCTTTTCTAAAGGCCCTGATAAAGGCTTCACCATCAATTCTGAGGGAAGTATTGTCTTGCAGCTCTAGCCAACCGATGGAGCCATTTTGGTTGCTGCGGCTATGGCCCGAAAAGATGAATATCTGATACCCAGGCTCAGACCGTAGCGCCCCGGAAAATTCTTCCAGATTGGGTTGCTCCAGCAAGGTAACATCGGCTCCCTGCTTTTGTAAGGTTTGAATCACCTCCCGATCCGGCTCCAGGTCAATCCCGGTATTATCCCCAAAAACCACCAGAATTCTAGGTTGGGGAAATTTCAGTAAAAGTTGCGTTCCGGGGTTTCTACTCTCAACTTTGAGGATGACTTCCGCCTGAGAAAAATCCTGCTTCAACAAACTCCATTCTTGCCAGGGCAGGCGACGCAGCAGTGGGCACAGGGGATGGAGTTGACCATTTTCATCTCGATCTTCAATTTCAATCAGAACTTGCACCTGATCTCCCACACGGCTAGAGGTTCGAATCAGCTCATCCCGGATGGGTCGCCAGTTTTCGTCTGGGCTGTCCAGCCAAGTCTCCAGAATCTGCTTAATTTCCTTCAGGCAGGCTTTAGCTTCAGCCGTTGGATCTGGACAGGGTGCATAGGTCACTCCCTTATTTTTTAAACGAATATCAGGCTCACTGTAATAGGCTTGCCGCCATCGCATTAAAGCATCCTGCAGCTCCAGCGGAAATTCTGGCAAAAAGCCATTGCATGTTGTCACAGTGGTAAGTCTGGCACGAAACCGGGCTCGCGTGCTATTCCACCACAGCACAAGCTTAATGATTGTCGGGTCTGGGATTGACATGGCTCAAAAGGTGAACTCTTCAGTGATCGAGATCTCACCTAAACTCATTTGAATACTAAACTTTTCCTGAGGCTTGCAACTAAAGTCCAACTGAATCCAGTCGTCACTTTCTCTGGCTTGAGCATTCATGCAGGGTGTGCCTTCCTGATCGACAACCGTCACCTGTAGCCCTTGGGGAAGGGTCTCTGGTTCTTCTAGGGGATAAAGACGCAGACTAATATCGACATCCTCAACGGTGCGATCGCTCACTCTAACAGCTAGTAACAGGTTAGGGTCACTCTGGTCGCGAACAGCTTGATCCTGTCCAGCATTAGATTCCAGATAAAACGCTTTGCCCCGTTCAATGCTTTGCTTGGTGGGGGCAACTTCACCAAGCTGAACCGAGCGAGATCGGACATTGGCCGCCTTTGATCCCCTGAGAGAAAATTCAACGGGTTGCCAGTCAACCGCTGTTAAAGTCTGCCAGAGACTTGAGATTCGCTGATGCCATTCAATTGTATCGATTAAGTTGTCTAATGGTTGTAATTCTCGTAGCGGAATTTGCATGATGCTGCGATTGATTGCTCCGCTGGGTAGGAATCCCAAAAGTTCTGCTTGATCCAGGGTTTCCCCAAGGCGGACAGCAATGTAGCCAATGCGATCGCCGATCCCTTCTTGAGGAATCGTTAAGTAATCTTCTCCTGGTAAAATCGGACGACATTCTAGCTTGCCAACACCCGGCAGCACCAGATCCGCTACATTGAACACAGCCTGTGCCGCAGGATTCCAACTGTCTCCCTGTTCCAAATCTGTCCGAATTTCCATCCACTTCAAATAGGAGTGAACCGCATAAACTGCTAGGGTATTCAGGTAAACCTGCTGGCCCTTGACGGCGGTTCTCTGTTGCAATGCAAATCGATCTGCAAAGGTATGGGCGTATTTTTCGAGCAAGACGGTTAGGGCTTGGGATTGGGTGAGATTCATGGTTCAGTTCCTTTAATAAGTTTCTTTACAGCGAAATTCTTCAAGACAACCTATAGCTATATCCCCTCAGCAATTTCCCTCAACAAAGGCAGACATCGACGCTTCCAATGGCTGTGTAGCGTTTGCTCGCTCACCTTAAACTCCTTTGCAATATCTCGAATTCGTTGGGGGGGCTGCCACATCAGAATTCGGATCGCCAGTAACTGACCATGGCACTGAGGGCACTTACGCAGGCAACATTGTTTGAGTTTTTGCTCTGGATCGCGCTCAATGTAGTTCTGAATCGCTTTTCCCAAATTTTCCCGATCCTGTTGATCAATTTGCTCGATCAAATAATGAATCAAGCCGCTTCTTGTCTTGGGATCAAAGATCATATCCCCCAGGGTTCCAGACTCTTGTTGATCCGCGTGACCGATAGGATCGCTGAGTGACCGTTCATACTTGGAATCTGGAGAGAATAGATCCCTCACTCGCCAGTAGAGATAGCCATTGACCCACTTGAGGAATCGCTCAGCAAAACTTGCACTATCCCCTGGGTTATCCATATATTGGGGATCAAAGCTGTCAATATTTTTGTAAACCCATTCCCAGGTACGATTTTGGGCTTCAGGATAGTCTGGATGGGACACACGGTACAAGTCCGGACGCCGCTGCAAGAGGAAAACCAACTGATTGAACAATCGTCGCCGCTGCAACGCTCCAGCTTCAGAACGCTGCAGTTGAGTAATCAAGGTCTGGAGTTTCTCATTCACACAGATTTCCCCCGTCAGGCACATCTCTTGAAATTGGCATCGACTTAATACCGAAACCACTTGCTGATTTGAGTGTACCTGAGGATAAGGAGTCTGGCAGGGTTCCTCGGCGATTGATTGATGCGTCATGGGCTACAGCTTGGTTGCACTACTAGTTTTATCAAGCTGCAACGGGGATGTTATGCAAATGAACTAGAACTTCCAGCTCAACAGTTTATGGCTTCAGTTAGTGTCTTCCAACAGTTGCCGTTCCAGAATGATCATATCTGACCCAATAATGGAACTACGAGCAATTAGCTTGTCAGATGGATTGATAATCATCAGCTTGGAAAAGTCTGATTGTCTTGCCTGACCCCAAAGGATTGTAGTGAGTTTATCCTGCTTTCTGGTCGTCAGTCGATACCACTGAGCGCTGAGCTTGATCCAGAGAACGCTATCAAAAAAGTCAGTTTGAATAGATTGAATTAACTGGCCTTCAGGATTTTGAGCATCAGATATTTTGAGCTGTTGTGATACCTGTTGCTGAAAGGTTTGCAACAGACGATGTTCTAGGCTCAGGGGATCAGGAGATAATTCCGCAAATTCTAGCGGTATTGGAGGAGCGGCTGCAAGCAATTGAGTCGGAATGGTTTGGATTGTTAGATCGGCTACTTCCAAAGCATCAACTCCCAAAGCATCAACTTCCAAAGCATCAGCGTTTGAATCGTCGAAAGGTATTGCCAATGCTACTTCGGTTTCGAGGGAATTGTCTACGTTTTCTGGCGTTTCTTCCGACGTTTGAGCTGGTGAAGTGGCTTGCTCTAAAGCATTACTCTCTAGAGTTTGAATGGCTAAAGGGGTATCCTTTGGAGAGATTATTTCTGAAATGGGGGGTGCTACTGACAAGCGCTTATCCTCTGTATCAGATTGAGTTTCTAGCGAATTCTGATCTTCTTCTGGAGTGTTTTGGAGGCTTTGTTCCGGGATTAATTGAGGAGTATGAAACTCGACTTCCGGGGGGTCACTTTGGGAAGATTTCAACTCCAATACATTGGGCTGATTATTCCCTAATTCTTCAATTAATATCTGAGGTGATTCAGGAATGACTTCTTCTTGAGAAGCAACTTTTTCAGCGATAATCGTTTGGGGAGTTACCTCCGGGGAAGTCAGCTTTTCCTGAAACCATCGGGGGGCAATACTAAAGACGATAATCAATACTGTTGCAACAATTCCGATTAGAACAGGATTAACTCTCCATCTTTGAAACAGCTTAGAAAGTCCAGCCTTGCTATGGTTTGATTCCGATTTTAACTGTTTGATCAGGTTCTCCAGCAGGGCAACTAAACCCTGGAGAACTTGAATCGTAAGATACCGAAAAAGGCCTTTCTGGGAAGGTCGGGTTTGTGATGGTGGAGCTTCAGGCGGTCGAAAGGATCTAGACTGCGACATCGGAAGCGCTTTTGTGCTTCAAAAGATTGCGGGTTTGGTAGATGTCTACGCAAGCATTCAGATAGGTCAGCTTCGAGGAAAGGGAAAAGGTCTGAAGCTGCTCGATAGCTTTTCGAGAACATCCAAATTGTATCATTTGGTTAGTCGTCCACTCCAGGGCTGTTTTTGAATTCACCTGACCTTTACCCTGGCATAATTCACAGTCGCACCGAGCAACAGATTTAACTGATGGGCGCGTTTGATGAGAAAAAGCTAGAATGGAGCTTTCTGGGCATTTTATTAATTGTTC